>JAPLLY010000054.1 GCA_026387315.1 Candidatus Omnitrophota bacterium
TAATCTTGTTGCTGTTGCTTTTGACCAATGGAATGCAGCGCAGATAGCGTCAAAGCTTACAGCCGAAGATGTTGAGATGGTTCAGTTTATTCAGGGACCTAAATCATATCATCCCTCAATGAAAAACTTTGAGGAGACCTATATTTCTGGTAAGTTTCGGCATGGCGGCGACCCTGTATTGACTTGGTGCGCTTCTAATATTGTGTCAAGAACAGATGCTAATTTGAATATGGCCCCGGATAAGAAGAAAAGTGCGGATAAGATTGACGATATGACTGCGCTTTTAATGGCTAATGGGATTATGATAGGTCAAAATACAGGAGAAGAAGGAAGTCTTGATGATTTCCTCAATAATCCTATAACTATAAGATAATTTATTCCCAAAGCTTAGGGAGTATTCCTTGCCTTTGTAAGTAGTGCAATGCGATAATAGAGACATACAAGATGGGGTCGCTCCCTGTCGATAGTTTTTAAGGCCGATTCCGTGCACGGCGGAGTTGGCCTTTTTATTTTTGTGGTTACTGAGGAGGTCTCTTGATAAGACCCGTTAGAAACTTTTTAAATTGGTTTTCCGGGGGTAGTTCTCGTAGAGATGAGGGATCACAAAGTCTTGTTCCTTCATCCGGCCGTATGACGACAAAAACCGTTACTGATGATACCGCTTTGCAGATTTCTTCCGCTTTTGCCTGTATCCGGCGCACAGCAGAAACAATGGCTTCATTGCCTATTCAGTTTTTTTCTATTAAGCGTGATGCTTCCGGAAGAATTGTTAGCAAGAAGATTGTTACCGACCATCCGTTATATCGGCTCTTACGTTGGCAACCGAATAGATATCAGACAAGAAGCGAGTTCTTTGAAACAATTTATTATCAACTTGGTTTTCGTGGCAATGCTTATTGTCTTATTGAGAGGGATTCTTCCGGTAAGGATATAATCTCATTATTGCCGTTAATGACATCGCAGGTTGAGACTGTCCTTAATTCTGATGGAAGCGTAATTCATAAATATTATTCATCTGGAAAAATAAATACATATACTTCAAAAAATATCTGGCATCTTAAATTATTAGGCAATGGCATTGTAGGTTTATCCCCATTAGACCAAGCCAGGAATAGCCTCGGTATTTCTTTGGGCGCCGAAGAAAGCGTCAACAGATTATCTAACAGTGGATTTAAGCAGGGTGGAGTTTTAACAATAGATAAAATCCTTTCTCCAGACCAAAGGGGTAAACTGAAAGCTAATTTTAATGACATAACCAGCGGTAAGGAAGAAGCGTTAAAGGTTTTAGAAGCAGGGATGAAATTTACTCCTACGTCAATGCTGCCGAAAGATGTTCAGTTATTGGAAAGCCGGAAATTCCAGCTCGAAGATATTTGCCGGTTTTTTGATGTGCCTCCAGTGTTAATCCACGATATGTCATCTTCTACGGTATGGGGTTCAGGTATTACTGAAATCGTTAGAGGTTGGTATAAATTGGGACTTGCTCCATACAGAGAAAAAATGAAAGATAGCATCCAAACACAATTATTGGATATATCAGAGCGTGAAACTGTCGAGCCTGATTTCGATATTGACGAATTATTAAGAGGCGGAGAGAAAGAAAGATATGAAGGTTATCAAATTGCAATTAGAAGTGGTGTTATGACTCCTAATGAGTGTCGAGGACAGGAAGGGTTACCGCCTGATTCTGCTGGAGATAAATTATTTATAGACCAACAGTTGGTATATCTTGAGAATGGAGGCAATAAAAATGAAACAAAAACATTTACTGTTAAAAACTGAGGGTCTTAACTTTACACGAAATAAAATTGAAGACGGTATCCTTGCCCGATGGGATAAAACTATTGTCGCAGAGAATAAAGGCGAAACGGCATCCATCGATATTTTTGACGTGATTGGCTCAGATTATTTTGGTGAGGGATTTACGGCAAAAAGAATGTCTGCCGCGCTTAAGTCTATTGGTGAAGATAAAGACGTTATTGTCAATATTAACTCTCCAGGTGGAGATGTGTTTGAATCAGCAACGATTTATAATCTTTTAGCCCAGCATAAAGGGAACGTTACGGTAAATATTCTTGGGCTTGCTGCATCTGGCGCTTCTGTTATTGCTATGGCTGGGGATACAATCAAGATTTCAAAGATTGGATTTTTAATGATACATAACGCCTGGTCTATTGTAATGGGGAATAGGAATGATCTGCGTGAAGCTGCGGATGCACTTGAGCAATTCGATAAGGCCATTCTTGCGGCTTATGTTAGCAGAGCATCGGCCCCTGAGAATAAAATTGCGAAGATGATGGACAGTGAAACTTGGATAGGAGCAGATGACGCGATTGAATATGGTTTTGCGGATGAATTGATTGATACAAAGACTGCTCCCGCCAAGGATACTGAAAAACAGACTAAAGCACAGGCAAAACGCACATTAGAAATGGCACTTGCCCGTGAAGGATTTTCTCGTAAAGAGAGAGAAGATATTTTCCAGAGAGCCGGTGTGCGTGATGCCGCCGAGCCTGTCCAGCGTGATGCGGACACGGAAAAATGGGAAGAAGTAATTAAATCAATGAAAAATTAAAAAGGAGAAGAAAATATGAATCCAGAACAATTGAAAGCAGCATTTGAAGAGTTTAAGGCAGCGCAGATTTCGGCCCACGAAGCCCTTAAAGCGTTGGTCAAAGAGCAGGAAAAAGGTAGCAAGGAAGGTCTTGCTGTCGCCGTTGCCGTAGCTGAAAAAGCGGCAAAAGATGTGCAGATCTGCGCGGACAAGTTAGTCGCTATGGAGCAGAGACTTACCGCGAATATTCTTGCCGGTCAAGAAGCTCCTAAGTCTTTCGGCAGAATACTTGTCGAAGATCCGGCTTATAAGGCCTTTGCTTCCGGCCAGACCAATAAGTGCCGTATTACCCTGAAAAATGGGTTTATAGTACGGAATAACACGATTACCGGCCAGAGTGGCAGTCCTGCGGCTAATTCTGATACCTTGGTTCCTGCCGATCGCAGACCTGGGATTATCCCTGGCGCATTCCGTGCCTTGCGCGTGCGTGATCTGCTTGCTTCCGGAAATACCGTAAGCAATGCGGTAGAGTTTACCCGCGAGCTCGCGTTTACCAATAACGCGGCCGAAACTGCTGAAGGTGGTTCTAAGCCGGAAAGCGTTTTGACGTTTGAGTTATATTCCGCTCCTGTCGTAACCATCGCTCACTGGATTAAGGTTTCCAGACAGATTTTGAACGATGCTCCGGCTTTAGTGGCGTATATCGAAAATCGCCTGCGCTACGGAGTTGAGTTACGCGAGGAAACACAGATTGTGGCTGGTAATGGTGTTGGCCAGAATCTTATCGGTATGACCGTTTCCCCGAACTTCACAGCGTTCACCCCGACTTCAGGCGATACCGCGATTGATTCCGCTAACCGCGCTATCCGCGCTCTTGACGCGGCTGATTATCCGGCTAACGGGATTATTATGAATCCTGCTACCTGGGGTGCGATTGAGCGTTTAAAGGATGAAAATCTGGGTTATCTCGTTGGTTCTCCATTCGGAGCTATCGTTCCAACATTGTGGGGTAAACCGATTGCGCTTACTTCGAGCATGACAGCCAATAAATTGCTCGTAGCCGCATTCGACATCGCATTTATGTATCTTACTCGTGAAGATACAGTAGTTGAGATGTCCGAAAGCGATGACACAAACTTCCAGCAGAATTTGATTACGATTAGAGCTGAGAAGCGTGGAGTGCTTGGCGGTTTAAGGCCAGCATCGGTTCGCTATGGTAATTTAACCGTCTAAACGAAAGGAACGGCATGAAGATAATCGCTAAGCGTCCATTTATAAGTTCAAGACCGGGTTTTGGGAATATTCCGGCTGGGCGAATATTGGATACTGACGATGCTTATGCCAAAATGTTAATCAATGCGGGGCTTGCGGAGGAATACTCCGCGGTCCCGCCTTTGATGGCAGACAGGCAAACGTCTTTTACTTCCCCCGTCGGAGCGAATGCAAAGAATGGGTTATCATCGCAAGCGGGCCAAGCCTCACAGAGCCAGACTGTGAAAAAGTCAAAGAGTGGTGTAAAAAAGACAAAAACCGCAAGGTAGTTGTCATAAATACGTCTTACGAATTGGCTTTATGGGCTGATGTTCTTTATGCTTGCGACGGGGATTGGTGGGATAAGTATATTGGAGATGTTCTTTTGAGATTTAAGGGCGAACTGTGGACGCAAGATGTTCCCGCGTCGTCGAAGTATGGACTGAATAGGATCGATGGAGATAAAGCCGAAGGCTTGGGGAAAAATAAAGTCCACTATGGATCTAACAGCGGCTATCAAGCGATAAATCTTGCTTATTTATTCGGGGCTAAGAAAATAATTTTGCTTGGTTTTGATATGAAGCGCGGAGAAAACAAAAAAAGCCACTGGCATGGAGAACACCCCGGTTGTTTAAATAAAGAAATGCCAATTAAGACATGGCTAAAGAATTTTCCAAAATTGGCAGAAGATTTGAAAATTGAAGGTGTTGAAGTTATAAACGCGACACGTGATACGGCTCTTGAATGTTTTAATAAAGTTAATCTTGAGGAGGCTTTATGTTTAAACTAATAACTGGGCCGGATGAGTTGTTAACCGCTGATGAAGCCGCTGAATTTATGCGTGCGGAGTTTTCTTCTTCGGAAGAAAGCCTGATCGAAACGCTTATCACGGCCGCAAGGCAGATGTGCGAAGATTATTTATTTCGCAAGATTGGCGTTCAAACAGTTGAATTAAGAGACAGAGGTTTTCCGGTCAATAACGCACCGATCAGTCTTCCAGCCCCGCTTATTTCCGTAACATCAATAAAATATCTCGATGGTAATAACGTCGAACAGACGCTTGATTCATCTGAGTATGTTGTGAGTGATTCAGAGCCCGGGTTTATTACTCCAGTTAATTCTTGGCCGGAAACATCAGACGCCGGGGATTCATTAAGGATTGTATTTGTTACTGGTTATAGCGACCCCGGAGAAAGTCCTATGCAGTCCGAGGCGTTGCCTAAAACAATCAAAATCGCCATGCTTATGCAGATCGCAGATATGTATGAGAATCGAGAGGCGCAGGTTGAAAAACCATTAACTGCTAATCAGACACTGGTAAACCTCCTGGCTCCTTATCGGTTAGAGATGGGGATATAATGCAAGCAGGAACACTTAATAAGAGAATAAAAATATCGCAACTTGTAACTGGAAGCCCTGCTACTGATGAATTTGGCGCGCCCAACACGAGTTGGGAAGAGTTAGATATAGTATGGGCCGCGGTAGAGCCTATTTCCGGACGTGAATTCTGGGCGCAACAGCAAGTTCAAAGCGAAATTACCGTTAAAATTCGGGTTAGATATCGCGATGACGTTGCAGTAGGAATGAAAGCCGAATATAACGGCAAAACATATATGATTAAATACGTCATTGATTATCAAGAGGGCCACAAAGAATTATGGCTTATGTGTGCGGAGGGCGTAATAAATGCCTGACGGAGTATCTGTCCGAATAACAGGGCTTAAAGAGCTGGAAAAGAAAATGATTGAGCTCGGTCCTAAGATTGGGCGCAAGGCTTTAAAAAGCGCACTTGTTGCAGGTGCACAGGTAATAAAAAAAGAAGCGCAAATGTTAGTTCCAATAAAGACGGGTAGATTGCGCCGGGCAATGTATATCAAGACAATGTCTAAGCCAAATCCATTTAAAGAAAACGTAATCTTCGGAGTTAGGCATGGTAGAAAAATGTCAAAACGCGATTTGGATGCTTATTATTGGACATTCTTGGAGTTTGGAACAAAGTTTATTAAAAAGGTATCTTTTATTCAGGTTGCATTTCAGAAGGCACAGGGAAAAGCGTTAGAAAAATTTAAGGATGTTCTTGCTAATAAAATATCACAACTGGTTAAGGAATGAGCATGATACAGGCAGATATTTATAAAATATTATCCGAAAATCAAAGCGTAGTGGCTCTTGTCTCATCGAGAATTTACCCTGTAGAAATCCCACAAGGGGGAAGCGTCCCTGCTATTGTTTATGTAATAAACGACATCACTCCCGTTAAAAGCCTTGATGGAGAAAGCGGTCTTGATAATGGGACTGTTGAAATTACCTGTTGGGCTAAAGATTATAAAACCGCCCAGTTATTAGCTTCTGCCGTCCGTTCAGCTTTTATTGAATCGGGAATCGGAGTTATTACTGGGAATATGCAAGATACTATTGACGAAGAAACTCGCAATTATGGGGTTGTTATCAATGTGAGCGCTTGGTCAAATACATAACGATAAAAACGGAAAGGAAAATTAATGGATACCATAGGCGCCCTGGCAAGCAATGGGATAATCAACAGTGTTAAGGATTTAGGGTTTGGAATAGGGTTTATGGTCCTTTGTTTTGTTATCGTATTCTACATCCTCAGACAACAGAAAGAAATTTTGCAACAGGCGAAGGAAGAGAGAACAGTATTCTTAGATACTATCAAGCAATTTATAAAAGCCATTGAGGATCATACAGCCCAAGCGCGAGAATTTCACTCTACGATGACCCGGGCTAATGAATTTCAACGGGAAGAACATAAAGAGATGGCAAAGTCGCAGAATTCTATCTGTTCAACTCTCGCTTTAGTTGAGAGTAAAATTTCGGGGTAGAAAAATGGAATTCCATAAATTTTGCCCGATATGTAGAGGCAGAATATTAACCATAGAACAGATCCGGGAAAATAAGCCCTGCGAGCCGTGCCAGAAGGAGCACGCCCAAGGGTTCAGGGATAGATTTTTAAAAGCAGGAGAAACACTAAGCCAGGAGGAAACATGATTAACTTAATTGTAGCTGTTGTGGTAAGTTTTGCATTAGGGGCTTTTAGCGCAACGATTTATTGGAAAGTAGTAAAAAAATAAGAGAACCCCATGGCCGACACAGAGAAGTTTGATATTAAAAAATTCCTCTCAGGGTTTATCAGTCCAGTAACTAACGCCAAGAACGTGCAGTTCGTGGTATGGCTGGTTTTAATTATTCTGGTGGGGTTTACGATCTGGCGGGCGTTCTTTATGCCGAATCAAAGCCAATCGCAGAGGTTCGTAGTCTACCCTTTTAGCTTTAGCCACATTGATTATTCACCCAGCCAACAGCAGAAACAAGAAATAAAAAAGCGGCCATGGTGGTTGCCTATTCCTTTTGTAGAGGGATACGGCTTTGCTGAAAGCGATGGCCGGACCGGCATAGGTGGCAGGGCAGGCGGAAGGCTTGAATTCTAATGATTATACTCAAAATCGGTATAGTGTCTTTGGCCGCGGTAGCCTCATTTATCCTTTACCGGATGGGAGGCTCAGACGCCTACAATACCAAATGGCGGGATATGGGTTGCCCTACGGTAGCCTTTATAGCCCTGTGGCTTTTGGAAGGCTTTAAATTAGGCTACTGGTGGGCTTATCTTTTATCTTTTGGACTGATGTTCGGAGCCTTGACAACCTACTGGAATAAGAAAGGCGCTGCGGAGAGGTTTATTAACTTCTACCTGCACGGCCTTGGGATCTCGCTTGCCTTGGCGCCATACGCCTACGTAAGCCACCACTGGCTTGGTTTTGGGCTTAGGGTGGCTTTATTGCCTCTATTGATAGGCTTTTGGGCTACAAAGATGAACCGACCAGTATGGAAGTTTAGAGCCGACGTAGTGAATGAGGGCGGCCGCGGAGCTTGGATACAAATTACTTTACCATTAGTTTTGATATAAATTAAGCCTGTGTACGCTGACAAGGCGTTGTTCTACGAGGAAAGTGATAATACCGAGGGCAATTTTGCCTACCCATATTTTCATTGGACGGATAAGAGCGCGTAAAATCGCGACGCAGGCTTAATTAAATTCCAAAGAAGCAGCTCCTCCCTGCTTCTCCTAAGAAGCCGGTAGATGTGGCCGCCGAACCACGCAGTATCTACCGGCTCTCTCCTTAAGCGAGGGTGAATTTATAGACAAAGACCTTGTTTTGTGATATAAGGTAGGAGTTCTGGTTTTCGCCTACGAGGGGGAGCCAATATTTCTTTTGTGAGAACTCAGGGGTTTTTAACGCTCCTGAGTTTTTTTTTACAGGTAGGCTGTCGGGGTCAACAAATGGCCGGAAAGATATTTTGAATTCTTTATCCTTAACCTCAATTTTTTCAACCATGCGCGCTAAGAAGTTCTTCCGGGTGTAAAAGTCTTTACTCTCCAAGAGATCAATGAGAAGCCGGGCATAGGCTTTTATCCAGCGAGTATTTAGTTGAGCTTCTCCAACCTGTTTAATCTCGCTATCTAATATTTCTTTTTGGCCTTCTAATATCTGAATATCCGTTTTTAGCTCTCTCATCCTTGGCGCCAGGTCATCAGCGTTTAAGTCGTTACTCGTCTCAAGTATTTCATAGAGGCGCTGGAGTTTATTATTTTTCTGTCTGATTTCAGCCTGGACCCGCGCAACCTTCTTTCCGAGGTCCGGAGCAACATCTTTTATTACCTTAAATAGGTTAACCGCCAATTCTTGAATATTTTTCTCAGTGAGGATATATTTTTGGATTTTCTCAATTACCTGACCCTCTAATTTTGCCCTATTATATTCCGGAGCATTGCAAGCAATCTTTCCTTTTCGGTTTTTAGTGCCACATATATAGTAATGGTATTTTCCACTCTTACCAGAAGCCCCCACATAGCGCGCGCCGCACCGACCGCAGATAATTAGGCTGGATAAAAGGTAAGAATCGTTATGTATGCGCGGAGGGGAATTTTCTGGATTTCTTAGTTTTAAGATATTCTTTACCTTTGCATCGAGATTTCGGGAGATAATGGCAGGGTGGCTATTTTTGACTACAACGGGCTCTTGAAGGGACTTAAACTGTCGGTTGCCGGTGTTGAGTTCTTTACCGAAAATCATATCGCCTGCGTATTTCTCGCTGCCTAAGATATGCTCTATATGCCCTTTGGTAAAATACTTCCCGGTTCGAGGGTGGATTCTTTTGTTATTGAGTTCAATCGTTAAGCCTTTTATGCCGATATTCGCGCGCGCGTAACGCTTATAGATATACTCAACTATATTGGATTCTTTCGGATCAATTTCTAATTTAGCGCGCCGTTTACCATTTTGCTCAATATAGTTCTTCCGGTATCCGTAAGGAGGCAGTCCGTGGCACCAATAGCCTTGTTTTGCGGCCTCAACCATACCTTTAATGGTTTCTCTTGCCAAGTTGAGGGAATAGAATTCGTCCATACCTTCAAGCAACGATTCGACTAATATTTCGGTAGGATCATTAGAGCCAACCATAGGTTGGGTTGCCGAGATTACTTTTACTCCCTGTTTACGCAAGAGATATTTATATTTTACGGAGTCGTAGCGGTTCCGGGCGAAGCGGTCAAGTTTGTGTACGAGGATAGCTTGGAAGGGTGGTGGGGAAGTTGTAGCCTGTCGGATCATTTCTTGGAAGCTGTCGCGCTCATCGGATGTTCCGGAGAGGGCACGATCTTCAAAGATCCGGTAGACCTTCCAATTCTGTTTGTGGGCGTATTCTAAGCAGGCACTCTTTTGGGCTTCAATGCTGAAATTACCTTCTTGTTGTTTACTGGAGAAGCGGCAGTAGATGGCGCAGGACTGTTGAGTTTCGTTATTCTTAGACACGGGGCCTTCTAATTTCTTAATTATTCACAAACTTCATATTTTTCATTTGAATCCCTGTCAATATTTATTCGTCCATAACCATATTTAATCATGCATGCTTTATAAGCCTTTTCCTCATTGTGCAAGATTAAATCAATCCAATCCCGCCCATACCCTACATTTGCAGATGCCTTACACTGAGCTTTAGCCCACTCATATCCCTGTTGCGGATTCCATTCTGGATGGATATTTGCCATGTGTAAATTAGCACACGCAGACAATGATAAAACCGAAGTAAACACCATAATAACTTGGCAAATTTTCTTCATTTAATTCAGCCCTTTTTCTTTGCTTAATTACCTTCCCCTTATTTGCACAAAGCTAATATGGCTTGTCTCTTTTCCGGAGTAAGAGATGGCAAACATTCAAGAATATCAACAATAGCGTTTTTAATTTCCTTTTTATTTTTAAAAGCTGGCATAATGACCCTGCGGAACACAGGGTCATTAAGAATTTCTAATTGTTCGGGAGTAATGCCAAGAGGTATTTGTGTTTCTTCTGATACGAAAAAAGAGAGTGGTTTGCCAAGCGCCGCCGCGATTTTTTTGAGAATTATAAAATCGGTTATATTCTCTTCTGACTGCTCGTAATTGACAATAGTAACCCTATGGACACCAGTTTCCTCGGCCAGCTTTTCTTGTGTCCAGTCTTTTTCCCGACGAGCCAATTCAATCTTTTTGCTTATTGTAATTTCTGGTTTACTTTTCATAAAAAATTACTTGACAAAATGAAGCTTTTGGTTTATATTTTGTAGTGTCAGGACAACAAGTATTTTTTTTGTCCTTTTGTGTAGTTTTGAAGCTACTTTTTCCATTGCTCTAAATGGAGGTGATTACCAATGAGCGATATTGAAGTTATGACAGTTGAAGAGGTCGCTGCTTTATTGAGAATCGAACCGCGGACTGTCTACAGGAAAGTTGAAGCCAATGAAATACCTGGTGCTTTTCGAGTAGGCCAAGATGGTGCGATTCGGTTTGTCAAAGAAGAAATCCTTAAATGGATTAACGGACAAATCCAAAAAGGACTAAGCAGTGAAACTATTCAACCTTAATACTAACAAAAAAAGACAAAAATGTCAAAGGGAGATTTATGAGTAATATATCGCCCCTCAAAGCGATTCGCCTTAAATGCCTTGATTGTTCAAGTGGCAGCGCTCAAGAAGTCAAAAATTGTGCGCTTTCTGAGTGCCACCTGTTTCCATATAGATTCGCAAGCAATCCTTATACAAAGAAAAAGGGTAATCCCCAAGCCTTGGCGAAGTGGCGTTCTAAGAAATCCGTAAGCAATACAGCAGGGATTTCATCAAAAACAGCCATTTCTGATACACCTGTCAAGGAACTTTTGGCCGTTTCCTAAAGAACGGCTTTTTTAATTATGGCATATTCAAAAAAAGATAAAACTTTATCTCTTAGGCTTCCGGAGAAAACCAAAAGGCTCATTGACGAAGAGGCGGATAAGAATACCCGCGACTTCCAAGATGAGCTTTTAGTTTTAATAACCGAAGCTCTACACGCAAGGAAGTATAACATAAAAAATTACACCTGAAAGTAGTGTTTTGTCAGAAGTGTAGTTTTTTGTAGTGCGGTGTAGAAAAACGTATATTACCAACGAGAAAATGCTAAACGACGGCTATTTTATCGACCCTTACGAACTTTTTGAAACAGACAACCCTGCACTTAAGAAAGTGGTAGAGGCCCACGAAACATTTAAGCACCTCAGCGAGAAAGCCTTTTACGCTGGTTTACCTAAAGTCTTAAAAATAGTTTATAAACATTTCGGTATAAGGACCAAAAGAAAATAACATGAGAAATTTATACGGATTTCCAACCCAGCAACCTCAATTTAGATTTAAGCGATCACATATCATAGTTATGCTCTGCAACATCCTTTTGTGGGTAATAATTATCCTAATTTTCACCGGAACGAAAAGCTTCGTAAAACCAACGCACGCCGAACTTGCCATACAAACTAATCTTTGGAAAGGTCTCATTGCGGAGGACGTCGCCGGTGGCTATCGGGGTATGTATGCCGTAGCCTGTTGCGTCCGTAACCGCCTCAATACTGGAATGGATCACGGACTGGTGGCGATGAAGCGCCGGGATCTAAATAGATTTATTAAGCAGGAGGGCAAGACTTATGAACTTATGGCAAAGGATATTCTTCGCAAAGTGTTTCTTGAAAATGCGCCGGATGTTACGAGAGGAGCTACGCATTACGAGGCAGTTGAGCGTTATGGATTACCCAAATGGGCTAAGGGTATGGTTAGAACGGCTAAGATAGGTGAGCACACATTTTTCAAAACTCAGTAAGACTTCTCCATATTTCGGCAAAAGATCGCTTCCTGAAGGATGGATTATTTCAAGGGAGGAAAACGGTTTTTGGGTTATATACGACGTTAACTATGAACCGCAAGTGACAGAGAAAAGTTCACGGGAAGTAATAAAGAGCGCTGCGGTATTTGCAAAAAAATTAGGATTAGTTTATTAAAAAAGGAGGAGGCATGAAGTTATTAACGCAGGGTAAAGTATTAAGGATTTTGGAGGAACGTACTGACTTAGAAGGGGCAGCAAGAGACATTTTTGCAAAGCTGTCAGCGCAGAATGTAAAGATTATCAGGATTAAAGATTTTCCGGAGCCGCGCTACATTGATAACCGCGACGGCACAGTGTTTGATACTTGGCACAATATCTACATCGTCAAACTCCCCCACACGGATCTGCCGAACCACTTCAAAGAAGCAATGCCTTGGGAAGAGTTTAAGATAGCCTGCGCGGAACTCAGCTTTGCCGGTCATAAAGGTTGGTTTTTACCATCACCAGTACAAGGTTTCTCCTTAGTAAAGAACAACCCCACTGGCCCCCAGATTGATATGTCCATCTTTAAGGACACAAAGGAAGCCGGATACTGGACAAACGAAGAGGTTGCCTGGAGTAAGAGCAACGCGCGCGTCGTGAATTATGATAACGGCTACGTGGGCTACAGCGGTAAGGGCAACTTATATTATGTACGGCCCGTCCGCCCCAGCTCAGTGATTTGATTTTTTGACAATTAAGGAGGTAAGACGTGAAAGAACAGGCTTTTTTAACTTCGGAGTCGCGGCAACGCATGAACGAAAAGGCGAACAAGTTTTTAGAACGTGAGTGTATTGAGCAGACCGGAAAGGATGAGTGGATATGCAAGCCTATCCCAAAGTATAA
The DNA here is from genome assembly GCA_026387315.1 of Candidatus Omnitrophota bacterium. GTDB lineage: Bacteria > Omnitrophota > Gorgyraeia > Gygaellales > Profunditerraquicolaceae > UBA6249. Next base: position 12,873 of record JAPLLY010000054.1, read on the forward strand.
CATCCACACCTACACAATCCAAAAGCTTCCGGATGATACTTACCGTTGCAACTGTCAGGGGTTTCACAAGAATAAGTATTGCAGCCATATTGAGGCCGTGCGTATCTTTATTTCACGCAACACGCCGGTTACTGCGGAAAGCCAAAGGACATTTGCATACGCATGATAACAAGAGAGAAAATATTTCCGCTTTTGGTAATTATTGCCTGTATAGGCGCAGGTATAGTCTATTTAATCACAGGGGACATACGCAGGGGCTTGCTTTGGTTGGCCTATGCCTTGGCAAACACCTGCGTAACTTTTTAACAAGGAGGAGAGGCATGGTAAAGCAGGGAGCAGTTATTGATGTAAACGATCCGGCAAGATTTGAAAAACTTCCCGATGGCTGGATAAGGGATTATAAGGAAGGCAAGGAGCATGGTCCAAGCTCGGATAAGATTTTAGGTCCAGGGGACAGGAAAGAATTCTGCGCGAAACTCGGAGGAGAAGAACCTACAGTCGCGGAGGCAGCTTCAATTATTAACTTTGAAGGCGATCCTTGCTTCTTTCCGATATTCGCCGATACCAAAACGGACGGCTGGTATGCAACCAAGAGCGAACCGGCCTGGGGTAAGAGCGACGCTCGCATCGTGGATTATGATCGCGGCGACGTGTACTACTACAATAAGGGCAACGAATATTATGTACGACCCGTCCGCCCCAGCTCAGTGATTTGATTTTTTGACAATTAATATTAAAAGGAGGGAAATATGCATTATAAAAATGGTAGAGAAGCAAAGGAAGGCGATCCAGTAGTCTATGCAGACTACAATAAAAAGGTATTAGTGGGTCAGGTTCATTCGCTAAACGTCGGAGCAACTTCGTGTAATTGTCAAATAGCAGTAGTAATTCCGGGAGGGGTCATGCAGACTTGCGAAACCTTGGATCATTTATATCACGCCGAGGACGCTTTATTAGCTATCGATCCTTTAGCTTTAGAACCTAAAAAGGTGTAATTACACTGAACGCAGTGAAAACGTAGGATAGCCAAAAATGAGCGCATACGAAAATCTTCCAATCTATAAAAAAACTAAAGACATGACAGTTTATTTTTATCAAATCGTCCGGCATTTCGACAGATATAACAAATACGATATCGGTCAGGAAATGAAGACTCTTGCGCGTAAGACCCTTAGTCTTATCACTAAGGCAAATGTTAAGCAAGTGAGAAGAGAGTATCTTACGCAGGCCATAGATAGTTTGGAAGAGCTCAAATTAACCTTAAATATTGCTCAGGATTTGGATGCATTTAAGGATAAGACCCATAGTTTTGAGGTTGCATTTAAAAAGGTTATTGAAGTATTGAAGCAGTGCGAAGGTTGGTTAAGAAGCCAGAATTCCTTAAGCTGTAAACCTTAAGGAAGCGTGCGATTTTGTAATTCACTGGGCGCTTACGCCACCTTAAACGGTATAAGAACACAAAGAGTGGTACCTAAAAGGATCTGCTCTTGAAGAGCCTCGCAAGAGGCAATAAGTGTGTAAGCAAAGGTTGCCTGGAATAAGAGCAACGCTCGCATCGTGAATTATGATAACGGCAACGTGAACTACAACAATAAGGACAACAAATATTATGTACGACCCGTCCGCCCCAGCCAGCGGCTTACAAAACGATATATTCTCTTTCATAAATCTGTATGATGCTTATCTCGATTGTCGGAGCAATAAGCGCAATACTCATAATGCGCTACGCTTTGAGATAAACGCGGGAGAGAATCTCGTAAGGCTTCAGCAAGAACTTATAGATAGGACTTACCAACCTTCGCGCTCGCTTCTTTTTGTAGCAAAGAAACCCAAAGAAAGAGAAATATTCGCAGCAAACTTCCGGGATAGAATAGTACACCATCTTTTAGTCAATGAGTTTAAGAAAATTTGGGAACCAATCTTCATCCACGACTCTTACGCCTGTCGCGATGGAAAGGGTACACATGCGGCAAAAGAACGCTTAGAGAAATTCACCCGGCAAATAACCCTGAATGGCCACATCCGTGCCTATTATCTCCAATTAGATATTAGAAACTTTTTTACATCTATTGATAAAAGTATACTTTTTGAATTGCTTCGAAATAAAATCGAAAGTCCGGCATTGCTCTGGCTTACTCAAAAAGTTCTTTTCTGGGATTGCACTAAGTCCTATATCCGTAAAGGAGAAGAACAGCTACTACTCAATATACCGGCTAACAAGAGTCTCTTCGGTAAAAACAACCTGTGTGGACTGCCTATTGGAAATCTTACCAGCCAATTCTTCGCTAATATAATTTTAAATGAATTAGATCAGTACGTTAAACACGTTCTCAAAGATCATTACTATCTGCGCTACGTGGATGACTTTGTTCTATTGAGCCAAGACAAAGAAAAATTATTGCACTGGAAAGAAGAAATCAAGGGATTTTTATTTACTAAGTTAAAACTCCAGTTGCACCCTCGGCGCCAAAAGCTACAGCCAATATCTAATGGTATAGACTTCTTAGGCTACATCATCCGGCCGACATACGTTCTGGTCCGGCGGAGGGTAATAAACAACCTTAGAGAGAAAATCCGGCAGTTCCGCCAGGCGAAGATAAAAGACTTTAGGAAGTTTCACGATATGGTGGCATCTTATTTGGGACATTTCAAACACGCCAACAGTTACCGGCTAACCAATAAATTAACAACGGAGGGAGTAGTATGAAAACAATTTGTTTTGATTTTGACGGCGTAATTGCGCATTACGACGGATGGAAGGGGGTAGATGTTTTCGGTAAACCCAACTGGGATGTTATCGATGCAATGAAGCAACTAAAATCCAGAGGCTATCATATTATAATCTGGACTACCCGGAAAGCTACCTCAGCATTAAAAGGATATTTAACTCGTTGTAATGTTCCATACGACGCAATCAATTCTTGCTCGCACAATCCACCAAACACGTCTCAAAAGCCAATATATCACGTTTTCATAGACGATAGAGCTATTCAATACCGCGGGCAAAAAACACCCAAACTTATACGAACCATAGAACACCTTATAACTAATGGTGAACCTATTCTTGCAGGAGAGGGGGAGACCAGTGGCGCGCAAGCGACTAATTGATACGGAAGAACTTTATTTTGACACGGAGATAGTAAAACTTCTCGGGGACCGCGGACTGCATCTATACATTCGCCTATGGGGTCTTGCAGAAGATTGGGGAGGATATGAACCAAAGTATTCAGATATCGCTTTTAAGATGGGCGCGTTGGAATTTAAGACCGAAGAGGTAGAAACGTTTATAAATAAACTAATTGGGGATAAAAAAATAATTCCTTACCAAAAAGAGGGAAAAACTTTTCACTGGCTCGTAAATCTTTTAAAACATCAGCCTTTAGACAACCCCTCTCTTCCCAAAATCCCCATTCCTAAGTGGATTGATTGCAAGGAGCAAGAGTATAAATCCGGAAAGAAATACGCTAAATATATAGTAATCAAAAGTAGGCTACCAGTAGCCTACCGTTCGGCTACCAGTAGTCCACGTAACGGTAATAGTAACGGTAACAGAGTAGTAACTATAGCTAAAGCAGGCGAAAAACTGCCTGTCTCTGATAAACCTGCGGAGAACCTTGTTTTAAAAACTCTCCTTAAACAGGTTTATAAATCTAAATTTAATATCTACCAGCTTATCAATAAATTTAAGAAAGAGGCCAAGAGGAAAAGACTGTTGATGTTTGGAGAGAACTACGAAATACCTGCTGAGATTTTGATTGAGGTATCCCAGAGTTATTTAAAAAACAAGGTCAACATAAAAGGCGAACACTTTCCTTGGGTGATCTCGGCAATGTCGAAAGCTTCTTCCGCCTGGTGGGTAAGGAAACAAGATTTAGAGCATTTAAAGATCAAGATCAATACCGGCACTTCCCGCGGCGGAGAGATAGAGAACCTTCAAGACATCTTAAAGAAAATGTTGCCGGAGGGTGTAGTCAATGCGTTATAGACAACAGGGTTTTAGAAGAAGACCGCGACACCCAGAGGCGTTTTTACAGGAGCAATTTGTCCACTGGCTTGACGCTAAGGGGGTATTGTTTACTTCTTTTATGACAGGGAATATCAAAATAAGCCGGTTCGCCGCAACAATGAAAAAGCGGTTAGGCGTAAAGGCCGGTATGCCGGATATATTAATCTTCCAGCCAACTAAAAAATATCACGGTTTGTTTATTGAGCTGAAAGCTTCCGAAGGAGATACCAATAATCCCAAACAACTATGGTGGAAGGAAGAATTAAACAAACGAGGTTATTTGGCAGTGATTATGCCGAAGGGGTTAGAATTCCCGCAGAGTTTTTATTGGCTGAGGGGTTTTGTAGAAAAATATTTGGGTGCATAGGTGGAAGAAAGCTTGATGAAGTGTACTCATGTTGATGTTTTTTCAGGTATCTGTGGCTTCGCATACGCCGCAAAACAGACGTGGGGGGGGGCTTATGAAAATGTTTTATTTTGCGACAATAATAAGTTTTGCCAAGAGGTCATTAAGAAGAATTTCGGAAAGGACAGTTTAATTTATGGCGACATTAGAGAAATCACAAGGAGCCGGGTTATTGCCGACACCAACAACAGGCAGACCAAATCAGGAAATGAGCCCAAGTCAATTAAAAAGAAACAGCTTAAATTTAGCACAGACTATTCAGTTGACCTCCTCACCGGAGGCTTTCCCTGTCAACCTTTTAGCGCAGCGGGAAAACGGAGAGGCACGAAAGACGACCGTTATCTCTGGCCGGAAATGTTGCGAGTTATTAAAGAGTTCGAGCCCACTTGGATCATTGGCGAAAACGTTGCTGGAATCCTCACAATGGCACAGCAACAAGGTGATGCTCAGGTGGGAAGCGAAACCGATTTATTCGGCAATAAAACAAATACGCATACAGAATTTGGCAGAGGAGTTGTCTACGGAATTATTACAGACCTTGAGCAAATCGGCTATTCCGTCCAACCATTTGTTATTCCAGCTTGTGCCGTCAACGCTCCACATAGAAGAGATAGGGTCTGGATTGTTGCGTACGCCGGACACGGGAATGGACAGAGGTCCCAGAACAACGGAGAACCTGAAGGACAGATACCTTGTCCGGAAGATGCCATTAAATCTAAACGATCAAATAGCAATGCACGAAAAGAATCTGCTTCCTACCCCAGCAGTTCGAGATTACAAAGGAGCAAACGGCCCGAAACATTTCAAGCGGGGGAAACGGAGCCACATGGGACAATTACCAAATGTTGTAGAAATACCGGATGGAACCAAAACTGGCTTGAAGTTGCAACCCGCCTTTGTGGAGTGGATGATGGGTTACCCTACGGGGTGGACGGATTCAAACTCACCAAGGCCGGACACAGGGTTGAAAGATTAAAGGCCTTGGGAAATGCGATTGTTCCGCAGGTAGCGATTGAAATAATGAGAGCAATTAAAAAAACAGAAAGGGAGTTATGAATAATATTTTTAGAACAACCAAATGTTTCGGAGTTAACGGACAAGGCAAATGCAAGGGCGCTTTCCCTAAAGGTTTTTTAAGTTGGATACAAAATCAAGGTTGGTGGGCCGAAAAGAGAATTTATCTTTGCGGAGGAATGGTTGATGATAGGGGAGGACAGACTGTTGATATTCGTCCAGAAGTTAATCCCACATATATTGAAGACGCAAGAAAGACCTCTTTGTCAAACGAGAGTTTTGATTGGGTGATGATTGATCCGCCATATACAAAAGATTTAGCTAAGGAATTATATGGGACAGAGAAATTTTACGGAGGCATAAACGCATTTACCAAAGAAGCCGAACGAGTTTGCAAGAAGGGTGGGTATATCTTAACCCTTAGTTACGAGATACCAAAAAGAATAAAAAACTGTGATTTTATAGCGGTGTGTGGAATTTATACAGTCCCATTTACGGGGTATATGAGATGTTTCACAGTCTCAAGGAAAATCTAAAGCCGGAGTTTTAATAATAGGAGTTATTAGATGCCTTTGGAATGTTTAGATAGAGAAACTCTGGTATACCCAGATAATTTTATAAACAAAGTAATTTGCGGAGACAGCCTTGAGTTAATGAAGCTTATCCCTGCGGAGGCGGTAGAACTTATCTTCACAGATCCGCCCTACGCCATATCCAACGAGGTAATAATTACACGCGGCCGCAACAAAATGAAATTCAAGGGCAAGGATATCAGTCAGGACTTCGGAGATTGGGACAAGTTTAATTCCCTTGAAGAGTTTATGGATTGGACATTCAAGTGGTTAGATGAAGCTGTCAGAACACTCAGAGGGGGGGGTATGCTCTGTTCGTATTTTGATAGGGATAAAGTCAATTTTATTAGCCGGTATCTTCAAGACAAATACGGTTTTAAATGCAAAGGATATTACGCCGACTTAAAATCTAACCCCGTCCCGCAGGCCCGCAAAGTCAAATGGATGAACGGCTGGGAAATTATCGGGATGTGGCAGAAGCCCGGAGGAAAGCTCACCTATAACTACCAACTCGGCCAAGCCAAAGACTGGGGCGTAAGAGCCATCGTAGGCCACACCACAAAAGAGGACGGCGAACGGATACATCCTACCCAGAAGCCAATCTCAGTTGCCAAGAAATTCATATCTTATTGGAGCAATAAAGACGACATAGTTCTCGACCCTTTTATGGGTACAGGTTTTGTTTTAGTAGGGTGCAAAGAATTAAACCGGCGCTTTATCGGCATAGAGAAAGATACCAGATATTGTCAAAAGGCCGAGCGCAGATTGATGAATACGATAGGGAGTTTATTTTAGCGGAGGAGAAAGATGGAGACGAAGTTTAGGGTTTGGTGTGAATTTGAGGTAAAAGGCGAAATGGTAAGTTGCATGGAGAGTGCGGCTTCCTGGTTTTTATTAACTCAGACGGGTCAGTTGATGGAGTATGGCCCTATGCGTCCACCGCATAAGCTATCGGGAGCCTATAAGAAGTGCATACCGCTATTCTTTACCGGCTTGTTTGATAAAAATGGCAAGGAGATTTATGAGGGGGATGTTGTTAAGCTTGAAGGGATGGATAGATGTTTTATTGTTAAATATAATTATGCTGGATTTGAAGCAGTTGATAAAGAAAATCGCCTTGGATTAGGTGAATGGTATGCAGATAAACGAATTGAAGTCATCGGTAACATCTATGAGAACCCGGAGTTATTAGAAGGGGTCTCCAAATGAACGCCTGCTCTGGCTGTAATAAAAATAAAACTTGTCCAAGGGCCAATGAATCAGATGGCTTTGAGGTTTGCGAAGATAAGGAGCTTAGTAAATGACCACAGGTGCAACCATAGCCAGGGTATTCCCGACTAAAACAAGCATGTCTCCAATAGACAAACACGCTTATTTTGACACACCGGATCTATTCACCCCGAAATACGAAGAGGCGCATATCAGTTGCACCTTTACCTGGGATATTCCAAAAGCAAAGAGATTAGTGCAGGATTGGAGCCGGCACGCAAAGGTAGTCAGGCTGGGAGGGGTGGCAATAGATGGTGAGAGCGACAAGCCTTTTCAAGCCGGGTTTTATTTGAGGGAAGGAGTAACCATAACCTCAAGAGGCTGTACAAATAATTGTAGTTTTTGTTTGGTAAGAAGAGGAGTAATTGAATTTGATAATTTTCCGGAGGGCAATATTATCCAAGATAATAATATCCTTGCGTGTTCAGATAAACATTGGCGGTTAGTTTTAGATATGCTTAAAAAAGAAAAGGCCATAGAGTTTAAGGGGGGATTAGAAAAGTATAGGATAACGGAGAAAATCGCGGAGGATTTAAGAGGGTTAAAAATTAAGACATTATGGCTTGCCTGTGATCAACCAAGCGGGATTAAAGCATTGAGAAAAGCGGTAAAGATATTGCATAAATCCGGATTTACTCAAAACCATATTTATTGTTTTGTGTTGATAGGAGACGACCTTATAGAAAACGAAAGTAGGCTAAGAGAGGTTTACAAAATAGGCGCTATGCCTTTTGCGCAGTTATTCCGTAATAAAGATAATTCTATAAGTTATTCAAAAGAATTTAAGCAATTCGCAAGGAAATGGTCAAGGCCGGCAATAATAAAGACAGTAATGGAGGAGACGAAGAATGAAAAATCTGTGTGATACCTGTATTTTGAAGAAGTTCTGCCAGGAAGTAGACACCCAAGTTTTTGAGTGCGACGATTATAGAGAACAATAAACCCGAAAGGAGAGATGCGGTAGATGTTAAACAATGACGCAAAGATACTTATTGAGAAGATAAAAGATTCAGACTACAACCTGAATACGTGGGAAATGGATTTTATGATCTCTATAGAAGAGCAGGTTGATAGAGGGAAAAATCTAAGTAAGGGGCAAGGAGATAAGTTGCAGGATGTTTATAGAAAAACGCAGGGCGGAGGTATTTATATTGGCCGCGATAAAGTAAAAAGAAGTTAACCAACGAAAAAGGAGATAATTGATGTCGTTATGCCCTTACTGTAAGATTAGACCCAAACTAAAAGGCCGAAAAACTTGCGCAGTGTCAGAATGTCAGCACAAAAGAGAGTTAGAATACGGCCGGAAATATTTTGATAAATTTATCCGAAAGACAGACCGGAGAGTATCTGTTTCTATTACCAGAGTTAAACAACAAGCCACGGAATTGGCGGTAAGGTGATTTATTCCCAAAGCTTAGGGAGTATTTCTTGCTTTTGTAAGTAGTGCAATGCGATAATAGAGACATACAAGATGGGGTCGCTCCCTGTCGATAGTTTTTAAGGCCGATTCCGTGCACGGCGGAGTTGGCCTTTTTATTTTTGTGTAAATTTGAAAAGTATGATTTATTAACAATTTTCAAAAAAGGAGGTTGTTATGGGTGCAAATGCAATTAAAGCGCAAGGAACAGAACTCCAACTGGGTTCAGGTTCTCCGCTTAGCTACGTAACAATAGCGGAGATAAACTCTTTTAACGGACCTGGCGGGAGTGTTTCCGTAATTGACGTTACGGATTTAGCGAGCATGGCAAAAGAAAAGCTCGCCGGATTAAATGATAACGGCCAACTTTCTTTTGAGTGCAATTTTATCCCGACGAATACGCAACACGCGGCTCTTCGTGAGGCTAAAGAAAACGGAACCACAATCAGCGTTAAGATCGTATTCACCGATACCGGCGCTACGGAATGGACTTTCAATGCTATCGTTACTGGTCTTGCGGTTTCTGGGGCTGTCGATGGCGTAGTGAAAGCATCAGTAACCCTGGAAATTTCCGGTGAGATAACCGAAAGCTAATTACGGAGAAGCCATGTTAAAACGTGAAGAGATACTTTCCAAAACATCCCTTAAAACAGAAACATTAAACATCGAGGAGTGGGGTGGCGATGTTATTGTTTCTGAAATGTCCGGGGCTATGCGTGATGGTTGGGAGCAGGCAATCAGGGAAAAAGATGCCTCGGGGAGGCTTGTTTCCCCAAGGGCTAAATTGATTGCTTTTACCATTATTGATGAAAAAGGGAACAGGCTTTTTAAAGACGATGATATTGAAGCTATCGGGAAACTATCATCCGAAACCCTTGAAAAAATCTGCATAGTCTCCATGCGCTTGAATGGCCTTGGCGCAGACGAAATCAACAAGGCAAAAAAAAACTAAACTCTAACCCTGAAAGAAGAGTTTATTTTTTTATTGCCGAGAAACTTGGTAAAACTGTTAAAGAATTATTATCCCAGATGACAAGTTCTGAAATTACTGAATGGATCGCTTATTTTAGTTTAAAAATTGAAGGTGATCCGGCAAATGCAAAGACTGAATTAGCAAAAATATTCTCTTCAAGAATAAAAAAGAAAGGCCGATAAGATGGGATTATTAGGTACTCTTGGAAGCCTTAATGTATTATTAAGCGCAGACACAGCACAATTCTCGTCCGCAATGGACAAGGCCGCGTATGTGGCCGAGCGTGATCTACAAAAAATAGCTTTTAAAAGTAAAGTCGGAACGGCCGCCATTATAGGGGCCGTTGTTGCAGCCGGAACAGCCATCGCCGTTAGCGTCAAGAAAACCATCGACCACGCTGACGAAATCGGCGAGATGGCATCTTCTCTCGGCATGACAGTTGAGCAGTTATCCAGCCTTGAATATGTGGCAAAATTATCAGGGGTCGAGATAGAAGGTTTACAGAAAGTTTTCCAGAAATTCAATAACACCATTTTTGATGAGGCAAAAGCAGTTAAAGATAACACCGGGGCATTCAAATCACTTGGAATTTCTCTTACCGACAATAGCGGAAGATTAAAAAGCAATTACGACCTGTTCCTTGAAACCGCAGACGTTTTGTCAAAAATGAGCGATGGCGTGCAAAAATCGGCAACCGCGCAACTTCTTTTCGGAAAAAGCGGAGCAACAATGATTCCGATACTTAATTCCGGTAAAGACGGGATTAAAAAGCTTACCGAAGAAGCCGCTAAGTTTGGAGTAGTCTTTAATAACGATACCGTAGCCGCAGCGGATAAATTTAACGATAACATGAAGCGCATGGCGAGCGTTTCTCAAGGGTTAATAACGAGTTTTACTTCCGGTTTACTCCCTACCTTAGCGAATTTGACAGATAATTTAAACAGCTCATCGGAGGCCTTAGAATCTTTTAAAGAAGCCGGGAAAAACGTAGCAACCGTAATTGTTGCGCTCGTTAATAGCGGAATGGTTTTAATTGATACCTTCAAAACCGTTATTGATACTGTCGGAGCTGGCGCGGCACAAATATTTTTAATGCTTAATCTAAAATTTAAAGAGGCGATGGAGGTAGGAAGGCTATACGCCGAAGATCAATCAAAGAGATGGACTAACCTTGCGGCCAATCTTGACAAAAACTGGAATGCCATATCCGATACTGTCAAAGACGGTTCTTCAAAAACCGGCAAAAGCCTTTCAGGTCTTTCCGACAGCATAATCGAATTTAACAAAAAACAGGAAGCCGGTAAAACTCTTACAGAATCATTGCGCTCGGGACAGGAAAAATATAACGATGAAATGGCAAAATACAAGGATTTGCTTGATTCCGGAGCAATCAGCCAAGAAACCTATGAGCGTGCGGCGAAAAAATCAAAAGAAACACTGGAGAAAAACTCTGAAGCAACAAACAGAATGAAGGACGCAGCAAAAGATTTAGGGATGACATTTCAATCGGCGTTTGAGGATGCGATTATTGATGGTAAAAAGTTCAGTGATGTCTTATCAGCATTATTGCAAGATATTGAAAGGCTTGTATTGCGGGCAGCGGTAACAACCCCCTTAGCAGAAGCAATATCAACAGGTATTTCCAGTTTTTTCTCTGCTTCCGCTCAGGGCAATATTTTTTCAGGGGGTAGGCTTATTCCATTTGCAGCTGGAGGACTTATCACTCGACCGACATTATTCCCCATGGCAAACGGAGGGACAGGGCTTGCCGGAGAAGCTGGGACAGAAGCAATTATGCCCTTATTTCGCACCGGGAGTGGTGATTTAGGCGTTAAATCAAGTGGCGTCGGAGGCGGAGGTGTTGAAATAAATGTTTATGCTCCCGAAGGATCAAAAGTTTCCCAAAATAACCAAACCATTGGGGATAAGGAACAAATAAATATTATGATTGATGAAGCAGTCGCCGGTTCAGTGAAGAATTCAGGAAGCAAGACTTATAAAGCCCTCAAGAATTCTTTTGGCTTAAAACAGTCATTAACTACGAGGTAAAAATGGATACTTGGCCATCTACATTACCACAAAGGCTCTCCTGTGATGCGTCAGTCAAGGATGATGAAAGCCGCGCCATTTCAGATATGGACGCAGGCCCCGCGTCAGTCCGCAATAGATTTACGGCAATCACTCAAACCGTAAAGGGTTCAATGGTATTGACCGGATCGCAATTAGCTACCTTCAACACATTCTTTAGGACAACAATTAAACACGGTTCATTTTCATTTAACTGGATACACCCATTTACCGAAGAGACCGTGGAGATAAGGTTTAAATCAAAGCCTGACTGGAAATGTATAAAATCCGCCGCAAGCGTCAATGATAGAAAATATCAGGCATCTTTCGAATTGGAGATCCAGCCATAAATGGATATTTCGGACGCCTTAAAACAAGATGCTTGGCAAAATGAGAGCGATTTACCCCTTATACTCCTTACGATAAGCCACTCATCATTAAGCGAGGACATAAGAGTCGTTAATAACAAAGTCGCTGTTACCTCAAACGGCCTTGAGTATATAGCATTTCCATTTGATATCAGATTGCCGGATTCTAAAGAAGATTCCCAACCTTCAGCTAAGCTTACTATCTGCAATGTATCAAGAGAAATCGGATTCGCTATAAGGTCAATATCCACTCCCCCCAGCGTTATGATAACTGTTGTCAGGCAAGATACGCCGAATATTGTGGAAGCCCAATTTGTCGGAATGCGCCTTAATAATGTCAAATATAATATGATGACTGTTACTGCGGATTTGGAATTTGAGGATTTGACGCGGGAAGAATTCCCATCGTTGAAATTCTCTCCTTCAATCTTTAAGGGGATACTATGACACTGAACGAATTTATAAATAAAGCTCTTCTCGTAAAATTTAAAGACAAGGGACGTGATTATTCAGGCTGGGATTGCTGGGGACCCTCCCGCTGCGCCTATAAAGACATCCTTGGCGTAGATCTTCCAAGCTTCATAGATGATTATGTCAATGCCGGAGATACAAAAGCATCGCGGCGCATCATTCACGATATTATTTTAAGCCAAAAACATAATTGGGGAACTGTTGATAAACCGCAAGCCCTGGATGTAGTCCTCTTTAGGTTTGGCGATACAGAAACCCATTTGGGTCTTATGGTAGATAAAAACAGGTTTATTCATTGCGAGAAAATAATAAATACGGTGATCGAGCGAATAGATAGTGCGAAATGGAAAAAGAGGATTGAGGGAATTTACCGTTTAAAGGACAAAGATGGCAGATAAAATAAAAATGACAGCAGTTGTTCACCCGTTCAAGTCGGCAAGAAAAAGGCTTGAATTTAATGAGGGCACTACTGTCAAGGACATGGTCTTATACGCACAGCCCGATACAACTAAACTTCGGCACGCTATCGTTTTTATCAATGGCAAAGTCATTCCTAAAAAAATATGGGCTACCCACAGGCCTCTCGCAGGTGAAATAGTCGAAGTTAGGGCTTGCCCTATTCCCCACGGGGGAGGAGGCGGAGGTGGCAAAGATATATTGAGAGTAGTTTTGACAATCGCTGTCGTTGCATTGGCGGTGTGGTCAGGCGGGGCGTTGACAGGCTTGCTCGGGATTAGTGGAGAGGTATTTGCAACAGGGGCAGCAGCTGCTTTTTCAACAGCAGCTTTTACTGGAGTTTTCGCAACAGTTGGTATGCTTGCGGTAAACGCCTTGTGCCCTATATCAACAAGCGCATCAACTGCATCCCTATCAAGCACAGATTCAACAGATAGCAACACGCTCTATATCGAGGGAGCAAGTAACTCAATAGACCCATTCGGAGTAGTCCCTGTAACTCTTGGGAAATACCGCCAAACCCCCCGCCAAGGTTCTAAGCCTTATACCGAAATGATTGGCGATAACCAATATATTCGGATGTTATTTGTTTGGGGCGTTGGCCCATTAGAAATAGACGAAGCCAGTATAAAAATAGGCGATACCCTATTAAGCGAGTTTTCCGATTACCAGATAGAGCACAGAGAAGGCTACGCAGGCGATGCAGCGTTGACATTATTCCCTGAAGCAATAAGCGAAGAGGATTTTACTGTTGCATTAACTGCTGTAAATGATTGGATCATCCGTACCACAACTATAAATGCCGATGAGATAAGCCTGGATATCTCATTTTCTGGCGGCCTTGTAGAGTATGACGCAAACGGCAACAAGGGGCCAAGGTCTGTCAATGTAGAGATCCAATACCGCAAATCCAGCAGCGGAGATGCTTGGTCAAATATCGATACCGCTGGAGCTAAATTCCAAGCGACTTGCGATCCTTCTTGGCTTAACAAAACCGGCGCCCTGCTTAACAGTATAACCTTTACCGGCAAGAAAACATCAGCATTGCGATATGGCATCCGCTGGGGGGTATCGGAGAGGGCGCAATATGACGTAAGAGTACGCAGGATCACCGCAGACACAGATTCAACCCTTATAGCTGATCGGACATATTGGACAGCATTGCGCTCAATTAAAATAGAAAGCCCGATAGATTCTCCTGTTCCTTTAGCCGTAACCGCATTAGTAATCAAAGCCACTGACCAACTTAATGGGGTTATAGATGATTTTAGCGGTATTGTAACCAGAGTTTGTCCTGATTGGGATGTTGCTACACAAACTTGGATTACCCGGGCAACACAGAATCCAGCCTCAATGTTCAGATTTGTTTTACAGGGCAATGGAATGGCTGAACCGCTTGACGATGATAGGATTGACATTGAGGCATTGCAGGATTGGCATGAGTTCTGTGAGGTGAAAGGTTTTAAATTTAACCAAGTGCGTGATTATTCCGCTTCTGTTTGGAGTACCTTAAGAGACATCTGCGCAACCGGCCGCGCAGCTCCAACAATGGTTGACGGTCTATGGTCGGTAGTCATTGACCGGGAGCAGACTGCCCCTGTCAGCATAATAACTCCAAGAAATAGTTTTGATTTCTCTTCCGAAAAGTTTTTTTTAAATCCTCCGCATGGTTGGCGCATTCAATTTCCGAATGAGGATGAAAATTATGCTACCGATGAATACAGGGTTTACCGTGATGGGTATAACGATGATAACGCCACTAAATTTGAAACCTTAGACTTGCTTGGCGTTACCGATCCAGACCAAATTTATAAATTAGGGCGCTGGCGGATAGCGCAGGCCTTAAATCAGCCGGAGCGTTGGACTTGCAAACAGGATATGGAGTTCTTAACTTATCGGCGCGGAGATTGGATTAAGATAGCCCACGATGTAATGATAGTTGGTCTTGCGCAGGGAAGGGTTAAGAGCATAGTTACTGCCGAAGATAGTGTTGTTGTTTCCATTGAGCTTGACGAAGAAGTGATGATGGAAGCTGGGAAAACTTACGGAGTAGTTATTCGCACCTTAGATAATCCCAGCCTTTCCGCGCAGGTTGTAACTTCTGAGGGTGCGACAAAGATATTGGTTTTTTCCGAAGAGATAGCAGGCGTAGGTTCTCCTGCACAGCAGGCTATAAATATTGGGGATATTGTTTGTTTCGGAGAGTTTGGAGAGGAAACCGAAGATGCGACTGTCATATCCATAACACCGGATAATAACCTGCAAGCCACAATAATAGCTGTCCCTTATCGTCCAGCAATCTATGCTTGCGATACAGAAGAAATCCCAGAGTTTATAACTAAGATCACCGCATCGGATACAATTCCTACCCCCAATATTACATCAATGGTATCTGATGAAAGCGCAATAGTTATAAGCTCAACCGGCACTCTTAAAGAAAGAATTGGGATAAACTTTGATCCCCTGAATACAAATATATTCGGAACTGGAAACGAGGTCGACGTCCAAATCAGGCATAATGGAATAGAAGAGTCATTCTATCCGGCGGTTATAGAAGAGCAGGGAAATAGCTATGTGTTTATTGGGGATGTAAGAACGAATGAGGTTGTTGATATTCGTTTAAGATTTAAGGTAAATGGGAAACTTTTGCCTGGTCCCTGGACTACTGTTTCAGGATATACCGTAATCGGTAAATCTTATCCACCGGCTGATGTAAAAGGTCTTACTGTAAGGCAAGATGGCGACGAAATAGTCATTGCTTATAGTAAAAATGTTGAGATAGATATTGCAGGTTATGAAATCCGCATGGGAGACGATTGGAAAACCGCCACAATTATAGAGTCTTGTTGGGCGGAGATTGAAAAACGCCTACCTGTTTTCTTATTTGGCCTTCAGGAATATCTGGTCAAAGCCGTAGATAGCTCAGGAAACCGTTCTCTCAACGCCGTAAGTGCCACCATAACAATAGACAACGCCAATCTAATAGAAGATAAGGGCAGTTATGATCTAAGCGACTGGTCAAACGGTTCACTTGAAGGTAGCGAAGCCAACGTAGAAGACATTGTCGACGAAAGCGATAACCTTATTGTCGACGAAAGCGATAACCAAGTAGAAAGCGATTATCTGCCTGGATTTATTATAGATGACAATATCGAAGACGAACAAGTAATCAACGAATCCGGTGAATTTTGTATCGATGAAAACGATGATCTCATTATGGAAAGCGTTAATTATTCCGATCTTTTGACCCTGAAGTTTTATACCGACTATTATGCGTCTGAAGGCATATATATCAGCGCAGTAAAGGATTTAGGCGCCTTAATGAAGGCTTGCATCAGGCTAACCACGAATATCCAAGGAAACGCTTCTTATGTGCTGTATATCAATACTTCCGAAGATGGCGAAACTTGGAACGGATGGAGTGCTTATGCTCCCGGTGAATATCTTTGTCGGTATTTTAAAATAAAGTTAGTCGTCATCAATAGCAACGTAAACGATATAGTCTATGTTTTAAACCTCACAGCCTTTGTTACAGTGAAGTTAATTTTTGAAAAATTCAACAGCCAGACTATTAGCATAGGTGGGACTAATTTGGTTTTTACTAAAACATTCCTTACGCTCGTCAATGTATTTATTACGGCAGAAGGTGCAAATAGGCGCGCAGTATATGCCAGTAAGAGCTTAACACAAATTACAGGAGTTAAGGTTTTAGATAATAGCGCCGCCGATGTAGGTGGCATAGCAGATTGTTTAATTCAAGGTTACTAAAAGAAAGGGGATGAGATATGTCAGTGAAACATAGTGCACTAACAGGCTTAGCATTACATCAACCGTTTTATACGGGTTTAGACGCTTCAAAACCAGTAGCCCCGGTAGTAGGAGATCATTATTACGCAACCGATACAAATAAAGTGTATCAATGCCAAGTGGGTGGGGCATGGGTGCAAATATTACCAGTAGCAACATCAACCGACGAAAAAGTTAAAAACGTTTCAGCTGATGCCTCAGCCGGTTATCTTGCCGAAAAGTTAGCAGCGCTTTACCCAAGCCTTTACCAGCGTGATCAGAAGTGGGCGCTTAAGACAGCCTATAGCACAGCGGCAAATAGGTACACTATTTTAACGCCGAATAAACTCTCGGTGGATATTAACGGTACGATCTACTTCTTAATCGCTCAAGCAGAGGTTGATTTATCTCTTGAAGCTAATTGGGATACTATTGCCGGAACAGATTACAGAACAGCCGCAAATAGAGCAGGTAAAGATTTCTATATTTACGCCTGCGTGCCTGTAAGCGGTTCAGCGCCCAAGATAGTGCTCTCAGCCAACTCAACCACGCCATCAGGCTACTCAGCCTCAACATCGCGTAAAATAGGCGGTTTCCACGGGCTTTGCGTGGCTGTAGGCACTATTTCTGGCCACACCTTGACCGACTTTGTTGCTGGCGACGTTCTACCAGCTTCAATTTGGGATCTAAACCATAGGCCAGTCTCTACTCCTGAAGGCATGGTATATAGCGATGGCATAAACAAGTGGGTAGATATTTATTTAGCTTCCGGCACCGGCTCAAGCACAGCCTCAGTCTATGCCGCCACGATTACAGACACCCGCGACTGGAATGACTTTACTGATGACGGTGGAGCGGTAAAGAAGAAGATGTTGACTGACCCGGAGTTCCAGGTAATAGCCACAGGTTCAAATGAAGCAACGAATATTTACGGCTCAGGAGATCCCGGTACTACCGGCGGCCATATAGATACCGCCTCTCGTCGTATGATTTCTAATATAGGCGTAGAAGATGCCTGTGGTGTTGAATGGCAATGGTTAGATGAACATGCCACGATGTGGGAAGATGCAGTTACAGCCGGGTGGTACGATTTGCCCGGAGATAAGGGTCAATTATATCGCGTCGCAAAAACAAATGATGTACAGCTGCTTGCTGGCGGTTATTGGGGCAACGGCGTGTATTGCGGTTCCCGGGGTCGGTATGCGGCTAACTCTCGCTGGACTACGGCTTCGGATTTCGGTTGCCGGTTTTGCGCGGAGCCCGTTTAACGAAGTAAGCCGAACACGGACTACGCTTCGGCGGCGTTTTTTGACAAGTAGTGTAACACAGGCTAATGTGTCATCGGTTGCTGATTGCTGGCGGTAATTGGGACAACGGCGTGAATTGCGGTTCCCGAGGTCGGAATACGAATAACTATCGCTGGAATACGAATTCGAATATCGGTTGCCGGTTTTGCGCGGATACAGGGGAATGTGCGGAGAAAATAAACTCCTGGCTGGATGCATTAGCCTTGCCCTAAAGGCAAAATACACAACGGAGGGGCTGGAAGATTAGTAGAGAAATCGAAAGTCTTACGGCCCAGATTAAATGAGAAGGCATGGCAATCTTTACAAAAAGATTACTTCATTAGAAAACTTGAGGTTTGCCTATGCTCGCACGCGTAAAGGTAAGACTTGGCAGCGCCAGGTAAGGACCTTTGACCTGCACATAGAAGAGAATTTAAAAAGGATACAAAAGGTGCTTATCAATAAGACATTCAAGACATCGGTATATCGCACTAAGCAGGTCTACGAGCCTAAGAAGCGCACTATTTTTATCGTTCCGTTTGCGCCAGATAGAATAGTACATCACGCCTTAATGAATATCCTTGAGCCAATTTATAAAGCTATGTTTATCCATGACTCCTACGCCTGCATCGATGGCAAAGGCCTGCACGTGGGAAGCCAAAGGACTATGGAGTTTGTCCGGGCAAATAAGTATTGCCTGAAATGCGACATCTCTAAGTTTTACCCGTCTATAAAACACGACATTCTTTTCAATATCTTAAAGCGAAAGATTAAATGCAAGGATACGCTCAACCTAATCAAGGCAATTATTTACGGCATAGGCGGCGGCCAGAACGTGCCTATCGGCAATTATACAAGTCAGTGGTTTGGCAACATATACCTGAATGAATTAGATCAGCACGTCAAGCACGTTTATAAAACTAAGCATTACGTGCGTTACTGCGATGACTTCTTATTCTTCCATAATGATAAGGCAGAGCTGCGCCGGATTGCCAAAGATTTAAAAACCTACTTAGATAAAACGCTCAGCCTAAAGATGAGCAAATGCGAGTTATTCCCGGTCTCCCAGGGCGTGGATTTTTTAGGTTACCGGCACTTCCCGAAGTACGTCCTTTTAAGAAAGTCAACAGCGATAAGAGTAAAGCGCCGCTTAAAGATATTACCCCGTTTATTAGCGGCCGGAAGAATTACCCTTGAATATTTCCGCTCTTGCATCGCTTCATATACCGGATGGATGCGCTGGGCCAACTGCCATAACTTAGGACTTAAGTTACAACTGGATAAACTACAGGAGATATTAAATGTCGCCGGAAAAACAGCCCAAGCGATTTAACGAATTCGCCCGGGAGACTATGCCATTAGACGGCGACAAGGTAAAACTCGATGATGTGGTTAATCGAGAAATTACGGTGTTGGATTATCGCATTAAAGACAGCCATTTCAAAAAAGCGAATTGCGAGCTGTGCATGACGCTACAGTTTAAATTAGATGACAAAATATCTGTGATGTTTACCGGCTCTAATGTTCTGCGTGATCAGATAGAGAGATATAAAAACGAGATACCGTTTATCACGACCATAAAGAAAATAGACCGATATTATACATTCACCTAACCAGGAGGAAGAAGATGAAAGGTTTCCCGAAGCACCTAAACACCAGATACGACGTGGAATATTGTTTACAGAATTACCCGGAAGAGGCCCGGGCCTTCTTAGCCCAGAAGCTTGCTGAGGTTAAACAGTGGCTTGTTACCGGCAAATTGACTGAGGGCGACGCCGGAATTACCGACGAGACGCATAAGGTGGTAGAGGTAAAGGATCAGGCCACGCAAGAAATAAAGGAGCGCTACCAATACGAATATAAAGACGATCCTAACTGTGAGTTGTTTAGGCTTGAATACACCCGCGAGGAAGTAGAAAGCATCTTAGCCTAATATGGTATGAATTATATTTTAGACAGCTATTTCGGCTTTGGCGATAACATTTACCATATCCCCTTTGTGCATAAATTGGCACAAAGGGGAGAGGTATTTATTTATACCCCTTTCCCTGAGCTGTTTCAATTCCCTAATGTTTATTGCATGAAGCCGGTTACTAATCTAAAACTGCAATTAAAGAACATGGAAGGCAATGGGCTTTATTCGCATGGGCACAAACCGAACGGCCAAAGAATACGTTTTAATTACGGAGAAGGACTTAAGGATAAATTAACGATTATACAGTCATTTGAAAAGGTTGTGCCATTGAATGGAGAGTTTTTCTTTGAGTTTTCACCAAAGCAAAGCGCAAAGGTTGACGAAATAATTGAGCGAGTAAAAGCAAGCGGCAAGAAACTATGCGTTGTCCGGCTCCCGTCCGTCCGTAAGGAATGGCCTAACGCTAACCGCAATGGAAAAATGGAATACTTCCAGTTATGTATCAACGCCTTAAAAGACAGATATTATTTTGTATCCGTCGGAGATATTGGAAATGCGGAAGAATTTGACGGGATTGAGCCCCATGGAATCGATGAGCGTAGGGATAGGCACAATGTCAATCATCTTGGTATATGGGATGTAATGGATTTAGTTAATCGTTCTGACTTAGCGTTGTCTATCCAATGCAATATCCTACCAATCTGCCAGATCCTTGAAAAGAAAGGGTTCTTTATTTACGGTGGATATATTCCACACGCTCCATTGAGTGATATAAGGCTTTATCAAGTTGGATACGTTGAGCCGGACCCATTCTGCTTTTGCGTTAACCGTATCCGGGAACACCTCTGCAAGAAGGATATCCCGGAGGATAGAATTTTATCAAGGCTTGAGCAAACAATAGGATAGCTATGGAATTAAGATGGAATGTTGACAAAGAATACGGTTTTCTTGATATTGTTCCGCGTAGGTACGATGAGGAATATTTCAAGAAGTATGCCGGATATGACAATACGCCGATGGGTGAGGCGCTCACACTGGCAAGGATCAATTTTGTTGATAAATGGCATTACGATAAGCTTCTTGATGTCGGAGTCGGAGGTGGGAAGTTTTTAAAGACGCGCCAGAATACAATGGGTTATGACATCAATGAAACCGCAATTGAGATGTTGAAAGGCATTGGGCGTTATGTAGATATTAAAGATAGCGTATTCTCGGCCTACTCATTCTTTGATAGCTTTGAGCATATAAAAGACCATTCTGATTTATTGTGTTCAATGTATCCCAAAACCAAGATATTTCTGTCAATTCCCATCTTCCGGGATGTTTGTCATATATTAAGGTCAAAACATTTTAGACCGGATGAGCATTATTGGTACTTCACAACGCAAGGATTAATCCGCTATATGGCTGATTATGGCTTTGCCTGTCTTGACGTAGATAACTTTGAGATTCGAGCCGGACGTGAGGATATCTTGTCGTTCGTTTTTGAGAAGAGGTAATATGGAAGACCTAATAAGAAGTAACCACTGTTTAGAGAGGCTGAAATCCTGCATACATCTTGAAGGAGACGTAGCGGAGTGCGGAGTTGCATTTGGACAAACAACCTTTATATTGGATGGCATCGTAAGAATAGCGGGCAAGAGGTTGCTTGCTTTTGATACCTTCTCGGGCCTGCCTTATGACGATTCGATTGTTTCCAATTACCAATGCAAGCGCGGAGAGATGGATTACGGAAAGCAGTTCTTTGATAAATTCAATTCGCTAAAAGAAACGTCTATTATACCAGTTAAAGGGTTGATAGAGGATACGCTTAAAGGGTATTCAGATAGGAAATTCTGTTTTGTTTGGCTGGATATGGACTTATATCAACCGACATCTTACGCCTATAGGTTCTTTGAGGATAGAATTACTAAAGGTGGAATTATCGGTTTCCACGATTATAAATTCCATCGTTGCCCCGGTATTGAGATTGTTGTAGACAAAGAGGTTGATAAAGATAAATACGAAATTATCGATAATGTGAGTTCCTGTTTATTTATCAGGAGAAAATGACATGAACCTTGTCCTTACCATTTGCATAGGAGAACGCTTTCAATCTATTGCCGCAATAACTCATCAATCAATAAGTAGTTATGCAAGGAAGATTGAAGCGGACTTTATGGTTGTTATAGAACAGAAACATTCAACTCCACATTGGGAGAAGTTTAGAATATTTGAACTGCTTAATAAGTACGAGCGAATACTCTACATAGACACAGACGTTTTAATTAAGCACGATTGCCCGGACTTATTCAAGATAGTTCCTAAAGATATGCTCGGAGCGTTTAATGAAGGGCAATACTTTGATAGGAAATATCCTGATTATTATAATGCTGGGGTGATGGTCATTCCAAGGTGTAGTCAAGATATATTCATTGAGCCGGAGATTGAGCAAGGAAACATTAATACGTTCTTTGAGCAGGATTTTCTCAATGATCGAATACAGTTAAGCGGACACGCTGTTTATAATCTATCGCATAAGTTTAATCGTATGGACTTCATTCTGGCCCCAGGGTATATCATCCATAAGGCAGGGAACTTAAACGCATTGGCAGAATTAAAGGAGTTGGCTGGTGTCTTGGCGTAGAAAGGAATACGAAAGAGATAGGGGTAGGCAACGGAGGACGGTGGGTCGCAAATGGTTGGCTATGCGCCACGTTGTCTTGGTAGAAGAACCTGTTTGTATGATATGTGGTCGCAAAGCATCCACACAGGTTGACCACAAGATACCATTATGCAAGGGTGGAACAGATACTCGGGATAACCTGCAAGGGGTATGCGATGAGTGCCACAATGAAAAGACAGCAAAGGACTTAGGCATTAAGCCACCACCTAACAAGATAGGGTTAGATGGATACCCAATACCAAAAGGAGATAGGACAAATGGAACTAACGAGAAAGAGTGCGGGGTTTGATAGGGCAATATATATACTGTTATGTCTTGTATCTTGGGGCGTGGTGTTCTTGATTAGGATAATATTAACCGAAGCGATTAGGCAAGCAAAGGACAAGGACTAATGAATAATAAAGTTCGTATTGTAATTAGGAAACTAAACTCAATACTCTTATGCTTATTACCATTCGGGATAGTGCTTGCGATAATGGCTATTATAAAGGCAAGCAAGAGGCGTAATGTAAACCAAGATAATAATAATGGTTGACGATTGATATTGTCAACTAACAATGATAACAAGATTGACAATGTAAGTATATGCAACACAATGAGATGCCGGGGGGATGAAAAAGTGTTTTAACCCCCCGACGGAAATCGGGCTCCCAGTCATTTTTTTGTGAAACCCAGTTTTCAGGAAACAAGGTTATTGATAATTAAGGAGAATATATGGGACGGCGTGGCCCAATGCCAAAAAGCAAAGCTTTACAGGTACTTCACGGTACTTCTCCATTAACTACAGAAGTTGTTGAGGAGCTAAGAGAGGAATTTGTCCCACCGCAGATGCCGGATCATTTCAACAAAAGGGAAATCGCGGCCTGGAACACGACTATAGAATTACTTCGACCCATGTTGGCGTTAAGGAAAATAGATGTCGCCGTGTTGGGAGCGTATTGTTCTGCTTTTGTTAGGTGGCAGGATGCTGAAAAAATGATATGTAAGAATAAGTCTCCTCATGGCGGATTGTGTGTATATGGAGAGGGAGGATCTCTTAAGGTTCACCCTTTAGTAACTATTAGCAGGGATACTCAACGGGATATGGTGTTTTATGCTGCACAACTTGGAATGACCCCAGCCTCAAGAGTCAAGATGGTCGTCGGCGTTGGAAAGGTTATTGAGAAAAATCCTTTTGTTAAATTAAAGGCACTGAAAAAATGAAAGCATCCGGAAAAACCAAAAGAAAAAAGCAAAGAGCAACTGTTCGTAAACCGATGGATATCATCCATCAAACATCTTGGACAGATATCGCTAAGAATTATGCCAAAGACGCACTTGATAATAAGAATAGTAAGCGTTTTGGAAAATGGATTAAACTCGCCGCGGAAAGGTTCCTTAAGGACCTTGAACGGGTAAAGCAAGATTGTCCTTTTAGGTATTCAGAGGTTGAAGCAAATAAGGTTTGTGATTTTATCTCTAACCTTCCACACGTCGAGGGGGAATGGAAATCAGAGGATATAACACTTGAACCGTTTCAAGTGTTTTTTCTTTGTAATTTATTTGGGTTTAGGAATTTAGATAACACACGGAGATTTACTTCTGCGTTGTTCGCAATGGCGAGAAAGAACGCTAAGTCGACAATCGCCTCTGGTATTGGTCTTTACTGCCTAACGATGGAAGGTGAAAAAGGCCCACAGGTTATTTCTGCTGCGACAACAGGCGATCAGGCGGCCATTGTATTTAAGGTCGCTAAGAAAATGGCGGATAGGAAGCCACAATTAAGAGAGGCTTTCAATGTTGAATGTTTTACCCGGGCAATATCTTGTTATGATAACGGCGGACTATTCAAGGCCATTAACGCCAAAGCATCCACGCAGGACGGTCTCAATCCTTCTTGCGCCATTCTTGATGAGATCCACGCCCATAAAACTCACGATCTTTTGAATGTCCTGCAATCAGCCGCAGGCGGCCGCAGAAACCCATTGTTTCTTTTCACTACCACAGAAGGATATGAAACCCCAGGACCTTGGCCGGAAATGCGTAAATTCGGACAACAGGTTCTTGAGGGCGTAATTGAAGCAGATCACTTCCTTGTTATTTTTTACGCCATTGATAATAAGGACAACGAGTTTGATGAGAGTATCTGGGAGAAAGCCAATCCTCTCTTGTCTGTATCAGAGCCTTTATTAAAAGCTATCCGCAAAGAGGCAACGGAAGCTAAATCAATGCCCGGTCGCCATTCCGAATTTTTAATTAAGCGTATGAACCGGCAGAGCTCAACCGCCAACGGTTGGATTGATTTGCAAAAATGGAAGGCTTGCGCCGGGAAAGTACCGCTTGAGGAATTAAAAAACGAGCCTTGCTATGGTGCCCTTGATTTGGCAAGCACCCGCGACCTTGCGTCATTCCGCTTAGTCTGGAAAAAAGACGGGATAGTATATACGCACGGTTGGCGTTGGGTTCCGCAGACCACGGTTGCTATTAGGACACAAAGAAATCTTGTCCCCTATGCGGGATGGGTTAGAGCTGGTTTTATGCTTGAAACGTCCGGAGAAGTAACCGATTACGATGAGATATTTAAAAAAGTACTATGGGTTAAGGATAATTTTAATCTTGTTGCTGTTGCTTTTGACCAATGGAATGCAGCGCAGATAGCGTCAAAGCTTACAGCCGAAGATGTTGAGATGGTTCAGTTTATTCAGGGACCTAAATCATATCATCCCTCAATGAAAAACTTTGAGGAGACCTA
>JAPLLY010000033.1 GCA_026387315.1 Candidatus Omnitrophota bacterium
ATAGAACCGTCCCCTGGTTTCTTGGAAAAAATAGAACCCTGCCGGCAGTCAGGCGTCCCCTTTATTCTTGGTTTTTAAAAAAATCCTGGTATGGCTGGCTTTTAGAGATTAACTCCGCGTGCGTTCCTTCTTCTATTAGGCTATCGCCTTTTAAGAAATATATCCGCTCAGCGTCTTTTACGGTAAATAGCCTGTGCGAAATAATGATGGTACTTAAATCGCGCCTTTTTTGCCTTAAGGCTAGCAGTATCTTCTCTTCCGTGAACACATCTACTGAAGACATGGCCTCATCAAGAATAAGTAAACCGGGCTTCCTGGCAATTGCCCTGGCCAGAGCAACTCTTTGTTTAAGCCCATGCGACAGCAAGCAGGCATCTTCTCCGATCAATGTATCAAGCCCCCGCGGCAACTCTTTCATATAATCATCAAGGCAGGCAATTCTAGCCGCCCCTTCTACCTCTTCTGGAGTTATTTTTTTTAAACCACCACTGATATTCTCCCTGACGGAAACATCAAATAGCAGCGGCTGTTGAGTGGCAATGGCTATATTTTTCCTTAAATCATTTAAACGTATCATTTTCAGATCTATTCCATCCAAAAATAGCTCTCCTTGATTTGGTTCATAGAGCCTAAGAATAAGATTAATTAAGGTAGTCTTGCCGCATCCCGATGGGCCCACGATAGCTATCCAAGCCTGAGGCAAAATATCTAGATTCAATCCTTTAAAAATTAACTTCTTCTGTTGATACCCGAATGTAACATTTTTAAATTGAATAAACCCTTTAAGAGATCCTAAGCTTCTTACTCCGGGTAAATCTTTTATCTTGGGTTGGCGATCCATAATTTCAAGAAATCTTTCCAAGGCTACCGATTCTTTAGCGATATATTCGAATCTATAACTTAAGGACTCTAACAAGCCGCCTAATTGCATAAGATAAAGCATTGCCGCCGTATAGCTGCCAATTGTCAATCTGCCCTTAATAATAAGCCAGCCTCCGAAAATAGTTACTATTCCATAGACAGCCTTAGACAAAAAAGATGAATTTAAAGAATTAAGCAATGACCATCGAAAACTTTTTATTCCTAAACGGATATTTTTTATTAGCGATCTTAAATAGGCATGCCTTTGCCCGGGCTCTAAACCAAATGCTTTAATGATTAAAATCCTGGAAAAAGCCTCATGGATTTTTTTAGACAATTTAGCGTGGCTCTTCCAAAGTTCTTTATAGATGGGATTAAGTTTTCTTTGAATATAAAAACTATGTATCAGAAACAAAGGGCTAAGTAATAATAAAAATACAGTCATGGGTAAATTAACCCAAAGCGAAATACCTAAAATAATGACTAATTTAAATAAATCCACTAAAAGACGGGGGCATTGCTCAACTACAAAATCAGCCTGGGCATCAATATCGGCTAACCGATAAGCATTCTCTCCCACGGATTTAGACTGAAAAAACTCTAATTCCAGCGAATAAAATTTCCTAATAAATTTATTAACGAAATTAAGTTTTAATTTTATCAGCGTCTTATTTTTTAATATATCTTCTAACGCCAAAAATAACGCGCTTAAGATAAATATTGACGCTCCCCAAACAGAAATACGCAGGAATTTGCCCAAATTCCTGGCTAAAAAAGCATCATCCATATATAACTTGGAAAGAAAAGGCGAGGCTAAAAGAAAGCCGTTGGAAACCAGTTTCAATAAAACCAAAAAGATTATTTGTTTCCTATAATAGGAGGGGAGTTTTTTGAAAAAAGATTTAAAATTTTTAAAATATGCCATGGCATTCGAGTCCAAATTAAGGGGTACTTTACGATAGAATTATTTGTCTAAAGATATAATCTCTAAAGCGTGTCATTGCGAGTCCCGACGAATGTCGGGACGAAGCAATCTGGTTTTAAAAGGATTGCTTCGCTCACTTCGTTCGCTCGCAATGACACTTTCCCCTGTTCACTGCCGCATTACAAATTTTATTTTTAACTTAATAAGCTGAAGCAAAAAAATAAAATACTGCTTCCAGCCGGACTTAGTCCTGCCTGCCTCTCTTACCGCGAAACTATAAGGCAGCTCATAAACTTTTTTATAACTGCCCATTGCCAAGACTTCTAAAAGGATCTTATAACCCAGCGGCCTAAGCTGTATACCGGATATTACTTTTTTACGCAATATAAAATAACCCGACATAGGGTCTTTAACTGATTTAAATATTTTTGGCACAAAAATTGCCCCTAAAAAAATGGCTAATTGCGGCCTAAGGATTTGCCAAAAACTACTATTTTCAATCCCTCCTCCCGCCGCGTACCTGCTGGCAACTACAATATCAATTTCTTGGTGATTAAAGATCTGGTTGAGCATTTCTTCCAGAATCTCCGGAGGATGCTGCAAATCCGCGTCCATAACGCCTAAAATTTCCCCTTGGGAAACTTCCCAACCGCTAACTACCGCGCTCCCCAGCCCTCTGGCGCGCATCCGGCGCACTAGTTTTATTCTTAAATCTTGCTTGGCTAGATCCTCGGCAATTCTCCAAGTCCCATCAGGGCTATTATCGTCAACAATAATAATTTCAAAATCTAAAGAAATTCTATCCAAAACATTGATTATCTTGCGGCATAATTTTGCTATATTTACTGCTTCGTTATAAGTGGGTATTACTAGTGAGAATTTAAGTGGCATATTTAAATCACGGGGACGGTTCTATTTTAAAAAAATAGAACCGTCCCCGTGATTTTCATCTTCAACTTCTTGCCCCTGGACATCAATTACCTTACCCAGCGGCTTATGACTTTGGTTGTCACGGCCTTGGGGCCTAAACTGCTTGCTGATCTTTTGAGTAAAAGCGTATATTTTAATAATAAATAAAAGTACAAGTATACCCTCTACGCTTAGCCACCAAGAGTTGGAGTTAAAAATAAGCCGGCCAAAGAAAAGATTAAGCATTATAAGCATTGGCAATAAACATCCTGACTGGCTCCTGAATTCGAAACCCGAAACCGGCATTAAAATTTCTCCCAGTGCAATAATTCCTTAGAACTTCTCTTTTCTATAATTTTAAACGCGCCTTCATCCTGAGGATACCCCAAAGAGATCAAGCTAATTAACTTCATGCCCAATGGGGCATTCAATAAAGTATTTACCTGCCAAGAGTAAGGCTTTTTATCTCCGGCTATCCAGCAAGAACCAATACCTAAAGCTGTAGCTGCTAAAAGAATATTACAGGTGGCAGCGCAACCATCCTCAAGATAATATTTTGTATCAGCGCAAAAAACCGCAATGCCAGCAGCTGCCTGAGCCATAAATCTGCCGTTTTCAGCTAATTTAGCCAATTCTGTTAATTTGTGCTTATCCGTAACCACCACAAACTCCCAGGGCTGCACATTTCTGGCCGTGGGGGCAAACCTGGCGCTATCAACAAGCTTCTCTAAATCCTTTTGAAGAATACTGCTATTTTGAAACGTCCTTATGCTACGCCTAACGCGTAATAGCTCTAAATTTTCCATTTCTCTCTTCAATATTATTAAAAGATTACACTAACTTTTTACGGAGTTCTTCAGGAATGGCTTGTGGCTTTAAATGCTTATCCACACAAACAAGGATGGTTTTAGCTTTAATAATTAACCTCTTATTTTGACTATAGATTTCATGTAAAAACTCGATACGCACACCTGTAATCCCTCCAACTTGGGTCTGGATATCCAACTCATCGGCGTATACCGCTGGAAATTTATAGTCTATTTCCTGACGAGAAACCACAAACATAATCCCTGAATCAGCCAACTGCTTAATCGAGGCATCTTTTAACGCAAAATATTCCGTGCGCGCCTCCTCTAGAAAATTAAGATAATTGGCGTAATAAACTACTCCTCCGCAATCCGTATGATGGTAATAAATGCGCTGTTTCATAGATTTAAATCCGGGGACGGTTCTCTTTTTCAAGAGAATCGCGGGGACGGTTCTGTTTTTTAATACCGTTATTCCCGCGAACCACGTAGACCTACGCGGTCTACATATATGTAGACCGCGTAGGTCTACACAGGCAAATCAAGGAAAAATAGAACCGTCCCCTTGTTTTTTAACCATCTCCTTTCAAATATATCTTTAAAACTAAAGATTGTCAACATATTCCCCGATCAAACTATCACCCCGGATACTTTTAAGCCTGGCCGGCACGATTACATTCTTCAGATGAGGCCTAAACGGCAATCTTACCTTCAAATAATTGTCCGTTAAACCTTCTAAAAAAGAAGGATTGCCCTTAACTTCATCTTCAATTAAAACCTGAGTATTTCTACCCAGGAACTCTCGCATGAATTTTTCGCGGCATTCCCTGGCCACCTCGGCTAATTTATTACAGCGCCGGCGGATTATTCCTGGGTTGACTAAGCCGCTAAAATTTTCAGCTTTAGTCCCCGGCCGGATGGAATAACCAAAGATATGCACTTTTAACGGCCTAATCTTTCTTACTAGATCAACCGTGTTTTCAAAATAATCTTCGGTTTCACCGGGGAATCCAACCAGGCAGTCGGTAGTAATAGAAATTCCCGGGATATTAGCCTTTAATCCAGCAATTAAATTTTCATATTTTTTTCTGCCGTATTTGCGGTTCATCAGCTTTAAAATACGATCATCACCGCTTTGAATAGGAATATGCAGGTGCCGGCAAAGCTTTTGGCTGCTGCGCAGGTATTTAATCAACCCGGAGGAAACATCCCCTGCTTCAATGGAACTTAATCTTATGCGCGATAATCCCTTGATTTTCTCTAAGCAACCAATGACATCAACCAGGTTTTCTGTAACTGCGGAACTTCTGCCGTAAGCACCCAGACAAATACCGGTCAGGACTATTTCCCGATACCCGCAGGCAACCAGCTGCCTTGCCTCCTGAAGTATTTGTTTTAATTTTTTACTACGCTCTTTACCGCGGACCAAAGCTACTTTACAATAGGCGCAAAAATTACCGCAACCATCCTGAATCTTTAAGAAAGCCCGCGTATGCCGGCTAAAACTGCTTATTCCTTCAGGAAAAAAAGATTTTTGGACAATTAAACTAATACCTTTAATCTTTTTTAACTGGCGCCAATCTTTTTCAACTAAACATCCGGTCACAATTACCCGCGCCTGGGGAGCTGCCTGAATACACCGGCGGATAATATTGCGGGATTTCTGGTCAGCGCCGGAGGTAACCGTACAGGTGTTTACCAGAAAATAATCCGGCCGTTGGCCTGTTTCGGCCTCGCCAAAACCTTTACTTAAGAATCGTTCGCGGATACTCTGCGTGTCATACTGGTTAGCCTTGCAGCCGAGGGTAAAAAATTTAATGGTTCGACTACGCTCACCATTAATCCTGAGCAAAGTCGAAGGATTAATGGCCAGCATTGAACTTGATAAAACTAACCACGGCAATCGCCGCGGTATCCACGCGGAGAACCTGTTGACCAAGAGTAACCGGCAGGAATCCGGCTGCTTTTGCCAGAGAAACCTCCTGGGGCGTAAAATCACCTTCCGGGCCGATAAGCACCATGATTTTTTTAAACTGTTTAGCCGTTTGACTAAAAATATTTTTAAGCGTTTTTCTCTCTGCTTCTAATGTCGGAATTAATTTTAGGTCAAAATCCCGCGCGTTCGCCATCAAATCTTTAAAATCAGTTACTGGTTTGATCACCACAATATTGCTGCGTTGGCTTTGCTTAACCGCGCTTAAGGCAATTTTTTCCCAACGCTGGAAACGTTGTAATTTTTTCTGCTTATCCAATTTAATGATTACGCGTTCTGTCAGAAGCGGAATTATACAGGCAACTCCTAATTGTGTAAGCTTATCGATAATATCATCCATTTTTGGTTTTTTAGGGATTGCGCAAGCAACAGTTATTTGAATATCCAGATCATTAGGCGGCCTTTTTTCTTTTATTTCCAGCTTGGCGCGGCTTGAGCCAATCTCTACAACTGCCGCCACATATTCATTACTCGCGCGGTCAAAAACTGCTATCCTTTCTTTCGGCCTAGCCCTTAATACATCCCTTAAATGGTGCAGTTGGGCAGGATCATTTAAAATAATAAATTTATCAGCCGCGTCAATTTTTTCAACCAAAAAACGATTCACCCCGCACCTTCTTTCTTATTTAATTTCTTAAACCGTAGAATCACGGGGACGGTTCTGTTTTTTAATACCGTTATTCCCGCCAACCACGTAGACCTACGCGGTCTACATATATGTAGACCGCGTAGGTCTACACAGTAAATCAAGGAAAAATAGAACCGTCCCCGGGATTTTCGGAAAAAACTTCGGCAGTAAAGATATACAGCTCGGTATCCTTGTCTTTCCACGCACCGGCAGGCATTCCGGCTTTCTGAGCGCAAAGATTATTCAAAAACTCTTCTTTGCTCCAGCCGGTTTCCGTAGCTACCTGCGGAAGGAATACCCCGCTCTGATTGCCTCGGCGTACCAATACACCATGTTTTCCTAATTCGATTTTTTCAGCAGAAAACACTTTTTCTAATCCAGATAAAACGGAGATTTCAATTTGAACGTCCTTAAGCTCTAATAAACTCAGCGCGGGAAACCGCGGGTCATTTACCGCTGCCTCAACCGCCATATCCCGCACAGTTAAATAAAGAGGCTGGCTGCCGATAAGATTACCGATACAACCCCGCAGGCCTCCATGCTCAGTAAGAGTAACAAAAGCACCCATTTTCTGATTTAAAACTAGGTCAGCGTCGGTAACTTCCATTTTCTTTCCAGTTTTTAAATATTTTTCAATTGATTCACGGGCAATCATTAAAAGTTTTTTTCTTTGTTGGATATTAAGCATATTTTCTCCTTCCTGATCAAAAACCGCGCAACTGGCATAGCCTACTGTCCATTCTCCTTGAATTAATTTTCCGGTTACCTTCGCGGAATTCGTATGATTCAAGACTTCCAGCCTTGGGTATCCTAACTCTTTGGCAATATTTAAGGCAACCACAGCGGCAAATCCTCCACAGGCCTGGGCATTCCCATAACGCAAAGCATAATACAACTCCTGATAATCCATTTTCTTAATTAAATCCAAAGTAAACTCATCCACGCTATCCGCTTCTTTGAAATCATATCCATGATACAAATCAGTAGACACTACCACTAAGATATCTTTACGCTGGCCAATAGCTTCTTTAAACAAAAGCGCGATTTTTTTACAACTCTCCAAAGAACAATCTCCTATTACTACCGGCACTATTTTTCCGCCGCAGGCGCCTCCCTGCCTGCCCGGCAGGCAGGCGCCTGCGGCGGAGAAATTAGGCAACACTTTTTGTAAAAAAGGCAGCTGCACTTCTACTGAATGCTCATTTGTGAACGCGGAAGTATCCAGGAAAACCTCAGGATCCTTACCCACGATATTCTTGAGAAAATCCTTATCAATATTTATTTGGCCTAAACTGGTAACCAAGCTGTCTCCTCCATAAAGAGCGGCTCCGTTAAAAACCTTGTGATGGCTGGTTCCGATAATAATTACAGTTTTATAATTTTTGTTTTTAATGAGCTTGTAGCCAAATGCCGCGGTTTGACCGGAAAAACCATACCCCGCGTGCGGGCTGATCAACATAAAGATTTCACCAGAGGCAGGATTAGGCGTTGCATTTTCTAAGAAATTATCAATCATCCCTGACAATTCCTCTTTCGAAGATGGATAAAACTGCCCGCCAAATTCCGGCTGTTTAATGGAAGCGGCAAAACAATTTAGACAGAAAAAAAATATAAGAATTTGAGTTAAAAAGGTTATTTTATATAACATGAATTAAATTTATTACTTGCTAAAACCAGGGGACGGTTCTCTTAAAAAAAGAGAACCGTCCCCGTGATTTTACGGAAAAACAGAACCGTCCCCTTTTTAAGTGGAGCTGAGGAGAATCGAACTCCTGGCCTCTTCGTTGCGAACGAAGCGCTCTCCCAGCTGAGCTACAGCCCCAATTACTTCTAAACATAATAATAAAAGCAATGCTTTTTTCATATTGTTTAATTATACCACTTTTTTTAAAAAATAGTAGAGGCATTAAAACAAGGGGACGGTTCTATTTTTTTTTATAAAAAAATAGAACCGTCCCCTTGTTTTCTAATTCGTGGAAGAACTATTGCAGATAACTTTGGTCTTCATCTCAACCTGGGGATTTACGTAGCGGGGTCCCACAGGTTCTGTTGTATAACAACCAACCAAACCAATCTCCACAAAATTACCTAGAGCATCTATATTAACAGAAAAACCATTCACCAGAGGCTCTGGCAGGGCGCCACTGCTAAAGTTACCCACAATATTATCACTTAAGAGTTCCCCAGGAACCATAGGGGGAACCGCACTACATAAACCACCGGTTCCGCAGTTTGAACCGCTGCAACCAACCCTGAGTTCATGGGTAATAGAATTAAGAGTATAATAGATCCAAACATCATCGCCTAAATTTGAAGGGGTAGACTTACAATCAAAGTTAACCTGAAAACCCGTCTTGGCTCCTGAGTCCGGATATAATTTTATGGGTGGATTAAATTTAGTTCCGTTTGCCTGCTGTATATTTTTACTCATATGTTCCAAAATATGAGTAAGATCATTCTGCACCCTTGCCCTTCTATCTGAATCAATCACCTGGCTGTTGCTAAACGTTTCAATATTATAAATACCTAGAATAATCAGAGACATTATAATTAACGATATCATTAATTCAATAAGCGTAAAACCACGAATTTTTTTAAACATAAATTAAGCACCTTATAGCAGAGTAGCTGACGTTTAAACGTCAGCTACTCTGTATGAGTATAACGAACAAGAGTTACGGAGTAGACTCATCCCAGCTAATCTTGGCTATTACCCGGCGCAAATTTGTTCCCCCAACATCACTCACAACATATCGCCCCGTATAGTCCACATTATTTACTTTTACAGGAAGAACTTTCATTCCCAGGGGATTACCAGCCCATTTATCCTGGCGCACATACATCTGCAAAGGGTCAAGAAAAAATTTCCCCATTTGGCTGCTACTCATGCGATCGCGCGAATGAATTACATGGCGCTTACCGGCAACAAAAAGACTAACCATCCCCAACATCACCAGGCTTAATATTACTGTTGCCACAATAATTTCAACTAGAGAAGAGCCCTTTTTCTTACGCATATTTTACAGGCAAGATGAAGGCGTGCCCGTACCACCAGAACAGGTTGGATCCGTATCTCCCGAAAAAGGAATTGTCCAAACTCTTGAGTCTGCGCCAACGCCACTACGAGTACCCGTAGAAAGCTCAGAAGTACTGTTTACACTGATTGACCAAAGAGGAACAGCAGGAGCAACAAGTACAGGCAAGCTTAATTTCAAAAATTCGTTAATTCTTGCAACATCACTTTGTGGACCTGCCGGAGCCGGATAATAATATCCCTGCTCCATTCTGTAAATCTTCTCAGCCGCGCGAATAAGCGCAAGAGTAGCTTTAGCTTCCCGATTCAGGGACTTTTCTTTAATCATGCCATAATTAGGCAAACCTAAAGCCACTAAGATACCGATAATCACCACTACCACTAGTATTTCTACTAAAGTGTAGCCTTTTCTCTTTAACATAGTTTAAGCTGAACTCTATTTTTTAATATCCCGCAGTTCCACCCCAAGTACCGGCAATATCCAAGGATTTAGTATAAGCTACTGCGCTTACCGGGAGCTTTCCACCAGCAGTACACCTAGTGGCTGTGCATGTTCCGGTACCGACAACACAAGCATAACTAAAATAGTGCTGTGTGCCTGCGCAATCAACCGGAGCCCCTACGGATAAGCCCGCTACTGCTACATATACACCTCTCTCATTCATTTCAGCAATTTCAGCACCTCTTAAATTACCCAAAATCGTTCTGGCTTCAAAAGCACGGCCTTTTTCAATTGCCTTGGTATACTGCGACACACCTACAGCTGCCATTATCCCGATAATGACGATAACAATAAGTAACTCCACAAGCGTAAAACCTTTTCTCATCTTACTCCTCCTTGTTTTTAATGCGTCAATTAATGGGAAATAACGCAAGCGTGTCAAAGGCGAACGAGTGAGAGAAGAAATCCCCTTAAGATTGCTTCGTCGCTACGCTCCTCGCAATGACACATTTATTTCCTCCCCCTTCACTGACACTTTACCCCTTAATTAGATCATACCTTCTCTGTGTTTAAATTATAACACTTAAATTCAACAATTGTCAATATTTATCCTCCAATTTTTGAAAGCTCAAATATTGGCAAAAACATCCCAACAACCATAACCCCAATAATCCCCCCGATAAAAACCAGAACAAAAGGCTCGAACATGGAAACAAAACGCGTAAGAAATGTATCGCAGTATTCTTGATAAAAAGAATGAATCCTTTTAAACATCTGGGGAAGCTCTCCGATCTCTTCTCCAATGCTGACCATTTGAATAACCATGGGTTCAAAAAAACCGCTGCGTTCAAACGAAGCCCGCATGGGTTTACCCTCGCGCACATCTTCCTTAATTTTACGGATTATATCAGCCAGAATCAGATTATTCGCGCTGCGCTCTGATATTTCCAGAGAATAAAGAATAGGAACACCCGATTCTAAAAGCGTAGCCATTCCAGAAGAAAATCTTTCAATATTAAGAGCCAGGAAAAATTCCCCAAAAACCGGCAGTTTAAATTTAAATTTTTCAAAACTCCTCCTGCCAGATTTAGTCTGGATAAATTTTTGAAAAGCAAAAATAACTATCCCAATTAACAAAAATAGCATAATCAAATATTTTCTAAGAAAATCGCTTATCCCTACCAAAACTTGAGTAAGAAAAGGCAGGACAATATCAAAACTTTTAAATATTTCGGCAAAGGTTGGCACTATTTTTAATGACAAAAATAAAAGCGCTCCTATTCCCGCGGTGGTTAAGATCAACGGATAGATTAACGCTGAAATAATTTTCTTTTTAAACTCCGCGTCTTTTTCCAAATATCCAGCCAGGCGGCTCAATACCACCGCGAGATTCCCGCTAGCCTCCCCGCTCTCTACAAGATTAATCCAGAGATCAGAAAAAATACCTGGATGCACAGCCAATGCTTCATGAAAACTTAAACCCGATTCCATGTTCTTTTTTAAATCCATGCTCGTATCATAAAGTTTACTGCTAGCTACCTGTTTAGAAATAATCTCCAGGCTCATCAGTATCGTAACTCCCGCCCCAATCAAAGTCGATAGCTGCCGGCAAAAAAGCGTAAGATCTTCCCTGGTAACCCTCCTATGTTTAGGCTTAATCCTAACTTTTATAGAATTATCAATAGCAGGGCCGCTAAATAGCTCCGAACCTCCGGGAATGACATTAACTACGATTAACCCTTTGTCCTGAATTTTGGCTACCACATCTTCTTGAGTTAGGGCTTCCTCTACCCCGGTTTTCTTAACTCCCGCGCTATTCCTGGCAATATAATAAAACTTACCCATTATTCTACTCCCAAAGTAGTAGAAAGAATTTCTTCCAGGGAAGTTATGCCGCTTTCTACTTTCTTAATTCCTGATTCATAAAGCGTTTGCATACCCGCGGCTCTGGCTACCTCGCGTATTTTCTGGAAAGACGCTCTTTGATTAATTAAATCCTGTATTTCCAATGTGATGGGCAAAACTTCAACAATACAGATCCGGCCTTTGTATCCGGCATTATTACATTTTGCGCATCCTTTGGGCCCATAAATTAGCTCAGCCTTAATCGAAGCGCATTTAAGCTGAACGCTAGTAGGCTCATAAGCCACCTTGCAACTCGGGCATAACTTACGAACAAGCCGTTGAGCGATAATCACCAGCAGCGAAGGCGCGACCATATATGGCTCAATTCCAATATCCATAAGCCGGCTTACCGCCGATGGAGCATCATTGGTATGCAGGGTGCTTAAAACTAAGTGCCCGGTAAGCGCTGAACGGACACAGATCTGCGCGGTTTCCAAATCCCTGACTTCTCCTACCAGCATAATATCCGGATCCTGACGTAAAAAACTACGCAAAGCCGCGGCAAAGGTAAGCCCAATTTCCGGCTTAACCTGTACCTGATTAATCCCATCCATCTTATATTCCACGGGATCTTCGACTGTAACAATATTCTTAGTCGGGCTTTTTATTTCATTTAAAATAGCATAAAGCGAAGTAGATTTTCCACTTCCCGTGGGGCCGGTAATTAAAACTAATCCGTAAGGCGAAAATATCGCCTTGCGCACATGCTCAAGCTGATTCGCGTCAAACCCCATATAGTTTAAATCCAACGTAATGCCGCCGCGATCTAAGATTCTTAAAACCGCTTTTTCCCCATAAAGAGTCGGAATAATGGAAACGCGAATATCTATCGGGCGCTCATCAATACGCACTAAAATCGCGCCATCCTGAGGCAGCCTCTTTTCCGCGATATCAAGCTTGGCCAAAATTTTTACGCGGGAAACCAACGGTAAATGCAGGTGCCTGGCTGGCGGAGGTATCTCATAGAGCTTACCATCAATTCTATAGCGTAATGAAATTCTATCTTTAAAAGGTTCAATATGTATGTCTGAAGCCCGCTCGCCAATTGCCTGCCGAATTATTAAATCTACTAATTTTACAACCGGGGCTTCTTCCGCCCTGGCAATCAACTTATCCAGGCTAAGCTCCTGCCCCAGATCCTCACTTTTCTGGACAAATGAAGAATCCATATCATAACTAGAATCAACAGCGTCCTTAAGCATCGAGGATTTACCATAGAATTCTTCAATTGCTTTTAAAATATCAGAACGCGTGGCAATCACCGGATTAATTTCACTACCCGTTAACTTTCTAAGGCTGTCGATAAAAAGAATATCCAAGGGGTCAGATAAGGCAACCGTTAAAGACCTAAACATACGCGAAAGAGGCAAAACAGCGTTTTTCACGGCAAAGTCATGGGGGATAAGGTTCTCTAAGCCCTGATCCATTGCCGGCTTGAGCATTCCGGTTCCCAGTGAAAAA
This sequence comes from Candidatus Omnitrophota bacterium, assembly GCA_026387315.1. Taxonomy (GTDB): domain Bacteria; phylum Omnitrophota; class Gorgyraeia; order Gygaellales; family Profunditerraquicolaceae; genus UBA6249. The sequence continues at coordinate 12,965 of JAPLLY010000033.1, forward strand.
TAAGGCATATTTAACTGCTTGCCTAAGGCCGCCAGTATCTGCTCTTCTTTAACTACTCCCAACTTGACCAGTACCTCGCCTAAACGCCCGCCTTCCTGCCTTTGCGTGGTGACAGCTTTCTCCAGCTGGCTAGCAGTAATAATGCCTTCCCTTAATAAAAATTCGCCTAATCTTAAATAATTATCTTTTACCATTAATGCCCTTATCGAACTTATTCATATTAGAATTAATAATATAATCGCGGTTTAAGCCTACTGCCACACCTTGTTCCCTGATCGGCAGCTGGATATTCTGAACTTGAGCTAATTTGACATCAGCCTTACCCCTGACAATACGCGGAGTAATAAAAATTATTAATTCACGCTCCAGGCCAACGCTTTGATCTTTGTGCCTAAAAAACGCGCCCAGAAGAGGAATGTCCCCTAATATTGGTAATTTTTTCCCAATAACTTGTTTATCTTGATGAATAAGCCCGCCTAAAATTACGGTTTCTCCATCTTTAACCTTAACAATAGATTTTGTGCTTCTTACTTCCACATCTGATTGGGGATTAGTCGCTGAACTTAAAGAACTTAAATTAGAGACACTTGATTTTGGGTTGATCACCATCGTAATCTCGTTGGTATCCATATTTATCTGTGGAGTTACCTTAAGAAAAATCCCCGTTCCTTCTTTGGTTAGCGCTAAATCGGTTGATCTTTTATACTCACTAGTGGTAACGTTAACGCCAGTAGTAGTAGTGGTGGTATCTTCCCTACCCACTATTTCATCCTTGGTAATCGATATCTCCGCGGTCTCATTACTTAAAGTAAGCAACTTGGGACGGGCTAAAAATTTAGTATCAGTTTGCGTCCTCATAAAATCCAACTGCATATCATAATTGTTAGGGGAATTAATAGATAACAAACCTTTGCCCGCGTCTATAACCTTGCTCCAATCACCATAAGGAAAACCCAGGGAGGCGGTAGCACCGGTAAGTACCGCTGTAAAAGGCGTGTCGCCGAACTTAAATCCCATTTTATCTACCACATTCTTGCTCACATCCAACATTTCCACCTCAAGTATTACCTGCGGCACTGCCACATCTAATGCCGCGATTACTTGACTGATCACTTTCATTTTCATGGGAGTATCCGTAACAATAATACTATTAGTCCGGAAATCTTCCATTATCGAACCAACGCCAATAGTAAGTAATTTCTTAACCGCGCTGGTAATCCCACCCTCGCTCTCCTCTTTGTATTTACTCCGAGAACTGGCAGCAGCGTTTTCGCTATTAACAGTAAAACTTTTAGCTGATTCCTCTTTCAAAGATGAAATAGAAACAGTGGCGTTTTTCAGATAAAAAACCTTAGTCACTGTCTCGGTCTCCATCTTTCCCCACTCTTTAACCACAAAAATATTCGCCTCACTGTCTAATTCGTAAGAGAGGTTATTGGCGCTAAAAATTTTATCCATCGCTTTATCCAAAGGGACTTTATCCAGATAAAGAGTAATCTTTCTATCCTGCACCGCTTCGGAGGCGATAAAATTCATTGCCGCCTGCATAGAAAATACCTTTAAAATATCTTTAAGGCTGGCATCTTTAAAATCCATGGAAATACTGACCTCTGTCCCTGCAGGTGGAGGCTGTTGGCCGGCATTTAACCGAGTAATAAAAAAAATCAGCATTAAAAAAAATAACCCTAAAAATACTCCAGATGTTTTTTTCATTTGATTCCTCCTCATTTTTCCCCTGCCTCCGGCGCTTGGGGAAAAATGACCCCGAGCTCCCGCGAGAGGGAACATTACTTTACTTCCGCCTAAACTGAATCTTGTCCAGGAGCGTTTAAATTCAATATCGCCCCATTAAAACTTAAACCAATTCCTTTTTTCTCTATACTCAAGATTTCAGCACCCTCAATCAAATCACCAATCTTATAAACCTTATTATTAATAATTACCTGGGGAGTCGGAACCCCCCAAATTATTCCCTGCACTTGTAGTTTACCAAGATCCAATTCCGGCTTGGCCAAATCCATATTCTCCTGCGAGACTTGCCTTGATTCTTCTTTTATTAAATATGTCCTAAAAGGATCGCGTAATCTACCGGATTCATATTTAACTATCGGACGCGCCATTATCGGGTCGGCCGCGGCTTCTTCCGCCGAAGCAATAAACTTTTGATCGATTGCGGCGATTAGAAAAAAAACAAATAATATATATATGGACATTCCCCAAAATTTAGCCAAGATTCTTTGTAACGTATTGATTTTAAGGCAGTTATCCCAAAGTGTCATTGCGAGCGAGCGGTAGCGAGCGAAGCAATCTAAAAATGGATTGCTTCGTCGGGCTTCGCCCTCCTCGCAATGACACTGGGAAAATTTTGGGGAAACTCCACATATATATTTATCTGCTCGGCTCATCTTTTATAAGTAAGAAATGGTGTTAATTTTTAAATTAACCCCCAAATCAGCCTGGGCTCCTTTTGCGCCTGGATTAGATACTATTGAATTAATACTAATCTCACTAACCAGATAAATATCCTTGTGATTTTCAATTTTGCTGATAAAATCACCCAAAGCGTGGTAACTAGGCGCGGTCAGCGTTATTAAAAATGAGGAATTAAAGTAGTTTTCAAGCTCATCCTCAGCGTAAGGTTTTACGGAAACAATCTTAACGGAAGTGTCTTTAGCAATATCGGATATTACGCCCATAATCCCGGCTAAATCTTTTTTAACAAACACTTTCGTGTATATTTCTGCCTTTTTCTCAAGGGCTGCGATTTCCTCAATTACCTTATTCTTCTCTAGCTCATTATTTTGCTGCTGGATCAAAGAGCTTACCTGGTCATTAGCGGATTTATGAAGCCGGAGAGCAATAACTAAGGCTAAAATAATTACGCCAAAATTTATAATTTTATTTATATTTCTTTCAATTAGCTCAATATTTATCATGCTATTTTTTCTCCGAAAAATTCTTGCAGGTAATGCTAAAGACCACTACATTTTTATCCTGCACGCTGCTTCGATCAATAGAACCTATAGTAATTTCTTTGAAATACCCGGAAAATACGGAGTCTTTTTTTAAATTCTTAAGAAAAATATTTACCGACTCGAACTCCTGATCGCCATCCTCAAGGTAGACTCCTCCATTAAGAACAAGTTCCATGGGCGCACCCTTGCTTTGGCTAAGGTTAAAAGATTCCAGCCACACCCCTTTTGGCAGGGCCTGGGGAATAGTGCTAAGCAAAGGCGTGGTATACATCTGATTTTTCACTATATTATCTAATGCCGAAATTTTTTTCTTATATTTAGAACTTAGATTAGACAGCTCTTGGAAATTATCGCTGGCGGAAACAGTGCTGATTTTTACGCGCTTATTTATAATCGCCTCCAACTCCTGCTGCCTGGTTTGCGTACGCATTAATCCCTGGCCAAAAACAGCCAGGCACACAACAACCCCTAAAAAAATATACTTTAAATCTAATTTAACACCTTCAAGCAAAACAAATGGGTTACCCGCAACCACAGCAGCCCGCGCGGCTTTAAGCCTTGAACCAATCAGGTTTATTTTAATCTTAAGAGGCGCCGACTTAAATAAAGCGGCGGCAAAACCTTTAACTAGAATTGAAGAATAGCCGGCAGCACTACCTAAGACTTTTTGAGTCTCTACAAACCTGACCGGTATCGAAGATTCCGCGAAAAAAGATTTTAACCCCGGATGACTTTCTTGATCAGAAACAACAAAAATATTTTTTACCCCTTTATCCGGGAACTTGCGATTATAGTAATCAAAAGAAATCCGGATTTCATTTTTTAATTTATCCTGCTTTTGAATCAGGTATGATTCAGCAGTCTGTTCAAACCCCGCGGGTTCTCCCGCAAGTTCGAAATCACGGCTAAACAAAGAAAATCCGTTTTCAAAAACCGTGAAGTTTGCTTCGTCTTCATTATTTGAATCAAAACAGAGGTTGGCAATTACGCCGGCATCAGAAAAACCCGCGAGTTTCAAGAAACGTAAAACACTAAAAGCTGAATACTCTAAGGCATTAATTTTAAGATTAAGCTGTTTAGCAAAAGAAACATAATTAGCCAAAATTTCCTTTTTTATCCCGACAAAAAGAATCAGGCTTGTTTTATTCTTTTTATTAAAAAATACCTGAAAATCATAATCCAGATCCTCAAGTTTAAAGGGTATATATTTCTTCGCCTCAAAACTAACCGCCCCCCTTAACTCACTCTGCGGAAGCAGTGGGATTTCAAAAGTACGGATAACCAAGTCCTGGCCGGAAATACAAAAAGTAGCTTCACTCGCGTTTATACGGTAACTGCGAAAAACGTCTTTAAGTAAAGCTATTATTTTTACATCCGTGGGGACCTTCTCTTCTAATTCGGATATTTCCAGTTTAGGATGCGGCAGGCGAATATTGTTCAAAATCTTTTTACCACTGGTCTCTACCAGGTTAATATCCTTGATCCCAAAATATATGCCTAAAGAATTCATGAGCTATCTCCCTGGGCCGCCGAAGGCGGAGTAGTCGATTCACGCTTCTTACTCCTTAACCAATTTTCAATATCCTTACGGTCAAACCTCCAAACCCCCCCCACCTTAATCCCAGAAATCTTACGCTGATTAAGCCAGTTATAAATAGTCTGCTTCTTTAATTTTAGATAATCCGCCAATTCATCAATATCGATTAATCTGGACATAGATATTACTTCCTTTAGCTATAAACTATCACGAAATTAATTAAAACATAACCTAGTTATGTTGTCAAGTGTTTTTTTATACAAACTTACTTAAACTTACTTAGGGAGTTTACAGCGACGGAATAGTCCTGTATGTTTAAATATACAGAACTATTATAGACTTACTTAGATTATAATAGTTTGTTAAAAAGAAACAAGGGGACGGTTCTATTTTCCAAGAATTAGGCTCGAGGAAAATAGAACCGTCCCCGTGTTTTTAATAGTTTGTTTAATAGGTTTATTACGGTGTGTAGGTATAATTAGCTGTGGCGCTTACTTTCCGCGTGTTAGAAGGCCCTGTCCCAATAGCATCTACAGTAATCGCGACATATGAAACTGGACTGTGATAAGGATCAGTTGCGGCTAGGGCTGGCTCAATAACCACACATGCGGGTAGAACTGCTGGCATACTTGCGAAACATGTAGCTGGAGAACTACTCATGCATCCAGTATAAGAACCGGTAGACGGCCAACATGCAGCATCATCATTTCTGCGCATCTTATCCAACGCATAAAGTACCCCAGCTTTAGCTGCATATTGGGCTTGAATCCTGCTTACCTGATGATGGGTTAAACGTGATTGATTAGAAATTATTCTTAAGACAACAGTGGCTAAAATTACAACTACCATGATTACCCCAATCACAATAAAAAGTATTATTCCCCTTTTATCGCGGTTAGGCATCTTTCCTTAAATAAATTCGGTAATCATTATTTATTTTCACTAAAATAACATGGCCTTCCCGAGCAAGCCAGCCTAAACTCATCAAGATATTCTCAGGCGCCCGATCAATACCTTTAATTAAATCCCCTAAGCTAACCTCTCCTTTTTGATCCAGGAAATGCCAGATTTCACCAGCAGTTATACCAATCTCAATAATCATAGCTATCCCTCCATTTGATTCATTTTATAAACATTCAGCAATAAGTCAACTATTTTCTCAATTAATCCTGCATTTCCAAACAAGAAAAAACAAGGGGACGGTTCTATTTCTTATTTCTTAAAACGTACAAATAGAACCGTCCCCTCGATTTATATACACTACTTGTCCATCCCATATGGGATAAGGTGACAGTCACCTTATTTATTATTTATTTAAGGCGATTCTCAATTTTCGTATTCTCCCTAATCCAATCAATTCTCTCCTGAACAAGCCCCGCCTCTGGCGCGGAAGGGGCTTTCTCGATAATCCGCTTATAAATCTTTAACGCTTCTTTAAAATTTTCTTTATCTTCATAAAGCTTGGCTACGCGCAGAAGAGAACGTGCAAATAACTGCGAGGTATGCGTATAAAGATCAGCAGCCAAAAGATATTGCTGAATTGCCGCCTCAGGCTCCGAATTAGCTTCAAGCGCTTCCGCTAAACTAAACCGAATATCCGCAATCTGAGCAGGAGCAGCCAGTTTAATTGCCATTCTGAAATTATCCACCGCGGAATCAAACTTATTCTCGTCACTAAAAGTTAAACCTATTCCCAAGAATGCGTCTGCGGCCAACTGGTTATTTGGAAAATCCGCAATCAAAGAACCAAAATACCTGCGCGCGAGATTTAAATCTTTACTCCGGTAATAATACTGGCCCAGCCACCACATAATATTCGGGAGGAGTTTAGAATTAGGATATTTAGTCCGCAGGAGTTTAAATCGGCTAACCGCTTCATTTTCTTGGCCTAATTTATAGTAACAATCCGCAATCTCGTATTCAACCTTTTGCAGCAATTCAATATCTAAAGAATCCAGCTTAGAGGTATCCTTAAAAACACTAAGCGCTTCATTAATCCTTCCTAGGCTAATAAACGATGTCCCCAACATATATAAAGCTTGGGCGTACAATGGGCTATCCTTAAATTCATCTTGAAACTTTACAAAAATTTCACAACTTCTAGTATAATCTGCCTGTTGAAAATATGCCGATCCCAGGGCATACAGCGCATCCGGCAAGAGCTTAGATTGTGGATATTTTTTTAGCATAGACCTAAAAGAAATAACTGCGGCATCATAATCTGATCTTTTAAACTGTGTAGTAGCCAGCTGATATTGTGCGTAGTCGGCGAAAGAAGAATCCGGGTATAATTTTATAATTTTCGCGTAGGTTTCTTCTGCCTTTACAAATTCACCACCGTCTTGGTAAGCCTGGCCTATTTGAAAAAACAAGTTAATCTTATATGCCTGGTCATTACCTTTTCCGGCAATCCGATTAAAGACATCCACGCTAGAATTAATCTGCCCCTGCTTAATATAAGCTAACCCTAAATTATAACGCAACTTATCAATTAATTCTGACGGCAAGCTCCCCTCTTGATCAATTTTATCCAAGCCCTCTTTATAAACATTTATTGCCTGGGCGTATTCGGCTAAATTATAATAGGCATCAGCTTTACCCAAATAAGCCTGAAGAGATATCAAAGGATCGGTACTTAAATTAATAAGCTGCTCATATAGCTTCTTGGCCTCATAAACCCGGTTAGTTGCGGACATTAACACCGCCTGGCCCAATAAAAGAATATCCAAACTTTTTTTATCCAGGCTGCTTGGTTTTATATCCGCCAATACCTCCTCGGCTTCTTTATATTTTGTAAGCTTAAGAAGAGACCAACCCAAACCCAGTTTTGCTAATGCCTGAACTTTTGGTTCTTTAAAAGCCTGCGCTGACTTAAGGTAATTTTTAGCCGCATCATCAAGATTATCCAAATAATATTCCGACTCCGCCAGATAAAAATATAAGTAGGGTAAACGTAATGCATCATTGCTATAAAGCTTAAAAACAGGCTTGACCCTGGCCTTTAGTTCAGAGTAATCTTTAAGATTATACAGGCACTCAATTAATTTAAAGGAAGCATCCTTGGTTTGAGGCTCATGGGGAAACTTTTCAATTAAACTCTTAAAGGCTTGTATGGCCTGATTAAATTTACTTGCCTGAGAAAACGACCAACCTAAAGAATAATATGCCGCCGGAACAAAGGATGACTGAGGAAAATTATCGATTAGTTTCTGATAAAACGCGGCTGCCTTTTCAAAATTACTGCCTTTAAAATGTACCTCCCCCATCCAAAAATAGAGGGCATCCTTAAGATTGCCAGACTCCGGGCTATTAGCCAGAGCTTCAAAAATATTTAATGCCTCCAGGTAGCGGCCCTGATAGAAATAGCATTGGCCGCCCAGCAGAGTTGCCTGCGGGATTTTAGCTGAATCTTGGTAATTTTTTTGAAATCTCTCCAGCATTCCCAGGCTAACTTCATAAAACCCGTCTTCATACGCCTTCTTAGCCATAAAAAGCAGTTCCGTTTCCTTGGGATCTTCATAAGCAAAACCTAAGGAAAGAATAGATAGAGTCAAAATAAATACACCGACAATTTTTATTTTCATCCCGCCCTTCCTTCCTTGTCCACTTTATCTTCTTGGAAGGGCGGGGTTAAAACTTCTTTGAGAAATTTAGCAGTATAAGACTTTTCTATCTTGATTAATTCTTCCGGGCTGCAGGCGGCAACAACCTCCCCGCCCCTATCTCCTCCCTCAGGGCCTAAGTCAATAATATAATCCACGCATTTAATTACTTCTAGATTATGCTCCACCACTACCACCGTATTTTTACGATCAACCAGCCTCTGTAATACCGCGATGAGCTTAGCCACATCCGCGAAATGTAAGCCCGTAGTAGGTTCATCCAGCAGATAAAGCGTCCGGCCGCTTGAACGTTTACATAGCTCTGAAGAAAGTTTAACTCTTTGCGCCTCTCCACCGGAAAGGGTAGTCGCGCTTTGGCCAAGCTGAAGATAACCCAGGCCCACATCAAATAAATACCCCAGGGTATTTTTTATCTTGGGTATATTATTAAAAAGCTCCCCGGCCTCTTCTATGGTCAGGTTTAAAACATCAGCAATGGATTTACCTTTATACTTTACTTCTAAAGTCGATTGATTAAATCTTAACCCCTTACACAAATCGCATTTTACATAGACATCCGGTAAAAAATGCATCTGGATTTTTTTTGCCCCCTCGCCTCCACAAGCCTCGCAACGGCCGCCTTTAACATTAAATGAAAACCTCCCGGGCTTATATCCCCGCAGGCGCGCCTCCGGAAGCCGGGTGAATATATCCCGAATTTGGCCAAACACTCCGGTATAAGTAGCCGGATTAGAACGCGGAGTCCTGCCAATAGGAGACTGATCCACCACAATTACCTGATCAATCTCCTGGCTGCCGCTGATAGATTTAAAGGCGCCGGGTTTTTCTTTAGACCGGTATATCCGCTGAGCTAAAGCCGGATAGAGTATATCACTGATTAGAGTAGATTTTCCGGATCCCGATACTCCGGTTACGCAAATAAAGGCGCCCAAAGGAAAAGTTAAATCAATATTTTTAAGATTATGCTCGCTAGCCCCTTGGATTTGAATAGACTTACTCGCGCGCCAATCGCGCCGCTTAGCCGGCTGGGGGATAGAAAGTTCACTGCGCAGGTATTTGGCGGTCAAAGAATTTTTATCTTTTAAAAGTTCTTCCCGGCCGCCCGAAAAAACAACCTCTCCGCCATGCCTGCCGGCTCCCGGCCCCAGGTCCACAATATGGTCGGCGGCTAAAATAGTTGAGGCGTCATGTTCAACCACCACCAAAGTATTGCCTAAGTCTCTTAAAGTTTTTAAGGTAGCCAATAACTTTTGGTTATCCCGCTGATGCAGGCCGATACTCGGTTCATCCAAAACATATAAAACCCCGACTAAACCCGAACCCACCTGAGTAGCCAGGCGAATCCGCTGAGCCTCTCCGCCGGACAAAGTAGCGCTTTTACGGTCCAGGGTTAAATAGTCCAGGCCCACATCCAGGCAAAATTTTAACTTCTGGGTAATTTCTTTTAACGCCTGATAACTGACTAATTTTTCTTTTTCGGTTAACGCCAGGGCTAAGAAGAAACCCAGTGCTTCTTTTATCGGCATCGCCGTAATCTGCCAAATATTTTTCTGATTAATTCTTACTGATAAACTCTCCGGCTTTAACCTGGCCCCTTGACATGCCGGGCAGGAAAGCGTAGACATAAACTTACTGATCTCTTCTTTTAAGTAATCGCTATCAGTCTGGCGAAATAATCTTTCTAAATGCGGAATAACTCCCTCAAAAGGCTTATTACCAATTACTTCTTGCGTCCCATAAAAAATTGCCTTTTGCGCGGGCTTGGGCAATTTCTTAAAAGGAGTATCCAAGTCGAATTTCAGGCGATAACTTAACTCTCGGATAAGCCAGCGATAATAAAGGATATAGCCCCGGCCGCCGCGTTTCCAGGGAGCAAGGGCTCCGCCATTAATGCTTTTGGTTTTATCCGGAATAATTAAATCCGGGTCAAATTCCAACTTAGTGCCCAAACCGTTACATTCAGCGCAAGCCCCGTAAGGAGAATTAAAAGAAAAATTACGCGGCTGAATTTGGGCGTAGCTTATACCGCAATTTAAACAAGCGTATTGTTCACTAAAAACAAGTTCTTGAGTTCTTGAGTTCTTGAGTTCTTGAGTTCGCAAATTAGAACCCGAGAACTCGCGAACCCGAGAACTCTGGAGCAAAATAATAACAGTGCCCGAACCAGCCTTAAGCGCGGTTTCAATAGAATCCGTAAGCCGCTTAACGGCTTGCGGCTTAATCGTCAAACGGTCAACCACTACCTCAATATTATGAATTTTATACTTAGCTAATTTTATATTCGCGGGAAGTTCATAAACCTTACCATCCACTCTGGCGCGGATGAATCCGGATTTCTGGATCTGCGGGAAAATATTCTGATGCTGGCCTTTTTTCCCCTGAATCAAAGGAGCCAATATTTGTATATCCTGATTAACATAAAGATTCATAATCGCCTGGACTATTTCTTGAGCGCTTTGACTTTTGATAGATTGGCCGCATTTATAGCAATAAACTTTGCCTATTCTGGCGAACAGGAGCCTTAAATAATCATAAATTTCAGTTTGCGTGGCCACCGTCGAACGGGGATTCCCGCCGGCAGAGCGCTGTTGGATGGCGATTGCCGGAGACAATCCAGAGATAAAATCCACGTCCGGTTTCTGCAGTTGATCCAGAAATTGACGGGCATAACTAGAAAGGCTTTCCATATACCTGCGCTGGCCTTCAGCATAAATCGTATCAAACGCCAAGCTGGACTTGCCTGATCCGGATAAACCGGTTACCACAATTAATTTATTGCGCGGCAGAACCAAATCAATATTTTTAAGATTATGCTCGCGGGCTCCGCGGATAATGATATTTTCGGTTTTCATTTAGGAATAAAAAATGGGGACGGTTCTATTCTTAACGTTATTCCCGCGAACCACGTAGACCTACGCGGTCTACATATATGTAGACCGCGTAGGTCTACGTAGGTAAATCAAGGAAAAATAGAACCGTCCCCCTGTTTTTACTAAATTACTTCTTTTTCTTCTTGCCGCCTCTTTTCATCTTGGCGCAAGAGACATCGCCCTTTTTATCCAAGAAATAAAGGTATCCGACTTTTCTTTTGATACCACATTTCTCTACTTTCTTGGGGCTGCCCCCTTTTTTCGCGCCTCTTGCCATCTTAGCGCAAGATACGTCACCCTGCTTGTCAATATAGTAGAGATATCCTTTTTCCCTCTTTATTCCCACCTTCAGTACTTTATCTGCCATTTTTTGATTCACCCCCTTTCTTTTTATAATTTAAATACCTTCCTTAAACTCGAAACTCTAAACACGAAACTCGAAACAAACCCGAAACTATAAACTCGAAACGCAAAACATTGTTTTTAAATTTCGAGTTTTGGATTTAGGGTTTGTTTCGAGTTTAGGGTTTCGGATTTAAGGTTTATCATTACTCATGTTCCTATCTTCACCGGCTGTAAAATTTGCTTTAAAGCCGCGATTGCCGAAAGTACTGCCAAATAAGAAGTCTTGGGATTCCGCGGATGCAGGATATTTTCGGTGCGCGTGAAAATCTTAGCGGCTTTAGATTCAATCAAAATTTCATGGATGTTTTTGCGAACACTAGGACTGGCGATTATACGCACTTTAGTTTTACGCATACCGATACCGGCTAATCCTAAAACCGCGGCCACATTAACATTCTGCGGAAAATATTTTACAGCTTGACTGGCAGTTCCAGAAAATAAAACCTTGTCCTTTTTCAAACCCGTAAGTTTGAATTTTTTTACTACGTATTCCACACCCTTAAACGCATCCGGATGCTTGCGCGTAGTCAAAACTACTCTTTGCACCCCCGCGACATTTGCCGCTTTTAAAGCATCAATACCAGAAATCGCTCCGCTAGGAAAATAAGCCTGCGCGTTAAACTTTTCGGCTAAAGTAAATAGCTGATCCAGATGACCAACCATCCCGCCTACACTCATCACCATTACTTTACGGCCGCTAGATAAAGATTTACGAGCAATCTCCCAAGCTGCGCGAGCCGCGGATGCCTCAATCACCAAATCTGACTTTTTAATTAAAGCATCCAGATTATCCACGCATAATTTCGCGCTATTAACCAGCTGCTTAGAAAGCGCTCGCGGCTTTTCCGGCTTAATATCATAAAGAGCCGCTAAAATAGCAGAATCGCCTAATTCCTCAACTATCTCTTTGGCCAAAGAACTGCCGATCGCTCCGCAGCCGACAATACCAATTTTTAATTTTTTAAGCATTAAATTAAAATCAAGGGACGGTTCTATTTTTCCTTGATTTACCTACGTAGACCTACGCGGTCTACATATATGTAGACCGCGTAGGTCTACGTAGTTCGCGGGAATAACGTTAAAAATAGAACCGTCACCTGGTTTTCCTCTCTACTTCACAATTACATTATCTATCAACCTTGTTTTTCCTATATATACGGATAAGGCAACTAAACAATTCCCGCCAACTCGCTTAAGCGGCTTAAGATTCGTTGAATCCACTATCGCGATATAATCAATCTTTACGTTTTTATTCTTATTGATTAGCTGTTTCAACCTGCTAATAATCCTAACCGTGTCCTTGACCCCTTCCTTGATTAAAACTTTAGCTAAATTTAACGCGCGGGATAATACCAGGGCATCTTTCTTCTCTTGCCCCCCTAGATACTCATTTCTTGAGCTTATCGCCAAACCGTCTTTTTCCCGCACCGTAGGCATGACTTTTACTTTAACCGGAAAATTTAAATCCTTAATCATTCTGGCAATAATAATTGCTTGCTGTGCGTCTTTTTGCCCCAAATACAATACATCCGGGCTGACAATATTAAGTAATTTGGCTACCACCGTAGTAACTCCGCGAAAATGTCCTGGCCGGGAAACCCCGCAAAGCAGGCGGCTTAATCCTTCCACATTAACCAAAGTAGAAAAACCTTCCGGATACATAATTTTTTGATCCGGCAAAAAAACTAAATCTACCTTATGCTTACGGCATAGCGCAAGATCATTTTTAAGCGGACGGGGATATTTATTTAAATCTTCTTGCGGCCCAAATTGCGCAGGATTAACAAATATGCTCACTACCACCAGGTCATTGTCTTGGCCTGCCTGTTTAATTAAACTCAAATGCCCCGGATGTAAAGCCCCCAGGGTGGGAACAAAACCAATACTTTTACCGCTACGGCTTACCCCTTTAAGTAATCTATTTAATCTTCCTGGATCGCGGATAATCCTCACCCCGTACCTTCTTTCTTAAATCGCGGGGACGGTTCTCTTGCAGGTAGTGCAGGTTTAAACCTGCACTACTATAGCAGAGAACCGTCCCCTTTATTTTTAATAGTCGAATTCATAGAAGGTGCGGGGCTCATAAAACCTCAGTTAATGGTTTAATCACAAAATCCCGGCTAAACATACGCGGATGAGGAATAGTTAAAGCCTGATTACGAATAAGCCTATCCCCATAGAGCAATATATCTAAATCTATAACCCGGGGGCCAAAACGTACGGTAGAAATCCGGCCTATTTCCTTTTCAATTTTTTTTAATTTTTTCAATAGAGTTAAAGGTGAAAAATTGGTACTGATTCTTAAAGCGGCGTTTAAATAATTAGGCTGCCCAGCCGGCCCTCCGCAAGACAAAGATTCAAACAATTTTGATGCTTTGATTATTTTAGTGCCTTTCAAAGCATTGATCTTTTCTACTGCCAATTTTATGTTCTTTTTGCGATTGCCCAAATTTGAGCCAACGCTAAGATAACCAATGACCATTAGGAGATTTTTTTTATTCGTTCCAGGGCCTCTTTAATCCTGGCCTGAGAAACAGTTAAAGCCAGGCGAATATAACCTTGGCCGTGCTGGCCAAATCCTACTCCGGGAGTAACCACAATATTAGCGTCCTTTAAAAGTCGCGCCGCGAAACTTATTGCCTCAAGTTTCGGAGGAATCTTGATCCAGAGATAAAACGCGGCTTTGGGTTTTAGGGTATTCCAACCTAAATCATTAAGCCCATCGACTAAAATATCCCGCCTTTGTTGGTAAAGCGCGCACATGCTCTTTAAATAATCCTGGCCTCCCCGCAGAGCGGCAACTCCGGCTAACTGAATTGCCGAAAAAATCCCGGAATCAATATTGCTTTTTACCTTAGCCAATGCCGCCACCAATTGCGCTTTACCACAGGCCCAACCAATACGCCAGCCGGTCATATTGTAAGTTTTAGATAAGGAATGAAACTCGATGGCCACCTCTCTGGCGCCGGGAAATTCCAAAAGGCTGCGCGGTTGGTATCCGTCGTAAGCCAGCTCAGAATAAGCTAAATCCGATATAATGATCAGCTTATTTTTAACCGCGAATTCAATGAGCTCGGTATAAAAATCATCACTAGCGCAAGCGCCGGTAGGATTATTCGGATAATTGATAAAAATAATCTTGGCTCCTTTACGCGCCGATAACGGAATTTTCTTTAAATCCGGCAGGAAAGAATTCTGCGCGGTTAAAGGCATAAGATAAGGCTTACCACCAGCCAATATTGTCCCGCCCTTATAAGGCGGATAACCGGGATCAGGAACCAAAGAAAGGTCTCCGGGATTTAAAAAAGCCAATGGAAAATGGGCGATACCTTCTTTGGAACCGATTAACGGCAGAACTTCCGTTTCAGGATTTAAATTAACCTTAAACCTGCGTTTATACCAATCTCCAATCGCGCCGCGCAATACCGGCATCCCCTGGTCTAAAGCGTAACGGTGATTAGCCGGATCCAGCGCCGCCTGGCTTAAGCAATCAATAATAAATTTGGGCGTAGGTTGATCCGGGTCTCCGATTCCCAGGTCAATAATATCCCTGCCCTCAGCGTGCGCCTTGCGCTTAGCTTGATCAATTTCTAAAAATAAATAAGGCGGCAAGGCTTGTAATTTCTTGGAAAACTTAAACATAGTTTTTAGTATAAGCTCTAGAATCCAGGGGACGGTTCTATTTTTTTAAATTTAAAAAATAGTAAAAAATAGAACCGTCCCCGTGATTATAAAAAAAAATAGAACCGTCCCCGGGTTTTTTCGGGTTTCTCTATCCTTTCAACACATCCTGCATAGAATATAGCCCTGCCGGTTTTGAGAAAATCCATTTGGCGGCCTTTAAAGCTCCCACCACAAATAAATCGCGCGAATGCGCCTGGTGTTTAATTTCAATCCGCTCAGAATTCCCGCAAAAAACCACTGTGTGATCGCCAAAGATATCTCCCAGGCGGATAGAATGCATGGGAATATCCTTTTTAGTAACTTGGGTAATAACTTCAGCTAATTTTTTGGCTGTCCCGCTAGGGGCGTCCTTTTTAGCTTTATGATGCGCCTCTACAATCTCTACGTTATAATCCGGCCCCAATTTCTTAGCAATCTCCGGCAGTATGGAAAATAAAACATTTATCCCTATGGACATATTCGGGGTAAAAACTATAGGGACGATTTTGGCAATCTCCTCTACCTTGCTTTTCTGCGCGTCGCTTAAACCCGTAGTCCCCAAAACATAAGCTTTCTTATATTTAGCAACATAATCCAGGTGCGTATCCACTGCTTCCGGTAAAGTAAAATCCACTAATACATCCACTAGAAACAAACCGTCTAAATTGGAGGAAACCTTTAATTTACCCAACTCTTTGCCGATTAAAGGCGTGCCTTTCTTTTCCAAAGCCAGCGCGACTTCTAAGTCTTTATCCAACCCGGCAAGCTCATAAATACGCCTGCCCATTTTTCCACAAGCACCAGCAATGCCTAATTTAATCACTTTAAACCTCCCGCGTACAAATTAAACCCTAAACCCGAAATTCTAAATTAGTATTAAGCTATAAGTTTTAAGCTTACAGCTTACAGCTTAATTAAGCCTTAAGTAATCCATAATCCTTTAACGCTTTCTTTAGTTTCTCCAAATTATCCTCTGACATAGCGCACATCGGCAGGCGTAACCCTGCTTCACACATCCCTAATAAACCCATAGCGGTTTTAACCGGTATAGGATTAGTCTCTAAAAATACCGCTTTGATTAAGGGCAATAATTTATAGTGTAATTCTTGAGCTTTTTTAAGATCACCTTTGGCAAAAGCCGAAACTAAATTTGCCACATCCGCCGGAACAATATTAGCGACTACGGAAATTACCCCAATACCCCCGATACTTAATACCGGTAAAATCAGGCCATCATCACCTGAAATTAAATCAAATTCTTTTGGGCAAAGCTGCTTAATGCGCGACATCTGATCCAGGCTTCCGGAAGCCTCTTTCACCGCTACGATGTTCTGGCAATCCCGCGCTAATCTGGCAATCGTCTCCGGCTCGATATTCACTCCGGTGCGGCCGGCAATATTATAGAGAATAATCGGGATTTTAACCGACTGAGCAATAGCTTTAAAATGCTCGTATAAACCTCTCTGCGTAGGACGATTGTAATATGGGCTAACCTGCAAAGAAGCATCCGCGCCGGCATTGGCCGCCTGTCGCGTAAGTATAATCGCTTCCTGGGTGGAGTTTGAACCTGTTCCGGCGATTACCGGAACCCTTTTTTTAACCTGGTCAATAGTAATCTGAATTACCGACTCGTGTTCATCAAAATTCAGAGTCGCGGATTCTCCGGTTGTGCCGCAGGGCACAATACCGCTGGTGCCGTTTTTAATTTGAAATTCGATCAAATCCCTTAATTTCTTTTCATCAACCTTACCATTACGAAAAGGCGTAACGATGGCTACAATCGAGCCGTTAAACATAATACTCTCCTTTGTAAACTATCCTAGCGCTGCCTTCCAGCCAAACATCCTTAAACTTATTTCCTTCTCTTTTAAAATAAACTTTTAATATTTCTTGGCTCTTAGTAACTACGTCTATCTTAGCGGATAGCGTATAGCGGATAGCGTATAGAATCGCGCAGGCCGCTGAACCTGTGCCGCAGGCAAGCGTTTCATCCTCAACCCCGCGCTCATAAGTTCTGACCCTGATTATATTTTTGTTCATCGGCTCAACAAAATTAACATTTGTCCCGCGCGGTGAAAACACCTGATGGTTTCTTATGCTGCGGCCGATATGCTTTACGTCAATACCATCAATTCCATTTACAAAAACCACCACATGTGAGACACCAGTATTAATAAAATTTACTTTTATCTGCCGGTTATTTACTTTTAAAGGAATATCTAATTTTATATCTTTGGGAGTAGTCAATTGAATTTTTACCAAATTACCACAAACCTTAGCATTAATTACTCCGGCTTTAGTCTTAATCGTCATTGCCAGCCCCGCAGGGGCGAAGCAATCACGTTTTTTGAGATTGCTTCGCCGTCCCGCCGTTGGCGGGACTCCTCGCAATGACACCATCGAGTTGCTCGCAATGACATACGCGGCGCAACGAGCGCCATTCCCGCACATTTGGGCCTCTGAGCCATCGGCATTAAAAATACGCATACTTAAATCCGCATTTTTACATTTATCCAATAAGAGTACCCCATCAGCACCTATGCCAAACCTTCTATCGCATAATGCTTTAGTTAATCTCGATAAATTCCCGGAAAGCTTACCTTCAATAATAATAAAATCATTTCCGGAAGCGACCATTTTAGTAAACTTTATTTTATTCATTTTTAGATTGCTTCGCCACTTCGTGGCTCGCAATGACTATAGCTTAAATTATTTCGTTCCGTATAAGGTCTTCGCAAGTTTCTCTTTTTCTAATCACTACCGCTTTATCTTTAACCACCATCACCTCGGCAGCGCGCAAACGCGAATTATAGTTGCTGGACATACTAAATCCATACGCGCCAGCTCCCATCACCGCCAAATAATCACCTTCCTTAACTTTAGCCATCAAACGTTCTTTGGCTAAAAAATCACCGCTTTCGCATATCGGGCCGACAATATCTGCCTTCTGCATATAGCGTTTAGCGTTTAGCGGATAGCGGACAGGTAAAATCTGATGGTAGGCGCCATACAGAGCAGGCCGAATTAAATCATTCATCCCTCCATCAACAATAATAAACTTTTTTTTCGGCGTATGTTTGATATAAAGGACTTTTACTACCAAAATCCCGGCATTACCCATAATAAACCTACCCGGCTCCATAATTATTTTAAGACCGGTTTTTTTCAAAAGTGGTATAATTTCATTAGCGTAAATCTGGGCGGTCTGGGGAGCCTCCTGATCATAAATGATTCCCAACCCTCCTCCAATATTTAAATATTCCAATGCGATACCTTGGCTTTTTAAACGCTGGATAAAATTTGAAACCTTTTTTATCGCCTGAACAAACGGCGCGCTCCGGGTAATCTGCGAGCCGATATGAATATGTAAACCACAAATATTTAGATTCTTAAATTTGGCCCGCAGCAATAAAATCTTATAGGCGCCGTCTAAATCAATCCCAAATTTATTTGTAATTTTACCGGTAGAGATGTATTTATGTGTTTTGGCTTCCACATCCGGATTAATCCGGATGGCTACGCGCGTAATTTTATTTAAACCCTGAGCAATCCGGTTGATATTTTTTAACTCCGCTAAAGACTCAACATTAAAAAACAGTATGCCACGGCCAATAGCCGCGGAGATTTCTTGATCGGTTTTACCAACTGAAGCATAGACTATTCTTTGCGCGGGGCAGGCGGCTTTTTGGGCGCGAAATAACTCACCGCCAGAGACGATATCTAACCCGGCGCCTTGGGCAATTAGGGCTTTTAATATCGAAAGATTAGAGTTTGCTTTTACCGAATAGCAAATCAGCGGATTAATTTCAGAGAACGCGGATTCTAACTTTAAGTAATGATCAATAAGCGTGTGATAACTATAAACATAAAGCGGAGTGCTAAATTTTTTCGCTAAATCCTCTACCTTAATATTTTCGCAATAGAGTTTATTTTTTTTATATTTAAAATCGTGCATTAATATCCCTTGCGGGTCCTGTCTGCCAATTATCTTTTAATAGAAAGCTTGGACTCTACTGATTTCTTAGGATCAAATAACTTAATTATGTCTTCCTTATTAAGAAATTCAGAAAACTCTTTTAATTTAACTCCTGACATATCCTTAATCTTTTTACCGCTGCTAATAGAATATTTAATAAGTTCACCGATAATAGTATGCGCCTGCTTAAAAGGAACCTTTTTATCAACTAAATAATACACCAGGTCTGTCGCATATAGAGATTCGTCTTTTAAACATTCTTCAATTTTAGGCTTATTGAATTTAAGCGTCTTGATCAGGCCTGCTAAGACTTTTAATTCCAAAGAGACTATTTCAAAAGAATTAAACAACGGCTCTTTATCCAACTGCATATCCCTATTATAGGTCAAAGGTAAACCTTTCATCATCGTTAGAACACTTATTAAATTTCCATTTAATCTTCCCGCGTAACCTCTTACTAATTCTAATACATCAGGATTTTTCTTCTGCGGCATAAGTGAACTTCCCGTGCAAAAAGCTTCATCTATTTCAATAAAATCAAATTCCTTAGTAGACCAAATAATTAAATCTTCCGATAATCTTGACAGATGCATTGCAACAATTGATAACGCGCTGACAATTTCTATTATAAAATCCCTATCGCTTACTGAATCTAAAGAATTTTCAGTAGGGCTTAATTTCCAGGCTTGGCTTAATTCTTCGAATTCCTTAAAAACATTTTCCGCCGCTTCACTGTATTCTTTATAACTAATTGGAGTTCCCGCTAAGGCGCCGGCGCCCATTGTTATTTTTAAGTTATCGGCAATATAGATAAACCTTTCCTTATCTCTTAACAACATCAATTTATATGTTCCTAAATAATCTCCAAGAAGAACGGGTTGCGCATGCTGCATATGAGTGTATCCCGGCATAATAACATCCTTATTCTGTGCTAATAGACTATCTAAAGAAGAGATAAACTCTTCGATATCATGTTTGCATAGGATTTCGATCATCTTCTTACAGTATAATTTAGTTGCAAATACAACTTGATCATTCCTGGACCTAGCCATGTGAAGTTTTAAAACCAAGTTACCATCATTAAGCCTTTTTTCTAATTCATTCTGGATATTCGTATGGATATCTTCGCAATTAACGTCAAATGCCAACTTTCCTTCCCGAATTTCTTTATAAATTGTATTCAATGCCTTAATTAAAGTGTCCGCTTCCACTTTAGTCAAGTTAGATGTTTTTGCCAAAATCTTTACATGAATAATAGACCCTATTACATCATATAAGGCAAGTTTAGAATCAAATTGTATCGATCTGGTAAACTTTTCGACTAATGGGTCTGTTTCTTTATCAAATCTTCCACCCCATAACTTTTTCGCCATTTTTTCTCTCCTTAACTAACACCTAACGGAAATCCTGGGGACGGTTCTGTTTTTTTTAGATTCCCACTTTCGTGGGAATGACGCCAGGGAAAAACAGAACCGTCCCCTGGTTTTATGGATTAAGCGGGTGGCTTGGGTGTTTTCGACGCGCGTTAGCGCTAGAAAATACCCAAGACAGGACCCGCTTAATCTAGTTATCTTTTATACGGCATCCCCCACAACTTAATAAATCCTTCCGCCAGCTTCTGGTCAAACTTATCCTCTTTGCCGTAAGTACTTAATTCTTTCTTATAAAGAGAATGGTTAGACTTTCTCCCCACGGCAACGCAAGTACCTTTAGATAATCTCAATTTAATCGTGCCGCTGACGAACTTTTGAGTTTTATTCACAAAACCATCTAAGGCATCTTTCAAAGCCGAAAACCATAAACCATAATAAACCAACTCCGCGTACTTAAGGCTGATAATTTCCTTAAAATGCGCCAGCTCCCGGTCTAACACCAGAGCTTCTAATTCTTTATGCGCGGTATAGAGGATAGTAGCCGCCGGAGCCTCATAAATCTCCCGGGATTTAATTCCGACCAACCTGTTCTCAACCATATCGCTTCTGCCCACTCCAAACTGTCCACCCGCTTCATTAAGATAATTGATCAAATTTTTAATTTTAAATACTTTGCCGTCGATCTTAACCGGTACGCCCCGGGTAAAAGTTACCTCCATATACCGCGGATAACTGGCGGATTGCGTTGGGCTCTTGGTAATCAAATAAGCGTCTTCCGGCGGCTCCTGCTCCAAATTCTCCAAAACACCCGCCTCAATACTTATCCCCCAAATATTGCGGTCAATACTATAAGGCTTCTTTTTGGTGACATCAATCGGGATATTATATTTTAAGGCGTATTCAATCTCTTCATCGCGCGATTTAAACTCCCACTCCCTCACCGGAGCAAGGATCTCTAATCTGGGGTCAAGAATACCTACGGCCACCTCCAGCCTTACCTGATCATTGCCCTTACCTGTGCAGCCGTGCGCGACAGCAGGCGCTTTCTCTTTATGCGCAATCTGCACCAGATACTTAGCAATTAATGGCCGGCCTAATGCCGTGGCCAAAAGATATTTACCCTCATAAACCGCGTTAGCCTTTAAAGCCGGAATAATAAAATCCTTAATAAATTCTTCCTGAAGGTCACGGATGTAAACTTTAGACGCGCCGGCCGCCAAAGCCCGCTTTTCAATGGCTTCAAAGTTTTCACCCTGGCCCAGATCCGCCACAAAACAGATTACTTCATAACCTCTTTCTTTAAGCCAGCGGACAATACAAGAAGTATCTAATCCGCCTGAGTATGCTAAGACTACTTTTTTCATTAAACCTCCGAAATTAAATTCTCGGGGACGGTTCTATTTTTTTTAGATTAAAAAATAGCAAAAAATAAAACCGTCCCCTTGTTTCTCCTAATTTGAATAAAATTCATGTTAAGTTAACGGGTGGCTTGGGTGTTTTCGACGCGCGTCAGCGCTAGAAAATACCCAAGACAGGACCCGTTAACCCTTACTTAACAATTTTATTAAAATCGCCTTCTGCACATGCATTCTATTTTCAGCCTGATCAAAAACAATTGAATTCTTACTATCTATAACCTCATCGGTTATTTCTTCACCCCGATGCGCGGGCAAACAATGCATTACTAAAACTCCCGTAGCCGCGTTAGTTAAAAGTCTAGCATTGATTTGAAAATCTTTAAAGATAATTTTTCTTTGACTAATTTCCTCTTCCTGCCCCATGCTCGCCCAGACATCCGTATAAACCACCTGGGCGCCGCCAACCGCGCTCAACGGATCCTCGGTAATCCTTATCTGGCTAAGCGTCTCCTTAGCAATTTCTTTGGATTCTTTAACTACTTGCGCGTCCGGAGCGTATCCGGCGGGGGTAGCTACGGCAATATTCATTCCGGTTTTGGCCGCCGCGTATAGTAAAGAGTTACAAACATTATTTCCATCACCAACATAGGCCAGGGTTAGGCCTTTTAACCTGCTCCCCACCTTTTGTGAGGCATGGCTTAGGCGGGAAAATTTTTCCCCGATCGTAAACAGATCCGCTAAAGCCTGGCAAGGATGCGAAAAATCGCTTAAACCATTAATTACCGGAACTCCCGCGGCGGCTGCCATATCCAGGCAAATCTTATGTTCAAAGGTTCTTAAGACAATCCCATCCACATACCGCGAAATAGTCTTAGCCGCGTCTTTAACCGTTTCCCTGACCCCTAAATTAATTTCGCCAGGAGACAAATAAATAGAATTACCTCCCAGCTGATACATCCCGACCTCAAAAGATACCCGCGTTCTGTTGGATGGCTTCTGAAAAATTAAAGCCAGGGTCTTACCGGCCAGAGCATTGTTAAATTTAGATTTATTCCTCTTTAACTGAACCGCCAGGTTAAATAATTCCTCGATTTCCAGGGAAGTTAAATCCTGGATAGAAAGCAAATCTTTTTTCATCCCGCACCTTCTTTCCTATTCAATATTCTGCCCATACTTACACCCTTAAATCTTAATATCTTTTAAAATTATGAATAATCAGAAGGTGCGGGATTCATTGTCTTAACGCTTCTTCCAGTATTCCTACCGCCTGATCAATTTCTTTTTTAGTCACATTCAATGCCGGCATCAACCTTAAGACCTTATCCTGCGTGCAATTAATTAATAAGCCTCGCGTATAAGCCGCCTGCACAATCTGTTTTCCCGGGATATTTAATTCTACCCCGAACATTAAACCTAAACCCCTTATTTCCTTAATCACCGGATAAGCACTTTTTAGGAGAGTTAATTTTTCTAAGAGGTAACTGCCCATCTTTTGGCAATTACTCAAAATCTTCTCCTTCTGCATAGCTTTAAAAACCCCCAAAGCCGCCCTGCAGATTACCGGGCCGCCCCCAAAAGTAGAGGCATGCGTACCCGGGGTTAGAATATCACCAAGTTCTTTTTTAGCGATCAAGACGCCGATAGGTAAGCCTCCGCCTAAAGCCTTAGCTAAAGTCATCAGATCAGGAATAATACCGTAATTCTGATAGCAGAACATCTTGCCTGTCCGGCCTATCCCGGTTTGCACCTCATCAATAATTAAAAGTAATTTTTTTTCATCGCATATTTTTCTTAAAAAAAGAACAAAATCCCGGCTGGCAACATTAATTCCACCCTCACCTTGAACCAGCTCCAGCATAATCGCTACAGTCTTATCTGTAATCGCTTGTTTAACCGCGGCCAAATCATTAAACTTAACCTGTTTAAAACCATCCGGCACTGGCTCAAAACCATCCTGGTATTTTTTCTGTCCCGTGGCTGCCAACGCCGCTAAAGTTCTACCGTGAAAAGCATTCTGAAAAGTAATGATTTCATACCTGCCCTGGCTAGTGCTGAGCCCAGTCAAAGCGCCAATGGTTCGACCATGCTCACCATTGGCGCTGAGCTTAGTCGAAGCACCAAATTTTCTGGCTAATTTAATTGCCGCTTCATTGGCCTCTGCTCCGGAGTTAGCGAAAAATACTTTACCCGGAAAACTTAAACGAATCAACTCACAAGCTAACTTCGCCTGAAAAGGATGATAATAATTATTCGGCACAAATATCAGCTTACTGATCTGATCCCGCACCCCCTGCATTACCTTGGGATGACAGTGCCCTAAACTGCCCACCCCCCAGCCCGGGAAAAAATCCAGATAAAGCTTACCGTTGATGTCCCAAAGCCGCGAACCTTTCCCCTTGACAAAGATCAGCGGCACCTTGTTATAGGTAGGCATTATGCATTCTTTATATGTCTGAAATATCTCTTCTATTTTCATTTTAGACCCTAAATAAGCTATAAGCCATAAGTCTTAAGTTATAAGCTTAAAGCTTATAACTTACAGCTTAGCGCTATTTAACTATCTCGGTGCCAATACCTTTATCCGTAAATATTTCAAGCAGTAACCCATGCGGCGTGCGCGCGTCAATAATATGCGTCTTCTTTACCCCGCCATTCAACGCCTCCACGCAAGCGGCAACCTTAGGAATCATTCCCTGCTGAATAATCTTATTCTCAATCAATCCGCTTACCTCCGCGGCCGTCAATGTGGAGATAAACGAACTTGTATCTTCCGCGTTACGCATAATTCCTTTGACATTGGTTAATAAAACAAACTTTTCCGCCTGCATATTGGCGGCAATGCTGGAGGCTGCCTCATCAGCATTTACATTATAAGTTTTTTTATCTTTCCCGCGGCCCATAGGCAAGACCACGACTACCTTATCTTTTTTTAGCTCCTCGCTTAATAGCTGGATATTAATGGCTTTGATCTGGCCAACCAAACCGATATCAACTTGTCCGGCTTTAGCCTTTTTCTTTTCAACCTGGATCAAATCATCATCCTTGCCATTTAAACCAACAGCCTTTACTCCCAACGCGTTTAGCTCTTTTACAATCAACGCGTTTAACACGGATAGCTCTTCTTCCACCAACTGCAGAGTTTCCTCATCAGTAACGCGCATGCCTTCCACAAACTCTGTCTTCTTGCCTGACGCGCGCATACGTTCGCTAATATTCGGCCCTCCCCCATGGACGAGAATCGGCCGGATACCCATAAAACCTAAGAAAACAATATCTTCTAAAACCCCTTTGCGGATATTCTCATCGCCCAGAATACTTCCGCCATACTTAATAACAATAACTTTTTTATGAAACCGTTTGATATAAGGCAATGCCTCAATCAAAACATCTGCTTTTCTAATCGCGTCTTCCATTTAGTCCTTTCCCTGCAACAAAAGGCTGCTTAATTATAAGCGGCGTTAATTTTTATATACTCAGGGGTAAGATCGCAAGTATAGACTGTGCACTTGGCCTTACCCCGAGACAAGCTCACCGTAAGCTTTACTCGTTTTCCTTTTAATGAACCCAGCCTTATTTTTAACTTCTCTTCTTTAATTTTATAACCGCTCGCGCCAACTGCCGCGGCTATCCGGCCAAAATTTGGATTCTGACCAAAAACAGCAGCCTTAAAAAGCACAGAGTTGGCAATACTCAAAGCTACGCTCTTGGCCTCTTGCGGATGCTTTGCCTGAGTAACATCAATTTGAATAAATTTAGTCGCTCCTTCGGCGTCAGTCACTACCATCTTGGCTAAATCCAGGCAGATAGATGCTAGTGCTTGCGAAAAACTCGCTAGATCCGCTCCCCCAGAAATAACTCGATTGCCCGCGGCCGCGTTAGCTAAAACCAAGGCCGTATCATTAGTGCTCATACAGCCATCCACTGAAATGCAGTTAAATGATTTATCTACAGCCGCGCCTGTGGCCTTATCCAAAGCCGCTTGAGTAATTGCCGCGTCCGTCAGAATAAAACAAAGCATGGTTGCCATATTCGGAGCAATCATTCCTGCGCCTTTAGCAATTCCGCAAATATGCACCAACTTAGCTCCAATTTTTAGGCTTAAACTCACTTCTTTAGCGAAAGTATCCGTAGTCATAATTGCCATTTTAGCCCTATGGATACCAGAGCTGGATAATCCCAAAACTAACTTCCTGATCCCTCGCTTAATTTTGGCTACATCTAATCTTTTACCGATAATCCCCGTGGAATTAATCAAAACACTATTCTTGGCTATTTTTAATTCCCGGGCAAGATAACCAGCCGAACTTTGAGCATCTTTAATTCCCGATTTTCCGGTAAAACAATTAGCATTGCCGCTATTGGCCAATACCGCTTGAAATCTTTTTGCCGATTTTAGATGTTTTTGATTAACGATTAAAGGAGCGGCCATAATGCTGCTGGTGGTAAATTTAGCAGAAACTAATGCCGGAAACTGGGAATAAATTAAAGCCAAATCCAGCTTACCGGATTTTTTTAACCCACAGGAAATTCCGTTGGCCTTAAACCCCGCGGGCAAGATTGCTTTTAAAAATTTTTTCATCCCGCACCTTCTTTTTTAAATCGCGGGGACGGTTCTCTTAAAAAAAGAGAACCGTCCCCTGTTTTATTTACCAAAAAGGCGGGGCTCATAATAATCCCGTAGTCTCCGGCATCTTATACATAATATTCATGTTCTGGACTGCCTGAGCGCAAGCGCCTTTTAATAAATTGTCAATGGCAGCGATGACAATAATGCTCTGCCCGAAATCCTGAATCCCAATATCACAAAAATTGGTCTTGACCACATCCTTAATCCTGGGAAAAACACCCTCCGGCTTAATCCGGATAAAAGGTTCGCCTTGATAAAACTTTTTATATAATTCTGCCAGGTTGTTTGATTTTAACTTAGCATGAGGGATCTTCTTAAGATAAATCGTCGCCAGAATACCCCGCTCAATAGGCAAAAGATGCGGCACAAAGATTACCTGGACTCCTTTACCGGATAGCTTAGAAAGCAACTGGTTTATTTCCGGAGCGTGCTGATGCGCGTTAACTTTATAGGCCCGGAAATCACCCTGAATCTCAGAAAATAAATATTCATTTTCCAACTTTTTACCGGCGCCGCTTACTCCGCTTTTGGCGTCAATAATTATGGAATCCGTATCCACTAAATTTAACGCCAGTAATGGAGCAAGCGCGAGAATCGCGCAAGTTGGATAACACCCCGGATTGGCTAAAAGAGAAGCGGTTTTTATTTTTACCCGGTTTAGTTCAGGTAATCCATAAATTGCCTCTTTTAAGTTTTCCTTATCCTGATGTATTACCTTGTAGAATTTTTCATAAACCAAGGGGTTCTTAATCCGGTAATCCGCGCTTAAATCAATAACTTTTTTACCTAAACTTAAAAGCTTAGGCGCGAATTTCATGGAGATAGTATGCGGCAGGGCCAGAAAGACCAAATCACAATCTTTTTTAATCTCTACCCAATCCGGTTTTTTACAAATCAGCTCCAGCCGATTTTTAAATTTTGGAAACACATCCGAGATAACCTGCGCTCCGGGCGAGCTTTTGCCGCTATTGTAAAGATGGGTGATTTTAACGTTGGGGTGGTTAAGCAGGAGTTCAATCAACACCTCTCCGGTATGGCCGGTTGAGCCAATTATTCCCACATTAATCAACATGCCCTCCTCCTCGATAACCAAGATGATAATCGCATTATAATAGAATAAAATTAAACTTCCGTCAAGCCCCCTTACAAATATGAACATAGTAGCATAGGATTTGTAACGGGGCAAGGTTTTTTATCGACGGAAATAAAACCGGGGTGTTTTGAAATGTTCGACTACTTTTAAAAACTAGGGGACGGTTCTATTTTCTACAAAAAAATAGAACCGTCCCCTTTATTTCAGGGGGGAGAAAAAGCATCCGATAAATATTGGCTTTACGGTTAGAAAAATCCGGCGGTATCAAAGCAGGCAGTTATATTATTCGCCCATAATTCTCCATAGGCAGGCGGTCTTCTTTTAATTTTGAATCTTCCAGAATAACTTTTATCTTTACTCCGCGGTTTTTCGCGGCGATAAGGTCATTAACCAGCTCATTAACCGGGTCAGTTTTATCTTCGGGGTTTATGATTATAAAATACATTGCCACGGTAATTGAACTTTTAGATTGAGTTAAATATTTGTGAAGAATTCGATAGTAATCCTTGCCAAAAAGCACATCCGCAGAAGCGTTTAGCGGGAAGAATAAGACTGAAAAACAGGTAAGAAATAATGGGTAGAGTAGAACAGTGGCGCCCTGACACAAAGTATCAAGAGTTTCCACCATCCCCTCATCAAACCGTGCTTGAGGTTTTCCCTCACACGGCTTTCCGATAACATTTCTTCAAAAGGTTTTCGCCCAGCAGACACGATAGTCATTATATACCCCTAACTTTTGGTAAAGGAAAGTATCAGGATATTGTTTATATCCATAACCTGCCTTTCCTCTGTGCCTGCGCATAAACTTTCTTATTCTTTGTGCGGTATAATATTTGATTTTACCGAATTTCTTGGAAGAATTGGCAATCCTAAAGTAGTTTACCCAGCCTCTTAATACTGGCGCAAGTTCTTTGACTACATCCTCTACCTTTATCGGACGACGATAATCTACGACTTGCCTTATCCTTCTTCTTATAGCATTCTCAGCTTTATGAGAAGGATAAAAGTAGGCTGTTCGTTTATCCCTACGCCTGTTTAAGGCTTTAATAAAGGTAAAACCCAAAAAGTCAAACGTCTCACATTCAGCATTAAGTATGCGGGTCTTACTTTGTTTAAGCCGCAATTTTAGCCGGGTAACTATTTCCTCCAGTTTTGCCATTGTCTCTTGCGAGTGATGACCAGCCATAATCACTAAGTCATCGGCGTAACGGATAAGCCGAGCAGAACATCGCAAAGACTTCCAGCCTTTATCTATATTGTTAAGGTAGATATTGGCTAAGAGCGGTGAAATTACCCCGCCTTGAGGCGTGCCTTTGCTATTTGTCCATCTGTCCAGACCATCCATAACGCCTGACTTAAGAAAGAGTTTTATCAGCTGGAGTATTTTGCCGTCAACTACTCTCTTGGCTGTCATATCCAGAAGTTCCCGATGGGGAATTGAGCCAAAGCAATCCTCAATGTCCGTTTCGATTACTTCTTTATAGCCAAAGTTGAGTAGTTTGCGCACTTCAAGGGCAGCTTGTTGGCTTGATTTATTAGGTCTGAAGCCATAAGAACAATCTTCAAAATCCGCCTCAAAGATAGGTTCGATAACCAGCTTTAAAGCTGCTTGCGCTACCCTATCTTTTATTGTTGGTATTGAGAGCGGCCTCTTTGTTCCATCTGGCTTTGGGATATAAACCCTTCTAGCAGGTTGCGGGCGGTAAGTCTTTGCCTTCAATTCCTGCTGGATACCCTCAAGGAAATTATTCACACCCGTAGATTCAATTTCCTCAAAGGTCTGTCCATCAAAACCAGCTGCGCCTTGGTTAGCTTTGACTCTTTCCCAGGCTCTCCTCAAAACATCCATCCGGTAAACCTTATCATACAGCGCATAGAAGCGAAAGTTTACATTAGACTTTGCCTTAAGGTATAGTTTCCTCTGAAGTTCCTGAACCTTATCTGTAGTTTTTAGGTCGTCTACCAATCTACTTTTAGTTCCTCCCTTCATCCGAAACTTCTGTTAAAGTAGAGCCCCTTGGCCTAGGCAGAGTTTTAGTGTCTCTGCTGTTTTCGCTACTATGGGCTCATCCGACTGCCATTATAACCATCTTCAACTTCGGTTTTTGCCTTATATGAAGATGTCTTGTGTTATAATGGCTCTCCCAAGTTCCCTTTTTAATCTTTTCCAACATACCGTCCCTGCTACCCCGAGTAGGACCATTCTTAAGTTTTCCTGTTACCTAAAGAGTAGTTATTAGATTTCCCTCCACTTTCAAGAGGTCATCTCTACTTATTACAGTGACGAGGCTACATCTGGGTTCATTTACATTACGGTCTGCTGGTTTGCCTCCCCGCCCAAGGCGGGTTTGTTGAGTGGCTTAGGCTTAAGGATTGCTCCTTTATCCTCACTCCAGGCTACACAGCTAAACAGGAAATTGCTGTGGCTGATACATCTCAATCAGCTAGATTACAAAGAGCTTATCTTTTTTATTCTATTGAATTTTAATAGGCAGTTCATTTGCAAACGGTAAAATTCCACTACCCTATCTCAACGATTACACTAACCAAGGACTGTTTTTATTAAAACCCGAAGCGCCTCCGAAATTCTACGCTACTTATTTAAATATTCTTACTTTTTTCCCACCATTCATCAAATGGAGGGAAATTCACTGTTCTTTTTACTTCACTATATTGCCCTCTGGCAATGGTATCAGTTGATGGCATGTTATAGCATAGATTTTCCGAAATGATCCACCTGTCATGAATATCCGCATTCAATTTTTTATCAAATATAACCCGTAATTCACACTTTACGCCATCTCTTTTAAGTTCTTCCTTCAGATCTTTATACAAAGATAGAAATTTCTTATCCACTTTTTCTGACGACATCAAAATTCTTATATCTTTTACTTTACCGGTATTAATTGACTCTGATAGCCAATCTAACCCGACTCTTGAAAAATATTTATCTACCCAATAAATATGCTTTTGGCAAGAGTTAATGACATCCCTAATTGCTTTTTTATTTGAAAATGGTTTCCCTGGAAATAATAATTTTACATCTAATGGACTATGGATAACCTCAAAAATCGTTCTTATTTTCTTATCGTGTGATTGAACCTTATCTTCCAATTGAGTAAATCTATTAAGTATCCCTTTGTTTGCAGAAACTAATTTTCGTATCCTAACAAATATCCGCATTATACCTATATTTACCTGTATCGCCCTTTTACTGTTAAGTACGCTCGAAAGCATAGCAACGCCCTGCTCAGTGAAAGCATAAGGCAAATAGCGCCTGCCACCCCAACTTGAGGTCACAATTTGTGACCTCAAGTTTGATATTCCAGAATTGAATCTCAAGTTTTCAAATTCTTTTTTTGTTAAACGAAACATAAAATCATCCGGGAAACGGTCTTTATTTCTTTTTACCGCTTGAATAAATACTTTAGTTTGAGCCCCATAAAGTTCAGCAAGGTCCCTATCCAACATTATACTTAGGCCTCTAATCAAAAATATCTTTTTCTCAATAATGCCTTCTCTAACAATGTCTGTCATCTTTAATTCCCACCTCAAAGATTATTCATCCTTCTTCCTACTACAACTGACGCAAGAAAAGGTAAAATCTAACAGAAAATTTACTATTCTTGCATTTCTATACTTATCTCCTATACCACCATATCCAACCAAACAAGCGCACGAAAGAATAATAAAGCCCCGCGAACCTGAAATCATCTCTTTTTAAAATAACGCAAAACTCTCGGTCAACTTCTTTGCGCTTAACCAAGGCTCTTACCTCTTTACTGAATTGATAGAATACATCATGGATTAAAGAAGCATAGTAGGTTTTGCTTTGACCGGTGCCAAAATTTAATACCGCCTCTGGTATACCGATATAAATATCTTTTATTTTAAACTTAGGACTGCAGCCATCCCAGGCATAACCCTTATAATTCGTTCCTTTAATTATAATCAGGCCGTCCGGAGCCAGCTTAAACCACTCATTCTCAAATTCCCTGCCGGTCATTGAGGATTGATACCTATAATTTTCTCTAATACAATATATGTATACGGCCATTTAAATCGCCTTTGTGAAATGTAAAAATCCTGAAGCTTCTTCTAGTTTTTTAAGTTTACTTGTTAAGATTAAAGCCGTTTTTCTAAAAATTTCTTCTGATCCCCAGTAAATACTTGTTCAGGAACATTAAGCCAATTAAACTTTTTAAATATCTCCATACAGGCACTTAAAGCATTTTCGGCAGACTTAGTAATAAGTTCTTCTTTGGATAACATCCTTTTCACTGAAATATTTTCATCCCGAAAAGTACAAATATAATTTCCATTTAACCATCTTGAAAAAGAATCCCAGAAAAATAATTCTCTGCCTTCTACACCACCTAATTCTATTGAAATTTCAACGGTATTCCCCAAAACATCTTTTGATGCTAAACGCTGAGCAAATTCAAATATTTCAGTAACCGAATAAAGAGTAGATAAAATATCTAAAAACTTAGTTGATTCCGTAGCGCTTTGCTGTTTGATTCGCTGTATCTCCTTTTCTTCTATACAATAGTCTTCTCGCATACTAAAGTAGTGAATAAACTGGCTACTTTGATAAAATCGCCAATATTCAAAATGTCCTATCCATTTTGAATCGCAATGAGATTCTATGCTATCATTTCCACTAATTTTAATTCCGTCCTTATCAATATGCGGATAGTTCCAACCTCTCAAAGAAACAACGCAAGATTCGATTATTTTTTTGCATTCATCGAGATTAGAAATTTTGTTTTCGTCAAATATTATCGGTCGAATAATTACCTTCCAATAGCCATTCTTCTTTATTTTTTCTATTAACTTTTTCATAATGCGTCTCGCTTAAGCTGTTTTTGAAATTCAGGATTCGTTTCAGTCTTCTTTTGCGCAGATAGTTCCTCTTTTTTTCTTTTATCTTGGATGAATTCATAACAAGGCATTTTTTTTAATTGTTCTTTTCTACTCTTCTCCATTGTCCTATTAATCAAATCCTTCCATTCATGGACACTAGAAATTTCCCGGGATTCTATTGGGGATCTAGATCTTATATAAATCGCATTTTCTCGTAAGGCTATGTTATCTCCACAAAATGGTTTTGCTTCATCATACTTTTCTGATTTGATGCAAATTATTGGTATTTCCGCAGACTCTGCAACCTGGATAACCACAAATCTCCGCTCTTTACCACCAATTGACATAGTATCTCGATCTATTTTAAACTGTATTAGCGTGCTGCTGAATCCTTTTATATATCTAGAAATATCGTCGTACTTAAATGAATCAGAATTTACTTTACTTATGCCAACAGGACTAAACTCACCATTCCCTTTCTCTTTCTCGCCGATCACTACAACTCCACCGCTTGTGTGATTTGCCATTGCTAACATAGCTTTAATGATTTTAAAAACTACGATTTTATCTTTATTATTTTTTGGCTTTCTCGGCCATCTCATAGAATCCTTGTATTCAATATGCGTTTCTTCTTTACCATGCGTAATATATTCTTTTAACTCTTCTGGAAACATCTTGTTTACCCTATATTAAATCTTCTATTTTTTTGTTTAATGCGTAAAATAAAATATATAAGCTTTCTTTAAACAATACTAACTTTAAATACAGAAAACTAGGGATAGTTTCTATTGGTAATTCTGGGGACAGTCTGATTCTTTCTTAAATTATAGCTGTTTATTAAAAATCCGATTTTGTGCCATTCTTATATACTCTTTGCTCTTTTCGATTCCTATCCAATTTCTGCCGAGTTTCTTTGCTATAAAAACGGTTGTTCCACTACCCAAAAAGGGATCAAGGACTAAATCGTCTTTGTTTGAAGAGGCAATAATAATTCGCCTCAGCATTTCTTCTGGCTTTTGAGTTGGATGTAAAGCGCGGCCATCTTTTCCTCTTAATCTTTCTTTCCCTTGTACTAAAGGCAAGGCCCAAACATCTCTCATTTGTTTCAATGCACCGTCCTTTTGTTTTTCAGGATTTATTTTCTTTAGCTCCTCATAGTTAAATATCCATTTTTTACCTTTCACGGCCCAAACCATAAATTCCGTTGAGTGAGTAAAAACTCTCCTTGTCATATTTGGCATTGCGTTTGTTTTTTGCCACGTTATAACATTATGTATCTTAAAATCTAATTGTTTTAAAACAATCATTACTTCCGCAATATTATGGTAAGTACAAGAAATATAAATTGATCCATGTCCTTTTAGCACTTCATAACAAACTCCAATCCATTTTCTAGTAAATTGAAGATATTCGGGAGCCGTCATTTTGTCCCATTCTTCATTTACCATGTACCAATCGCCTCCAGTTTTATTACCTTTCCATTTTAGCCCATTGCCAGATAAATTATATGGCGGATCAGCAAATATTAAATCAACTGATTTTTTATCTATCTCATTAGTGGTTAATTCCTCTACATTTTTCGCATTGGTAATATTTTTTACCATAAACGCAGGAATAATATCGAAAGGTTTTATTTCCACAATATAAACATCCTTTTTCAAGATTATAATTTTTATAGCGAGGCCTATTGACCAATTTTGGTCTTTCGTAAAAATACTTATTTTGCGATTTTTTATCTACCTTCATAAACTTTCCCTTTGTCAGTTAGAGAATAATAACCTTTTTGTTCTGATGAACGAATAAATAAATTTATGTTGTCTGGATGGTTGCTATTTGCTTCATGCTTATTTAACTCACCTCTAATCGAATTTCTAAAAGTATCCATTTTGTAAGATAGTTTTTTCTCTGCAACGATCCTTTCGACTTCTTCATAAATTGTCTGAAGTGCAACAAAACCTAAACCTTTTTGTTGTTCATTTTTAATGACTTGTATGATTAAACTTTTAATTGATGGTACGGTGCCAGGTAAAAACTGTTCTCTCTTTTGGATTTGCTCTATAACTTCCCGAACCCCTTTGTCATTGCTAGCTTTTTCTTCATTTTGCAAGAACGCCTTATAAACATCTGAGTAACCTGCTAAATATTCATTATCTGGAGAAAAAACAGAATCTGTAAATTTTACAGAATTATAAATTGCTTCTAATTGCGAAAAATAAAGAGGTTTGCTTTCTTTAAAAATTACATTTGCTTCAAAATTTGTCATCAAACCCCCGCCAGTCAGATTTGTACTACCAACAATGCCCGTTGATTCCTTTTTACCTTGAAACAAATAAATTTTCGGGTGAAAAACGATATTGGTTTTATTAGCTTCTTTGTCACCATAGCAATAAAATTTTAAGTTAGGCGTTGATTTTTGGAGTTGAATCAAAAAATGCATTGATTGCGGATCGGTTGTTTTGAAATCTAACCCAGCGATAATCTCGACACTTCCGTTATTTTTCAAACACTGGTTCAATGATTTTTCTATTACTCTTATACCCGAGTATTTTAGAAAAGCAATAGCAATTCTTGCAGATTGAGCATTCTGTAATTCTTGGTTGATAATATTGCCGATTGGATAATTGAGATTTGATAATATTTGTATTGCCATAGTTATTTATTACTTTTATCAGTTAAATAAAGCTTTCGTTTCGTTTCCAAAGTTTTTGCATTTTTAGTGGTTATCACACTTTCACCTGTTTGCTTTTCTATTTCAAGTCTCGCTTTTTTTGAGGCAAATCCTCCTTCTCTGGCAACTTGTTTATTATTTTCCAGCCCTTTTGGTTTTTTCTTTTTAGATATTTCTGTTGTTGAGACTTCCGCAAGCATATTCAATACCAATTCAAGATTAGTCATATTATCTCTCAAATTTTCTTTCTTTAGCCCCTTAAACTTTTTATAATCTTTCACACTTCTATCTGCCCACGCTCTTGTAATCTCATCTGTTAGTATCGCGTATTCTAGCCCTTCTTTAATTTCCCTCTCTTGCCACTCATCAGTTAATTCTTTTCGTACCTCAATACTTTTTAATCGTTGATTTATCCATTCTTTTGAATAACCTTTTTGCAAATATGTTTTCATTGCTCTATCAAAGGCAATTTCTGGATCTTCTGTTTCTTCTATTCGTTCATATCCAACCTTTGCAAGCCATAATTTAAACGGTTCTGCTTTTGGGGAAGGAATTGATTGGATTATACGAAGCAAATCTTCTGTGGAAAAACAGTCTGTTTCTCTTTGTTTCCCGTCAGAAGCAATCATTTTCAACTGTACGATTTTTTCGTACACTTCACTGCCTTCGTTTTTCAACTTACCTTTTAAATCGCTCCAATACCGCCTTGGAATGCTAGTGTCAGTCAAAATTTCGATAACATCAATAATAGAAAAATACCAAGTTTCTTTTTCTTCATCGTAAAAACGACGAATTTGCTTTTGATTAAATAAGATTATTGAGTGTGATTTTTTCATCTTAAGCATTGATTAAAATTAAATCTTTCTCCTACGACACCCGTACCCGCAAAAATGTCACAGAAGGAATTAAATCCATTACATTTCTCATTAACAATATCCTCAATAAAGCCTAATAGTTTATATTTATTGCCTAAAAATCTTCTATTTTGAATATCGAAATATCCAGCAGTTTCTCTCGCCCTTTGAGAAAAATAAACCTTACGGCTTTTTTTGGTTATTTGAGTGTATACGGGAGAAGTGGTTTCAAAAACATCAAACAGTGAATATTGAATACCATCAGATAGATACAGTTTACTATCTTGACTGAGGAATTTTTCAAAAAAGCTAAACTCTCCTTGTTCAGCGATAATAATAAAATCTACAATATTAATTCCCATTATTTTCCCAGCCTCAATAATCCTATTCACAATCTCCTTATCGTTTTCGCTTGGGGCGGGATTACCAGAAGGGTGATTATGAACTAAAACAACTCCGGCGGCTCTCAGCTCTACAGCTAAACCGAAGATTTCTCGTGGATGGACAAGACTCTTATCAAGTATTCCTATAGAAATAATCTCTTTTTTTAAAAGCACATTTCTTGCATTCAAATAAAAACAAACTAAATATTCCTTTTTTTTATCTACCAAATCCAAACTTAGTGAAATAACATTCTGTGCGGAAGTAATGACATTTTCCTTTGGGACCGAATCCAAATAAAACCTTTTTACCAGTTCTAAAGCAGAAATAATTTGTAAGGCTTTTGCCTGACCAATTCCTTTAATTTCAAGAAGATCGTTAACAGTTAAATCTAAAAATTTCGCACCAAACTTTCTAATAATTTGCCCTGCTAATTCTTTAACATTCTTTCCTTTTATTCCGCTACCAAGCAAAATAGCTAAAAGTTCACTCCTGGAAAGCGAATCCGATCCTTTTTTAAGGAATTTTTCTCGCGGTCTATCGGCTTTTGGAATATCTTTAATTCTAGGCATAACTTTTTAGCAAATAAAAAAACCTCCGCCCTATATGAGCGAAGGTTTGAGTTATTTTAACGTGGCAGCTTCCCCCTTCAAACATACCACACCTAATTTTTATTTCTAATATTATCATAATCTCACGTTTAGTCAATAATTATTCTTCCAAAAAATGAGCTGGCTCTTTTTTAAGCACTTTTACAATCTTCAGAAATGTATCAATGAAAAGCAACAAATTACTTTCTTGTTATCGCTTCTATTAACAAGATAAAAATCTGTGTGCATTTCGTACCTACCATAAACAAAAACTTGGCTTAAAACCATAGACCGGTTCTATTTATCACTACTCCATCATTTTTAAATATCCGAAGCGCACCCTAGAACGTCTTGGTATTTTTGGTATTTTAAAGTCAGCTATAGTTTACTCCCCTTCATTTACTTTTACAATCTCCCCTCCCCTAGCCCCTCCCACAAGGGGGAGGGGGATTTAATTATTCTTATTTATCAAATTCACAACCAGGGTAACGATGACATCTCGCTCAGCGGGCTTGCTTTCAGCAATCATTAAAGTCAAGGCGACTAGCGCATTGTCAGCAATACGCTTTGAGCCATCATCCTTATACAAGATACAATTTTTATCTAAAAACCACAGAAAGATTGAAGCCGCGATCCGCTTATTGCCATCAACAAACGAATGGTTTTTGACAATAAAATAAAGGAGGTTTGCCGCTTTCTCCTCAATGCTGGGATACAAATCCCTTCCGCCGAATGTCTGATAAATTGAAGAAATCGAGCTTTCAAATGATTTATCGCGCTTGGCGCCGAAAAGATCAGAGCCGCCGAATTTTTCTTTTAGCTTTTCCACTACCTTCAACGCGGCTGTATAGCTTAATATAAACTTCTCCTCTTTAGAGGTATGCGACACTTTGAGCCGCTGGTAATCATAATCATCCAAGAGACCGAGGGCGTAATTATAATCACTAATAACTTCAAGCAATCCCATTGCCTCTTTATATTCAAGTTGTTTACGGTCCTTCATGCTAGCGATAAGTGCAATTGCTCGCTGTAATGTCTGAAGTTTTAAGGCCTGCTCCTTTAGCTGTCTCTCATTTAGCGTGTAACCATCGATTAGATGCCGCCTTAGAACATTGGTAGCCCAGATGCGAAACTGGGTAGCGCAAGTAGAATTAACCCTATAGCCAAGCGAAATTATTACATCAAGGTTATAAAATTTTACTGGTTTATCTGAAAAAGCAATGTGCAAAAAATGCACATTGCTTTTTTCGTCCAACTCATCAGAACGGAAGATATTACCCAAGTGTTTGGTAATAACACTCCGCTCTGTTTTAAAAAGTTTTGCTATTTGCTCTTGTGACAACCAAACAGTCTCCTGTTCCAGCTTAACCTCTAGTTGGATTTTCTTGTCTTTAGTCCGGTAAATGACAATTTCGCCCTTTGAAGGTATTTCAATAATCTTATTTTTCATAGATTAATCTTTATCCTGTTCAGCACTGATAAGGTGACAGTCACGAAAAGCGTGACAGTCACCTTTCCCTATTTGTATTTATGCTATAGTTTACCCCTCTTCATCTACTTTTACAATCAAAAATCTATGTAAGGGCGAGATTGCTTCGCCCCTGCGGGGGCTCGCAATGACACGCGTTTTGTTATTGCGGCACAGTCTAAAATGACACGGAGTTGAAGGCGCGGGATTTTGCGGCTCTACATTATAAAAAAAATCCCGCCTTATCAGCGGGATATATTTTTCTTCCTACCTGCTAACTCCTACCTACTAACTACTGCATCCTTTACCTCTTGGTCCACTGGAAGCGTTTACGGGCGCCTTTTAAGCCGTATTTCTTGCGCTCCTTCATCCGCGAATCTCGGGTTAAATAGCCGTGCTTACGAAAAATATCCTTAAAATTTTCATCCGCGATTAACAGGGCCCGGGAAATACCTAAACGCAAAGCGCCGGCTTGGCCGGTCATTCCGCCGCCAGTAAGCTTAGCAACGATGTTAAATTTACCCGCGGTTTCAGTAAGCGCCAAAGGCTGTAAAACAATAATCCGGTCAGTTTCACGCAAGAAATATTTCTCAAAGGGGCGGCCATTAATTACAATCTGCCCATTGCCCGCTTCCAGGCGCACACTAGCTGTTGATTCCTTACGCCTGCCTAGCGCTGCATATTTAGTCAACTCACCCATTTAACTCTTAACCTCCAAAACAATCGGCTTGACACCGGTCAGTTCATGCTTATCATCAGCATAAACCCTTAATTTTTTAATTAAATCCCTGCCTAATGGGCCAATGGGAAGCATTCTCTGCACCGCTAAATGTATAACCGTAGCCGGCTTTTTCGCTAAAAGCGCTTCCAATTTTATCTCACGCAATCCTCCGGGGTAACCGGAGTATCGGCGATAAACCTTTTGTTTAAGCTTGCGGCCGGTAACTTTAATTTGCCGGGCATTAATTACAATCACCCCGTCCCCGGTATCCAGATGGGGAGTAAATATGGGCTTATGTTTGCCTCTTAAAATAGCGGCAATTTTAGCCGCCAACCTTCCGAGTATCTGCCCCTTGGCGTCAACAATATACCACTTCCTTTTGATGTCCTCTGGTTTAGCTGTATAGGTCCTTTTCATAGAAAGATTAGTATACCAGAATAATAAATAAAGTCAAACTATTTTATCAATATTTATGGGAATGATACCATAGATTGTTACCCCCCTCCCTAACCCTCCCCACAAGGGGGAGGGAATATGTGTTGATGTTAGCATCCCCACAAGGGGGAGGGAATATGTGTTGCTGCTAGCCATCCCACAAGAGGAAGGGAATATGTATCAATACTTAACCTTAACCAAAAATAGGCCTTTTGCGGGAAGAGTTGGACCGGCCAGCTGGCGATTACGGGCTTTTAAAATATTCTTCATACTGCCTTGAGGAAGTTTTCCTCTGCCTATTTCTAATAGTGTGCCGGCAATGCTTCTAACCATATTATACAAAAAACTATCTGCCGCGATATCAATATGCAAAAAATCTTTATCTTTACTGATCTTAATCAGTTTAATCGTGCGTAGAGGATTGCGCGGCCGAGTATCCGCGGCTTGAAATGACGTAAAATTATGCCTGCCTAAAAGAACCCTGGCTTCCCGGCGCATTAGGCCTACATCTAAATGATGATGGAAAAAATATACGCGGTCTGCCAGAAGAGCGGAAGAATATTTGCGGTTTAAAACTGTATAACGATAAAGCTTGGATTTCGCGCAGAAACGGCTATTAAAATCCAAGCCAGCATTTTTAATCCGGGTTACCTTAATATCCTCCGGTAATAAGCAATTTAAAGCCCAGCGTAATTTCTCAAAGGGCATCCGGGATGAACTTTTAAAATTGGCAACCTGGGCAAAAGCATGCACCCCTGCATCTGTGCGCCCGGCAACGGTCAACTTTATATCTTCTTGGAGAATTTTTCGGAGGGTTTTTTCGATTATTTCCTGAATCGTCTGACATCTGACTTCCGTCGTCCGTCGTCCGTTTTGCACCTGCCAACCATGATAACGCGTGCCAGCGTACTCTATGGTAAGTTTAAGATTCCGCACCTAGATTCCCGTGGAGTTTACCCCCGTGAAAACGGGGGCGGGAATGACACCGCTTATCAAACATTCGGCAATTTGGACGGCATTAGTCGCGGCGCCTTTACGTAAATTATCCGCCACTACCCACAACCAAAATCCTTGTTTATCAAAAGCATCCTGACGGATTCGGCCGACAAAAACTGCGTCTTGGCCTTCTGAATCTTTAGGCATCGGATAAAGATTATTCTTCGGCTCATCAATCAAAACTACACCCGGAGCTTTAGCCAGCAAATTTTTTATCCCGGCAATAGTTATCGGCTTGATTGTTTGAATATAAATAGACTCAGAGTGGCCGGTTCTTACCGGAATGCGCACGCAAGTCGCGGAGATTTTAATCTTCGGAGCGTGCATTATCTTATGTGTTTCATTAACTAGCTTCCACTCCTCATTCGTGTAATCGCCTTCCACAAAACTTCCGATATGCGGGAAACAATTATAAGCTAACTGCTGCGGCATGGATTTATTTACCGCGCTAACCTGCAGATTATCAAACCCGCCCTGGGCAATTAAATTAACTTCTTCCTTTAGTTGTTCAACCGCTCCTTTTCCCGCTCCACTGGAAGCCTGCAGAGTGGTAACGATAATTTTTTTAATACCTGCCTTTTTATGAATAGGATTTAAGGCTACGACCAACTGAATAGTAGAACAGTTAGGATTAGCAATAATCCCTTTATGCTTTCTAACATCTTGCGCGTTTACCTCAGGAACTACCAAGGGAACTTTCGGGTCCATACGAAAATCAGCGCCATTATCAATAACCACCGCGCCTCTTTTTACTGCCTCAGCGGCATAAGTAACGGCAGCCCCTTTTTCTCCTTCTGTTCCGGCAAATAACGCAATATCTATGCCCTTAAAACCATTAGGTGTAATCGGCTCAACGGAATAAATATCCTCATCAACCTGGATATCGCGAGCGGAACGCGCGAAAACCTTTAAATTATTAATTGGAAATTTACGATGTTTTAAAATCCGCAGCATTTCTATACCGACTACTCCAACCCCAATTACTGCTACGTTATATTTTTTCATAGATACTAACCTCCCCCTCCCCTTTCCCCTCCCACAAGGGGAGGGGAATCCGTGGGAATGACGCTAGAATTTATAATATTTAGCGGGTGGCACGGGGATGCTCCGAGCCAAATTTGGCGAGGAGCGCCCCGTGACAGGACCCGCTAAATATTATAAATTCTTAACTACCAGATCCCCAACTTCAGTAGTGGAATATCCCATTTTCCCAGCTGACAGAGATTTTAATTTATTGCTGACCAGACCGATTACTGCGCCTTCAATAGCCTTAGCTGCTTGGGCTTCTCCTAAACTCTCCAGCATCATCCCTACCGCGCAAATCGCGGCTAGCGGATTGATCACATTTTTACCGGTGTATTTAGGAGCGCTTCCTCCGATTGGCTCAAACATAGAAACGCCTTGCGGATTAATATTGCCGCCGGCGGCAATACCCATCCCGCCTTGAATCATTGCTCCTAAATCCGTAATAATATCGCCAAACATATTGTCAGTAACAATCACGTCAAACCATTCCGGATTTTTTACAAACCACATCGTCGCAGCATCGACATGCGCGTAATCCGTGGTAACATCCGGATACTCGAGCGCGACTTCATTGAATGTCCGCTGCCAAAGATCCCAGGC
The DNA here is from genome assembly GCA_026387315.1 of Candidatus Omnitrophota bacterium. Taxonomy (GTDB): domain Bacteria; phylum Omnitrophota; class Gorgyraeia; order Gygaellales; family Profunditerraquicolaceae; genus UBA6249. The sequence continues at coordinate 55,070 of JAPLLY010000033.1, forward strand.
AAAGGTTAAAACATTAGTTTTACCGCAAAGGGTGAGCTTCTTTCTCTTATTGCGTTTACGCGTATATTCGAAAGCATAGCGGATACAACGCTGGACCCCTTTTCGCGTATTATAAGAAATCTGAATAGCCACCTCATCCTTAGTTGCCTTATCCTTGAATTCACCCATACCTTTATATAGGCCTTCAGAATTCTCGCGCACTACTACAAAATCAATATCTTCGGGCCGCTTATCTTTTAAAGGGCAAAATTTAGAATTATACAGTTTGACCGGACGTAAATTAATATACTGATCCAAAGCAAACCTTAATTTTAACAATACCCCGGTTTCAATAATACCCGGCTTAACCTCAGGATCCCCTACTGCCCCCAGATAAATCGCGGAATATTTCTTTAACTCCAGCACATCCTGGTCATCTACGAGCTTGCCCGTCTTTAAATACCTTTGGCCGCTAAAATCAAAACTCTTGGTTTCATATTGAAAATTAAATTTCTTGCTGGCTGCGACAAGAACTTTCAAGCCTTCATTAACTACCTCAGGACCGGTGCCATCACCGGGAATTACTGCAATTTTGTACATTTTTCTAACTCCCTATTTGATCTGATTAGAATCATGGGAACGTTTCTATTTTAAAAAAATTAAAAAAATAGAAACGTTCCCTTATT
>JAPLLY010000042.1 GCA_026387315.1 Candidatus Omnitrophota bacterium
AAAATAAGATCTAAATGTTGCGGGGAGGTGTTGGTTAAAATGGATTTCCAACCGGTATTAAATTACGGGGATAATTTAATGCTGTTGGGTAATTTAGGCCGGCCGTTTAGTTTTGGCCAGAGCCAGAGTTATAAGAATTTCCTAGCGCGTCAGGGTATTTATTTAATTATGTCGATTAAGGATCGCCGTCAAATTCTCTGGCAGAATAAATTTAGCGGCTTGGGGTTAATCTGCGGCTGCCTTCGGCTGCGCGTTTATTTGGAAGAGGTAATTAGCCGGTATCTCCCTGCTTTACCGTCGAGCATTCTGGCGGCGATGGTTTTAGGCCAAAAGCGCGATATTCCCTGGTTAGTAAATAACTCCATGGTTAAATCCGGCACTGTGCATATTTTAGTAGTTAGTGGTTTTAATGTGGGCATCGTGGCCTTTATGATTAATTTATTATTTAAAATTTTGCGTTTTCCGCGTAAAGCGCGGATTATTTTGACGGCGATTTGTCTGCTCGTTTATTGTTTAATTACTGGAGCGACCAATCCGGTTATTCGCGCTACAGTCATGGGTTTAGTTTGTTTAGCGGCGTATTTATTAAAGAGAGAGCCGGATATTTATAATTCCCTAATGAGCGCGGCATTATTTATTCTGGTGTTTAATCCGCGTCAGCTTTTTGATATAGGTTTTCAGCTTTCTTTTATTAGCGTTTTGGCGATTGTATATTTATATCCCAAGTTAAAAGCCTTGGCGCGCTTGGAGTTGTGTAAAATAAAATTATTAAAATTTTTTGCGGAAGGCTGCCTGGTTTCGTTTTCTGCCTGGATGGGCACGCTGGTGATTATTGCTTTGAATTTCAGGATTATCTGCCCGGTAACTGTGTTAGCGAATATTTTGATTGTTCCGCTAGCTACGCTGATTACTTTATGCGGGTTTACTTTGGTTTTAACCGGTTTAATTTATCCGGATTTAGCCCATCTTTTTAGCCTGCCTACTGCGGCTTTGATTTCTTTGCTTTTAAATATAAATGCCGCTTTGATTAAGCTGCCTTTTGCCTATATTTATCTTTGACAAAGGCTTCGGGCTGTGATAGATTCATAATATTATGAAACGTATAATTTCAAGTTTGTTAATTGTCCTTTTTTTGTCTATTCAGCCAGCGCATGCTTATTGGATTTGGACTCCGAAGAGCGGGAAGTGGGTTAATCCCAAGAACCTGCCTAAACAGAATCCTGGCGAGCAATTTGCGTATGCTAAATCATTTTTTGATGATCATAAATATGATTTAGCTAAGCGGGAATTTCGTCAGTTGCTTAAGGCTTATCCGAAAAGCGCGGAGGCTGCGGAAAGCCAGTATTATTTAGGTTTAACCGAAGAGAAACAGGGTAAATTATATGAAGCCTATCAGGCTTACCAGATGGTGGTTGATAAATATCCGTTTAGCGAACGCATCCAGGAGATTATTGACCTGGAGTATAAGATTGCCGAGAGGTTTATGGGCGGCCAAAAGCGTAAAACCTTAGGAATAACTTTACCTGTTGAGAATCCGGCGATTGAGATATTCGGTAAGGTAGTAGAAAATTCTACCTACGGGCCTTTGGCCCCCAAAGCGCAGTATAAATTAGGCCTGGTTTTAAAGGGATTAATGCGTTATTACGAAGCAGAGGAGGAGTTTAATAAAGTGGTTTCCCGTTACTCGGATAGCGAATGGTCAGCGGCAGCCAAATTCCAGATTGCTTCCTGCCGGGCAAATTTATCCAAGGGTTTTGCTTATGACCAGGGTTCAGCCCAAGAGGCTAAAGAGAAGTTCCAGGAGTTTGTGAGGGAGCATCCGGATGCCGTGCTTTCTTTGGATGCGGAAAAAAATATTAGCCAAATCATGGAGAAAGAGGCAGAGGCAAGCTACAATATCGGGCTTTTTTATGAAAAACAAAAAGCTTTTGATTCAGCAAAAATTTATTATAATAGTATAGTTAGTGATTACCCGCAGAGCCCTTGGGCGGCGCTGGCCGCGGCCAGATTACAGATAATGGAGGAGAAAAAGAAATGATAGAAGTCAGAAAACAGAAGTCAGAAAACAGAAGTCAGAAAACAGAAAAAGTTAAAAATCTGTTTTCGGTTATCCGTCTATTTTCCGTCTTCTGTCTTCTGTTTTTAACAGCCGGATGCGGTTATACTACCCGCTCAATGCTTTCCGGAAAATACAGAACAGTTTATATAACTCCGTTTTTGAATAAAGTAGATATAACTCAGGAAGCCTATTCCGCTAATAAATACCGTATTTACCGGCCGATGCTTGAAACTGATATTACCAAAAAGGTAATTAACCGGTATCTTTTTGACGGGAATCTCAAGCCCGCAAAAGAGGCTGTCGCGGATTTAGCGCTGAAAGGGGAATTGATTGAGTACCGTAAGGACCCTTTAAGCTATAACCAGAATAGTGATGAGGTTACTGAATACCGCATCAATATTTATGTGAATTTAAGCCTTTGGGATACCCAAGAGAATAAATTGCTTTGGCAGGAGAATAACTTTAACGGCAACTATTCTTATTTTACCAATAATGCTAGCAACGAGGCTGCTGCGGTGAATAACGCCATCGAGGATTTGGCCCGCCGCATCGTTGAACGCACAGTTGAGCAATGGTAATATGGTTTACCCCGTTAGAGACAAGACACCGAAGGCGTCTGACGGCTGCCTGCGGCAGCCTGTCTCTAACGGGGTTTATCTACTTATCGGCCAGGATATCGCGGCCAAAGAAACTCAGCTTAAGAAAATAAAACAGGAATTCCTTCCTCTCCAGCTGCAAGATTTCAATCTGGATACATTATATGCCAAAGAAATAATTTTAAAAGATATCCAAGAACGGTTTCTGTCTATCCCGGTAAAAAGCGCTAAAAGAATTATTGTGATTAAAGACGCGCAGCTATTGGATAAGGAATCCCGGGATTTTCTTCTGGCTTTTTCCAAAAAACCGCACCAACAATTAGTCCTGGTTTTAGATTTCGCGCAATATGATTATAAGGATGAGTTTATTAAAGGTATCTGCGCGCGCGCAAGCCTCTTGCGTTTTAAGGAAACCGTTAACCCGGATACATTCGCTTTGAATCGGCAGATTGGATTAAGAAAAACAGATTCTGCTTTGCGCCTGTTGCATCAACTGCTTAAAAATGGAGAGGCTCCGGAACGTATTTTGGGGGGTTTGCGTTATGCCTGGCAGATGCAGGATATTCAGACCCTGAGCGCCAGAAGGAAGTTAAAACTTCTTTTGGGGGCCGACCTGGAAATGAAAACAGGCAGGCTGAAACCTGCCTTTGCTTTGGAAAAATTAGTAGTGAGTTTATGCGGTTTTACCCCGTAGTACTGATAAGGTTAGTTACTCCTAGATTCTCCCCCCTCCCTAGCCCTCCCCACGCGGGGGGAGGGAATATGAAGGATAAGGGGGAGGGAATAAAGAGAAGAACCGTTCCCATGATTCAAAAGAGATTTAACGGGGTTTGTTTAAGCGGCGCATCAGGCGCGATTTTCTGCGGTTAGCGGTAGCCGGGTGAATAATATTTTTTTTGGCGGCTTTATCCAACTGAGAAAAAACCTTAGAAATGAATGTTTTGGCTTCAGCGGCGTTTTCTTTAGTGAGTAATTCATGAAATTTCTTAATTGTTCTTTTAAGCTGACCCTTTACTTTAAGATTGCGGGTATGTTTCCTTTTGTTCGCGCGGTTACTTTTTAATGATGTTCTGCGTCTGGGCATATATTCTCCTCATTTTTCCCCAGCCTCCGGCGCTTGGGGAAAAATGACCCCGAGCTCCCGCGAAGGGGAAGATTATTTTACAAGGTTATATTATTAGCATAATTAATCTTCTATGTCAATAAACAAATACCCCCTCGGCAGTCAAAATCAGGCGGTTGCCCGCGGGGCTTCGATTATCAGCCTGGCTACCCTTACTTCGCGCATTCTAGGTTTTATCAGGGATGTAATTATTGCCCGGTTATTCGGAGTATACCTTTATGCCCAGGCTTTTGTTATTGCTTTTCGCATACCTAACCTTTTCCGCGATTTGGTGGGAGAAGGCGCTTCTAACGCGGCAATTGTTCCGGTTTTAAGCGAATATAGCCTTAAGCATTCTAAGGAAGAGTTTTGGGAATTGGCTAATATCCTGCTTAATCTTTTGGTGGTGGTTTTAAGCGCGATAACTATATTGGGAATAATTTTTTCTCCTTTGATTGTGCGCCTGATCGCCCCGGGTTTCATCGGATCCGCGGATAAACTGCAAGCGACGATTAATTTAAACCGGATTATCTTTCCCTACATTTTACTTATCGGCCTGGCTTCTTATGCCATGGCGGTGCTTAATTCGCTTAAGAGCTTCGCGGTTTCAGCATTCGCGCCCTGTTTTTTAAATATCGCGATCATTGTTTGCGCCCTGCTTTTTGGAGAAGGTACCACGGGGCTGGCCACCGGGGTCTTGTTGGGGGGTATTTTACAGCTGGCAGTACAGGTTCCCCTTTTATATAAAAAGGGATTACGCCTGAAATTCATTTTGTGTTTCCAGCATCCCGCGGTTGTACAAATCAAAAAATTAATGTTACCGCGGCTGGTTAGCTCCGGAATTTATCAGTTAAATAATTTTGTGGATTCAATTTTTGGCTCATTAGCCGCTATTGTGGGCGACGGAGGAGTCGCCGTGCTTTATTTTGCCTACCGGCTTATACAATTTCCCATCGGCATTTTTAGTAATGCTATCGCGCAGGCAATCTTGCCTACTTTCTCCACCCAGGTATTAGAGGAAAATCAGGAAAATCTTAAGAATACGCTTTCTTGGGGGGTACGCGTAGTTTTTTTTGTGATGCTGCCGGCCAGCGCGCTTTTTATGGTTTTAGCCGGCCCTTTAGTTGCTACTCTTTTTGGCGGGGGAAAATTTGATTTTAACTCCGCTCGATTAACGAGCAATGCCCTATTTTTCTATAGTATTGGTTTAACGGCTTACGGAGGCACGAAGATATTACAGTCCTGTTTTTTCGCCCTTAAGGATACGGTTACCCCTAGCAAAATTGCCGGCCTTGCCTTGTTGATGAATATTATTCTGAACGCGCTATTAATGTTTCCGCTTAAAATTGGGGGATTGGCTTTGGCCACCTCAATTTCAGGGATAACTTCTTTTTTATTTTTATTTTTTATCCTCAGCAGGCGCCTGGGGGATTTTGGAGAGCGTAAAATATTAAAGTCATTCTTGCGTATTCTGGCCGCCGCCTTGGGCATGGCCGCGGTATGTTTTTTGGTGAATCGGGCGTTAAATTTCGGCTGGGCGTTATTTTGCGGGGCAATATCTTATGTACTTTTTTGTTTTATTTTTAAAGTAGCTGAACTTAAAGAGCTCATGAATTGGTTGATTTATAAGAACTTAAGAACATTCCTATGGAACAAATATCGGAATTAAGAAAAAAGATTTTGTCCGCTCCGGATTCTCCGGGTGTCTATCTAATGCGGGATTTTTTGGGCCGGGTAATTTATATTGGTAAAGCCAATTCCTTAAAAAAACGTTTGCTTAGTTATTTGGGCAGAGGCCTGTCCAGCAAAACCACGGCTTTAATGTCTAAGGCATCCGATGTTGAATTTAAGTTAACCGCTAATGAGGCGATGGCTTTATTGCTGGAGTTTAAGCTTATTCATGAGTTTAATCCCAGATACAATATATCTTTAAAGGATGATAAAAGTTTTCCTTGGGTCAGGATCTCGCGGGAAGAATTTCCTTCAATTCAAGTTACGCGCAAGAAAAATGATGCTGCTGCTCGATATCTGGGCCCCTATACTAACACCAAACTTCTAAAAAACGCTCTTAAAATAATCCGGCTTGAGTTTGCCTATCGCTCATGCCGGCGCCTGCCCAAGCAAAGTTGTATTTATCAGGAGATTAATCTTTGTCCGGCGCCCTGCATTGGCAAGATTAGTTATCAAGAATACAAACGCCGCATGGATAATATTATTCTAATTTTAGAAGGCAAGGGAGATTTATTGATTCATAAGTTGGCTAAATCTATGCGGGATAAATCTGGCGCCGGAGATTTTGAAGCGGCAGCCAGGATGCGCGATCAGATTATTATTTTGTCTAGAATGTTTGCTCAGCCAGATGGCTCCAGTTGCAAAAATGAGTTGGAGGAACTCAAGAGAAGCCTAAACTTAAAAAACCTGCCGTCCAGGATTGAAGGATTTGATATTTCTAATATCTCGGGCAAGCAGGCCGCGGGAGCAATGGTAAGTTTTTACAATGGCCAGGCGGATAAAAATAACTACCGTCGTTTCCGGATAAAAACCTTTGCCGGAATTGATGATTATAAAATGCTGGCTGAAGTAGTGCGCCGGCGCTATAGGCGGCTGTTAGAAGAAAAGAAAGCCTTGCCGGATTTATTGCTGATTGACGGAGGTAAAGGGCATCTTTTAACCGCCGTTGGTGAGCTTAAAGCATTAAATTTACATATTCCGTTGGTGAGTATTGCTAAAGAAAAAGAGAATATTTATTGCTGGCAGCCTGATTCCGGGGACACGACACTTAATTCTACCTTACTAAAATTAGAATTAAGTGTCGTGTCCCCGGAATTAAATTTAATCCGCCGCATCCGCGATGAGGCGCATAGGTTTGCTTTGAGCTATCATCACATATTGCGTAAGAAAGCATTAATCGGCAGATGAGAGATAAAAAAGACAACCGTTCCCTGGATTCAAAAATGTTAAATTTTCAAAGGACAAGAGGGTTATTATTTTATCTCAGCGTGCTTCTATTTTTCATTGGCCTGCCTTTTATTCTTGCTTTTGCTTTAGGATATAAATTTAATACCCATACTTTAAAATTCGTAAATACCGGGTTAATTTTTGTCAAGACTCAGCCGTTAGGCGCCAAAATTTATCTGAACGGTAAGCTTATCGCGCAAAGGAGCCCCGCCAGTATGCAGGAGCTGCTTCCCGGAACCTATAAAATTACCTTGGAATTAGCGCGGCATTATCCTTGGAAGGCGGAGGTGGAAGTCGAGGCAGGTAAGGTCAGCCGGGTAGATAAAGTTATTCTTTTCCCGGTGCGGCCTAATCTGCAGCAGTTAAACCAGGAAAAATTTTCTTCTTTTCGCGTTGTTCCTGAAAAAAAGGTGGTTTATTATTTGGATCAAGAAAAAAAAGTACTCTATCGATCAAATTTAGACGCTAACAACTTTGATGATATCGCCAGCCTCCCGGATAAGTTCACTCAAATTAACGGCTGGGAGGTTTCTTCTGACCAAAAAAAGATATTTGTTTTTAATTACCATCAAATTAGCGTGATTCTTTTTGATACCCAGATTGATGATGAATATTCGGCATCTCTGGTGTTGTTGGATTACCCGCAGGAGAAAATCGTTGAAGTTTTCTGGCATTCGGATAGCTATCATTTAGTAGTATTGACGGATAAACATGTTGGAGTAATTGAATCTCGCCTGGGAGCAGTGCCGATTAATCTGGTAGAATTAAATAAGGGGGGGCAGGCGGCATTTTACGATACAAAAGAAGACGCGCTTTATTTTAGCGATAGCCAAAGAAGCTCCGATGGCAGTTTTTATAATAATCTGTATAAATTGGAGTTGAGCACTGGCCTCTATTTATTAGAAAAATTAATGTAGAAGAAGATAAATGGACGGGAAAGGTGACCTTTCTTTTTTCCCCCCCCTCCCTAGCCCTCCCCACGCGGGGGGAGGGAATATTCCTCTCTCTAGCCCTCCCCACGCGGGGGGGCCCTCCCCACGCGGGGGGAGGGAATATTCCCCTCCCCTTGTGGGAGGGGTAGGGGTGGGGAATAACGGAAAGAGCGTGGGAATGACATAATGTTAATTTAGACAGTAATATAAATGAATAAAACAACACTCTTAAAGCGCATGCTTGAAATTATACCCGGAGGATTATCCTGGAGTATAATTATTTCGTTAATCTTATTGTCTTTTTTGCATCCGGTATCCAGCGCGATTATCATCATTTCCTTTGATTTCTATTGGATTATTCGCACGGTGTATTTAACTACTCTTCTGGTAATGGCTCACCAGCGGCTTTTTCGTCAGAGGAATGAGGATTGGTTGGCGCGCTGCCTAAGCTTGCCTGCGGACTTGGGTTTTTCAGAACTGTATCAGGTAGTAATCTTTCCGGTTTACAATGAGGGGCTGGAGGTTTTGCGCCCATCGCTGGCTGCTTTGAGCAAGAGCCATTATCCTAAAGAGAAGATCATCGTGGTTATGGCTTTTGAAGAAAGAAATATTTACGCGCGTGATAATGCTTTAATTTTAGAGAAAGAATTTAGCGGGAGGTTCAACTCGTATCTGTCAACATTTCATCCCGATGGCTTGCCCGGGGAGAGCCGGACTAAGGGCGCTAATGCTACTTGGTCGGCAAAAGCGGCCAGGAAATTTCTGGATTCCCGGGGCATTGCTTATGAGCAGGTAGTAATTTCTTGTTTCGACGCGGATACCTGCGTGGATAAGGAATATTTTGGCTGCTTAAGTTATCATTTTCTGACTTCCCAGAAGAGGCATCAGGCAAGTTATCAGCCGATGCCGGTTTATAATAATAATATCTGGCAGGCGCCGTCTTTTGCCAGGCTAGTTGAGATTAGCAGTTCATTTTGTCAGATGATCGAAAGTATGCGTTTGGAGAAGTTTGTTACCTTTTCCAGCCATAGTATGAGTTTTAAGACTTTAGTGCAAATAGATTATTGGCCAACCAATATGATTAGTGATGATTCGGTGATTTATTGGAAAGGTTATTTGTATTATAACGGAGATTATCGCGTGATTCCATTATATGTCACGGTTTCTCTGGATGTGGCTTATTCCAGCAATATCTGGCGGACGATGGTTGTACAGTATAAACAGAAAAGAAGGTGGGCCTGGGGGGTGGAGAATTTTGGTTTCGTGGTAAATGGTTTTATTAAAAATAAAAATATTCCCCTGCTTAATAAATTAAGAAGATCTTTTCATCTCCTGGAGAGCCATGTTACCTGGGCGGTTTGGGCGGTAATTCTGGTAGTGATTGGGCCGCTGCCCATACTTTTCGGGGGGAGATTTTTTAGCCAGATGGCCATTGCGTATAACCTGCCAAAGATTACAGGTTTGTTGTTTAAATTCACGCTCTTGACTAGTTTGACCTGGATATTTTTAAGCTGGACAATTTTGCCGCCCCGGCCTAAGGGGATCAGTTGGTTTAAAAATGTAATTTTAATTTTGGAATGGATTTTTGTGCCATTCATAATATTGATTATTGGTTCGGCTCCGGCAATTGACGCTCAAACCCGGTTGATGCTGGCTAAATACATGGAATTTAATCCTACGTTAAAAGGCAATAAAGTGTTATAATTAAATAATTATCCCCCCTCCCTAACCCTCCCCACGCGGGGGGAGGGAATGATGTATTGGAATCGGAATTCCCCCATTTATTCCCCTCCCCTTGTGGGAGGGGCTAGGGGTGGGGAATAATAAAGAGGGCAGCTCTTCGCAAGGGGGAGGGAATACCTATGGAACATAGATATAAAAGATAAGTTCCCCTCCCCTTGTGGGAGGGGCTAGGGGTGGGGAATAATAAAAAAGGCAGCTTTCCTCAAGGGGGAGGGAATAAGTATTGGAAAAAGGGAGATTTTAAAGTATTCCTGGAGGATAAATATGGATATTAAAAAATTAATGCAAGAGATGGTGGCCAGGGATGCTTCCGACCTTTTTCTTAGAGCCGGAGGTATGCCTCGTTTACGTATTGATGGCAAGGTCGTCCCTATGGATACCAGGATTTTAAACATAGAAGATTTGATGTTTGTCATGGAACAGCTGGCTATTACTAAACAGTGTGAGGCCTTTAGGAGTAAGCTGGATGTTGATTTTGCCGTATACCTGCCAGAATTTAACCGGCGTTTCCGGGTGAGTATATTTACGCAGAGAAATTGGCCGGCTATTGTTATCCGGAATGTGCGCAATAGCATCTCTTCTTTTGAGGAGCTGAATCTTCCCGCGGAAATATTAAAAAAACTATCGCTGGAAACCCGTGGCCTGGTACTTTTAACCGGAAGCATGGGCAGTGGGAAATCCACGACCATTGCCAGTATGGTAGAGTACATAAATAACAATGCCCAGAAACATATTTTAACTGTTGAGGAACCGATTGAATTTACCTTTGAGGATAAGCAGTCAATTATTAATCAACGGGAGTTGGGGATTGATGTGTCTAGTTATCCGGTGGCGCTGCGCGCTTTTACCTTACAGAGCCCGGATGTTTTGTTTATTGGTAATATCCGTGATTATGATACAGTTTCATCCGCCATGGCTGCCGCGGAAACCGGAGTTTTAGTTTTAAGTACTTTGCATACGATCAATGCTTCGCAGACCGTGGAAAGGTTAATTAATCTTTTTCCTCCGCATCAACATCAAGAGGTAAGGAATCAACTCGCCGCACTATTAAAAGGAGTAATTTCTTTACGCCTGGTGCCGGCGAAGAATGGCCCGGGCCGATTCCCGGCTTATGAAGTAATGCTTCTGACTCCGACGATTAGCCGCTTAATCCGTGAAGGAAAAATTTGGGAAATTCCGCAATTTATTGATGATGGATCGATATTTGGCATGCAATCATTTAATCAGTCTTTGATCAAGTTAGTGCAGAATGATTTGGTAACTTTAGAGGATGCCGCGTTAGCCGCGGACAGCCGCGAGGAATTTATGCTGGCTTTTAGAGGGATTAAGAAATCTTAGGCCTTCCGTCATTTCCTGCGAACCACGTAGACCTACGCGGTCTACATATATGTAGACCGCGTAGGTCTACACAGGTAAACATAATGGCAAAAATTAGGAGATAACCATGATTGAAGAGATTAAAGCTAAACTGGTGGAGATTGGCGTAAGGATCCAGAACCTAAGAGGTTATCTTTGACGTTGCGCGTAAAAGGCAAAAGATCGACGCTTTAAGCGAGCAGATGTCGGGCGAAGGTTTTTGGAATAATACAGAACGCTCTACGGGAGCCGTCAAGGAATTAAAGAATCTTAAAGCGGCGGTTGAGCCCTGGGAGTCAGCCTATAAAAAATATCAGGAGTTGGCTGAGCTTATCCCTTTGCTTAAAGAAGGTGATGGCGATTTGATTTTAGATTTAACGCGCAATGCCGCAAGCCTTAGCCAAATAATTGATAAGTTGGAATTTCAGGTGCTTTTGGGGGGGCCGTTTGATAAAAATAGCACAATCTTAAGTATTAATTCCGGTGCTGGTGGCACGGAATCCTGTGATTGGGCAGGGATGCTTTTAAGGATGTATAGCCGTTTCGCAGAGAGCCATGGCTATAGCGTAAAAACAATTGATATCCTTTTTGGAGAAGAAGCGGGGATTAAAAATGTTACTCTGCTTATCGAGGGGCCATATGCCTTTGGCTATTTAAAGGCAGAACGCGGGGTGCATCGATTAGTGCGCATCTCTCCTTTTGACGCGAATTCGCGCAGGCATACTTCTTTTGCTTCGGTGGATGTGATTCCGGAAATAGAAGAAGAATTAGATTTAAAAATCCAGGAAAGCGATCTGCGCGTGGATGTTTTTCGGGCCAAGGGCGCGGGCGGCCAGAGCGTTAATACTACGGATTCAGCGGTAAGAATTATCCATCTACCCAGCGGAATTACCGCGCAATGCCAGAATGAGCGTTCGCAATATCAAAATAAGCAAATGGCTTTAAAGATACTTAAGGCGCGTATTTATGAAGCAGGGCAGGTTAAAAAAGAAGAAGAATTAAGGCGGCAGGATTCAGATAAGAAGAAGATTGAATGGGGCAGCCAGATTCGCTCCTATGTTTTACATCCCTATAATTTAGTCAAGGATCACCGCACGGATTTTGAAACCGCCGACAGCCAAAAGATTTTAGACGGCGGACTGGATGAATTCATTGAGGCTTACTTGAAGTTTAGTGCGAGTAAATAAGAGGTTTAGGTATAAAAACAAGGGATTTTCAAAATTCAGGATAAATATGCTTGGGTTGATTAAAAAGATTATTCTTAATAATAAGCAGGCGGTGATTAGGAAAAGATTTCCTAAGTTAAATATTACTTTGCATGCTGAGATGCCCAGTCCTTCTATGGGTAAGATGGTTGAGGCAGCGCGGTTGGTTAATTTGGTGAATTCTTTTGAAAGTCAGATCAGCGCTTTAAGCGATGGCCAGCTTGCCGCTAAGACAAATGAGTTTAGGGGGCATTTAAAAAATAAATCTGAAAAGTTTGACCAGGAGGCAGAAGAGCTGCAGCAGGCGATGCTTAAGGTGGTGATGCCTGAAGAAAAGGAGAAATTAAAAGAGAAGTTAAAAATTAGCCGTAACAGAATTTTTGCCCAAATTTTACCTGAGGCTTTCGCGGTAGTCAGGGAAGCGTCCCGGCGCACAATAGGTTTAAGGCATTTTGACGTGCAGATTATCGGGGGTATTATTTTACATGAGGGCCGCATCGCGGAGATGTCTACCGGGGAAGGAAAGACCCTGGTGGCCACCTTAGCGGCATATCTAAACGCTTTATTAGGCAAGGGCGTGCATATTGTCACGGTTAATGACTATTTGGCCCGGCGCGACCGGGAGTGGATGGGGCCGATATATGAATTTTTAGGTTTATCCGTAGGTACTATCCAGCATAATATGTCGGACGAGGAAAGAAAAATCGCTTATGCCTGCGATATAACTTATGGCACCAATAATGAGTTTGGTTTTGATTATCTGCGCGATAATATGAAATATTCCACCCAGGATCTGGTACAGCGGCCTTTTTATTACGCGATCGTGGATGAAGTAGATTCTATTCTGATTGATGAAGCGCGTACTCCCCTAATTATCTCCGGCCCGGCGGAAGAATCCACGGAAAAATATTATACCGCCGAGAAAATAGTCGGGCAACTAGGAGGGCGCCGGATTACGGAGCGTGATGAGATTGACGCGAAATATAAAGGGATAGATTTAGGCAAAGGTTTTGATTACGTGGCGGATGAGAAGGCCCAAACCGTAGCTCTTACCGAAGCCGGGGAGATCAAGGCTTCTAAGCTTTGGGGCGTGGATACCTTACATGCCTTAGAGACAATCGAATACCGTCACCATACTATTCAGGCTTTACGGGCAAAAGAATTTTTCCAGCGCGATGTGGATTATGTGATTAAGGATAAAGAAATAATTATCGTAGATGAATTTACGGGCCGGCTGATGCCGGGGCGGCGTTGGTCAGACGGCCTGCATCAGGCTGTCGAGTCTAAAGAAGGCTTGAAAATTGAACGGGAAAATCAGACCTTAGCCACGATTACCTTTCAGAATTATTTCCGGATGTATGAAAAATTAGCGGGGATGACTGGCACGGCTTTTACTGAAGCTAATGAATTTAAAAGTATCTATCAGCTGGAGGTAGTGGTTTTACCGACCAATCAGCCTTTAGTGCGCAAGAATTATCCGGATCGTATTTATAAAACCGAAGTTGAAAAATTTGCCGCCGTAGTCGAAGAGATTACAGAATTAAGTAATTTAGGCAAACCGGTATTAGTGGGAACAATTACTATTGATAAATCTGAAAGGCTCTCTGAGACGCTTAAACGCCGGGGGATTAAGCATCAGGTGTTAAACGCTAAATACCATGAAATGGAGGCCCAAATTATTGCTCAGGCGGGCAGCTATCAAGGAGTAACTATCGCTACGAATATGGCCGGCCGCGGCACGGATATACTCTTGGGAGGTAACCCTGAGTTTGTAGCCAAAAATGTGGCCAAACAGAAATTAAACCCCGAAGACCCGGATTACCTTGTTGAATATAAAAAGATTCTTGATCATTATAAATCCGTGGCAGCCGTTGAGCATAATAAGGTAGTAGAATTAGGGGGCTTGCATGTTTTAGGCACTGAACGCCATGAAGCCAGGCGTATTGATAACCAGCTGCGCGGCCGAAGCGGCCGCCAGGGGGATCCCGGAAGCTCGCGTTTTTACGTATCCTTGAAGGATGACCTGATGCGTTTGTTTGGTTCCGATAGGATTATCGGGTTAATGGAAAAGCTGGGCTTGGAAGAAGGCCAGGTGATTGAACATCCCTGGGTTAGCGGCTCGATTGAGATTGCTCAGCGACGGGTGGAGCAGCATAACTTTGAGATTAGAAAGCAGCTCTTAGAGTATGATAATGTAATGAATAAACAGAGAGAAATCATCTATGGCCAGCGCCGCCAAATTCTGGAAGGGTTCTCTTTGCGGGAAAATATCATTGAAATTATTTCTAAACTGGCCCAGGATTATTTAAAAATTTATAAACAGGCTGATTCTTCCGAACTCGATAGCGCGGGTTTAATCAGTTTTATGGATTTAAATTTTGGCCTGCAATTAGACGCGCAAACATTTAATCATCAAAGCGCCCAGGAGGCCGAGGAGAAATTAACGCGGGAGTTGCTGGCGGCTTATGAAAATAAAGAGAAATTAATTAGCCAGGAGTTATTGCGAAATTTAGAACGGATGGTTTTTTTGCAGATCATCGATAGCAAATGGAAGGATCATCTTTATGCCATGGATAGTTTGCGTGAAGGTATTGGCCTGCGGGCCTATGGACAAAGGGATCCTTTAATTGAGTATAAACGTGAAGCTTTCCAGATGTTCAGCCAGATGATTAGCGCTATCGAAGAAGATGCCGCGCAGACTATTTTTAAATTAGAGCCGGTTAAACCGGAGAGGTTTCAGGGGGTTTTCAGTTCTTTGCCTAAAGAGCTAAGCCACCCGGAGTTAGCTAATTTCCCGGTTTCTGCCGCGCAAGAAAGCCCCGCGCAATTAGGAGTTAGCTCCCAGCAGCAAGCAGTCAAACCTGTGCAATCCCACCAACCTAAGGTGGGCCGGAATGACCCCTGTCCTTGTGGTTCAAATAATAAATATAAAAAGTGCTGCGGAAAATGAGCGTGGTGATCCTGCCTATTCTTACATCAATTTTGTTAGCATTATCATTTTCTAGTTTTTCCGCCGTAGACGGATCCGCCTTCGGCGGAAATCTTTGGCTGTTTGCCTGGTGTGGTTTTATTCCTTTATTTATCGCGCTAGAGAATAAATCTTTACGCCAGGCATGCTTAGCCGCTTTTTTTTGCGGAGTAGTTTTTTGGAGCCTGACCATTTATTGGCTTATCCAGGTTACCCTGCTTGGCCAGATAGTCTTAGTTTTATATCTGGCTATTTACTTTGGCCTCTTTGGCTGCGTAATTTATTTTTCGCGTTTTCTCCCTGTCAAAAGCTGCCTGTTTTTTCTGCCCGCAAGCTGGGTCTTATTGGAATATTCGCGCAGTTATTTATTTACCGGATTTCCCTGGGCTTTAATCGGGCTTTCTCAATACAAAAATTTACCGATTATTCAAATCGCCGATATTACCGGCGCCTGGGGGGTATCGTTTATCGTGATGATGATTAATGCGGCAATTTATACAGAAGTCAGAAGTCAGAAGCCGGAGGGCGGAGGAAAGCAGAAACTAATAATTCCAATTTTAATTCTCGCCGTGGTTTTAATATATGGTTACTACAAAATTTACTGTACCTTGAATCCCGCGCCTTGTACCCCGATAAAAATTTCGGTAGTTCAGGGTAATATTTCCCAAGATTTAAAATGGGATAAGCAGGCGGTTGGTTTTATTCAAAACCGGTATAGAGAATTAACTTCTGGCGCGGCCGCGGATAAGCCGGCTTTGATTATCTGGCCGGAGGCATCCGTACCGGGAGTCTGGGGCAGGGATGACGCTGAATTTGCCCAAGTTTTTTCTTTGGCTGGCCAACTCCATACTAATCTGTTGGTAGGCGCGGTTTCATATTTTAACCAAAATTATTTTAATAGCGCTTTATTTATTAATCAGCTGGGGAGTCCGGCAGCTACTTACAACAAACTGCACCTGGTTCCTTTCGGAGAATATATACCGCTGAAGAATATTTTTCCATTTTTAGAGACGTTTGCTTTGATTGGGGATATTCAGCCGGGAAGGGAGTATACTATATTCAGGCTGTACCCGGCCTTATTGGAGAGGCCGGTACGCGCCTCTGCGCAGCCGGTTAATTTTGGCGTGCTGATTTGTTTTGAGGATCTTTTTCCGGAATTGTCTCGAGAGTTTATAAAAAAAGGAGCAAGATTCCTGGTCAATATTACCAACGATGCCTGGTATAAAGAGGGCAGCGCGCCGTATCAGCATTTTGCCGCCTCGGTTTTCAGGTCGGTGGAGAATCGCGTGTATTTAGCCCGGGCAGCCAATACGGGAATTTCCGGGTTGGTTGATCCGGCCGGCAGGATTTTAGGAACCGTTGCGAATGCCCAGGGTAAAGAGATTTTTGTCCAAGGTTATTACAGCCAGAGTATTTGTTTAGCCGCGGACAAGCGAACAATTTATAACCGTTACGGAGATTTTTTTGTCGTTTTTTGCCTGCTGCTTGACGCCGGGGTTATAATATCTATTTTAAAGAATAGAAAATCAGGGGAGGGTTCTATTTTTTCCGAAAAACATGGGGACGGTTCTGTTTTTTCGAAAAGAAAAAACAGAACCGTCCCCTGATTTTCATAGTACGGGAAAGCATAAAACACTTTCCTGCCGCCCGCTTGAGTATATCTAGTGATCTATGGGTTCCATGTGCACTACGACATCGGTTATCCCGGGAATGGCGGATTTAATTGCTTCTTCAATGCGGTAGCTTATTTTATGGGCGTTATCGATATGCATACTAGGGTCAACCTGCACATGTAAATCTATGTAAATATCATCAAGCCTGCCGCGGCTGCGAATTTTATGGCAGGCGCGCACTCCCTCTATTTTTAATACGATATCTTTAACCTTTTGATCATCCAGGAAAACGGCTGTATCACAAAGGACATCCGAGCTTTGTTTGACGATCTGGAAAGCAGCATAGCCGATAAACAGCGATATCAGCATGGTAACGATGGGGTCAATTAAAGGGAATCCCAGCTTGGTTACAATTAGGGAAATAATTACAGTGAATGAAGTGAAGATATCCGCCCGGGTGTGCAGGGAATCCGAAACCAGGATGTCGCTTTTTAAGGCCTTGCCTTTTCCATATTCATAGCGCATTACATAGATATTTATTGCCAAGGTAATTAGCATTACCGCAAAGCCGCCCAAGTCAGCTTGGAAGAAGACTGGATGCTGCAGGCGCTGCCAGCCTTGTTTTAGCAAATTGAAAGAAACAAGAAATAACATGGCGGCAATGCCCAGAGAGAATAAAGTTTCGTATTTTTTGTGTCCATAGGGGTGGTCTTTGTCTACCGGTTGACAGGCAAAATGAATACCGATTATCCCGATAAGATTAGAAGTTCCGTCAGATAAGGAATGGAAGCCATCCGCGGTCATGCTAAAACAGCGGCTGCTTAGCCC
The DNA here is from genome assembly GCA_026387315.1 of Candidatus Omnitrophota bacterium. Lineage (GTDB taxonomy): Bacteria > Omnitrophota > Gorgyraeia > Gygaellales > Profunditerraquicolaceae > UBA6249. The sequence continues at coordinate 17,361 of JAPLLY010000042.1, forward strand.
GTAGATAATTTTAGCCAGAGCTACTGCCCAGTTTAAGGCCAGCACGATAATCAGGATTTTTCTGATTTTTTGATAATGCTTTTGCGTGTTGTTGATCATGAATGATATTATATAATAATTTCCGAAGTTATGTAAATTATTTCCTTGATTTACCTGTGTAGACCTACGCGGTCTACATATATGTAGACCGCGTAGGTCTACGTGGTTGGCGGGAATGACGGTAGTAAAAAAGAGAACCGTCCCCTTTATTTTATGGTAGAATAGCTTATGCGTAAAATAAGATTTTTGATACTCGCGTTGGTTTTATTATCCAATGGCTGTGCTCGTATGCAAAAGCCCGATTCCAGCGGCCAAAATCGCCATGCGGAATTAGGGTCCTTTAAAAAGAATGAACGAATTTTAATTCTAGCGCCGCATCCTGATGATGAGTCGATTGCCTGCGCGGGAATTATCCAAAAAGCGCTTAAGGCCGGCGCTCGAATTAGAGTAGTTTATTTAACCAATGGCGATCACAATGAATTTGCTTTTATCGTTTATGAAAAGAGGATCACCATGCGCCAGGGTGAGTTCATTTATCTGGGTAAATTGCGTCAGAAAGAGTCAATTAAGGCCATGAAGTTTTTAGGATTATCTGAAAAAGACCTGGTATTTTTAGGATACCCGGATTACGGAACCTTTGAGATTTTTTGCAAATATTGGCAGGCCAAGAAACCGTTTCGTGACCGGTTAACCCGGATATCCAGCGTGCCCTATAAAGATAACTTTTCTTATGGGGCCAAGTATTACGGAGAAAACATTTTAAGTGATTTGACTAAACAGATTTTGGATTATCAGCCGGATAAAATATTTGTTTCGCATCCGGCGGATGTTAACGTTGATCATAAAGCACTGTACTTGTTCCTCCAGGTGGCTTTGAGTGACTTAGAGGGGCGTATGGCTAAACCTGAAATTTATCCCTATCTTGTGCATTGCGCGGGTTGGCCTAGACCGCGGCATTACCATCCGGAGTTAGAGTTATATCCGCCGGATAAATTTATTGGTTCTAAGCTTAATTGGCTCCGGAGCAATTTAAGCCCTGAGGAGCTAGATAAAAAATACCGGTCGATTCTTTTTTATAAAAGCCAGACACAATCCAGCGCTTTTTATTTATTTTCTTTTGCCAGAAAGAATGAGCTCTTTAGTGATTATCCGCCAGTTGAGTTAAAGCCTCAATCGGCATCAGGGGGTAAAGATATTGTTTATTCCGATGCTTCGGAGATGTTTAAGGAAGAAGAACGCCCCATAGATTCAAAACAGATTGAATCGCTAGAGGATAAGGGATCCGTAAGTTATGCCGCTAGAGGCAACTATTTTATTGCGCGCCTGGATAAGCCCAAGAAACTTAGCAGCAGGTTTGGGGTAATGCTTTATATTTTTGGATATAGCCAAAGCACTCCTTTCGCGCAAATGCCCAAGATTCGCATTATTACCATGGGGAAAAGTTGTAAAGTATTTAGTTCCAAAAACCGGGTAATTGATCCAGGGGTACTGGTAGATTTCGGCAGAAACTCTTTGATTATAAAAATCCCGCTTAAGCTTTTGGGCCAGCCGGATTATACGCTTACAGCGCTTAAGGCTTATCATGGCAATCTGCCTCTTGATGTTGTGGTATTTCGTAAAGTTAAGATTAAATAACCAGGAGGGTAATCGGCCAATGACACATTTGTTTGTACCCCTCCCTAGCCCTCCCCACGCGGGGGGAGGGAATGATCGCGGGGGGAGGGAAGATGGATTTAAATAAGAGTGGGAATTAAAATGTAATTCCCCTCCCCTTGTGGGAGGGGCTAAGGGGAGGGTGGCATAAAAGGCGTGACAGTCACCTTTGTTTCTGCTATAATTTGGATAACTTAAAAATGGACTCTAAAAAAATTCGTAAGGGTTTTAGCCGCTTGGCGGCTTGGTTAGGTATAAATATATGCTCTTTGATAGTTAAGGTTATCCCATCAAGCTGCCTTTACGTTTTTGCTAAAAATATTGCCGTCTTAGCGTATTTTTTTGCCAAAAAACAGAGAAAAATTGCCCTAGGTAGTTTAAGTATTGCTTTTGGCAAAGAAAAGTCTGCTTTAGAAATTGAAAGAATAGCTAAAGATTGCTTTATATATATGGCTAAAAGCGCAGTGGAATTGATGTTCTTTTTTGATAAACCGCAGGCTTTAAGAAATCGGGTTCAGATTCAGGGCAAAGATAATCTCGATAAGGCATTAGCTGCCGGCCGGGGGGTTATTCTGGTGAGCGCGCATTTTGGTAATTTTCCGCTGCTCTTAGGAAGATTGGCAGTGGATGGTTATAAAGCCGGCGGAATTATGAAGCCGATGCACGATGCCAGGATGGAAAAAATCTTCTTTAAAAAAAGGGAGAGGTTTGGAGTAAGGACTATTTATAGTCAGCCGCGTAATGAATGCGTGAATAGCTCGATTAATGCTTTACGTAATAATGAGTTAGTCTTTATACCTATTGATCAGAATTTTGGAACCGGAGGGGTATTCGTGGATTTTTTCGGGGAAAAAGCCGCCACGGCCACTGGCCCGGTAATTTTGGCGCAGAGGACCAAAGCCGCGCTGATTCCATGTTTTATTCTCAGGCAGCCTGATGATCAACACAAGATAATTTTTGAAGCAGAGTTAAAATTAGAAGAAGGTAAGGATTCTGAGGATGTCGTTTTGGTAAATATTCAGAAGCTTACGGATATAATTGAGTCTTATATCCGTAAATATCCCGCGGAGTGGGGCTGGATCCACCGCAGATGGAAAAGCAAACCCAGTTAGAGAAAACAAGGGGACGGTTCTGTTTTTTATATATAAAAAACAGAACCGTCCCCGGGATTTATTCATTAAAAGGAGGTGTTCAATGGCAGCAGAAGAGAAAAAATGTTGCGACACGGAAAAGAAGTGCTGTGACCCTAAAAAGAGCTTAGCCACGCTTTTTAAGGTTGTTTTAGGCCTGGTGTTTTTAGTTTTAGGCGGTTTGGCAATCTTGAGATTTTGGGCAGCGCTCATTATAATTATTCAGGGTTGCATCGGTTTGTTTTTGATTTTGGCTGGTGTAATTACTTTAGCCATCGCTAAGGAATAAAAAGGGTATAAAATAAAGGGGACGGTTCTATTTTTTACTATCGTCATTTCCGCGAACCACATAGACCTACGCGGTCTACATATATGTAGACCGCGTAGGTCTACATAGGTAAATTAAGGAAAAATAGAACCGTCCCCATGATTCTTTAGAAAAATAGAAACGGCCCCTTGGACTATAGGAGACGGACATGGAAATAACTATTAAGAGAGAGTTAATCAGCGATAAGAGGCTTTGCCGGCTGCTAGCCGTGGGAGTTTTCATTACCCTGACTGCTTTGTCGGCTTTTGTGCGCATACCTTTGCCTTTTACTCCTGTACCGCTTACCTTGCAGACATTTTTTGTTTTGCTTTCCGGAGCATTGTTAGGCAGAAAACTGGGGGTAGTTACCCAGGGCGCTTATATGTTTTTAGGCCTCTGCGGCCAACAAGTATTTACAGGCGCGGGTTGCGGAAGCCTTTATTTGCTGGGCCCTACCGGGGGCTATATTGTGGGTTTTGTTTTAGCCGCATACTTTGCGGGTAGTTTTCTGATTAAAGAAAAACTCAGTTCGTTTGCTGTTTTTATTAAATTGTTAGCCGCGGATTTTATAATTTTATTTAGTGGTATGCTTTGGTTAAAAGTAAGCTTATCCTGTTCTCTGGGTAGAGCATTTTTACTTGGCTTTTTACCGTTTGTATTGGGTGACATATTAAAAGTTCTTCTGGCGACAGTTGTTTATAATAAAGCGCGCGCGCGAATTAAAGAAGCCCTTTATTAATGAAGAGCCTTTCCTTAAAGCTACTTTCTTTATTTCTGTTGGCATTTTTTCTGGGAGCCTGCGCTAGTTTTTCCGGGATGAACGCACACCAGTCTCTGTCTATAGGTATATTCTGCGCTTCTATTCTAGGAACTCTTTTCTTTTGGGATTTCCGCCTCAGTTTTGCTTTTATCGGCACTTCCGTATTATTAATGACTAAGACCATTGACTTGGAGCATGTCATTGAATTCTCATCACTTGAGGTAATTCTTTTTTTGGTGGGGATGATGGTGATTATCGGGTTATTAAAAGATTCCGGAGTTTTTGCCTGGATTGTCAGCTTGATTTTGCGGATTCCTAAATTAACCGGTAAAAAATTTGTTTTGTTTATCGCGTTTTTTTCTGCTTTGCTTGCCTGCACGGTTGACGAAGTAACCTCGATTATTTTTATGGTGGTGGCGGTCTTAGAAATTTGCGATTATTTTGAGGTTAATCCCACGCCTTTTGTGATCATCTCTGTTTTGGCTACCAATATTGGATCCGCGGCTACGGTTCTGGGAAATCCTATTGGCATACTTATTGCTTCAAAATCCGGTTTGACCTTTGAAGATTTTATCGGGAAAGCTTTTCCTTTAGCTTTGGTTTGTTTAGCCGCGGCTATTTTTATTCTTTTGTTTTGGTATAGAAAATCCATAAAATTTCTTGATGAACAGATAAAAAGACTGGGGGCTAATGAAATGTTGATCAGGTTAATTTCCGTACCGCCGGAAAAAAACCTTAAAATAAGCCTGGGAATATTTGGCCTAATGCTTATTTTTATCTCTTTGCATCATCGTATGGAAATAGCTTGGGGATTACCGCCGAATACTGTTTTATTGGTTGTTCCGCTGGTGGCCAGCGGCCTGGTAATGATTTGGAAGCATCAAAAGGCCAGGAAATATATTGAAAAGGATGTTGAGTGGTGGACACTGCTTTTCTTCCTGCTTTTGTTTGTGCAGGCCGGGACATTAAAATATACCGGGGCAACTGTTTTTATTGCCAAACATATGTTAGCGGCAACCGGAAGTAACCTTAATCTTTTGACAGCCGCTATATTATGGATAAGCGCGCTAGGTTCAAGTGTTTTGGATAATGTAGTTCTGGTGGCGGCTTTTATTCCTGTAGTCCAGGGTTTTGCGAATTTAAATATTAATTTACAGCCGTTGTGGTGGGCCTTGCTTTTCGGCGGCTGCCTGGGAGGCAATATTACCCTGATCGGCTCTACCGCAAATATTGTGGCCATCGGGATTTTAGAGAAGGAAAAGCGCTTAAAGATTAGTTTCCTGGATTGGTTCCGGGTGGGCTTGAGTGTGGGCTTAATTACTACTTTGATGGTTATGGCAGCGCTTATTTTTCTGCCGTTTTATAGATAACTTGACAAGCAAGAAAATTTGTGATAATTTGAAAATAACATTAAAACTCTCCCCCTCGCGGGAGCTCGGGGTCATTTTTCCCCAAGCGCCGGAGGCTGGGGAAAAATGAGGAGGCGAAAGATGAATTTGATGAAAGTTGTTATTTTATCCGGGTTGGCTATGGTAATGATGTCTACTGCGCAAATTGTCTTTGCTGAAGAGGCGGCGGTTGAGCCTGCAGATTCCGTGACGATTACTTCCAATCAACAGGCTGCCTCACAAAAAGATGGCCAGATGCAGTGGGCTTGGGGAGAGGTAACGAATTTAGACAATCAGGCTAGAACCGTTACTTTAAAATACCTGGATTATGAAACTGATCAGGAGAAGGAGCTGGTTTTAGTTGTTGATGAAAAGACGGCCTTTGAAAATATTCAAGATTTTAATGAGTTGAAATTAAAGGATACTTTAAGTATTGATTATATGATAGAAGTTGATAATAAAAATATTGCCAAGAATATTAGTTTTGATAAACCGGATGCTTTGTCTTCTGTTTCCGCTCAGGGGAAAGAAAATAGCGAGCCGATTACTCCACCGTCTAGCACAGGGCAGACCGTGGTTGATGCAGTACAGCCAGCTGTTCCTCCGGAAACAGCCGCTTTGGATTTAGCAAATGAGGCACCAGCAGCGCAAGAGCCAGCTCCAGCACCGGCAGCACCAGCAGAGTCAGTGCCGGCTGCTCAGGGTCAAGTTCAGTAATTACTGGATATTCCCCAAAATTTAATTCTTCGTCGGAACCGTAGCGGAGGTTTAAACCTCCGCTACGGTCTGGGGAGAACTTATTTAATAGGCAGGGCCTTAAAACCCTGCCTAAATTTTGTTATGGAAAATATAAAATTAGTCTCTTTGATTAGCCGCTTGCAAGAGCTGCTTTGACAAATGTGAGCATTTTAAAATCTAGGGGAGGAGTTCTATTTTTCCTTGATTTACCTATGTAGACCTACGCGGTCTACATGTATGTAGACCGCGTAGGTCTACGTGGTTCGCGCGGACTTTTCATTTTCTTTTGCTATTATTTAGTTTTCATATATAATATGCAGTATGAAAAAGGGTTTTAAATTATTGAGTTACGCGGTGATGTTGTTATTCTTGAGCGGGTGTTTTTCGACAAAACCGCATTCAGTGTTGGATAAAACTTCTACAGGTGAGCCCCTGAGCCCTTATCTGGGAGTTCAGGCCAAAATTGCGGTTAACGATTTCGAATTAAAAACCTCCGGGCTTGACGCGCAGATTAGCTTAGCCCTGAAAGAATATTTCGTTAATATTTTAAACAGTACCAAGCGTTTTATAATTGTTTCCCCGCAAGACGCGGACCTTATTATTAGCGTCGGGATTATTGAGTTTGTACCGGAAAACTCAGGCGGTAAGTCCGGTTTAGCCGGCGGCGGAAGCAGTGCCAGTAGTTTTATGGGTGGTTTATTAGGTGAAGTTTTAAACAAAGCAAATATGCAATTGAGTTTGCGGATTATTGATCGGATTAGCTCAGAGGTAATCAGCAGCCGGGATATTCAAAGCCAGGTGGTGGAGTATCCCGGAAAAAAAATAAAATTTCCTCAGGATAAAGTCTTTAGAGCCGGTTTTAGCGATTATGCGGGAACTCCCATGGGAAAAGTTATTTATGATTGTATTATTGAAGCAGGGCGTTATGTTGTACAGAATGTGCCGTTGAATTATTATAAGGACTAGATCCCCGCAAAAAGCCGCGGGGATTAATTCGCGCAGATAACTTATGTCGGCTACGCCTCCATAAGTTATGCGCTCATTAAATATGGGAAAAAGAAAACGTAGAGGAAAGCTTAATTGGCGTTCCAAGAAAGCGAATAAAGGCAGAAAACCTAATTTAGGTTAAATTCCTACAGATGGTTTTATTTTGGATATTAGCCAGTACATTTTTAGTCAGCCTAATTTCCTTGGTCGGTATTTTTACCCTGGCGATGAAGGATAATCTGCTGCATAAGATTCTTTTTTGCCTGATCGGTTTTTCCGCCGGGGCACTTATTGGCAGCGCTTTCTTGCATATCCTTCCGGAAGCACTCGAAAAGACAAACAGCACAAATGTTTTTTATTGCCTGATTTTAGGAATAATTCTATTTTTCCTGATGGAGAGATACCTCCATTGGAGGCATTGCCATGATAAGGATTGCCATATCCACGCCTTTACCTATTTAAATCTTTTCGGAGAGGCTTTTCATAATTTTATTGATGGCCTGGCGATTGCCGCGAGTTTTATCGTTTCCATTAAATTAGGGATTACTACCACGCTGGCGATTATTTTACACGAGATTCCCAAGGAGATGGGAAACTTTGGGGTACTTATTTACGGCGGTTTTAGCCGCAAAAAAGCTTTGCTGTATAATTTTATTTCAGCGTTGATGGCAATCATTGGAGCGCTAACGGGTTATTTTATCTCTGATTTTACGCAGGGTTTTTCTAATTTTATTATGCCTTTGACCGCGGGTGGATTTATCTATATTGCCATGTCAGATCTCATCCCGGAAGTGCATAAAGAAAGTAATCAAAAACGCGCTACTTTAGCTTTTGTTGCTTTTTTATTGGGCATTGTCTTTATGGCCGCCGCCAAGAAATTCTTATCATGTTAAACCAATTCGCAGATTAAGCGTTATGAAGATTAAAGCACTGGCTTTAATTTCCGGAGGGCTGGATAGTTTATTGGCCGCCAAGCTTATTTGCGATCAAGGATGTGAGGTTGTCGGGTTACATTTCAAAATTCCTTTCTGCAAGATAAATATAAAAAAAAGTTTCCCGGATATCGGTATAAAAATAATTGAGGTGGATTTGGGGAGTGAGTTTCTTAAGCTTATTCGCCAACCGCATTATGGTTTTGGTTCAAACATGAATCCTTGTATTGATTGTAAGATTCTTATGTTTAGCAGAGCCAAAGAACTAATGCCTGGATTGGGAGCTAAGTTTATTATTACCGGCGAGGTGCTTGGCCAGCGTCCGATGTCCCAGAATAAGCAGGCCTTAAAGTTAATTAGGCAGAGAAGCGGCCTGGATGATTTGTTGTTGCGGCCGCTCTCCGCGCAGTTTTTTCCTCCGAGCTTAGCGGAAAAAGAGGGCTGGGTTAGGCGAGAGAAGTTGCTTAGTTTTAACGGCCGGAGGCGCACCCCGCAGATGCGGCTCGCTCGAGATTTTGGCCTTAATACTTACGCCAATCCTGCCGGGGGATGTTTGTTGACTGATCCTAATTTTTCTAAAAGGTTAGTAGAGCTTCTGGCTCATGATGAATTAAATTTGGAAAATTTAGAGCTTTTAAAAGTTGGCAGGCATTTTCGTTTAGGGGATAATACCAGGTTGGTGGTGGGCAGGGATGAAGGTGAAAACAGGCAACTGGCGCAGCTAGCTCAGGCAGGGGATTATTTATTTAGCCCGCAGAAAGATCTAGCCGGGCCCACTTCGCTGGCCAGGGGATTAATTAATCAAGAATTAATTTTTTTATCTTCCCAGATAACTTCTGCCTATACGGATGTTGTGGGTTTAGAGAAAATAGGGGTATTTTACCGGAAGCTTCCTTCAGCTAAAGACTTTGCACACCAGGTAGTTTATCTGCCAAAAGAAAGATTTACGCATTTATTTATATGAAAGAAGCTCAGCTTTACACTCGCCTAGAAAATCGACAGGTACATTGTCAACTCTGTGCGCATCACTGTAAAATCCCAGATGGTAAATTTGGTTTCTGTGGAGTAAGGCAGAATATTTCAGGTATTCTTTATACGCGTAATTACGCTAAACTTGTAGCCGCCAATATCGATCCGGTTGAGAAGAAACCTCTGTATCATTTTCTCCCTGGGACATCAACTTTTTCCATTGCCAGCGCAGGGTGTAATTTCCGCTGCGGTTTCTGCCAGAACTGGGAAATTTCTCAGTTAGTTCCTCGGACTTCGTTGGATAAAAGATTTAAGGTGCTTGATTTTAGCGCAGATAAAGTTATAAAACTAGCCCAGCAGTTTAATTGCCGCAGTATTGCTTATACTTATACTGAACCCACGATTTATTTTGAGTTTGTTTTAGAAACAGCCAAGTTGGCTAAAGCAGCGGCCTTGCGGAATATATTTGTAACTAACGGCTATCTGAGCGCGAAGGCGATTTCTTTATTGGCGCCATATTTGGATGCTGTTAATATCGATTTGAAATTTTTTAAGGAAAGTTCCTATCAAAGGATATGTTCTGCTTCCCTTGGCTCGGTTCTTGACGCGATACAATTATTAAATGCTGCCGGAGTCTGGATTGAGGTTACTACTTTGATTATTCCCGGCGAGAATGATACTCCGGAGGAGTTGACGGTGATGGCCAAGTTTATTGCCTCGGTAAATAAGGATATCCCTTGGCATATTTCGCGCTTTCAGGCGGATTATAAGTTTAAAGATTATCCGCCTACTCCTGAACGCACGCTTAAATTGGCCTATGATTTAGGCCTAAGCCAGGGATTGCGTTACGTGTATGTTGGCAATTTTGGCGCCTGGGGCCAGGATACTTTATGTGGTAGATGCCAGAAACTTTTGATTAAGAGGGATGGGTTCAATATATTAGAATCTCATCTGGCGCAAAATAGGTGCGTATTTTGCCAGGCCGTTTTACCGGGAGTGTTTTATTAATTGTGGGGACGTGCCAAAAAGGGACACCCTTGTTCAAGGGTGTCCCTTTTTGGCACGTCCCCATTGGATTGGCATCACATTCCCAATCACATTAAAAATTGGTGTTGACAGTTTGGGAGGTTAGGATTAAAATAAATAACAGTAATTGATTTAGTCCACAAGATTGCCCCTATTTAAAACTTTACAATTTTTTATATGATGTCAACGGGTAACCAATTTAATCCTAAAAAGTGCATTGTATTTTTTGATTTCGATAATACTATTGCCACTTGTGATGTTTTTGATAATATGCTTTTGCTTTTTTCCAAAGATGACCGCTGGGTAGAACTGGAAAAAAGATGGAAGAGCGGCAGGATTGGCTCTAAGACTTGCCTGGAAGGCCAGCTGCGGGGCATGGATTTAAATAAGAAATCTTTGGATGCTTATTTGCCGAAGATAAAATTGGATCCTTATTTTAAGCCAATCTATAAGTTTTTGTTAGCTAGGAAAGTAAAAACCCTAATCTTAAGTGATAATTACGACTATATCCTTAATCGGGTCTTTAAGATTAACGGGATCAATAAACTGAAAGTCTATGCTAACAAATTAAGCTTTTCTGGGGATAAGATGATTACGGATTATCCTTTTAAGGATAAAGATTGTCAGATTTGCGCTCATTGTAAGACGAAAAACCTATTGGTAAAAGCCCCGAAAGATTCGACAATCATTTATGTTGGTGATGGGGAGTCGGATGTTTGTCCGGCTAAGCACGCGCATGTGGTATTTGCCAAGGACCATTTACTTAGGCATCTTAAAGATAGTAAACTGGATTATATGGCCTTTCATAACTTAAAAGATGTTTTCACCTATTTAAAAAGGAAATTAACGTGAATCCCGCACCTTCTTGCTATTTAAGCATTAGAGGCTGACGGTTTAAATGAATTAATAATAGGAAGGTGCGGGATGAACTCAAAACAATTAACTAAAGAACCTAGGAATAAAAAAACGACTACCGATGATGAGCTTTTGGATCTAGAGGCAAAATATTGCTCCTGGGGGGATACGGTGCATTATGCCGAGAAACTGAATATATTTAAGAGCGCCCAAGGAAGCTATCTTTATGATCGTCAGGGGACAGAGTATCTGGATTTGCAAATGTGGTATTCAGCAGTTAATTTCGGTTATCGAAATAAGCGTTTGAATACTGCCCTAAAAAATCAGATTGATGTTTTGCCGCAGTTGGCTTGTCAATACCTGCATGAGGAGAAGATCCAGTTGGCCGCGAAATTAGCGCAAAAGAATGAACGCACTTTTGAAGAAAAAGGGCGGATCCATTTTAATGTTGGCGGTTCAAGCGCTTTGGAAGATTCATTAAAGTTAGTGCGTAATCACTCCGGGCGAAGCCTGGTTTTTGCTTTCATGGGAGGTTATCACGGCAGGACATTAGCCGCCTCAGCGATTACCTCGAGTTTTAGATACCGGGAACGCTTCGGGCATTTTGGCGACCGGGCAATGTTTGTGCCCTATCCTTATTGTTTTAGATGCCCCTATGATAAAAAAAGAGATTTCTGCGATCTGTATTGTTTGAAGCAATTTGAAAGGCTTTTTGAAACCGAGTATTATTCAGTAGTAAACAAAAAGAATAACAAGTGTGAATTTGCCGCTTTTTACGCCGAAGCCATCCAGGGCACAGGCGGTTACATTGTCCCACCCCAAGAATATTATTCAGGGTTGAAGGATATCCTGGATGATTACGGAATTCTTTTTGTGGATGACGAGATACAGATGGGTTTTTTCCGTACGGGTAAATTTTGGGCGATCGAGCATTTTAATATTACTCCCGATATTCTGGTTTTTGGCAAGGCCTTGACTAATGGATTAAATCCGCTAAGCGGAGTTTGGGCCAAAGAGAAATTAATTTCACCGGCGGTTTTTCCCCCGGGTTCAACCCACGCGACATTCTCCAGTAATCCTCTGGGCACAGCCGCGGGCCTGGAGGTAATGAAGCTAATCGAAGAATCGGATTTTTCTACTTCGATTCCCAGAAAAGGGCAGTATTTTATTGCTCAGCTTAAAAAGCTGCAGAAAAAATATCCGCAAATCGGCGATGTGGATGGTATTGGCTTGGCCCTAAGAATAGAGATGTGTGAGAAAGACGGCTATACCCCGAACAAGGAACTTACGGATAAGATTACCAACCTGGGATTAAGCGGGACGCTTAATGTTGGCGGCAAGCGCCGGGGATTAATTTTAGACGTCGGCGGTTATTATAAAAATGTCTTTACCATTGCCCCGTCATTTTATATTACCGAAGAAGAAATTGATTTGGGCGTGGAGCTTTTCCAAGAGGCGTTAAATAGAGCATTGAAGAAGCCCTAAACCTTGTATTTCTCAAAAAAAGCTAACGTTTTTGCCGCGACTTTATCCCTTTCCTGATCAGCGATAATAATATGGTAGGAGTCTTCGAATAATAATACCTCTTTGTCTTTTGAGCCGATATGGTTATAGATATAATAAGAATTTTTAGGGCTGGTTACATCGTCATCCTTAGCCTGGAGCAGCTGTATGGGTGTGGTTACCGCCGGTAATATTTTGGAAACATATTTTGCCAATAAGTGATTTTGACGCATGCTGGATACCGGAATTACCGGGTAGCCGTAGAGGTGAACTTTGCTGTAATCGAATAAATCTGATTTTTTATAAAAGTTTTCAATCCTTGAGCGCAGCCTTTGGTTTTTAATCCCGTAGGGGTAGCCTTCCTTAAGATAAAAATAATATTGCAAAGGGGTTTTAAAAACCAGGGGCAAAAGAAATCTTAATTTTGGGTTGGCCCAGCCGTCAAAGAACAAGGTGGGGGAGAAGCAGTTTAAGGCTTTTACTTTAGAGGGAAATTCATGCGCTAGTAATATTCCGATGAGGGCGCCAAAAGACAGCCCGGCCACGAATATATTTTCATAATCATCGGCGTATTTAGTAAATTCGTTACGCACAGAGTTGTAAAGTTCTTCCCAGGTTGTCCGCTTAAGGCAAGAAATAGATTTATCATGGTTAGCCATTAAAGGACAGGCTACTGAAAATCCTCTTTTGTTTAAATTCTGGGCAATCGAGCCCATCTCTTTAGCGGTGCCGGTTAATCCGTGAATGAGGAAGCAGAGATTTTTGTCTCCCGGTAAAAAGAAGCTGGTATCAGGTATATTGGTTATGGAACGAGAGTCTTCTTTGGTGGAAAAAATTATCATAAATATCCTCGCGAAGCTTTTAAAAACAAGGGGACGGTTCTCCTTTTCGTTTCTATTTCTTAGTATTATTAAAAAGAGAACCGTCCCCTTTATTATTAACTATTTTATGCTAAAATAAGCGCAAATACAAGATAACTCTTTAGAGGTAGAATCTCCGATGTTTAAGAAAAAAGTCACGTTTAAAATACTGCTTTTGCTGATTGCCAGCGATATTCTTGAAACGACAGTGCATTTTTTTTTCAAGAAAAGTACTTTGGCGCCAGGCTACGGGCAAGTAACGGACTTAACCAGCGCTGTAGTTTTTTTCAAAGTAGTTTTTTCTTCTGTGTTTTTGTGGGCCGGATTATTAACAGTAGTTGCCGTATTCATTATCTGGTCGATGGTTCTTTCCAAGATAGATTTAAGCGTGGCAGTGCCCATTGCTAGTTTTAGCTATATTCTGGTTCCCGTTGTCTCGATTATTTTTCTGCATGAACAGATCACCGCCTTGAGATGGTTGGGGGTGTTTTTCGTTCTGGCGGGAGTAATACTTGTTTCTTTAAGCAGCCAAGAAAGGGTAGGGCAGGTTAAATGAAACAAGGATTGTTGATGGTTCTTTCCCTGATTGCTTTAACTAGCCTGTGCGATACCATCAACCAGCTATTTTTAAAGTCCGCGATCAACTCTCTGAATTTTACGCCCACACTTAACATTCTAAAAATATTTAAATTTATTTTTCAATTATTAATTAAGCCCCGGCTTTGGCTGGGGTTTGTTTTTAGTTTAATCTCCTTAGGTATTTGGCTGGTGGTGCTTTCCAAGGCGGATCTTAATTTTGCTTTTTCTGCCGATAGTATGCACTATATCTTTATTGCCCTGGCTTCTGGGTTTATTTTAAAAGAAAAGATGGGGCCCCGGCGCTGGCTGGGCACAGGATTAATTGTGGCAGGAATAGTTTTTGTTAGTTTGAGCTAAGGGGAAGGATGATATGAATCCAAAAATTATAGCTTTAATTGTTTTTATAATTTCTTATTTGTTATTTGTTTGCCTGCCGCATAAACGCACCTTAACGGCTTTGGGGGGCAGTTTATTATTGGTTTTAACCGGCGCCATATCGCTAAAAGCGGCGTTTTTGGCGGTTAATTGGAATGTGATGGGTATTTTCGTGGGTACCTTGATTCTGGCGGATGTATTTATGCAGAGCCGGGTTCCGGCTTATATTGCCGAAATAGTTGTGGATAAGGCCAAGAGCACGGCTTGGGCAATTTTATTTATCTGTATTTTAAGCGGTTTTATCTCGGCATTTGTAGAAAATGTGGCTACGGTATTGATTGTGGCGCCGATTGCCTTGGCTCTGGCCAAGAAGTTAAAGATTAATCCTACTAACCTAATGATTGCCATTGCCGTCTCAAGTAATCTCCAGGGGACAGCGACCTTAATTGGGGATCCGCCAAGTATGCTTTTGGGAGGTTTTGCTAAGATGAACTTTGGAGATTTCTTTTTTTACCAGGGTAAACCCAGTATATTTTTTGCCGTAGAGCTGGGGGCTTTTGTTTCTTTCTTCGTGCTTTATTTTATCTTCAGGAAAAATAAAACCAAAACTCAAGTTATCCCGGTAGAGAAGGTAAAAAGCTGGGTGCCCACGATTTTATTGGTGAGTTTAATTGTTTTATTGGCGCTCTCTTCATTTTTTGATTCTGGTTTTAGCTCTCTGGCCGGTGAGCTTTGCATGGTTTTTGGTATCCTGGCTTTAGTTTGGGAGAAACTGGTAAACAAAACTTCGATCATCTCCGGATTTAAAGGCCTGGATTGGGATACGACATTTTTTCTTATGGGTATTTTTATTATTGTCGGGGGGATCTCGCTTACCGGATGGATTCAGGTGTTGGCGAATTATCTGGCCAGCCTGGTGGGTGGCAATATCTTCCTGGGTTATACGGCAATAGTGTTTCTTGCGGTGATTCTTTCGGCATTTATCGATAATGTCCCTTTCTTAGCCGCGATGCTCCCGGTGGCTATCATTATGTCTGGTAAATTACAGATTAATCCTTCTTTGTTTCTTTTTGGCTTGCTGATTGGCGCCAGCCTTGGCGGTAATATAACTCCTATCGGAGCCTCCGCCAATATTGTTGCCTGCGGCCTGCTTAAAAAAGAAGGATATCAGGTTAAATTCACGGATTTTATGAAGATCGGAATCCCCTTTACCCTGGCCGCGGTAACCGCTGCGTATTTATTTATCTGGTTTATCTGGAGATAAAAATGTTTATTAAACAAAAAGCAGTTGCCATTTTGTTGTCTTTGTTGTATCTTGTGGTACAGGAAAGTATAAAACACTTTCCCATACCACTGCGAAAATCGCTTCAAAGTCATCGCCGAAGGCGATTTTCTTGATATCAGATGAAGATCTAAAAAAAATATTAAAGAGATAAAGAGGAGGTAGGATGATGGTAGATTTAAGAGATTTACTGCAGGGCGCGGATTGGAAAACGGAGAAACATGTGCCGGTCATTGAAGGGCCGGATAAAATAAGTAAGGGCCAGCCTCTTGCGATTGAGGTTAGCGTAGGCAAGCAGATCGCGCACCCGAATACCACGGAGCATCATATTAAGTTTATGGAAGTGTATTTTCTGGCCGCGGGTGAAAAGTTTCCTTATCAACTGGCGCGTTTTGAGTTTAATACTCATGGAGAATCTGTGCAGGGGCCAAATACTAGTACGATATTCTCTGAGCCTAAGATCTCGTCAGTTTTTAAGACTGAAAAAAGCGGCGTAATTATGGCTACAGCTTACTGTAATATCCATGGCCTTTGGAGGAGTGAAAAAGAAGTTAAGGTAGAATAAATCTGGGATGCCTAAATGTGGATCAAACAAAGGGATTGTATTTAAGGCCGAATAAATTATGTAGATATAAACTTTACGGGTCCTGTCTTGGGTATTTTCTAGCCGCTGAGGCGCTTCGAAAACACCCAAGCCACCCGTAAAGATAAAAATTACTAATAGTGGGGAAGGAAGGATAAATGAGTAAATATAAATGTTTAGTTTGTGGTTATATTTATTACCCTAGCGCAGGAGATCCGGATAATGGGATTGCTCCCGGGACTAGCTTTGAAAATCTACCGGATACTTGGGTTTGCCCTGAATGCGGCGTGGGTAAGGATCAGTTTGAGAAGATAGTTTAATTGATAAGTATTTTAATGAGTCAAAATGCCCGAAGAGATTAAAGTTAAGATTAAGGAAGTTATTCAGCGTAACTATAATGTTAAGAGCTTTCGCTTAGAGGTTCCCGGCCCTCTGAATTTTAAAGCCGGTCAATTCCTCTTGGTCAAACTCCAAGATGACCCTGGCCTAAAAAAGTACCTCTCTATTTCCAGTTCTCCTACTGAAAAATGCTATTTAGAGTTTACTAAGAAATTAACCGAAAGTGATTTTTCTAAAACTCTGGATAATTTAGGAGCCGGGGACGAGGTTAGTATCCAATATCCCTTTGGAAAATTTGTTTTAGATGAAGCTTCTTTAAAAATCGCTTTTTTATCCGGAGGCATCGGGATTACTCCCATACGCAGTATTTGCAAATATGTGGTGGATAAGAATTTAGGCTGCAGCATTGTTTTGGTTTACGCGAATCGTTCTGTCAAAGATGTTGTTTTTAAAGATGATTTTGACGCGATGATGAAAAGTTATCCGGCTTTAAGGGTAGCGCATGTGTTGAGTGAAGCTCAAGCTGGGTTTATTTGTAGCGTTGGCCGGATTAATGCTGAGCTAATTAAGAACAAAATTCCAGATTACCAAGAGAGAAAATTTTATCTTTGTGGCCCGCCGCAGATGGTGGAGGCGATGCGTTTGCTATTGGCCGAAGAGCTAGGAGTTTCCTTAGAGATGATGGTTACGGAAAATTTCCAGGGGTATTAGGTCTATCTTTATGGGATTAGACATTTTATAATGACCACCAATGATTATACCTGATGATTGGATACTGTTAAAAGTTTTATGAAGACAAAACGTGGTAGGGGATTGAGATAAAAAAGATTCCCCTCCCCTTGTGGGAGGGGAAAGGGGAGGGGTAGGTGAAAAAGACACTAACACCTGTTGCCAGAAATTTGAGAAGTAATTCCACGGAAGCTGAAAAACATCTCTGGCAGGCGCTTCGTTCTGAGGGGCTTGGCGTTAAGTTTCGCAGGCAGGCGGTTATCGGCCCGTATATTGTTGATTTTGTATGTTTTGAAAATAAATTGGTCGTAGAGGTTGATGGTGGACAACATTGCCAGAATCAAAGCGATAGTGCTCGGGATGAATGGTTTAGCAGCCAGGGTTTTGGAGTCTTAAGGTTTTGGAACAACGATGTTCTTGAGAATTTGGATGGAGTGGCGCAAAAGATCGAAGAACACTTAAAATGCTCCCCCCTCCCTAACCCTCCCCACAAGGGGGAGGGTATCTGTGATGTAGTTTCATAAGGGGAAGGGAACTTAATTGGCGTAACATTCTGGAAAAACAGATGATGGATAGATTTAAAGCAAAAACTTTTGACAATACGGATGATTATACCAGGAGGGATTGATGGCAGCCATAAAAATATTACCGGACATATATTCAGTGGGAGTGGTGGATTGGAATGTGCGCAATTTTCATGGCCATACTTATACTACGCAAAGAGGCTCCAGTTATAATGCCTATCTAATTATCGATGATAAAATCGCGCTTATTGATACTGTATTTGGGCCGTTTGCCCGGGAATTGATTGATAATATTAAAGAGGTTGTCCCACTAGAGAAAATTGATTATATTATTGCCAATCACGTTGAGACTGATCATTCCGGTGCTTTGCCAAGCATCATGCCGCTTTGCCCGAACGCTAAAATTTTGGGCACGGCTAAATGTAAAGAAGGCTTGTATAAACATTATTACCAGAATTGGGATTTTCAGGTTGTTAAAACTAATGATCAATTAAAGTTAGGCAGGCGCACGCTTACTTTTATTGAGGCGCCGATGATTCATTGGCCGGATAGTATGTTTACGTATTGTCCGCAAGATGAACTGCTGATGCCTAATGACGCATTTGGCCAGCATTTTGCCACTAGCCAGCGGTTCGATGATCAAGTTGATCAATGTGCGTTAATGGATGAAGCAGAGAAGTATTATGCTAATATACTTTGGCCGCTGGGAGCGGTCATTCTCAAAAAGATCCAGGAAATCCAGAAGTTGAATATACCGATTAAAATTATCGCGCCCAGCCATGGGGTTATCTGGCGCCAGGACCCGGCCAGGATAATCAATGCTTATATTTCCTGGGCCAAAGGAGAAACTAAGGACAAGGCCGTCGTGGTTTATGAAACGATGTGGGGAGCGACTGAGAAGATGGCCAGAAAAATCGTCGAGGGATTAGCCTCTGCGGGGATAGAGGTTAAGCTTTATGACGTAGCAGGGAGCGACCGCACGGAAGTAATCGCGCAAATGTTAACGGCCAAAGGATTTCTCTTTGGTTCATCTACCCATGATAACGATATGCTGCCGAATATTGCCGCCTTCCTGGAAATTGTTAAGGGCCTAAAGCCAAAAGGCAGAAAAATTGGTTTCTTTGGATCATACGGCTGGGCCGGCGGGGCAACTAAAGAAATGCAGGAGATGCTTAAAGATAGCGGAGTTGATCAAACCATCCCAGAGTTATCTTTTAAATATGTTCCGGATGTTTCGGAGTTAACCAGTTGTTTTGAATTCGGCTCTAAATTCGCGCAAAGCCTAAACAGTTGTGGTAGTTTCTAGGGTAAGAAAATAATTAAGTTGCAGGCATTTTTTACGGTGGTACAATTAAGGGGAGAGATTCCCTCACGCCCGTCAGCCAGTTGGCTGTCGTGGCGTTCGGGAGTTAAAAATTTTTTGTAAGGGAGAGACTCCCTCACGCCCGTCAGCCAGTTGGCTGTCGTGGCGTTCGGGAGTTAAAAATTTTTTGTAGAAAAATTTTTAAGGAGAACAGAAAATGAGAGAGAGAATTGAAAAGGCTTTAGATAAAGTCAGGCCGATGTTGATGGCTGATGGCGGGAATGTGGAATTAATTGAGGTTACTTCTGACGGGGTAGTCAAATTAAAACTAAAAGGAAGCTGCGGGTGCTGCCCGATGAGCTCGATGACCTTAAAGAATGGGATTGAAAAAATTTTAAGGCAGGAAGTTCCGGAAATAAAAGAAGTCGTAGCTTTGTAAAAAAATTTTCATGGTTCTTCAGGATAAGCTTGATCGCTTAAAGCGTATAATTCTCGCGTATAAATCAACGGTAGTCGCATTTTCCGGAGGCCAGGACAGCGCGTTTCTGCTTAAGATTTGCGCGCTCACGCTGCCGCCGGATAAAATTCTGGCCGTTACCGCTGTTTCGGCTACTTATCCTAAAGATGAGCTGGCCAAGGCAAAAATATTGGCTAAAGATATAGGCGTAAGAATTAAGGTAATTAAAACCGCGGAATTAAAAAATAAAAAATTTTCTGATAATTCTTTTAAGCGTTGTTATTTTTGCAAGCAAGAGCTTTTTTCAAAATTAATTTTAATTGCCAAGCGTAATAAATTAAATTTTGTTTTAGACGCCAGTAATATTTCGGATAAATTAGATTATCGGCCGGGTAATATTGCTAAGCGAGAACTTAACATAAAATCGCCTTTAATCCAAGCGGGCTTGAGTAAAGAGGACATCCGCGGATTAAGCAAAAAACTGGGCCTTTCTAGCTGGAATAAGCCTAGTTTGGCCTGTCTGGCTTCACGCATACCTTATGGAACCAAAATTACTGCCCAGTTGCTTAAGCGCATTGATCAGGCTGAGGCATATTTGATTGCCCAAGGTTTTAGGCAGGTGCGCTTGCGCCATCATAATGATATGTGCCGTATTGAAGTGGATAAAAGTGGTATCCGCCGGTTATTCAACAAACGCGAGCGAATAATCGCGAGATTAAAAGATCTAGGTTATAATTATATTACTGTAGATTTAGAGGGGTATCGACGGGGGAGTCTAAACGAAGTGATGGACAGATGAAGGCGCGGGGTAAATTAAATAAAACAGGGGACGGTTCTCTTAAAAAAAGAGAACCGTCCCCGTGATTTACGGTTTAATGAATTAAGTAAGAAAGAAGGTGTGGGGTGAAAAAGGTATATTTAGATTACGCGGCAACCACGCCCACTGACCCGGAAGTTATCGCGGCGATGGAACCATATTTCTTTAATAAGTTTGGCAACGCCTCAAGTTTGCATGCTTACGGCCAGGAGGCCAAGAAAGCTCTTGAGGATAGCCGCCAGACACTGGCCGATTTTATCGGCGCTAAGCCCGAAGAGATTGTTTTTACCTCCGGTGGAACAGAGTCAGACAATACCGCGCTTTTAGGTGTTGCCTATGCCTTAGAGAAGAAGGGCAATCATATTATTACTTGCGCGATTGAACATCATGCCATTAGTGAGCCGGCAAAATTCCTGGAAAAGAAAGGATTTAAGGTTACTTATCTAAGGGTAGATAAAGATGGCCTAGTTTCTTGCGATGATTTAAAGAAAGCGATTACTGATAAAACTATTCTAATTAGTGTTATGCACGCGAATAATGAAATCGGCACACTCCAACCGATTGCTCAATTTGGCAAGCTGGCTAGAGATAAGGGAATTTATTTTCATACTGATGCCGTTCAGACCGTGGGGCATATTCCGGTAAATGTTGATGAACTTAATCTGGATCTCTTATCACTTTCCGCCCATAAGTTCTATGGCCCAAAAGGAGTGGGGGCTTTGTATATTAGAAAAGGTACGCATCTAGAGACATTTATGCGCGGCGGAGACCAGGAAAGAGGCAGGCGCGCTTCCACGCATAATATTACCGCAATTGTGGGTTTAGCTTGCGCCATTGAGCTTTGTCAAAATAAAATGGAAGGTGAAATTAAATTTCAGAGCGCCCTGCGCGATAAATTGATTAAAGAGATTCCGGCTAGAATCCCTGAGGTTAGGCTTAATGGGCATCCCAGGCAAAGGCTGCCCAACAGTGTAAATTTTTCCATCAAATACATCGAAGGCGAATCCATGCTTTTAAGCCTGGATATTCTGGGAATTGCTTGTTCTACCGGCTCAGCCTGTACCTCCAGCTCTCTTGAGCCATCGCATGTCTTATTGGCGATTGGTTTAGATCATGAGACGGCGCACGGTTCTTTGAGGATTACTCTGGGGCGCTGGACCAAAGAGAGTGATATAGATTATTTTTTGGAAAAATTACCTGCGGTTGTGCAAAAATTACGCGCGATGTCTCCGCTTTATGAACCCCACGCCTTCTAATGATTTGAATTAGACCTATGCGGTCTACATATATGTAGACCGCGTAGGTCTAATTCCGGCGGGAGATCCCCGTCTCTAAAGGCGAGGGGTAAATTAAATAAAACAGGGGACGGTTCTCTTAAAAAAGAGAACCGTCCCCGTGATTTACGGTTTAATGAATTAAGTAAGGAATAAGGTGCGAGGTGAAAGAAAAAATACTTGATTATTTGAATAAAGGACATGATTATCTTTCCGGGGACCAGATTAGCAAACATTTGGGGATTAGCCGCCAGGGTTTATGGAAACACATTCAAGAGTTAAAGGATTCCGGTTATCAGATAGCGGCTGTTCCGCATTTAGGTTATCGCCTGGAATCTTGTCCGGATCGGCTTTTTGCCTTGGAAGCCGCCCGCGGCCTAAATACAAAATTTATCGGCACTTCGACTAAGCTCAGTGCCGATAAAAAGATTTATTATTTTGATAATTTGGTTTCCACGATGGATTCAGCCATGCAGTTGGGCCTGCAGGGAGCGGCTAGCGGGACATTGGTGTTGGCGGAATCGCAAATTAAAGGCCGCGGCAGGCTAGGCCGAGGCTGGTTCTCTCCTAAGTATAAAGGAATCTACCTATCTTTGATTTTAAGGCCCAAGATTCTTCCCAGCGCTTGCCCGATATTAACTTTAATGAGCGCGGTAAGTATTTGTGAGGCAGTAAAAGAGGTTATTGACCTGGACGCGCAGATTAAGTGGCCTAATGACGTGTTGATCTATAACAAAAAGATTGCCGGCATTTTGACGGAAATGAACGCCGAAGTGGATAAGGTGAATTTTGTGGTTATTGGCATTGGTTTGAATGTGAACAATGATAAAAAATCTTTAATTGCCGGAGCTACTTCATTAAAGGAGCAGCAAGGCGTAGAAATAAATCGCGTAGTTTTATTGCGAGAGCTCTTGCGCAGGATAGAAAACAATTATTTTCTCCTGGAGGATAAGGGGCCGGGGGAGATTATTAATAAATGGCGTAATTTTACTCTCACTCTAGGCACGCGCGTTAAGGTCGATTACCAGAATAAACATATCGAAGGCCAGGCGACCGATATTGATGCTGATGGCGCTCTGCTTATTCGTAAAGACTCCGGGCTAATCCAAAAGGTTTCCAGCGGGGACGTTACCGCTTGCCGATAAAACTAGAAACTAGGGGAGGAGTTCTGGTTTTTCCGAAAAATCAGGGGACGGTTCTCTTCGAGAACCGTCCCCTAGATTCTAAAAAAAACAGAACCGTCCCCAGATTTTAATGTAAACCATATATAAATTACTAGTTGACAATTAAACCGCAGGCTTTATAATTATTTTATGTTTAAAATAAAGTTAAGCGGTTTTTTTATTGTTTTTTTCCTAATTTTTACCGAACTATCTTTTTCTTTCCAAGATCAGCCTCAAGATCTTGCGACCCTGGTAATTACTAAACAAAAACAATTTCTTTTAAATACCTACACTACAGACCCTGATCAAAGTAACGCCTTTAATTATCAATCTAGCTTAGAGGATTTAAGTAGTTTGCCGGTAGATTTACAGAGCCGGGCTAAGGCCTGCGGTATTCAGGCGGATTTTTCGCTGCGCGGTTCTACTTTCGCGCAGGTATTGATTTTGGTTAACGGCCAAAGAATAAATGACCCGCAGACCGCGCATCATAACGCGGATATTCCTTTTACTAAAGAAGATATTAAGAAGATGGAAGTCATTCCCGGGGCAGGTTCTTCTTTATTTGGCCCGGATGCTATTGGGGGAGTAGTAAATTTTGCGCTGGCCGCGCCGCAAGAGAGAAAAACAGTTTGGGAATTTGCCGCAGGTAACCAGCGTAACGGCTATGGATTATTTAGCATTAGTAATAAATTTAAAGATTTGGGTTTTAAATTTTCCGTTGAAGACGCCCAATCCAAAGGCTTTCGTTATGATACGGATTACAAGAAATTTACAACTTCTTTAGGAGCGTATTTAGATTTGCCGGATGTTGGGGTCTGGGAAAATAATTTTGGCTATCAAGAAAAAGCGTTTGGGGCTTATGATTTTTATTCTCCGGGTTTAGGCAAGCCTTCTTATGAATGGACTAAAACCTATTTATTAAACAGCAGCCTTGTTTTAAATAAGGAGGTTCTGTTGATCAAACCGAGTTTTCTCTGGCGCAGGCATTTTGATAAATTTGCGTATATTAGGACAATAGATAGTTATAATAATCATCATACGGATATGTTTACTCCAAGTATTTATTTTCAAAAAGATATGGGGTTATTTGGTAAAACTGGTTTAGGGCTTGAATGGGGCCAGGAGAGGATTATTTCTTCAAATATGGGCAAGCATACGCGTGATCATAAAAGTATATTTTTGGATGATAGCGTGGATGTTGGCCAAAGTTGGGATTTAGGTTTTTCTTTGCGCCTGGATGATTTTTCAGATTTTAATATGGAGTACACCGGCTCTCTAAGCGCTAAATTCAAACTTACTAATGAGTCAGCTTTGAATTTTGGTGTTTCAAGAAATATACGCGCTCCATCGTTTACTGAACTCTATTATAGCGATTCAACCACGATAGGTAATGCTGATTTAGCTGCTGAAAATGCCTGGAACTGTCAGGTGGGTTTTGAATATAAAGAAGAAGGGTTCTTATCCGGTTTGGCCATATTTTTACGACAGGAGAAAGAGATGATTGATTGGGTTAGATCTGACTCCACTGGGCGATGGCAGGCACGAAATTTTACTCGTGACAATGTTTTTGGGGTTGAGTATTCCTTGCGTAAAAAGATTAATCGGGTTTTGAGTTTGGATGCTAACTACACTTATACTGATAAAAGTATAGATAATCAGGGGTATCTTTATAAGTATGGCCCGAATTATGCCCAACATTTAATCAATACCGTATTTAATTTACAGTTGCCTTTTGGGCAGCAAGAGATAGGGTTTAATTATAAGAAAAGGCCAGGCCGCCGCGGTTGGTGGTTAATGAATTTTGGGTTAAATTATAATCTTACTCAAAACGCGAAGGTTTTCTTAAATTCAACCAATTTTCTAAACGTTGAGTATCAAGATATTGAGGGTATACCGCAAGCTGGCAGGTATGTTGAGGCGGGGCTAAGGTTAGAATGGTAGGGAGGCAGTAAAATCTAGGGGACGGTTCTATTTTTTAAATTTAAAAAATAGAACCGTCCCCATGTTTTTCTGTTATAATAAAAACCATGAAAAAGCGCGTAGTCGTAGCGATGAGTGGTGGGGTGGATTCTTCAGTAGCCGCAGCTTTACTAAAAGAGCAGGGTTATGAGGTAATCGGCCTGACGATGTGTTTTAATCTGGCGGAAAAGAAGGGTAATAAACCTAGTTGTTGCGGTTTAACTGGGATTGAAGACGCGCGCCGGGTTTGTCAAAAGTTGGGGGTCCGGCATTATGTTCTAAATCTCAATAAAGATTTTTCCCGGGAGGTAATTGGCAATTTTTACCAGGAATATCTTTCTGGCCGGACACCTAATCCTTGCGTCCGGTGCAATCAATTTATAAAATTCGGTATTTTACTTAAAAAAGCAATTAATTTAGGGGCGCAATTTTTGGCTACCGGCCATTATGCCAGAATTGTAAAATCTCCGCAGGGGTACTTGCTTAAGAAAGCTAATGACCTTAAAAAGGATCAATCTTATTTTCTCTATTCGTTAACCCAGGCGCAGCTTAAACATATAATTTTCCCCTTAGGCAATTTTACTAAACCTAAAGTAAGGCAGTTGGCCTCTGATTTCGGGCTTAAGGTGGCAGAAAAACAGGATAGCCAGGAGATCTGTTTTTTACCTGACGGCAAATATGGCGATTTTATTAAAGCCAGGGGGCATGGTTCTGTTAAGCCGGGAAATTTTACCGATAAAAACGGAAATATCCTAGGGTTACATCGAGGGATAGCATTTTATACCATCGGCCAGCGTCACGGATTGAGGATTGCCGCGGGTTATCCTCTCTATGTAACGCGGATTAATGCCCAGGATAATCGGGTCAGCCTAGGGCCGCGCCAGGAGGTTTATAAGAGTGAATTTATTATAAAAGAAGGGCATTTTTTGGGCAAGCCTCCTAAAAAGAAGATTGAGATTAAAGTACGGATACGCTATAATCATCAAGAAGCGCTCGCAGCTGTTTATCCAGGCAGAGATAAACATAAAGTCATTTTTAAGCAGCCGCAATTTGCTGTAACTCCCGGTCAATCCGCGGTTTTTTACAATAAAGATACAGTTTTAGGAGGAGGGATAATCCAAAATGATTAAAGAAGGCGAAAAATTAGCTGCTAAGATTAAAGAATTAAAGAAAAAGCGTAATGCCATCATTCTGACGCATAATTATCAATTACCTGAGGTGCAGGATATCGCGGATTTCCGCGGGGATTCCCTGGAGCTTTCCCGGATCGCCGCTAAAACCGAAGCCGAAGTGATTGTTTTCTGTGGAGTTTATTTTATGGCAGAGACCGCCTCTATTCTTTCCGCGGATAAATTAGTAATTATGCCGGATGCATCCGCGGGCTGCCCGATGGCGGATATGATGAATGCTGATGATTTAAGGAAGCTTAAAGGAGAGCATCCTGGGGCAGCAGCGGTAGGCTATGTAAATACTTCCGCGGCGGTTAAAGCAGAATTAGATTATTGCTGCACTTCGGCTAACGCGGTGGCGGTAGTTAACGCGTTAAAACAAGAAAAAGAAATAATTTTTGTTCCGGATAAATATTTGGCGGACTATGTTTCTAAAAAGAGCGGTAGAAAATTGATCTCTTGGCATGGATTTTGCCCTACGCATGTTAAAATATTGCCTGAGGATTTAAAACGGGAGAAAAAGTTTCATCCCCAGGCTAAGGTGATGGTGCATCCAGAGTGCCTGCCTGCGGTAGTGGCTTTAGCCGATGCCGTACTTTCTACCAGTCAGATGGCCAAATATGTCAAGGAAGATCCGGCAAAAGAGTTTATTATCGGCACGGAGTCCGGGTTGATCTATCGGCTTAAGCAGGATAATCCGGATAAAGAATTTTATTTAGCCAGTGAACGCGCGGTGTGTCCGAATATGAAACGCACTACGCAGGAAAAAGTGCTCTGGGCTTTAGAGGAGCTTAAAGATGAAGTCAGGGTTTCCGAAGAAATTAGAAAAAAAGCGCGCCTGGCTATTGAGCGCATGCTGGCGATTGTTTAATGAACCCCGCACCTTTTAATGATTTGAATTAGACCTACGCGGTCTACATATATGTAGACCGCGTAGGTCTAATCCCGGCGGGAGAATCTAATTATTCAGCTATTAGAGGCATTCGTTTTAATGAATGAATTAAAAAAGAAGGTGCGGGGTGAATATTCCGGTTGTTTTTGAGGATGATTGGCTGCTAGTGGTGAATAAGCCCGCGGGATTATTAAGTGTTCCCACGCCTAAGCATGAAGCGCGTACTCTGACCAGCATTTTAAATCAGGACGCAGGCGATAGGGGCCTAAAATATCGGTTGTACCCTTGCCATCGTCTGGATCGGGAAACTTCGGGGCTTTTGATCTACGCTAAAAGCAGAGGTATCGAAGCAAAGATGATCGAGGCCTTCAGGGATAAGCTTATCAGCAAGAAATATATCGCTTTTGTGCATGGAAAATTATCACAGCCGCAAGGCCTGATTAATTCTGCGATTGAAGGAAGAAGCGCGCTTACCAAATACAGGGTCATCCAGGAAAAAAGCAATTATAGCGTAGTAGAAGTCTCTCCGATTACCGGCAGAACTAACCAGATACGCATTCATTTTAAACATATCCAGCATCTTTTAGTGGGAGAGGATAAATTTGCTTTTCGTAAGGATTTTGCCCTGCGTTTTAAACGTATTTGTTTAGAAGCCCAAGAGCTTAACTTTAAACATCCGGTAACTGGCAAGGATCTAAAAATCAGTATTGATTTGGCGGCTGACCTGGAGAAATTTTTAAAAGAGCATGAATAATCTCGCCGATTTAGTTTTTATTTTTGGGGCAAAATATTTGTACTTGTTGGTAATCGTTATCGCTTTTGCCTGGTTTTTGATTCAACCTAAGCCTAGGAAGAAAGAAATCTTGATTATTGCTGGTATTTGCCTGCCGTTAGTTTTTGTTATTTCCAAGATTGTGGGCTATCTTTATTATAATCCGCGGCCATTTGTTGTGGGGCATTTTAAGCCTTTAATTTACCATAGCGCGGATAATGGTTTTCCGTCACATCATGAATTGCTGGTTTCGGCTATTGCGGCGATGATTTTTATTTTTAGCCGGCGCATTGGCTTGGTATTGTGGATTTTGGCATTACTGGTGGGTTTTTCCAGGGTATATGCCGGAGTGCATCATCTGATTGATATTGCTGGAAGCATTTTAATTTCAATTGGTTCGGTAACCCTGGTTTATTTTTTTAGAAAATCACGGGGACGGTTCTGTTTTATATATAAAAAACAGAACCGTCCCCTAGATTCTAAAGAAAAATAGAACCGTCCCCTAGTTTTAAAGAAGCGAAAACTAAAGATTTTAAAAGGAGATTAAAGTTGAGTATAATTGTATTAGGCACGGTAGCCCTGGATACTGTAAAAACACCTTTTGGTAAAAGAAGAGAGCTGCTGGGAGGTTCAGCCGCGCATTTTTCCATGGCAGCGCGGCTTTTTACTAAAGTGAACCTAGTAGCGATTGTGGGCCGTGATTTTGGGCAAAAGCATACTTCTTTCTTAAGGAGTAAAGGGCTCAATCTTAACTCTTTGATTGTGGATAAGGGCAAAACTTTCAGATGGGAAGGCCAATATCAGGGGGATTTAAATTCCGCGCTTACTTTAAATACCCAGCTGGGTGTGCTTTCCGTATTTAAACCGCGCGTCTCGGAAGAGCAGCGCAAAATCGAAAATATATTCTTAGCCAATGTTGATCCGGATATCCAGGAGCATCTTTTAGCTAAGATGTATTCTCCAAAATTAGTGGGCTTAGACAGTATGAACTATTGGATTAATACTAAGCGCAAAGAGCTGATTAAATTACTTAAATCCGTAGATATTTATGTGGCTAATGATCAGGAAGCGCGCGCATTAAGCGGCGAAACCAACTTGATCAAGGCAGCCAAGGGCCTGTGTTCTTTGGGGCCCAGGATGATCTTGATAAAAAAAGGCGAGCATGGGGTTTTATTTTACAATAAAAAATTTACCTTTTCCCTTCCGGCGTATCCGGTGGAAAAAGTAATTGATCCTACCGGAGCCGGAGATACTTTTGCCGGGGGATTTATGGGTTATCTGGCTTGCGCGCGTAAGATTAGTTCTTGCGCCATCAAGAAGGCCTTAGCCTATGGGACAGTAGCAGCTTCTTTTAATGTGGAAGATTTTGGTTTGTTCAGGACCAGTAAACTTACCCGGGCTGATTTAGAAAGGCGTTTAGCTAAATTTAAGGATTGTTTTTCTTTTTAATCGGAGCGCAGAAATCGACAGTATAACAAGCCTTGCTGACTTTCAACAGTAGGGGAGGTTTAAACCTCCCCTACTGTTGTGGGAATGACTAATTGGTATTGCGCGGGTGTTGTCTAGGTAGACAAGGAGGGTGATTATGCTAGCAGAAAAGATTTTTAATGATTATAAAGAGGCAATGAAGGCCAGGGATAGCCTAAAGAGCTCAGTTTTAAGTTTCCTGCGCGCAGATATGTTGAATTTGGCTACGGCTAAGAAAAAGGATAAACTTGATGATCCAGAAATAATTACGGTGATCAGGAAGCAGATTAAACAACGCCAGGATTCTATTGAGCAATTTACCAGCGGCGGCCGCCTGGAGATGGCGGATAAAGAAAAAAAAGAATTAGATATTTTAAAAAAATATTTACCTGCCGAGCCGTCAGTTGAGGAGATTAAGCGGTTAATTGAAGAGGTGGTTATCGCGCTTGAAGCCAACGGCCTAAAAGATATGGGCAGGGTAATGAAAGAATTGTCGATTAAACTCGCCGGAAAAGCTGATGGCAGGTTAGTCAGCGGCCTGGTAAAACAAAGGTTAAGCCCGCCCTCCTAGAATAGCAGGCAATAAAATTTAAACATGTTCTCTTCGTTAAAAGTAAAATATTTCCGTATTTATTGGCTGGGTATGTTTGTATCCCTGGTTGGCACCTGGATTCAGACCGTGGCGCAGAGCTGGTTGGTATTTCAACTTACCAACTCGGCTTTTCTCTTAGGGGTGGTGGGTTTTTTAGGTTCAATTCCGATATTTATACTTTCCTTATTCGGAGGAGTTTTGGCGGATAGGATAAATAAAAGAAATATACTAATTTTTACCCAAGCCGCTTTTATGTTTTTGGCATTTTTATTGGCAGTGTTAACCCAATTTAAATTTATTACGCCAGCGCAGATTATGTTTATCGCCCTGCTTAATGGGGTGATTATGGCTTTTGACGCCCCGGCCAGGCAGTCGATAGTGGTGGAGCTGGTAGGCAGAGAACATCTTTTTAACGCCATTACTTTAAACTCGGTGGCTTTTAATTCTTCGCGGATTATTGGCCCGGCGATTGCTGGTGTGTTAATTTCGATAATCGGAATGAGTGGGTGTTTTTATTTAAATGGAATTAGTTTTCTGGCGGTAATTATCGCGCTTTGCTATATTAAGTTTGGCAAAAGCATAGTGCGTAACAATAATTCCGCGTTAAGAGATATTAAGGAAGGGTTGATTTTTATCAACCGCAATCGGCTTATTTTAGCTTTAGTCAGCGTGGTCGCGGGGATGAGCCTTTTCGGGATTTCTTATATCATACTTATGCCGGTTTTTGCCAGTCATGTGCTCGGCGTGGGGGTGAAAGGTTTGGGGGCGCTCATGTCCAGCACCGGGATCGGGGCGCTAGCCGGGGCTTTAGGTTTAGCCAGGCTAGGCAATTTTAGATTTAAGGGCAGGCTTTTAATTTGGTCGGTATTTTTATTCTCTGTTTCTCTAATAGCCTTTTCATTATCTAAAGATTATCTTTTATCTATTTTTGCTTTAATTTTTGTAGGTTGCTCGAGCGTTATTCCGATTGCTTTAGTGAATACCTTATTGCAAATTAATGTGCCGGATGAATTTCGCGGCAGGGTGATGAGTTTGTTTATGATTACCTTTGCCGGGATTGTGCCGTTTGGGAATTTAATTTCCGGAACCCTGGCGCAATCCTGGGGGGTATCGGCAGCTCTTTTTTTCTGTGGTTTAGCCTGCCTGGTATTATTTATATTGATTAATTTTTTGTTTCCGGGGCTGAAAGAGTTATAGCGCGTATCTGGCCGCGTAATATGTGTGCGCAGGATTAGGGATCGGTCAACACATTGTTACCCCCTTGAGCCAATGAATTGGCGTATTTAACAAGCATAGCATCTAAGTCAACAGGTGGAATCATCAAGAGCCGTTTATCTAAATCAGGTTTTTTCTCTTGGATTAATTGCCAAG
>JAPLLY010000045.1 GCA_026387315.1 Candidatus Omnitrophota bacterium
CTATATCCACCAAAAACTCTTCCATCAGGCACTCGGGAATATCGAACGCTTGAAAATTCGGTAACTTTGTTGAAAACTTACATGGTAACATCGTCGAGACTCGTTTTAAAACACGGCAATTCGCCGTTTTTTCAGGTTCAAATAAAATTAACAGTTGATGTTGAGACGAAATTGGCTAATGTAAACCAAAGCATCAAGGTGATGAATAGGTATCCTTTTCATAATGAAGACGATTGTCATGTTTACGATGTGGTGCTGGATAATAGTCATAGCACGCGTCTTCCTGATCAGATGGAGATAGATTTGCTCGCGGATACAGCGGAAAAAGTTTTTATCCCGTCGGATAGAGATAAATTTAATCATGGCAGCAATGAAAGCTCTTTGAAGGATGATTGCAGATCCGGGTCAAAAGAAAAGCTTAATTACTCGCCTTGCATCGGGTTAATAATGGGTGTAGGACCTCTGCCAGTCCCTCTCGTTGTCCTTCAACCGTTTGCCTTTATCTTGGGCGGTGTTTTGCCTTGGGATCTGTGGCTATCGTATTGGCTATGGCTTAAGAATATGGGGTTTGTTGGACCGATTAGGTTTGTTGTAAGGAATTGGATAATGAATTTGGTAAGGATTGGCACGTGGTTAAAGAAAAAAATATGGCCCTTTGCGGGTTTTGATCTCTCCGTAGACCCGGAGTCTCTCATGCCGATAGATAAAATTTTTTCAGCTTTAGTTGATATGAGGATTGAAACTCAGATTGAAATGTCTGTAAAAGTTATGAAGAATAAACTTATACACATTGAGCTTTACGACAAGTCTTTGGGTCGCTGGCTTGCAGAATTGTGTTTGTCCGTAAACGATAGTATATTTTTTCGATCTAAGGATTATGATCCGGCGAATATGGAGTTTCCTTTTCTCGATAAACTAATGACTAAAAAAACCTATTTTATCGACAGCAAAAATATTGACGGTTCAAAAGAAAGAAAATACAAGAATCTACGGCCCTGGGTTACGCTGAAAACATTTATTTTAGAATCCTCATTACAAGAACAAGGAATTGGGAGGAAATGGTATGAAAAGATTGAGCGATATTGCGTAGATTGCGGTTTTAATGTTATAGCGGCAGAGACAACATGTGGACAAGAAACCAAATTTTCGAAATGGTATGATCACCGTGGTTTTAGTAGTCCGTTTGAGATGTACGCCATTGATCTCACAGTTTTTTATCTCCGAATGAAGTTTCTTAATAATGAAGCCGATTATAGCGTTCCAGATTCGCACTTCGTTAATTCCGGTGGTCGCAGAAGTCTGCATTGCGCTATGCCGCTCTTGGGCGCCGGGGCGGCCGGTGGCGCGTTGTTTGCTCAAGTAGGTTTTGCCTTAGGCTGCACGATGCCGCTTGATTTCTGGCCGGTGTGGTGGCGGTGGTTGAAAAATACATGGTTTGTCGCGGTTCATTGCAGTTTGTTGAAGTTTATTGCGGCTATTGACCGTGTTGCATATAGGCTTAAGGCCTGGTTAGGCGTGGACAGGAAGATCGATGTTGAGATGGCCAAGTTCGTTAATAGGCATACGTTGGCTGACATCAAGGATTTCGATTCCGAAAAGCCGGCCTTTCTTATCAATATCTATAAGAATGCCCTCGCGCAACTTAAGCGTTTCTTTAACCTTACCCGTTTGGAATCGTATATACAGTGCATCCGCTTCTTCATCAAATCTAATATCCATAAGTTAAGCCTCCTTAAGCTTAAGCCAATAGGCGGTAATTACAGCCGTTTCACCGTTTATTCTTTTATAAACTACCTCAAGCGTTTTATCGCCAAACTCCCTTTGAGCAATCTGCCGCCCCTTAAAGCTGGACAATATCTTTTTAGGGTGGCTCAGGGTATCTTCAATGTATTTCTTAGAGAGCTCTCGTTCGTTAATTCTAAGGCTTGCGTGTTTAGTGTAAATGGTCTTCACATTCAGGAATGTAACACATCTTTCGGATTAAATCAAGCCCAAATTGAAATGATTAAAGTGGAAGTTATTAATAGCTGGTGCGAAAAATTAAGGGAGTTCGGGCGCGTGATGGGGCGCCTGGCGCCGGCGCTGTTATTGCTGCCGCTTTGGCCGATTTTAGGGGCGGCGGGGGCGATGGGAGCGGAAGGGCGGTCGCAAAATCCGCCCGCCGGCTCGCCGATCGATGTTAAAACAAAGAAAATTCTAAGAAAACACGCACCAGAATTCAGATGGATAAACACCTATTACGAAAACCTGCAAAAGCTATCATGTTTTGATAATACACGTGTTGATCCATCATCAAATGGCGGGGGAATGTGGGGGTATCCTGGCATATTTGCGTTGAATAATGAACCCATTGATAAATTTCCCATCCAAGGTTTAGAGAAAAGAGGCGGAATAATATTAACTACATCTGTGGATTTATATAATTCTTTGGCTTGTATAATAGAGGCAGATGGGGTGATTAATATTGATAATAACCGCTGCGTAAATGAAATCATAATTCCGGCTTTAGGACTGATAATAAGCAGGTATAGAACAAGGGAAGAAATCTTAGCGGTATTATTGGGTAGAGAAATTACTCAGGATGAAAAAAAACTATTAGAGGAGAAGACTGCTGTTGAAGTTGTGGTGTATTTGTTAGGGAAGCCATGTAGCTATCAATTACAGATGGGGGTTGCCGATTGGATCTATAGTGAGATTGAACCATATGTCCCAGATGATCTCGTAGACGGGTACGGTTTACTCTTTGGTCCAGGCAAGAAACAGAAAATTAAGAGTACCGTCTCCGAGTATTTAAAATTATTCGATGTCCACAGTAAATTGTTAAAACGTCTCGCCCAGGAGGGGCCAAATGGGTTTAAACCCTGGTTTGCCACACAGGAATCCGTTGATTATTTAAGGAAGCTTTATCAAGGCAAAAAAATTGTTGGAGTGAGTGGAGATATCACTAACAAAGAAGTTTTAGAAAAAGTTAATTCTTGTATTGGAACAAATAAAAAGGTTTCTCTTGCTTATATTTCAAACATCCCAGATTGGATTGCACGTTTAGAGAAATTACCATTATTATCCGTTCTGGAAAAGATGAAGGTTCTCTTACGTATCCTATCGCTTGAGGATGCGTCTGTTTTATGGGTAACGATGTCTGATGATCGAAGCCATGTATATCTAGAGGATTTAAATACCTTATCTACGGGAAAAGGTAGCAGCTCTATTTCTAAAGAGGTGCCCGAATCCGTCTCGGCCTCGCCCTGCGTCTTGCCGTTTGCAGGCATAGAGGTTTTTCCTTTGTTAGGCAATATTATTCCCCAACTTAGCTTTGTCTTGGGTAACGCCCTGCCTCTTGATCTGTGGCCGGTTATTATCTCCCAGTTTTCGCGCATAATCGCTGCCGCGTTAAAATCATGGCGCTCTGATTTTAAAAAGCTCAGCGCATTTTTGCCGGTATTCCCGGGCGCAATCTTTACCGGCTCCGAGACGAATGCCGGAGGCCTTTTGAGCCTGGGGCTCTGGGGGTGGATAAGAATAGCAGCAGTTCTAGTGATTATTTCAGCTGCCATTATCTTAGGCAGGCATCAAATGGCCGCTACAGCAGAAAGAAGATTAGCTTCCTTAAATGATAGCTCGGATTTATTCTGGAGGGTCATAACTCTTTCATATGCTTTAAAACGGGGAAGCAGAGAGACTAAAAAATCCGCGATAATAATGGCGCAGGATAAGCTGAGAGCGGATACGGCGGTTGTCTTGTTTGAAGAAAGGATATTTCGTGAAAAAGACAAAGAGGTTAAGGTAAAAATTATAGAAGCATTAGTTGATATAGGCAGCCAACAGGCCCTAGAACTGCTTGGGCAAATATATAAAGAAGTGGCGGAAATAGAAGTTAAAAAATATATTTTAGAAGCCTGGTTTAATAAACTAAAACAGCAGAGAGATAACCAGCAACCTATAGACGAAATGATCATAAACGAAATATACAGATTAGCGAGGGGCTCGGATCCTATGGATCCTATGGTGCAAGAATACGCGGCAGAGAAATTAGAGGAGTTGGGGCTGGGCAAAAGAGCGGATACCGACCCCCACCGCGCCAAGCCAGGGTTCCCCAGCGGCTCGCCTTACGCCTTGCCATTTGCAGGCGTAGAGTCTTTTCCTATGTTGTGCAACCTTATCCCCCAACTTAGCTTTGCCTTAGGTAACGCGTTGCCCCTTGATCTCTGGCCGGTTATTATCTCCCAGTTATTCGGGAAAGTGGGAGTTATTAACAGCCGTAGGTACCGTTTAAACGGTACCTACGGTGCTTGGTTTGGCAACTGGTGTGAAAAACTGAGGGAGTTCGGGCGCGCGATGAAGCGTCTGGCGCCGATGCTGTTATTGCTGCCACTTTGGCCGATTTTAGGGGCGGCGGGGGCGAGAGGGAAGAAGGAGCGAGTAACCAATCAAGTAGAGCGAGAAGTAATCATACGCAATAAACGCGGAATACACATGAATCCTTC
>JAPLLY010000053.1 GCA_026387315.1 Candidatus Omnitrophota bacterium
AAATAAATGTAATTCCCCTCTCCTTGTGGGAGGGGTTAGGGGAGGGGAGATGGATTTAAATAGGAGTGGGGAGTAAAATGAAATTCTCCTCCCCTGGTGGGAGGGGCTAGGGGTAGGGGAGATTGGATTCGAAAGGTTTGGTGGATGATGGAAAAAATCGCAATTACGGGAATTGGCGTAGTCAGCCCCTCGGGGATCGGTAAGCGGCAATTCTGGGCCAATATTAAAAGCGGGCGCTCGTTTATTAAAAAGATTACGCGTTTTGACGCCAGCCTTTATCCCGCGCGTATCGCCGGTCAAATTGATGACCTGGAAAAATATAGCCATATTTCCGAAAGGCTGCTGAAGAAGATTGATGCTTTTTCACATATGGCGCTGGTAGCCGCGGAGTTAGCATTACAGGATGCCGGAATTGATATTAAAAATGAAGATCCGAGCCTGATGGGTATTTTTTTAGGTAATGCGATTGGCGGCTGGCTTTACGCGGAGACGGAATTAAGGGACCTGTATTTAGAGGGACGCCAAGGTGTCTCACCTTACATGGCCAGCGCCTGGTTTCCGGCGGCGCCTCAAGGGCAAGTTTCAATTTATTACGGGATTAAAGGTTTTAGTAAGACGGTGGTCAGTGATCGGGCGAGCTCTCTGATGGCGCTGGGTTATGCCAGGAAAGTTTTAGCTAAAAATAAACTAAATATGATCTTAGCCGGGGGGATGGAGGCGCCGGTTACTCCTTACGCATTATTATGCTGTAATACCTATGGGGCGCTATCTAAAAACAATAATCATCCGGAGGCAGCCTATTGCCCATTTGACCAGGCGCGCAGCGGTTTTGTGATTGGCGAAGGCGCGGGGATTGTGGTTATGGAAAGTATTGTGCGCGCCAAGGCGCGGGGAGCAAATATTTTAGGCTTAATTAGCGGCTATGGCGCTTCTTGTGACGGGGTAGACCGGATTAATTGCGCTGCCGACGGAAGAGAGCTGGCCCGGGCAATTAATATGGCGTTGGTTGATGCCCAGGTGGGCGCTGAAGAAATTGGTTATATCAGTTTAGACGGCCTGGCCGTGGATCTTTGGGATAACTCCGAGATTAAGGCGTTGAAGTTAGTTTTTGGGGAGAATTTAAAGAAAATTCCCGTAAGCTGCCCAAAATCTATGTTTGGGAATTTACTGGGGGCTTCTGGTGTCCTGGATATGATTATCGCGCTTCTAACCATGGAGCATAGCCTTGTTCCGGTTACCTTAAACTTAGACGCGCCTAGCGTGGGCGAATTGAATTATGTTACCAAAGAAGCCAAAGAATACAAAATAGATAAAGCTTTAATAATTTCTCGCGGCCGCGGCGGGATTAACGCGGTGCTGGTGGTTGAGAAAGCATAATAATGTTAAAATCAAGGGGACGGTTCTCTTACGAGAACCGTCCCCGAAAACGGAATTCTGGGGACACAACACTTAATTCGACCTGAGTATTAAATTAGAATTAAGTGTTGTGTCCCCAGAATTCCCCTAGAATTCAACGCTATACGCTATCCGCTGAACGCTATAAGGAGGAATTAATATGAAAATATTGTTTGTGATGCCAAAGGTCGGCGCTTGGGCAACGCATGGGGTGCATCGTTCTCCAAATCAACTGTACGCGCATTGGGCAGCTTATATTAGGGAGAGAGGTTATGAGGATATTTCTGTTTTAGACGGTAAAGCGGATCAAATCCCAATGGATGCTCTGATTGAACAGGTAAAGCTCAAGAATCCGGATATTGTGGTGATGGGTGAACAGCTGCATGGTTACGGCGGATACGGGGTTTTGCGGCATTTTAAAGACGCGGCCATCGGGATTAAAAAAGCGCTGCCTAAAACAAAAATAATTCTCGGCGGATTATGGTATTCAGCAATGCCCGTGCCGACATTAGAGGAGAACCCCGCGGTGGATTTTGTGGTGATGGGTGAAGAGGAATCTTTCGGAGATTTGATTGAGGCTATAGATAAAAATAAGCCGCTTGGCGATGTAGGCGGCGTTACCTCCCGCATTGCTGGGGCAATTGTCATGGGCCCGCATAAGCCGCTGATGGAAGATTTAGATAAGCTTCCTTTGCCGGCCTATGATTTATTTCCGATGGATAAATACGTGGGCCATACCTATTGGAAACCATTTGTGGATATGGTTACTTCGCGAGGCTGCCCTTCAGCGTGCACCTTTTGTTATGAATGGGACCAGTTTGATCCGCGCTCGCCTTCAGATTTCTTGAAATGGCGGGCTAAGTCTCCGGAAAGAGTGATGGAAGAGCTGAATCTTCTGCATAGAAAATACGGGGTGAAAGTCGTGGTGATTCAGGATGACAATTTTAATGTTGACCCTGAAAGAGTGCGAAAGTTCTGCGAACTTAAAAAGGCGGCGAATAATCCCATTAAATGGGTGTCTTTAGGCCGGGCTGTGGATTGGGTTAATTGCGAATCAATCCTGCCTTTGATGAAAGAAAACGGTTTATTTATGGGTGTTTTCGGCATTGAGGTCACCACCCAGTCAGAGCTTAAGAGAATCGCTAAAGGCATTACTATTGACCAGATCAAGAAAACCATAGAGATCTTGCGTAAAAATGACATCGCGATTGTCGCCGACATTATGATGGGCTTTGATTATGATACTGAAGAGATTATTAAGCAGCGTTTTGAGTTCACGGATCAGGTTGACCCGGATATTCTTTGGGTGGGCTATGTTACTCCCGCCCCAAATTCACCGATGTGGCGAATTGCTTTAAAGAAAAACTGGATTGATACCAAAAGGGTAGATTTTAGCCAATGGGATTTTCTCCATCCGGTAATTCCTACGGATCATTTATCCACGGAAGACCTCGGCCGTTTGGGTTCTTGGTGTATGCGTGAATTTTTCTCTAAGCCGGGCAGGATCAATAGAATTATGGAAAGTAATTTTGACCCATTAGCCAAGCTTTGTTTTCAGGATGTGATGGCCGGAGTTGGTAAATGGGAGGCTGCCGCGACCAAGGGGGAAGTGCAGATATAAAATTTACGGGTCCTGTCTTGGGTATTTTCTTGCGCTGAGGCGCCGCGAAAACACCCAAGTCACCCGTAAATATTAATGATGCTGGAGGATAAATGGATATAAAGATAAAGATAAAAGAAGTTTTAAGTGAATTGTTGAAGGTAAAAATTGAAGAATTAAAGGATGAAGTGTCTTTAATAAACAGTATCGGCGTGGATTCCACGGAAATGGTGGAAACGGTGATTGCTTTGGAAAAATCATTCGGGGTTAAGCTTAGCCCCAAAGAAATTACCAAGAACTCAACGATTAATGATATTGTAAGTAATATTCAGTCAAAGTCATAACCTACGTAGACCTACGCGGTCTACACCGCGTGTAGACCGCGTAGGTCTACGTATACGTAGGTCTTACTTATGGTTCTATTAATTGCAATGAGACAGCATCCATTAGTTACGGGCGAAGTTTACCATATTTATAATAAGAGTATAGCTGGTTTTACTATTTTTAATAATAATCATGAATTTCAAAGAATCTTGACGGCGGTAAGATACTATACGATAAATAAACATTCTTCTTGTTTAGCGCGTTTTCTTGAGTTAAACGAAGAGGATGTTGGCCATATTAATGCGCTCCTTACCGATTATCTTAGTGAAAAACCAAAACTTGTAGATATAGCTGCGTATTGCTTAATGCCAACCCATATTCATTTAATCCTTAAGCAATTAAAAGAGAACGGAATTTCGCGTTTTATGAGTAATGTTCTTAATAGTTATACGCGTTATTTTAATCTGAAACACAAACGGAAAGGGCCTCTTTGGGAGGGGCGATTTAAAAGTAAATTTGTTGAGACTCAAGAGCAGCTCTTACATTTAAGCCGGTACATACATTTAAATCCTGTAACTGCTTTTTTAATCGATAAGCCAGAATCATGGCAGTATTCATCGTATAGAGAATATTTGTGTTTTGAAGAGGTATTGAGAATTTGTAATTACAATGAACTTATTGATATTCCTCCAGCAGATTATAAGAAATTTGCCGAAGATGGGGTTTCTTATCAAAGGGAATTAGCGAAAATTAAAAATTTAATTATGGAGTAACCTTACGTAGACCTACGAGGTCTACGCGGTTAGATATGGAAATAATCGATTTGAGTTTGCCTATAGACGAGAAGGCTTTTGAGGTGCACAAGGTGGATATCGAGCGGGTAACCCATCAAGCCGGGGTTGAGAAATTTAACCGCGTGATTATGGGCAAGACCCTGTTGGGTAAAATAAAATACGCCCTAGGACAGCGCATCGTGAAAAAAGAACAGCTGCCTGATGAAGAGTTTTTATCCTTAGAGATTGTGCATGCTCCGGTACACGTTGGCACGCACCTGGATTATTCTTTCCATTACGGTTCTCAATCTGAAAACCGCGCTTCCAAGACCGCTGATGAGATTCCCCTGGAATATTGTTATCAGCCCGGGGTAAAGTTGGATCTGCGGCATAAAAAACCCAATGAAGTAATTAACCAACAGGATATCCGGGAATCATTAGAGAAGATAAAATATCAACTCGCGCCTTTGGATATTGTATTGTTGCACACCGGGGCGGATAAGTTATACGGGCAAGCGAAATATTTTTCAGATTATCCCGGAGTGGACCCTTCGACAATAGAGTATTTGTTAGGTAAAGGAATTAAGATCTTTGGCGTAGATACGATGGGGATTGACCGGCCATATAGATTTATGCTCAGTGAATTTCTTAAGACCAAAGATCCCAAGACATTTTATCCGGCGCATTTTTTCGGCCGAAAAAAAGAATTTATTCATATCGAGCGGCTGGCTAATCTGGAGCAACTGCCGGATTTCGGGTTTAAAGTGCTTTGTTTTCCGATCCGCATAAAAAATACCGGGGCGGCTTGGGCGAGAGTGGTTGCTCTTTTAGATTAATAGTTTAAAACGGGTTCTGTCTTGGGTATTTTCTAGCGCTGACGCGCTTCGAAAACACCCAAGCCACCCGTTTTATCAAAATCTAAAAGAGCAAGATAATGGAGGAGGATAAGATGGGACACACATGTAACTCAATTATTATTAACGCGCCGTATGATTTAGTTTTTGATATTTCTAATGATATCACGCGCTGGACAGAGTTATTCGGGACGGAATATAAAAAAGCAGAGGTAGTTAAGCAAGAAGCCAACAAAATTACCTTTCGCCTTACGGATGAAGATGATAAATCCTGGCAATCCTGGCGGCTGCTTTTTAAGGATAAGTATTTTGCCTATGCCCAAAGGGAGGAGCCTAAATTTCCTTTTAAATATATGAAGATTATCTGGCTTTATACTCCTAAGCCAGAAGGAATAGAAATGGTTTGGGTTCAACATTTCGAGATGGATCAAAAGGCCAAGTTTAATGATTCACAAATTGAAGGTTTTATTAATGAAGGCTCGCGGCATAATTTAAAGATTTTTAAAGAGATTATTGAAAAAGAAGCAGTTGTTAAGTAATAAGAGATACTGTCGAAAGTTCTATCCCCCCCCTCCCTAACCCTCCCCACGCGGGGGGAGGGAACGATCATTTGAAATCCCTGCACGCGGGGAGGGAACGATCATTTGAAATCCCTGCACGCGGGGCGGGCACGATCATTTGAAATCCCTGCACGCGGGGGGAGGGAATATGTAATTGAAATTCCCATCCCCTGGTGGGAGGGGTTAGGGGCGGGGGAGACTGCTAATACGGGAGGAGAGTTATGAGTTTAGAGCTAAAAGGAAAAACAGCGATTGTTACCGGAGCCAGCCGCGGTATTGGCAAGGCGTTGGCTTGCACTGCTGCGAGTTTAGGCATAAATTTAGCCATTGCTGCTCGCGGCCAAGGCCCTTTAAAGGAAACGGCAGATGAAATTGCCGCTAAATATAAGGTTGGAGTATTACCGGTTGCTTGCGATGTTACTAAATTGGAGGATTTGGAGAATTTGGTTAATCAGGCAAAAGAAAAATTTGGCAGGATAGATATTTTGATTAATAATGCCGGAGTTTCATCCCAGTATCCTTTTCAAGAACAGCCGATTGAAGATTTTGAAAGGCTGGCGCATACCAATTACCTGGGTTATGTGCGCTTAATTCGCCTGGTGATTAATGATATGATCAAGAATAGATCCGGAGCGATAATCAATATGGTTTCCGGGTCAACTCTCTGCGATCCTCTTCCCAGGAATTTTATTGTTTATAGTTCGCTTAAAGTGGGCCTGCGAGCTTTTTCTAAAGGCCTGTTTTGGGAGCTGCGTGATTATGGGATCAAGGTTACTTCTATTTTACCCGGAGTAACGGATACAGAGTTAACCGATAAGCTTAAGGATATCAGCAAGGATACTTCGCGTTTAATGGGGACCGAGGCGATTGAGAATGCGGTGCGTTTTGCTTTAACGGTGCCGGCTAATGTTTGTCCGTTGGAGATTTCGGTAATTAATCAACAGACACCTTGGACTGCTCCGGTAATACCGTTTAAGCAGCAGCATCCGGGAAAATAGCTGTAAGCTATAAGCGGTAAGCTGTAAGTAGAAAGAAACAAAACATTAGAAAAGGAAAGATAAAATGAAAAAAATAGGGTTTTTGACAACGGTTTTAGTTTTGTTGGCAGCGGGGGCAGGAAGCTGTTTAGCTGAAGGAAATAATTTGCTAATTGATGATTTTGAGATTGTAGTTTCTAACGGGCCGGAGGGCACAGTTGATTTTGGCTCAGGGAATGGTTCTAGCGTTCAGGTAACCGGGGCTGCGGATATCAAGAATAGCGGTAATCAGGCGTTAAAGGTAGTTTATGACGCGGTTGACGGTGGATATATTTATGTGTCCCGCGGCAGCGGCCTGGATGCCAAGAATGCCAATTGGGCGATTAAA
The DNA here is from genome assembly GCA_026387315.1 of Candidatus Omnitrophota bacterium. Lineage (GTDB taxonomy): Bacteria > Omnitrophota > Gorgyraeia > Gygaellales > Profunditerraquicolaceae > UBA6249. Next base: position 6,872 of record JAPLLY010000053.1, read on the forward strand.
CCCAGCGATGTGAAGTGGGAAGAATATAGCGCGGTATCATTTTATGTTTATGGAACCGATTCTAAGGCAAAAATCGCTTTTGATATTAAGGATAACGGCGGCGAGGCCTGGCGTTTCATAACCGAGGATGATTTTGTTGGCTGGAAAAGAGTGGTTTGTAATTTTGATAAATTCCTGGCGCGTGATGACTGGCAGCCAAATGACGCGGATAAAAACGGGCAACTTGATTTTCCGATTAAGGTTTTCCAGTTTGAGCCGCTTCCGGGATCAAAGGGAACGCTTTATTTTGATACGGTGGAGTTAGTGAGGAAATGAAAATAAAGGGGACGGTTCTGTTTTTCCCGAAAATCACGGGGACGGTTCTGTTTTTCCGGGTAACAATAGTAGTGCGGGTTTAAACCCGCACTACTATTATGAGAAAAACAGAACCGTCCCCATGTTTTACCCGGGTTTTAATCAGGAGGGAATATGAATAGCCAAGATGTTAAGAATTTAAAGAAACGTTATTTTGTTTGGTTGTATAAAACTACCAAAGAGGCGTTTGATAAGTACGAGCGCAAGTTTACCCAGGTTGATATTGATAAGGACATTTTGCTGGAGATGGAAAACGCGCTGATGGGGTCCTATTTGCCGCATGAAAAAGCCGCGCTGGAGAAGCTGATTAATAATTTTCAGGAGTATATTGCCGGCAAAGAGAAATCTTGCCTGGAATTAAAATATCAGGGATTAAGAACAAATCCGGAGTTTATTTTTCTGGATGTAAAACTCAACGCCATTGAGAAATTAATTACTAAAGAGCTTGGACGGAAAGCCTTGGTAGAGATTAAGGCCCTTTACGAAAAAGAAATGACGCGGCGGATACTAAGGGGCGCAGAACACCAATGTTAATTGACGCGCATAGCCATTGGCTGCCGGATGAAATAATTTCTAACGCCCACTTTTTTCATAAAGGCTGGGGTGATATTGAATCTCAATTAAAGATGATGGATAAGGCAGGGATCCAGCGGGCAGTTTTAAGTTATCCCACCACAGACGCGCATCTAAAATTAGGCAGTATCAGCCAGGTAGCGCGTATTTATAATGATAATGTTGCCAAGATTCTAAAGGCATACCCGAAGAGATTTATAGGAGCGGCGGTTTTACCGGTAGATAATTCTATTGATATGCTCCAAGAGTTAATGCGGGTAATCAATGAGTTGGGTTTTAAGGCAATTTCTCTGGCTTCCAGTTATAACGGTATTTATTTAGATGATAAGATGTTCTTACCTATATATAAAGAAGCAGAGCGGCAGGGACTTCCGGTTTTTGTGCACTCTCAAATTTTAAATCCTATAGGTTATGAGCGGGTTAAAGACCCCTTACTTACCCCGGTTGTGGAGTATGTTTTTGATACCACGATTTCAATTGGTAAGCTTTTGATGTCGGATATTTTACGGCAGTATCCTAAAGTGAAATTTATTTTTGCTTATTTCGGAGGGGCAATCTGTTATCTTAAGCAGCGTTTTGACGCCACTTACCAGATGTTGAGGGGGATGAACTTTGTTAAGGATCTGCAGGCGCTTCCTTCGGATTATTTTAAGAATATTTACGTGGATACCAGCGGCGATACCACTAAAGCAAATTTCTTATTGAGTTTAGAGTTAATGGGGCCTAAACGTATCCTGTGGGGCAGCGATTGGCCGGCCAAACAAAATATTTCCGCAGGCATTAAGGCGGTGCAGGACCTAGATATATCCCAGGAAGATCAACGGAATATCTTGGGTGGGAATTTAGAGAAGATATTTGCCAAGCCACCCGTTTAATCAATAAAACAAGGGGACGGTTCTGTTCTTCCGTGTTTTAAATTATAAAAAACAGAACCGTCCCCAGGATTTCCGTAGACAAGGAGAAAATAATATGCAAATGCAGAAGAATGTTCATTTGACCGGCAGGGATTTGACGGAGATGGTGCAGCTTCGGCCGCAGGATGTGGGTAAATACGCGATTGTGCCTGGGCCGCGCGACCGGCTGGATGTTCTGATGAAGAAAATTCAAAATCCCGTGCGTAATTTTTCTTTTATGGAATATACGATGTATACCGGCACTTATGAGGGAATTAAGGTTACCGGAATCAACGGAGGCAGATTTTCTACGGATACCTCAATTACTACGGAAGTTATGTGTAACGCGGGAATCCAGAATATTATTCGCGTAGGTACTTGTGGAGCGCTTGATGAGAAGATTAAAGTCGGGGATTTATTTGTGGTGGATGAGGTGATCCGCGGCGACGGGGTGACTCCGTATTATGTGGACAAGGATTTTAAGACGGTTAGCGATAAGAAACTCTCGGATCTTTTATTTGAGATTGCTAAAGGCATGGGGTTGAATGTGCATCGCGGCAAGGTTTGGACTACTGATGCTTTATTACGCGAAACGCGCGAAATTGTCGAAGCTAAGCGTAAGGAAGGAGCGCGGGCAGTGGATATGGTTTCTTCCGCGCTTTTAACTATTTGTCAGACTTATAAGGTTAAAGCCGGATCTATTCTGGCGGTGAGCGACAACGTGATTACCGGAGAAATGGGTTTTATGAATCCGCTTTATTATATGGCAGAAAGCAATTTGATTAAAATTGCGCTGGAGCTAGTGAAGAAGCTAGAGGGTAAATAACTTATCGCGGGTCCTGGCTTGGGTATTTTCTTGCTGCTGAGGCGCTTCGAAAACACCCAAGCCACCCGCAAAAATAAATAAATATGAAACTTTCTCCATTATTTTGGCCGATACAATTAAAAGGTAATACCATTTACATCCTGGATGAAACTCAGCTACCCCAGAAGCTTACCTATATCAAGGCTAAGAATTATTTACAAGCTTGCGCGGCAATTAAGCAGATGAAGACCCGCGCTGTGGGGCAGGTGCTTCTGGTGATGTATACTTTTATTTTAAGTAAGCGGCAGAATAAAAATCTGGCTAAGGTAGCCGCAGCGATTAATGCCACGCGGCCTACTTTGTCCTTTAAATTCTTAACGGATATGGTTTTGGGAATGGAAAAAAGCGGAGCGCCGCTGGAGAAAAGTATTTTAGGCTTTTTAGAGATACTCAAATACAAGCGTATCCAACAGGCAAGGCAGGTGGCTGGACTGCTTAAGAATGGGGATGTAATTCTTACGCACTGCAATGTCAGCGGGCTAATGCCTTTAATCGCTCAGTTTGCCAAAGAGCGGGGTAAAAAAATAAGTTTTTATGTTACGGAGACGCGGCCATATTTGCAGGGCTCCCGGCTTACCGCCTGGGAGATTATGCGCGCGGGTTTTGAGGTAACGATTATTACGGATAATATGGTGGCTTATTTATTATCATTAGGTAAGGTGACTAAAGTAATCGTGGGCGCGGATCATTTAACTTTAAATGGGGACATTGCCAATAAAATCGGAACTTATCAGATCGCGGTAGTGGCTAAGTATTTTAAAATTCCTTTTTTCGTGATTTGTCCTCCCGCGTCAAAATTAAAAACTGGTAAAGAAATTAAAATTGAAATCCGTCCGGGTAATGAGTTAAAGGTTTACCAGGGGCTGTATTTAGCGCCTAAGGAAGTTAAGGCGTATTACCCGGCTTTTGATGTTACGCCGGCAAAATTAATTACTAAGCACATTTATTTATCTGTGAGTTAACCTGTGTAGACCTACGCGGTCTACATATATGTAGACCGCGTAGGCCTACGTGGTTCGCGAAGATAATTGGAAGTAAATATGTCTGAGAAGGAATTAAGGCTTGAAATAATTAAAGTTGGCAAGCGGCTTTATGAGGCTGGGCTGGCTGTGGCTAAATCTGGAAATTTAAGCGCTAAATTAGATGCCCAAAATATTCTGATTACCGCTGCTGGTACTTATCTGGGCCAGTTAAACGAAAGTGATATTGTTAAAGTAAATTTAGCTAGCAGTAAACATGAAGGTGAAATTAAACCCAGTTCCGAGCTGCCTTTACATAGCTTAGTCTATAAAAACTTTCCCGCCAAAGTAGTAGTGCATTGTCATCCGCCATTAATTAATGGATATTTCGCCGTGGCTAAAACGCTTAAAGCGATGAGTTTTGAAACTAAGTTTTATCTTGGGGATATTTGCGTAATCCCTCAGGAAACTCCTACGGTGACCCTACCTGAACCGGTTATCGCGGCTTTAAAGATAAATAATTTGGTAGTTTTAAAGAATCATGGCACAGTAGCAATTGCGGATAAATTCCAGGATGCTTTAGCGATTACCGAGGCTTTGGAAGAAGCCGTTAAAAGCGCTGCCATTGCCCGGCTTTTTGATAAGAATATTCTTGATGATCTAGATATGGCTTTAAGAGACGATCTAAAATGCGATCAGCCAGCATACACTATGTTTAGCCGCGCGCATATTCAGGCAATCGTGGATTTAGTCAATCAGGATGAATTCATTTCCCAGAAAGGTAAAGAGTTGGATCTTACGGTAAAATTAGCGATTAAGCTTGATGATACGGCAGAGGTTTTTAAATTTAATTTTGAAAAAGGAAAAATTATAAAATTAGATACTGACAGTGACGCCCCTTTTGTTATCTCTGCTGGGGCTTTAGTTTGGGAGCAGGTATTTTTAGGCAAGCTGGATTCATTTGTGGCGGTTACGCAAGGTAAGATGAAATTAAGCGGCCAATTAGGCCAACTTTCCAAATGGTATGTCCCCTTTAACCGGCTGTTTGCCCTATTCAGAGAGGTGAAGATTATATGTAGACCTACGCGGTCTACATATATGTAGACAGCGTAGGTCTACATCCCGGCGGGACATGCCCGTTTTAGAAACAAAGGGGACGGTTCTCTTTTTAAAAGAGAACCGTCCCCTGGATTTACCCTGGATTTAATGTGAAGGAGGATAAATGAACTCTAAATGCCCGCTTTATATAAACGGCCAATTTATTGAAACTGCCCAAAAACAGAATATTATTAATCCTTCAACCGGCAAAGTAATTGTTGAGGCTTCACTGGCTTCGCTAAAAGAGCTAGAGCTGGCTTTATCCGCTGCCCGAAAGGCTTTTGATCACGGCCCCTGGCCGCAGTTTTCTTTAACAGAGCGCCAAGAGTTTATTTTTCGGATTGCCCAGGGTATTTTGGATAATGCCGGGCTGCTGGCGGCATTGGAAACGCAAAATACCGGTAAGCCGATCAAAGAAACTACTTTTATGGATATTCCTTCCAGCGCCAAAACCTTTGAATTTATGGCGAATAATTTTATTGATTATTTGGGCCAGGAAGAGGTCAACGTATCCTCGGATACAAAAGCAAAGTTAATCCGCGAGCCGCTGGGAGTGGTAGTTTTAATCGTTCCCTGGAATTATCCGCTTTTAATTGCCTGTTGGAAGCTGGCCTCAGCAATCGCCGCGGGCAACACTGTTATTTTGAAACCTTCCAGCCTGACTCCGCTTACGGCTTTAGAGCTGGCTAAAATCATTGATCAGGCGGGCCTGCCTGCCGGCGTGGTAAATGTAGTTAATGCCAGCGGCGCAAAAATAGGTGAACTGCTTTGCGCGGATAAGCGCGTAGATATGATTTCTTTTACCGGGAGTAATGAAACAGGCAAACAGATCTTGCAGTATTCTTCGAAAAATGTGAAGAAGATGATTATGGAGTTGGGTGGTAAATCCGCCAGCCTGATATTTAATGATGTGGACCTGGAGGTGGCGGTGAACAGTTCCCTGGCCTCAATTTTTTTAAATCAGGGCCAGATGTGCACGGCGATGTCCCGGATTTTTGTGCAAGAGGCAATTTACGATAATTTTCTGTCCAGTTTTGCCGAAAAGGCTTCAGCTATAAAATTAGGTTTAGCCGATAGCTTTGAGACTCAGATGGGCCCTTTGATTAGCGACGCGCAGCGTAAAAAAGTAATTGCCTATATTGAAAAAGCCAAAGCTGAGGGAGCCAGGATAGTTGGCGGCGGAAAGATACCGGAAAACGCGGAATTAAAAAATGGTTATTTCTTTGAGCCCACGGTATTAGTGGACGTAGGCGCGCATTCGCGTATATTTAAAGAAGAGGTGTTTGGCCCGGTAGTTTTGATTCATAAATTTTCAGGCCTAGATGAGGCGGCAATTTTAGCCAACAGCGTGGATTTTGGTTTGGCTGCCTGCGTCTGGAGTAAAGATTTATTTCTAGCGCAGGAGTTAGCCGGCAGGATAAATGCCGGCACGGTTTGGATCAATACTTATGGCATGTTTTACAACCAGCTTCCTTACGGCGGATTTAAGCAGAGCGGTTTCGGCAAAGAGCTTGGCCGCGAAGGTTTTTTAGAATACACCCGCATCAAGAATGTTATCTTGGATCAGTCTGCTGAGGGTAAACCACTAGTTAATTATTGGTATGGATTCTAATGTAGACCTACGCGGTCTACACGCGGTGTAGACCGCGTAGGTCTACATTCGGTCTAATTCAAGTCGGATTATGAATGTAATCAATATTTTAGAGCAGTGCGCCAAAATCTATTGCGCTAAACCGGCGATTATCTTTCGCCAGGAGCAGCTTTCTTTTGTTCAGCTAAGAGACAAAGTTTTTGCTCTTAGCCAGGGGCTGCTTAAGCTGGGAGTAAAACCCGGCGATAAAGTGGCGATTTATCTTCCGAATTGGCCGGAATATATTTATAGTTATCTGGCTATTTGGTCTATTGGCGCCTGCAGCGTGCCTTTGGATTTTATGCTTACGGAAGATGAAATTCTTTCCTGCCTGAGCCATGCTGAAGCAAAAATTCTTATCACTAAACATAAAGCTAATGTTTCATTTTCTTCCCTTAAGGCCAATCTTCCTTTATTGGAAAATATTATTTCCTGCCAGTGGAAAGATGAACAAGTTTTAAGTTTTGAAGAATTAATCGCCGCGGAATTAAATTCAGCTCCTAAAGTAGAGATTAAGGAAGATGATTGCGCCATAATTTTTTATACCTCCGGTACTACCGGTAAGCCCAAGGGTGTTTTAATCAGTTATGCTCAGCTGGACGCTCCGCCGAAATCCATGGCTTTCTTCGTGAATGCGGATTTAAGCGCTAAAGATACCACTTTGTGCGCCCTGCCATTTTCGCATTTAGGGGGATTGATTTATATCCAGAATACGATTACCTTTGGGCTGGCCATGGTGTTGATGGAACGTTTTATGCCGCTGGATTTCTTAAGGAACATACAAAATTATAAAGTTAATTTTTTCTGGATTGTCCCCTCGATGTATTACGCACTTCTGCAGTTGAAAGAATTTGAGACATTTGATTTATCCAGTTTGCGTTGGGTGGTGACCTTTGGCGCGTCGAATTCACCGGAGGCTTTGCGCAGGTTCCAGCAATTTTGCCCGCGGGCCTGCCTGTTAAATGGCTGGGGGCTGACTGAGACTAATGCTCCGACGGTAGTTTTGCCGATGGGCTCAAAGAATATCGAAAGCGTGGGCCGTCCGGCGCCCTGGATTCAGGTAAAGATATTTTCAGAGAGCGGCCAAGCGCTGCCTTCTGGCCAGATAGGTGAGGTGGTAGTAAAAAGCTGGGTAGTGACACGGGGATATTTTAAGGATGAGTTATTAACTCAAGCCACGATACGAGGCGGCTGGTTTCATACCGGAGACCTGGGGAGGTTTGACGCGGAAGGTTTTCTTTATGTTGTGGGCAGGAAAAAAGAGATGATTAAAGTTAGCGGAGAGATTGTTTTTGAGCCGGAGGTAGAGGCGAGTTTACAAAAACATCCGGATATCGCCGAGGCGGCAGTAGTCGGGGTAGCGGATAAATTAAGAGGAGAGGTGCCTTGTGCCTTTGTGGTAGTTAAACAAGGAAAAAATATTACTTCGGAGGATCTGCGTTATTTCCTGCGCCAGCATCTGGCGCATTTTAAGATTCCGCACTACTTTGAATTTTGCGCAGAACTTCCCAAGAACCGCGCGGGTAAGATTGATAAGGAAAAACTCAGGGACGGTTCAAAATCTAGGTGACGGTTCTATTTTTCTCCCCCCTCCCTAGCCCTCCCCACGCGGGGGGAGGGAATGATTATTTGAAATTCCCCTCCCCTTGTGGGAGGGGTTAGGGGAGGGGAATGACGAATAAAAACAGAACCGTCCCCTGTTTCACTGTTTCAATTATTATGCAGGACATTAAAGAATTAAGCTTAAAAGAGCTGGAAGATAAATTGCTCTGTTGGGGCAGCCCTAAATATTATGCCAAGGGGATATTCAATTGGATTTATCAGAAAGGGGCCTATGAGTTTAACCGGATGAGTGATTTACCCGCGGCTTTAAGAAAAGCCCTGGCGATGGAATTTAGTATTCTGGGATTAGAGCTGGCGGATTTAGAGCAGTCTAGCGACGGAACAGCCAAATTCCTTTTTGCGTTGAAAGACAAAAATTTGGTGGAAGCAGTAAGCATTCCGGCGGCCAGGAGGGTGACCGGATGTATCTCATCGCAGGTGGGTTGTAAATTTGGCTGCAATTTTTGTGCCAGCGCTTTAAAGGGGTTTAAGCGCAATTTAACCAGCGGTGAAATTTTAGATGAGGTGCTTTATTTAAAGAACAACGCTTCAGGCGGTCACCCGGCCTTATCGGAGGAGCCGGTACGCGCCTCTGCGCAGCAACTTAGCCATATTGTGTTTATGGGCACAGGTGAGCCGTTGGATAATTATGAAAATGTACTTAAGGCAATTCGAATAATTAACTCCGCGCATGGTTTTAATATTGGCGCTAGGCGTATAACTATTTCTACCTGTGGAATTATTCCGGGTATAGAAAGGCTTGCTCTTGAGAATTTACAGATAGAGCTTTCCATATCTTTGCATGCCGCTGTAGATAAAACTCGCAGTCAGATTATGCCGGTCAACCAGAAGTATCCTCTGGAAGCTTTAATCAAATGCTGCCATGAATATATCGCTAAAACTAACCGGCAGATTACTTTTGAGTATATTTTAATCAAAGGATTTAATTCTAATTTATCTTCGGCGCAAAATCTAGTTAAGCTTTTAAAGGATTTAAGATTAGCCAAAGTCAATCTGATTCCGGCAAATTCTATACCCGAATTAAAGATTATTCCTCCGGAAATTTCAGAGATAGTTTCTTTTAGGGATTATTTGTTTGGCGCCGGAATTAATGTTACTTTAAGGAAAGAGCGCGGGCAGGATATTGATGCTGCCTGCGGACAGCTGAGGTTAAGGCATGAAGAAAAATAATTTTTGGTTCTTGGTGTTTGCGCTCATCCTAATTCTGGCGGGCTACGTGAAGCAGGAGATTAAAAATTTAGGGAATTCCGGTAAAAATATAATCTGTTTCGGAGATAGCATTACTTTTGGTTACGGGGCAAATCCCGGGGAAGATTACCCTACGGCTTTAGGGAAAATAGTTAAACTGCCGGTAATTAATGCCGGAGTGGATGGTGATACGAGTTTTGCCGCGTTAGAACGCTTGGAGCAGGATGTTTTAAGTAGAAAGCCGCGCCTGGTTATTGTTGAATTCTGTGGAAATGATTTTCTTAAAAAAATTCCTAAGGAGAATACGGTTAAAAATTTAGCTGTGATTATTGAGCGAATTCAGGAAAAAGGCGCAATGGTGGCTTTGGCGGATATTAGCGCGGGGGTATTTTTTCAGGAATATCGCCAGGCTTTTAAGAAGTTAGCGGCAGAGAAAAAAGCGATATTTATCCCGGTTCTGTTAAATAAGATTATCACTAATCCGGCGATGAAAAGCGATTTTTTCCATCCTAATGCCCGCGGCTATCAGGTTATCGCCAAGCGCATCTACCAGGCAATCTCTGCTTATATTAAATAAAAACACGGGGACGGTTCTCTTTTTTATAATATAAAAAAGAGAACCGTCCCCTGGATTTTAAAAGTGCCGAGAGAGGGAGTTGAACCCTCATGAGGTTGCCCTCAACGGTTTTTGAGACCGCCGCGTAAGCCATTCCGCCACCTCGGCAAAGATTTTTAGGTTGACGTTAAGCATTTTATATTCTAAAATAGCAAAGGTCAATATAAATCTATCTCCTCGCCACCATATAAAAACTTATTGATGGCTCGGAGTCAATTTTTACTTCGTAAAAATTGAGGGGCTGTAGCTCAGCTGGGACGAGCATTTGCCTGGCAGGCAAAGGGTCGAGGGTTCGATCCCCTCCAGCTCCACTTTTTATAATTATTTCGCCAATCGACTGTAGCTTAAATTGAAGGTTAGTATTTAGGTAATGTACGGCACATACCCCTTTGTAGTTAGTCTTTAATGTAGATTTTCCTTTTGTACGACTATCCGGTTTACTCTTGTAAAATTTATGTAAAGGTATTACAATGCAGATATTTAGCCGTTCTCCGCAGTCCTGGCGTAACGGCAGCCACATTACTCCTGAGGATATTAAGGAGTTTATTGTCCGGCGCAAGAAATATAAAATCAACCCGGTTTTTATTCATATTTCCTACCTGATTAACCTGGCTTCGCCTGATCCCCGGTTGTATAATGGTTCTATCCAGGCTTATATCGAAGATATTCAGGAGGCACAGAATTTGGGCGCTGATTTTATTGTTACGCATATGGGCAGCCATAAAGAGACCTCTGAAGATGCCGGGATTAAGAGGCTGGTAAAGGCATTAGATAACATCCTGGAGAAAACCCGGGGCTCTAAAGTGGGTATCTTATTAGAAAATACATCTGGTTCCGGATCCTGGATAGGCTATAGGTTTTATCACCAGCAGAAGATTTTAAAGGGTTTAAAAGAGAAATCGCGCGTAGGTTTGTGTTTAGATACGGCGCATGCTTATTTAGCCGGCTATAATTTATCCACTAAAGAAGGCCTGGAAAAAATGCTTGATGAGATCCAGGAGATGGCGGGGATTAAGTTGGTTAAGTTAATCCACCTCAATGACGCGGCCGGGGAGCTAGGCTGCCATCATGACCGGCATGACCATATCGGCCGCGGCCATATTGGGCTAGCCGGAATGAAGAGAATTATTAATCATCCTAAGCTTAAAAATATTCCGATGATTTTAGAAACACCCAAAAGCACCCCGGATAGTGATAAGGAAAATTTGGCATTAGTGAGAAAATTAAACCGAAAGTAAATGACGGCTATAAAATATGCATTATAATTTTAAAGAGATTGAAGAGAAGTGGCAAAAAAAATGGTTAGCTAGCCAGGCCTTTCGCGCGCAAGCTGACCCGGCAAAGAAAAAATACTATTTATTGGAAATGTTTCCTTATCCCTCCGGTAAAATCCACATGGGCCATGTGCGTAATTATACGATTGGCGATGTGGCCAGCCGATTCAAGGTTCTGCAGGGGTATAACGTAATGCACCCGATGGGTTTTGACGCTTTTGGCCAGCCAGCGGAGAATGCCGCGATAAAAAATAAAACTAAGCCAGCTGATTGGACGCGTAAATGTATTCAAGAGATGGAGACAGAATTAAAGAAGATGGGTTTTTCCTATGACTGGGAGCGGGAGGTTTCTACCTGCCAAAGTGATTACTATAAATGGAATCAGTGGATTTTTTTAAAGATGTTTGAACGCAGCTTGGCTTATAAGAAGGCCTCGGCAGTTAATTGGTGCCCGGGCTGCCAGACGACCTTAGCCAATGAAGAGGTGGTTAATGGCGGCTGCTGGCGTTGCCAGATAAAAGTCCAGCAAAAGGATTTGGACCAATGGTATTTAAAGATTACTGAATACAAAGAAAGATTATTAGAGGATTTAGGCCAGCTTAAAAATTGGCCGGCTCGGGTCTTGGCTATGCAGAATAATTGGATTGGTAAAAGCAGCGGAGTGGATATTTATTTTCACTTAAAGAACAGCGATAAGGTAATTGAGGTGTTTACCACCCGGGCAGATACTATTTTTGGCGCGACTTATATTGTTCTGGCCCCGGAGCATTCATTAGTTAAAGATTTAATTAAAGGCAAACCCCGGGAAAAAGAGATTTTAGAATTTATTAAAAAGGCGGCTGGTGAAAGTAAAATGGTGCGCGCCGCGTCGGATGTAAAAAAAGAAGGGGTTTTTACGGGAAGTTTCGCGATTAATCCGGTGAATAATGAAGAGGTGCCGATTTGGATCGCGGATTATGTTTTAATGGAGTATGGAACCGGCGCGATTATGGCTGTGCCTACGCATGATCAGCGGGATTTTCTTTTTGCTAAAGAGCATAAATTACCAATGAGGATTGTTATTCAGGGGGCAAAGTTGTCATCCCCGAATGGTTTAATCGGGGATCTAAAAAAGATTCCCGCTTCCGCGGGAATGACGGAGGCCTATGATGGCGACGGTGTGCAGGTTAATTCCGCGCAGTTTGATGGCTTGCCTAACCAGGAAGCAAAAATAAAAATCGCGCAATGGCTGGAGGTTAAAGGCACCGGAAAAATTCAGACGCATTGGCGCCTGCGTGATTGGTTAATCTCCCGTCAGCGATATTGGGGCACGCCCATTCCTATCGTTTATTGTCCTGCTTGCGGTATTGTTCCGGTTCCCTATAAAGATCTTCCCGTAGAATTGCCTGCTGACGCGCCTTTTACCGGGGAAGGCGGCAGCCCCTTGAATAAGGTTAAAAAATTTGTAGAAACCAACTGCCCCCAATGTCAAGGGAAAGCCAGGCGGGAAACCGACACTATGGCTACCTTTTTTGACTCCTCTTGGTATTTTTTAAGGTTCTGCTCGCCTAAATTTAATGACGCGCCGTTTGATACGCAGGAAGCTAAATATTGGATGGCCGTGGATCAGTATATCGGCGGCATTGAGCACGCGATTCTGCACCTATTATATTCGCGGTTTTTTACTAAGTTTTTTCAGGATTTAAAGATGGTAGATTTCAATGAGCCGTTTGAGAAACTGCTTACTCAGGGCATGGTTTTAAAAGACGGTGAGGTGATGTCAAAGTCCCGGGGTAATATCGTGGACCCGGATTCGATGATTACAGATTATGGCGCGGATGCTTTGCGCCTGTTTATTCTGTTTGCCGCTCCGCCGGAGACAGAGCTGGAGTGGGATGAGCGCGGATTAGAGGGGGCATTTAAATTTTTAAACCGTGTTTGGAGGATTCAGGATAATTTTCCCGCCAAGCTTTCTAAAGAGCAAGCGGGATCCCGTCCTGTTGCAAGAGAAGATCGACGGGAGAAGGATAATCATGAGTTACTTAAAGTTTTGCATAAAACAATTAAAAAAGTAAGCTTAGATTTTGGCGAGTTTAAGTTTAATACTGCCATTGCCAGTTTGATGGAGTTAACTAATACCATTTATCAATTGGGCGCAGATCAAGAGGTGTTTTTAATCCTGGTGATTATGCTTAGCCCGATTGTCCCGCATTTTGCTGAGGAGCTTTGGGAAATTTTAGGAAATAAGGAAAGTATCTTTAAAGCTGCTTGGCCAAAGTATGATTCTAAGTTATTAGTTGAAGAAAATGTGGAGTTAGTAATTCAGGTTAATGGTAAGCTGCGTAGTAAAATTGAAGTTCCCCGCGATATATCCGAGGATAAGCTGAAAGAATTAGTTCAGAAGGATGAGAAATTAATTCCTTGGTTAGAAGGCAAGACCCCGAAGAAAATCATCATTGTCCCGCAGAAGCTCGTTAATATCGTTGTCTAGAATCTAAAACTAAAATCCAGGGGACGGTTCTCTTAAAAAAAAGAGAACCGTCCCCTTTATTCTAGACCCTACTTTCCTAATACATCCTTGATATCAAAAAGTAACCTTGGGTAATCGATGGGTTTTTCGACGTAGATGGTGATTCCGCTTTTAGCGGCAATATGCTTATCAACTTCTTCGTGTTTTAGGGAGGTGGCAATAATCGGAGTATCTACAAATTCCGGCAGGGCTTTGATATCCTGGGCAACTTTAAACCCGCTTTCATCCGGCAGAACCAGATCTAGGAGCACGCAATCCGGTTTTTCCGCCTTCAACTTTTCTATTCCTTCTTTAGCGCTATAGGCAATGACTACCGCATAACCTGCCTTAAGCAATTCTTCTTTACTCTCTTTGGCGATATTATAGTCATCGTCAATCACCAGGATTTTCTTAGGCATAAATTAAGTATACACTAAAATATCAGGAAAACAGGGAATATCATTAAAATCAGGGGACGGTTCTCTTTTTTACTACTGTTATTCCTGCCAAGCATGTAGACCTACGCGGTCTACATATATGTAGACCGCGTAGGTCTACGTCCCCTTTATTTTTGTTAGATTTATCTTTTTTTAACGTCTATTAAAGCAGGAGGGCTTAGCCGTGTTTAATTTTACACCGGAAGAAAGAAAAGTTACTTTGTTTCTTTTGGGTTTAGCGCTTTGCGGGATAGTTTTAAGTAATTTAGTTAAGGTAAACTGCCGGATGGCCGGGGTGGTTTATCCGCAAATTCAATTAGCCAGGTTAAATCTTAATAAAGTAAGTTTGACCGAGCTAATCAAGACTAAGTGTGTCCCGGTGAAATTAGCCGAACGTATCATAGAATATCGAAATTCTCATAAAGAGTTTGGCAGTTTAGAAGAGTTAAAAGAAGTCAAGGGTATCGGTGACCAACGCTATGAAAAATTAAAAGAGCTTTTCTTTATTGAATGAAAAGGCCGCTGGTAATTTTAACCGTATTTTATTGCCTGGGAATTATTCTGGCGGGTTGGATCAGGATTAATTTTTGGATAATTACGGCGATGGCCAGCGCGGTTTTTACCGCAGCAACTTTATGGGGAAGAAAGAATGGGGTATTTTTGGCCTTAGTATTATTTTTAGCGCTGCTGATCGGCTGCCTGAATCTGAGAAATTCCTGGGTATTATCTAAATGCCATATTCGTAAGTTTGTGGCTTATCAAGACAACTCACTATATTGGATGGATGGATTTATTGCCAGCCAGCCGGAATTTAAAAATAATCATCTTTGGTTTATTTTACGCGCGCGCCAAATTCAAGCAGAGAAATTAAGGTACAAATGTTGCGGGGAGGTATTGGTTAAAATGGATTTTGAGCAAGAATTAAATTACGGGGATAATTTAACGCTGATGGGTAATTTAGGCCGGCCGCCTGGTTTCGGCCCCAGCCAGGGTTATCGGGATTTTTTGGCGCGGCAGGGTATTTATTTAATCATGCCGATTCAGGATTACCGTCAAATTATCCGGCAGGATAAATTTAGCGGCGTGGGATTAATCAGGGGTTGTCTTTGGCTGTGCTCTTATCTGGAACAGGTAATTAGCCGGTATCTTCCGGCTTTACCGGCAAGCATACTTTCGGCGATGGTTTTAGGCCAAAAGCGCGGCATCCCCTGGTTGGTAAATAATTCTATGGTTAAATCCGGCACCGTGCATATCTTGGTAGTCAGCGGCTTTAACGTGGGTATTGTGGCTTTTATGGTTAATTTATTGCTTAAAATCCTGCGTTTTCCGCGTAAGGCGCGCATTATCCTGATTGCAATTTGCCTGCTTATTTATTGCGCCATCACCGGAGCAACTAATCCAGTTATTCGCGCGACGGTTATGGGCCTAGTTTTTTTGGCGGCGCATCTTTTAAAAAGGGAGCCGGATATATATAATTCCCTGGTGAGCGCGGCGTTATTTATCCTGGTGCCTAATCCCCGGCAGCTTTTCGATATTGGTTTTCAACTTTCTTTTATTAGTGTGCTGGCTATTGTATATTTTTACCCTAAGTTAAAAGCCTTGGCGCGCCTGGAGGCTTGCAGAATAAAAATATTAAAATTTATTATTGAAGGCTGCTTAGTTTCATTTTCCGCCTGGATGGGCACGCTGGTAATTATTGCTTTGAATTTTCGGATTATTTCCCTGGTAACTGTTTTGGCGAATATTTTGATTGTCCCGTTGGCCACGCTAATCACTTTATGCGGGTTTACCCTGGTTTTATCCGGCCTGATTTATCCGGGTTTAGCCAATCTTTTTAGCTTTCCTACCGCGGCGCTGATTACTTTGCTTTTAAATATCAATGCCGTTTTGATTAAGTTGCCCTTGGCGTATATTTATTTTTAGATCCCCCCTCCCTAACCCTCCCCACGCGGGGGGAGGGAATAACAAGGGAGCAAGCATTCCCCCACGCGGGGGGAGGGAAAGATGTGTTGTGATAAAGATAGCAGCTCCACGCGCGCGGGGGAGGGAAAGTTTAAAACTAGGGGACGGTTCTCTTTTTAAAAGAGAACCGTCCCCGTGATTCAAATTCCCCTCCCCTGGTGGGAGGGGTTAGGGGTGGGGAGTGTTTGATTTTACCTTTGACAAAGCCTTCCGGCTATGGTAAATTCATCATATTATGAAGCGCGTAATCTTAAGTTTGTTGATAATTTCTTTTCTAGCTATCCAGCCGGCGCAGGCTTATTGGATTTGGACCCCTAAGAGCGGGAAGTGGGTTAATCCCAAGAATCTGCCCAAGGATAATCCTAAGGAGCAGTTTGGATATGCTAAGTCTTTTTTTGATAATAATAAATATGAGGAGGCCAAGCGGGAATTTCGTAAGCTGCTCAAG
>JAPLLY010000022.1 GCA_026387315.1 Candidatus Omnitrophota bacterium
CGCCTTGGCAATTAATCCAAGAGAAAAAACCTGATTTAGATAAACGGCTCTTGATGATTCCACCTGTTGACTTAGATGCTATGCTTGTTAAATACGCCAATTCATTGGCTCAAGGGGGTAACAATGTGTTGACCGATCCCTCATTATTTTACTTCTCTACACCAATAGACGCAAAAATTAAAAAGATCTAACTGACTATTTTATAAACAAAAAGGGCTAAACGGTTAAGTCCAGCCCTGCTCAAAAACCTGCCCCCTCTATGTGTATTACTAATCTCTATAACGAATAGCTACCCCGCTTGACCAATAACGTAGATTATCATTAATACCAGAATCTACTAGAATTACTGCATTAGCTCCAAGTGGCGCAGATTTAGTTCTTAAGGAATTATGCATCTTCGCAATATTTCCTGGAGGCCAGCCTGAAGTAGATACTGTAGCAAGCTCAATAAAACTACGTTCGGGTTTAAGCACAAGAATCTCGATTTCATCTGGATCTGTCGGAGTAAAATACCCTTTGGCAGTTTTCGTTATGTAAACAGTTGCGCAGCCGCTTATCATCAAAAATATAAACAACAGACTAAAAAAACACAATTTTTTCATAATAACATCTCCTCTTGTTATTCTGTTTTATATTTTATCGCAGTGCCAATAAAACCAGTGCAAGTATTTGAATATCTATCTTTTTCTGCCCAAATCTCTGAAGTAGAGTATGATCCACCAGTACATGTTACAATCACAGCATCTGCACCGATTTCTGAAGCCCTTTTCTGTAAGTGTTTAAAAGAAGCTTGAGAGGCTTGAAAATCTGCAATTACAATATAAGGTCGTGCCGGTTTTTCCTTCAACACTTCAACTTCATTAATTTTTTTTGCAGGAAGTTTTTCTTTCAAGTAATACCTATTTGCTTCACCCGCTACACAACCGGTTAAAAACAAACAAATCAATAAAATAAAGGCTATAAATTGCTTCACAAGTCTACCCCAGAAATTATGGTTATAGTAAGATTGATTTAATTAATCCCCTTGATAATATTGGCTTGAACGACTATGCCTGTAGTAATTACTACCAATCTGTCCGTTATACGGATTAGTATTTCCTTTTATAAGAATAATTATCTACCACAGTACTATTAGAATCGAAACGATTATAGCCATTAACATAGGTTCCATTACTACGAGAATAACCACCAAAAAACAGTAACCAAGAACAATACTGATATTTCAAGGGGCTGAACTCATTTGATTCTACCATAGATCATATACAAAAGAAACGAAAAAGCGTAGACATGTATTAAAACAAGACGTTCTTCCAGATTAAAGTAGAAAATGTCTATTGTTCACGTGCAAATGCATGCTCCAAAATAAAACACGTTTCCTGGTAAATTTCTTCCATCTTATTATCTTTTGTTAAGAGACCATCGAAAAATGTAGCGTAGGTAACATAATTCATATCTACAACATCATTCCGCAATCTATCTAGGTTAACATTTTCTATTCCGCCGTCAGAGATCCATCGCAAATTGAGAAGATAAGCACTAATCGCAAACCTAAATATATAGCTATTTTTAACTTGAGGAGCTTGTGGAATTATTTTAACATCCGGGTGATTTTGAAATAAAGTAGCTGCCAATAACATAATATCTTTAATTATCTTATCAATAACTTCGGGCCTTAATTCTTCTTTTTTCTTTAACGCTAATAAGTACTCAGGCTTATAAGATTTCGTATACCCTTTTATCCCCTGAGCAACCAATAACGCATCTTTGCACAACTTTGCGAAATGATCCGATGCTATTTTACCATTATCTAGAATTTGATTTGCTAGCGTTACATCGCCATGGATAGCACGCTCAACACCGAGGCAAAATATTTTGAATTCTCTAGTTTGAGAAGGATCTTCCAATAATTCCAAATGATTATCTGAAAGCGTTAACTTAACTATATCACGCGTCCCTTTAAGCACAACGACCTGATCGGGAAACTTCGAAACAATTTCTATTGATCTATAGATATTCTCGATTGCGTTTCCTTTGTATGATTCCATACAGGCATAATCACAAAAAACAACCATATTCTCTTTATTGGATTTCAGATAATCTACCAATTCAGGATCTCGAAAGAAATTGGCATCAATAATTTTTTTCACTTGAAAATCCTCTTTTTAATTCCCCCCCCCCTCAATCCCGTTTTTTCAGCGACAGTGACCTCAAACAGAAGGATTAATTAACTTTAGAAATTAGCCTGTCCATTTTGCGAGAAGGGTTAGAGCGTAGTTTCCTTATGGCCTTCTTTACAAAACAAGTTCTTATTGACTAAAATCCTCCATCGTAAAATAAGAGCAATCCAGAGAACTGGATTAATCGTAACCTCTCCTAAAGCCAATAGTATATTAAAGCTTCCTTTACTGGTAAGTGTGTATTCAATAGCTGGGGCTAACGATAAAACATAAAGCGTCCATTTCAGTATAGTATAAACTCTTATTTTAGCATTAATTTTCATTTTTGCTCCTTTATAGGGTTACTAATTAAAATGGAATATTCGTTTTAAGAACGGAAGAGGTGTAGCACTAAAGACGTTCTTACATTTTGGACAAGTTACTTTCAATTTTTTTCCAATCTTAGGAACTCTTAATTTCTGTTTACAGTTTAAGCACTCAATTATAGAAAATTTACTCTTATAAAAGAATGTTCTTAAGCACTCAAATACAAAATTAACCTTTTTTTCTTGGGCATCACCATCTAATTTTTGGATTTTTCCCCAATTTTGGAAAGCAGTTGCGATTATAGAAATACCCCAGAGAAAACCACCGAACCACATTATTGGGACTTCTTTAATAAGGAAAGTAAGGCATCCTCCTACAATTACTACTACGCCTAATATAGACTTTTTAAAAGGGTCAAAATTTTCTAATGTTAAATATGTGCCACATTTACTACATTTAGTTACTCTGTCGATGGAGTTTTTGCCCCATATCAATTTACAATCTGGACAATAAAGGCGTTCGTAATATCCTCTTCCATAGGATTTTATTTTTTCTCTTTTGTCTTCAGTTTTTTTACCATTATCTACTTCTTGTCCGCAATTCCAGCAAATATCTTGTAATTCTTTATTTTTTCATTGCAGGACGGACATTTCCAGAAACCATCCTTAGGAGTAACTTTTATTACTCTTGCTCTCCTAAGATGTCCTTGAGGAAATTCTTTATCCATAGCTAAATTATACACCTCAAAGGAAGACTATGCCAAGAAAATACTTAGTTAGATTTTCCCACTTCCTTCGTCTACTGTATCAGGAGGTGGAGATATGGAATTCCGGGGAATTCCGGGGACACATTACTTATTTATTCCAAAAAGATTAATTAAGCACCATGTCCCCTGGTTCTATTTACGTTCTTTTACAAAAAGCGGCAATGAAGCTTTCTGTTGCCCGCCTATCGCTAAATCAATCGCATACTCTCCGAGCCTGTCTAACTTTAATCCTTGAATATTCAGAATTAAATTTGCTGACCCAGAGCTTTGCTCTTCAGGAAAATTTATGGTTATCACGCCCTGAGCAGGAGGAATCACATTTTTCCCATCAATATCAACAAAATGAACTACGACTTTATGTTCTCCTCGTTCAATTTTCTCAAATCGTACTCTCAACGCAATCGCACATTGTGGATGTACTGCTGGAGTTTTTGTTACCCAAATTGTGTCAAATGCACCAAGCATACTAATCTTCCCAAAATCCGCAGTTGATGCATCACATAAAGCAAAAATTTCAATTCTCATCTGAACCTCCGGTTAAATAAAGTATTCATGAATCTCAAATAACAGACACTTTCCGCGCTAATCGAGACAGTGTCTTTAGGTTATGCTGGAAAGTGTACCCTGTACCTCAATAGTTAAAAAGATCATTTAATGTATACTGTTTACTCGCGCTTTGTTCAAGGCATTAAGTAGGCGGTATTGGATTTTTAAGTTCAAACGCCTGCCTTTGGCCGCCCGAGCTACCATTTTATGGGTAATCTGCTCAGTGGAATTAATTACCAGATTATTGGGCTTAAAGCCATATCCAGCCATGATTTTAGCAATTGGCTGCTCCCCAAGGTCGCGTTGGATTTCGTTATTCATGGTATTTCGTAAACCGAGATTGCTTCGTCCGCCTTCGGCGTCCTCCCAATGACGGTATACATTAAAATCCAGGGGACGGTTCTCTTTTTTATTATAAACCGGAAAAATAGAACCGTCCCCTAGATTTAGGCCTGCATATATTCTATCTTGACAACGCCGGAATTTCAAGTATACTTATTAAACTTAAAGAATAATCTAAAGGAGTATTAAATATGCTTAGAAAATGCGTAATCTGTAAAAAGGGCGCTTTGCAAGGAAAAGTATTAGCCAGAAAAGGCCAATATAAATCTAAGGGCGGCACAGGCTCAAAGATCGCCCGCTGGAGTAAGCGTAAATTTTTCCCAAATCTGCAAAAGGTAAAGATTTTAGTTGATGGTACAGCGCATCGGGTATTCATCTGCGCCAAATGCATCAAAAAAGGCGATTTCAAAAAAGCCACTCCCAGAAAACTTAAAATCACTATTTAAAAAATATATCCTTGGCCTGCAGAATCATCGATTCCTCCTGGCGCCAGCTATCTATTTTAGGGGTATATACCAAATCAAAAAAATCTGCCTGTAATAAACTCTCTCTTAAACTACTCATCCCAAAAGCAATTACCTCCAGAGTAGTCTTTCCGTCCGTTGCCCAGAATTTCAAAGCCCCACGGTTTAAAAGCTGCACTCCTCCTTTAAGCTTTAACATGCGGGTATAAAACAAAGGCTCTGGATTGGCCATGCCAAATGGTTCCAACAACTCTAATTCTTTAATCAGCGATTCATTTAAATCACCTAAAACTAACTGGGCGTCAATATCCTTGCTCGGAAGCAAATCCTCTAAAGTTAACCGGTCGCTGGCCAGCTTATTAATACTCTTCCTGAATTCATCGATATTATCTTTAGTAATTAACAACCCGGCAGCATGGGCATGGCCGCCAAAACTGTCTAAGAGCTCTTTTGAATCCATTAACGCGTCAAAAAGATGAAAATTTTTAATTGAACGCGCCGAGCCCTTACATAAATTTTCTTTTATCGAAATCACAATTGCCGGCCGGTAGAATCTATCCGCCAGCTTTGAGGCTACAATCCCTAAAACACCCTGGTGCCAATCTTCTTTAGCAATCACAATGACTTTATGCTCTTTAAAATTTATCTGCTGGTTAATCAGCTCCTCCGCTTCCTCCAAAATTTTACTTTCAATTTTCTGACGCTGGCGGTTAAACTTCTCAAGTTCTTTAGCCAAAGCTTGCGCGTCTTGAGTACTCTGACACATCAAGAGCTTCAAGGATACCTCGGCGTAATCCATGCGGCCGGGGGCATTTAACCTGGGGGCAATAATAAAAGAAACATAAGTAGAATTAAATTTTTTATTTTCAATTCCCGCGTTTTCAATGATCGCGCGAAGCCCCAATCTTTTAGTTTGCGGTAACCTAGCCAGCCCCTCTTTGGCAATAATCCTGTTTTCGCCGGTTAAAGGCACACTGTCAGCGATAGTGCCTAAAACAACTAAATCCAAATCATCAATTAATAAAGAACCAGTTATGGCTTGAGCGAATTTATAAGCAACTCCTACCCCGGCCAATTCCCTGTAGGGGTAACCTGAATGTTTCGTTTTAGGATTAATGATGCTGGAAGCCGCGGGAAGATTAGAATCCTGCGGCTCATGATGATCCGTAACAATCACATCAATATTTGCTTGGCGCAGGGCTTCTATTTCTTTATGGTTGACGATACCGCAGTCAGCGGTCAGCATAAGTTTTACCTGGTTTTCCCTGGCAAACCGGACAATCTCCTGGTTTAAACCGTAACCTTCATTAATCCGATGCGGAATGTGGTGTAATACTTCCAGGCCCATACTCATAAGCGTATTTTTAAGCAAAACCGTGCTGGTTATCCCATCAACATCATAGTCGCCAAAGACCATCACCTTCTCTTTATTCTCCTTGGCCTTCTTAACCAGGCTGATGGCGCCAGGCATATCCGAGAACAAATGCGGACTAAACAAATCACTGATTGCGCTTTTAAGATATTTTTGGGCGGCGGCAACTGTAGTTATTTTGCGGTTAATCAGAATCTGAGCCAATACTTTAGAGATGCCTAATTCTTTAGAAAACTGGTTTTGTAAGGAAATATTAGGAGTGGCTAATCTTAGGATGGAATGGCTGGACATTTACATCTTCTCTGGTTGAGTTATCCCCAACAGCTCTAACCCGCAAGATAAAACAACTTTTACTCCTTTAATCAAAGCCAACCTGGCGCAAGTTAGAGCCTTATCCTGATCCAGGACCCGATGTAAATCGTAAAATTTATGGAAACTTTCAGCCAGCTCCTGCAGATACACCGTAAGCATATACGGGTCGCAAGTAGCCCGGCAGATGTTTAAAGTAGTATCAAACTCCAGTAATTTTTTTATCAGATTTAACTCTTCTTTCTCCTTAAG
This sequence comes from Candidatus Omnitrophota bacterium, assembly GCA_026387315.1. Taxonomy (GTDB): domain Bacteria; phylum Omnitrophota; class Gorgyraeia; order Gygaellales; family Profunditerraquicolaceae; genus UBA6249. The sequence continues at coordinate 6,535 of JAPLLY010000022.1, forward strand.
CACAGCCAGATCTAAATCATCTTGGGCTTGTTCCGAACTGCCGCGCAATATACTGCAGATCCGCGCGTGGGCATACTGCACATAAAATACGGGATTTTCCGCGTTTTGTTTTTTAGCAATCTCCAAATCAAAATCCAAATGGCTGGATGTCCGGCGCATTAAAAAGAAAAATCTGGCGGCATCCGCGCCTACTTCATCTAAAACCTCCCGCAAAGTTATATATTGCCCGCGCCGCGTGGACATTTGAATCTCTTGGCCATTGCGAAAAATAGTTGCTAATTGGACAATAACTACAGATAGATCGAGCTTATTATGTCCAAGAGCCTCAATAGAAGCCTTAATACGATTGATGTAACCATGATGATCCGGGCCCCAGAGATTAATCAACCAACTAAACCCGCGGTTAAATTTATCCTCGTGATAGGCGATATCCGGAGCTAAATACGTTTGGCTGCCATCGCTTTTAATAATTACCCGGTCCTTATCATCACCAAACTCCGTGGATTTAAACCAAAGCGCTCCGTCCTGCTCATACAAAAATCCTTTTTTCTTTAATTGCTCAAATGCCTGCTTGACCTTGCCACTCTTAGCTAAATCCTTTTGCGAATACCAGCAGTCAAATTTAACCCCAAAATCAATCAACTCTTGTTTAATAATCTTTAAAATATAGTCCGCGGCGAAATTTCCCAAATCTATATCTTTAATCTTTTGAATATCCGAAGCCCGAGCGATATCATAAATATAATCACCCTGATAATAATTCTGGGGAAATTCTAAATTTTGGCCTTTTAATTCTTTAAGCCGCAAAGCCACGGACGCGCCAAGAATATTAATCTGATTTCCCTCATCATTAAGATAATATTCCCGGCTAACTTTAAAACCGATAAAAGATAAAACATTCCCCAGGCAATCACCCACGACAGCCTGGCGCGCGTGGGCCACGGATAAAGAACCGGTGGGATTGGCGCTCACAAATTCAATTAAAACTTTTCTTCCAGCCCCGACATTACTACTTAAAGCTTCTTTACCTTTAGTAAGAATTATTTTGAGCTTTTCGTAAAAATAATTCTCTTTAAGATAAAAATTTATGAATCCTACTCCTTCAACTTTTACTTGAGTGACTAAGTTTCCAAGCTCAGATTTAGATATTTGCCGCCGCAGACAAGCCACTAACTCCGCGGCAATCGCTTGAGGCGGCCGTTTTAGCAATTTGCTTAATTTTAAGGCAACATTAGTGCTAAAATCACCAAAGCGATTATCAGTAGGAAACTCAAGAGAAATTTTATCTGAAAAGTTCGCCAGCCAGCCTAACTCCGTTAAGCAACGCGTAACTAAGGCGATCAGCTCTTCTTGAATATCTTTAGGCATTTTTAATTAAAGCAACGGTTGGTGAAATTGGGCAAACTTAGTGTTTGGGGGCAATGACCCTGACTCTTTTGGCGTCAGACCAAAGCCCCTCTAAAGAATAAAACTCTCTCAGGGGTTTATAGAACGCATGCGCGATTACGCAAGCGTAATCCAAGGCTATCCAGCCTGATTCATCGTTCACAGAAACCTTAGAGAGAGATTTTATTTTTTGTATTTCCAGATCTTCCTGAATTGCCCGGGCAATCGCGGCAGCCTGCCTTAAGGAATTGCCGCTGGCAATTACAAAATAATCGCAAAACCCGGCTACCTTGGAAACATCAAGAATAATAACCTGTTCGGCTTTTTTAGATTTGGCAACCCAGGCAATACGTTGCGCTAATTGTTTTGAGTCTATGTTTTTACTCCTCGTCTACGTAGACGACACCCGCGCAATTCCAATCTGCGCGGGGTGCCATTCTATATTATTAACACCGGCGCAAGAGATTATTTTACAAACACAACACCCGCGCAATACCAATTAGCGCGGGGTGTCTTGTCTACCTAGACAACACCAACGCAATTCCAATTAGCGCGGGGTGTCTCTCTTACTTAGCTTTTCCTAAAATCTTATACATCCCGGTACCGCATTCAGGGCATTTACCTTTCATTGCTAGGCGGCCGTTTTTCATGGTAACCTTCTCCTCATCCTTCATTGATTTTTTCCCTTTACATTTCACGCAATATCCTGTTTCTGCCATTTGTTTCCTCCTTTTTATGCTACACGCATGAACACATTAATCTAATTTTAACATAGGAAAATTTTGATGTCAAATTATTAATGAGGAAAACGCGGGGACCTAATTCTCTCCCTTATTTAGGGCCGATTTTATTCTCCCTCAAGCATGCCTTCCTTTCATCGAATGTTTTCTTCTATTTCACCGACAATCTCTTCCAGCAAATCTTCTAAGGTAACTAAACCTAAGGCCAACTTATTCTTATCCACAATAATGGCAATCTGCATCTTCTCGGCTTGAAACTTCCTGAGCAGCTCGCTCACCCGCATTGAGCCTGAAACAAAACAAGCCCCGTGGAGCAGGTCTGGCAATAGAAATAAGCCTTTTTCGCGCAAGATATACAAAAGATCGCGGGCATAAACTATACCCACGATACTATCCTTACGCCCGCTATATACCGGAAGCCGGGCATGCCCTTCTTCCACAAAGATATTCAGTAGATCATCGGAATTAATATTAATGTTTACCGCAATGATTTTATCCTTGGGAACCATGACATCGGTAAGTTTAGTATCTCCGAATTCAAAGATACGGTGGAGCATCTTGCGCTCCCCTTCACTTAAAACCCCTTCTTCCTGGCCCATCTCAATCATAGTTTTTAATTCCTCTACCGTAATCAGAGGAGATCTTTTAGCGGCATCCGCTCCAAATATTTTTAAAATAAAATTACTGATTGCGATAAAAAATACGATAAAGGGCTTTAAAATTATAAGCACCACCTCCATCAACGGCGCGGTAAACAAAGAAACCTTTTCCGCGTGCTTGGCGGAAAGTATTTTGGGAGTCACTTCGCAGAAAATAAGTAAAAATAAAGTCGTCACAAAAGTAGAAACCACTACACCCCAACGATACCCATAAACCTGGACGAATATCCCGGTGACAATCGATGAAACAGCAATATTCACCAGATTGTTGCCGATAAGTATGGCCGCGATCACCTTGTCCAATTTAGCCGTTAACCGCCCAACACTCTGGGCGCGTTTGACCCTCTGCTGAAGCATATGGCGCAGCCGGATTTTACTTAATCCGATAATCGCCGTCTCCGATGCCGAAAAGAAGAAAGAAATTACCGCCAAAATTAATAAAATTAAGAAAATAATCATCTTAGTAATTTAAATTTAATTTACCATAAATCTGTTTTTCGCTTTTGGCCAGCGGCCCGATAAGAGCAAGGTTAATAATTTTATCCTCAAATATCTGCCTGGCCGCTACTCTGACATCCTCAGGGCAAACCTGATTTACCTCTTTAATAATCTGCTCTAAAGAATACACTTTATCTAAACAGGCAACACTCTCTCCCATCCACAACATATATTCCATAGTATCCTCTAACGCCAAACTCAACTGCCCCAGGTAAAACTCTTTTGCCCGCTTAAATTCATCTTTAGTCACCAGGGATTTTTTAGTCCTGCCCAGTTCCTGAAAAATTAAACCCAGGCAATCCGGGACTTTACGGTTATCAATCCCGGCGTGCACTAAGAATACTCCGGTGTCATGATAACGTTTGAGCCCGGTGCCAATCTCATAAGCTAACCCTCTTTTTTCCCGAACTTCATTAAAAAGCCGGCTAGACATATTCGCGCCTAGAATTATGTGCAAAATTGCCTGGGCATGCCTTAAAGGGTGATTACGCTTCAAGGCATGGAAACCTAAAGCCATATGAGTCTGCTCAGTATCTTTATGGAAAATCTTTAGCTGCGGCTTAACCTGAGCTTGTTGAGCTTTAAGAAAGACATTTAATTTGGCACTCTCAAACGGTGTAAAAATAGCCGAGACTTTTTTTACCAACGAATCATCATCCAGTAATCCCGCCGCGCTGATTACAATATTAGCCGGAGTATAGTGACTGGCTTGAAAAGATTTTAAAACATTCCGGCTAATATTATTTACGGTTTCCACCGTCCCAATTACCGGTGAACCCAAAGCTTGCCGCGGCCAAAGCAGTTCATCCAGCAATTCATAGACATAACTTTGCGGAAGATCCCGGTACATCTTTAATTCTTCCAAAACCACGGCCTTCTCTTTTTCGATATCCACGGGCTTCAGGCAGGGATTAATTACCATGTCCGATAAAATATCTAAAGCGCATGCCAAATAACGGTGGGGAATCTTAACCAGATAACAGGTGAGCTCCTCAGAAGTAAAACCATTCAACGAGCCGCCTACTCCTTCGATTGATTCTTTGATCGCGCGGCAAGAGTATTTTTTACTGCCTTTAAAAAGCAAATGCTCCAGAAAATGCGAAATACCTTTTTGCTCGGCCGGCTCATAACGGCTGCCGATATTGATCCAGATTCCCAAAGATACGGATTGCACGCTGCTTGAACGCTTAGTGATTATTCTTAAACCATTATTTAGCTTTTGTCTTTTATACATTACTCAAGCCTCCTACAAAGCTGCCTACTCTTTGTACTAAATTACGTTTGCCCATATTTTCTTTAATCTTAGCGACAATCGCGCTGCCAATAATTACTCCGTCAGAAATCTTGCGCACTTGCCTAACTTGCTGAGCGCAAGATATACCAAATCCCACGCAAACCGGCTTAGTGGTTAATTTCTTAACCGCGGCCAACTTGATTTTTAAATCCGCAGCCAAGCTCTTGCGGCTGCCGGTTACCCCGGTCAAGGAAACATAATAAATAAAACCGCGGGCAACTTTTAAGATGGCTTTGATCCGCGCCGCAGAGCTGGTCGGGCTAATAAAACAAATATTAACTAAGCCTTTTTGGTTAGCATAACGGCTAAACTCTCTGGCTTCTTCGTATGGCAAATCCGGGATAATTATTCCATCCACTCCGGCAGCCACAGCTTGATCCACAAAATTTTTCTCTCCAAAACAAAAAACCGGGTTGTAATAAGTCATCAGGCATATCGGCAGGCTGGTATGCTTGCGCAATTGCCTTACTAAATCTAAAATCTTTACCAAGTTGGTTCCTTGGCCTAAAGAATACCCTGAGGCCTCCTGAATCATTGGCCCATCAGCCAAAGGATCAGAAAAAGGCACGCCCAGTTCAATTATATCTACTCCATTTTTCTCGAATGTAATGACCAGCCTGGCGGTCGTAGATAAATCCGGATAACCGGCGGTTATAAAAGCAATAAACGCTTTTTTATTCTGGTTCTTTAGTTGAATAAATTTTTTATCAATGCGATTCATGCAAGTCCTTATCTCCTCTTCCGGAGAGGCAAACAATAACTAAGGCCTCCTTATTAATCAGCCTTTTGGATTTTTTTAGATAGTCAATCGCGTGCGCGGATTCCAATGCCGGGATAATCCCCTCAACCAAAGATAATAATTTAAATCCTTCCTGAGCCTCTTGATCGGTAATCGCCGCGTAATTGGCCCGCCTTATTTGCTGATAATAAGCATGCTCTGGCCCTACCCCCGGATAATCTAAGCCGGCGGCAACAGAATGCGCGTTCTTAATCTGGCCGAATTTATCCTCTAAAATTTTTGACTTAGAGCCATGCAAAACTCCGGTTGAGCCGCAGCCTAAGCTGGCGGAATGTTTACCCGAAGCTAACCCTAAACCAGCAGCTTCCACGCCAATCATTTTTACATTTAAATCATTATAGAAGGGGTGAAATAAACCGATGGCATTACTGCCGCCGCCAACACAAGCTACCAAATAGTCCGGCAAACGTTTTTCTTTTTTTAATATTTGCGCTCTGGCCTCGTTTCCGATCACACATTGAAAATTTCGCACCATTTCAGGATACGGATGCGGCCCGGCAACCGTACCAATAACATAATGCGTATTACGCACATTAGTTACCCAATCCCGCAAAGCTTGGGTCATCGCGTCTTTTAAAGTTTGGGTCCCGCTTTTAACGCTAATGACATTAGCCCCCAGCAATTTCATGCGCATCACATTTAAAGCCTGGCGATGAATGTCCTGTTCTCCCATATAGACATCACAGGCCAACCCGAATAAAGCCGCCACCGTAGCCGTAGCTACTCCATGCTGGCCTGCCCCGGTTTCGGCAATTAATCTCTTTTTACCCATCCTCACCGCTAAAAGCACCTGGCCTAAAGTATTATTAATTTTATGCGCGCCCGTATGCAAAAGATCCTCTCGTTTTAAATAGACTTTTTTTATTCCCAAATATTGGCTTAAGTTTTTGGCTAAATATAACGGGGTGGGCCGGCCAGCGTACTCGTTCAAATAATAAGTAAGCTCTTTAGCGAAATTTTTATCTTTCTTGGCTTTAGAATACTCATTTTCTAATTCATCCAGGGCATAAATCAGCGTCTCCGGAACAAACCTTCCTCCGAAGGAACCAAAATGCCCGCTTTTATCCGGCAGCTTATTTTTCATTTTTTTAGAAAGTAACTCTTTGATAATCTTTTAATGAATCATTGCTCAAAAACTCTCTTAAACTTCGGAATCCCTCTCCCAGACCATTGAACATTTCCTGCGCCCCGGAGGAAGTAAAAGGTAAATTAAGGTGCGGCAAATTTGCCTGCCAAGCCAACATTTTATAGATTAAAGCATTATACGCGAAAGAAACAAGATAAATAAAAACTCCGCTTAACAAAACAAAACCCGCCAAGGCAAACAAACAACCAAACAGACAATTTAGGGCTTTATTCTTTTTCTTTAAGAACTCACCACAATACCTGCATTTTATGGCTTCGTCTTGAATTTCTTCCGCGCAAAACGGGCATTTTTTCATTAGAAAATCCCGAGAATCCCGGGGACGGTTCTCTTAAGAGAACCGTCCCCGTGTTTTTCTTTACGGGCGGCTTGGGTGTTTTCGCAGCGCGTCAGGGCGAGAAAATACCCAAGACAGGACCCGCTAAAATTGAGCAAACTTTACTGTCTGAATAAACTTTTGAATCTTCCGATGATCTTTCTTGCCAGGACGCAACTCTAAAGAACTGGAAACATCCACCCAATCGGGTTTTAATAATTTAACTGCCTTGCGGACATTGCCCGCGGTTAACCCTCCGGATACAAATACAACCGGCTTCATTTTAGCTGCTTGCGCAAGTATTTTCCAGTTAAATTTATTTCCTGTACCGCCAGCTTGAGTATTGGAAAAACTGTCAAATAAATAAGCAAAGGTTTTATATTTAGATATGCCTTCTAGATCTTCCTGCTTACTTATTCTAAATGCCTTAATCACTTTATAGCCTTTAAATTTTTTACAATATTCAGGCGATTCTTGGCCATGAAACTGCAGCATATCTAAGCCGCAAAGCTGGGCAATTTTTTTTACGGTGGAAACTTTTTCATCAACAAAAACTCCTACCCGTTTAATTTTCTTCGGTAAAATTCCTGATATATTTACCGCTTTATCCGGACGGATATAGCGCGGGCTTTTTTTATAAAAAACAAATCCTAAAGCCTGCGCGCCGGCAAAAAAGCTAGCCAAGGCATCCTCTAAATTAGTAATCCCGCAAACTTTCACTTTAATCATATCAATACCACAAGCGAGGGGTGACACGAAGGCGGGTCCCCTGCCGCCCGCAACATAAGTGAGGACGGCAGGGTGCCGCAGTGGCAGGACCCCGAGCCCCTTACCATCCCATTACCTCTTCTACTTTGCCTTTAATATCCGAGGCCTCCATAAAGGCAGTGCCGATCAATACGCTGCTGGCCCCGAGAATCTTCAGGAACAAAACATCCTGAGCATTTTTAATCCCGCTCTCTACCACCACTATCTTTTCTCTGGGAATTAAAGTAAATAATTTTTCCGTGGTCTTAAAATCAATCTCCAGCGTGCGCAAAGACCGGTTATTAATTCCAATTATCGGAACCTTTAAACTAAGGACTTTCTTGAGCTCCTTCTCATCATGTACCTCAACCAGATAATCCAGGCCTAAGCTATCGGCAATCTGCATTAACTGGACAAGCTTGTCCTTAGTCAATAAATCCGCGATTAATAAAATCGCATCCGCTCCAAAATAACGGGATTCATAAACCTGGTAGCTTTCTAAAATAAAATCTTTTCTCAAAATCGGAACGGTAATTATATTCTTGATTTGGTTTAGATAAGCCAGATTGCCGCTAAAGAAATCCTCCTCCGTTAATACGGAAACTGCCTGCACCCCTGCCTCTTGATAAAACCGGACAATTTCCTCTAAATTAAAATTCTGGCGGATAATTCCTTGGGAAGGTGAAGCCTGCTTAATTTCAGCAATCAGCGAGATCTGCTTAGGCTTGCTGATTGCCTCTTTAAACGGCCGGGTTGCCGGCAAACCGGCTAATTTAGCGATTAAATCCTCCTGACTAAGCTGCTGTTTAGCCAAAAGAATCCTTTCTTTCTTTTTTGCCACGATTTGTTTTAAAATATCCATATTATTGCGAATACTCCCTTAACAGCTTAAGTTTTTCCAATGCCGCCCCGGAATCAATGGACACTTGCGCCAATTCTATTCCCAGGGCAATCGTATCCGCTTTATCCGCCGCGTAAATAGCGCAGCCGGCATTAAATAAAACAACATCCCTCCGGCTGCCCGGACTACCCGCCAAAATGTCTTGAGCGATTTTTACATTCTCAGCGATTGAGCCGCCGGATAAATCACTTAAGCTTGCCCTCTTAAAACCAAAATCCTCCGGGACAATTTCATAATCTGTCAACAGGCCGCCTTTGACCTCGGTAACAAAAGTCCTATCTGCCGTCGTTACCTCATCTAAACCATCCGCGCCATGCACCACTAAAATATGCTTTGAACCTAAATTACGCAGGACTTCTGCCAGCGGCCTGACCCAGGCTTTAGAATATACGCCGATTAACTGATTCATGGCCCGCGCCGGGTTAATTAGCGGGCCTAAAATATTAAATATAGTTTTTCGCGCGATGCGTTTTCTTGCCGGCATAACCTGGCGCATAGCTAGATGCAGGTTTGGCGCGAACAAAAAAGCAATTCCAATCTCCTGGAGGCATTTTTTAATTTTTCCCGTATCCATATTAATTTTAACACCCAAAGCTTCTAAGATATCCGCGCTGCCGCATTTACTGGATACGCAGCGATTGCCGTGTTTAGCCACGGTCACCCCGGCGCCGCTGGCGACCAATGCGGTGATGGTTGAAATATTAAAGGTATTCTTTTTATCTCCCCCGGTGCCGCAGGTATCCAGTAGGTTAGGTTTATCTACGATAATCGGCTCAACATATTTAAGCATGACATTTACCGCCGCGGTTAATTCCGCGACAGTCTCGCCTTTATCATTTAAAGAAGTTAAAAAAGCGATGATATCAACGGTATCCGCCGCGCCGCTTAAGATCTCCCGCATTACCTGCTGCATCTGCGAAGGCGAAAGATCTTTTTTATTCAGTAATTGCTTAATTAAATCTTTGATCATTTAAGTTTAATAAAATTATCCAGTATGGCTTTGCCGCATTTAGTCAATATAGATTCCGGGTGAAACTGCGCTCCCCAGAGAGGGTATTCCTTATGTTTTAGCCCCATAATTTCAGATTCTTTGGTCCAGGCGGTTATCTCCAGGCAAACCGGCAGGCTTTTGGCTTCTACTAATAAAGAATGATAACGCGTGGCCAAAAATGGATTAGGAATATTTTTAAAAATACCTTTTTTATTATGATAGATTTTAGAGGCCTTGCCATGCATCAGCCTGGCGGCTTGCACGATTTTACCACCGAAACAATAACCGATTGCCTGATGCCCCAGGCAAACTCCCAAAATAGGAATTTTCCCGCAAAATTCATTAATCACCGCGCAAGAAATACCCGCGCCTTCCGGCCGGCCTGGCCCCGGAGAAATAACTATTTTTCGCGGATTAAGTTTCTTAATATCCTCCAGGGTTAAGGCGTCATTGCGATAAACCTTAACCCGCTGCCCTAGTTCTCCTAAATACTGCACCAGGTTATAGGTAAAAGAATCATAGTTATCGATCATTAAAATCATTCTTTTTCTCTCCAAACTTTAGCGCCCAAATTAATCAACTTTTCTTCGATAAATTCATATCCCCGCTCCAAATGATAAATCCTGGAAATGGATGTCTTCCCACGCGCGGCTAATCCGGCTAAAACTAAACCCGCAGAAGCACGCAGGTCGCTGGCCATCACCGGAGCGCCGGATAAACTTTTTATTCCCTCAACAATAGCATGCGGCCCTTCTCTTTGAATATGCGCGCCCATACGATTAAGCTCAGCAACATGCATGAACCTATCCGGATAAATTTTTTCGGTAATTACGCTGATGCCTCCGGTGACTGACATTAAGCTCATCATCTGCGCCTGCATATCAGTAGGAAATCCCGGATAAGGAAGCGTGGTAATATTTACCGATCTTAATTTTTTATTGCCTCTAACCCGCAAAGCTCCATCCACCGGCTCAAGGCGCGCGCCAGCTTCATTTAATTTGTCAATTAAAGCCCCCAGGTGCTGATATCGCGCGTTTTTAATCAATACGTCTCCGCCGGTAATCAGAGCGGCTAAAATCAATGTTCCGGCCTCGATACGGTCAGAAATTATGGAATGTTCCGCGCCATGCAAATGTTTTACTCCCTCAATTTCAATCACCGGCGTGCCATGTCCTTTAATTTTCGCGCCCATCTTAATTAAAAACTCCGCCAAATCTACCACTTCCGGCTCACAGGCCGCGGATTCAATTATCGTTTTGCCAGCCGCCAATACCGCAGCCATCATTACATTATCCGTGGCTAAAACTGATGAACCGTAGACTCCACCCAAATAGATATAAGCACCGCGCAATTTATTGGCCTTAGCCAGCACATAACCTGAATCAATACTAATATCAGCGCCCAAAGCCCGGATGCCTTTAAGATGCAAGTCAACCGGCCGCACGCCGATCACGCAGCCTCCGGGAAGAGAAACTTTGGCTTTTTTCAATTTACCTAGAAGCGGGCCTAGAACGCAAAATGAGGCACGCATGGTCGAAACTAATTTATATTCGGCAATATAATTTGGAGCCTTACCCGCGGTAACGCTAACCCTGCCTTTATCAAACTCCGCAATCTTGCCCAAGGCGCGTAAGATCTTAAGCATACTATGGGTATCGCGCAGATTCGGCACGCCTTTAATTATACAGGGTTCATCCGTAAGCAAGGCCGCCGCCAGAATCGGCAACACGGCATTTTTTGCCCCGGAAACCGTAACCTCGCCTTTTAATTTCACTCCGCCTTCAATAATCAATTTATCCATATGCTTAGATTCCAAATTCTAAACTCTAACTCAAATTAAAATTAGCGGTAAGCTGTAAGTTATAAGCTTTAAACTTACGGCTTAAGACTTACGGCTTACAACTTATTTGGAGTTTCAGATTTAGTATTTCCAACTACCATCACTCTTTCTATATTATTGTAATCCTTAACTATTTCCATTATCTCAAAATTTTTCGATTTTCTTAGTATATTTTCTATTGAGCGCCGCTGGCCCAAACCCATCTCTAGAATTAAAAAACCATCCTCTTTCAAATAGCCGGCAGCCTGGCTGATTATGCGCCGATAAAAATCTAAACCATCAATACCCGCCTCTAAAGCTAAAACCGGCTCAAAAGATATTTCCTTAGCCAAGCCGCGAAACTCTTGTCTGGATATATAAGGAGGATTACTGATAATTAAATCAAATTTTTCTTGATCTTTTTTCAGCGCGCTAAAAATATCTGAGTGTAAAAATTTAACTTTTACTTTATGCAAATCAGCATTCTCTTTGGCTAATCGCAAAGCGGCTAAAGATATATCCGTTGCCCAGATAAGCGCCTGCGGCAATAACTTAGCCAGACAAATAGCAATACAACCAGAACCTGTACCCAGGTCAAGAATCTTTCCTGGAGCAGTTTTTCCACTTGACTTTAATTTCTCCAGCGCGCAGCTAATTAGGATCTCTGTTTCCGGACGGGGAATCAAGGCGCGTCTATCTACTTTAAATTCTAAGCCCATAAATTCGCATCTGCCCAGGATATACTGCAATGGCTCACCGGAAATTCTGCGCTCTAATATTTGCGATATCAAAACGGATCTATCTTTATCTAAAATTGCGTCCTTATTCAGATATAAAGACAGCCTATCGCAATTTAAAACATAGCTATAAACTAACTCCGCTTCATTCACCCAGCTCTTCCTTTCTTATCGCTATAGTCTTGGAAGGGCTCGAGTCTCTGATTCTGCTTTTAATAAAACCTCAAAAAGCTCATCCATTTGCCCCTCTAAAATCCCCTCTAATTGATGCGAAGTAAAATTAATCCTGTGATCCGTAACCCGGCGGTCGGGAAAATTATAAGTACGGATCTTTTCGCTGCGGTCTCCGGTACCAATCTGAGTTTTTCTGGCGCTGGATAATCTTTTTGCCTCTGCCTTGATTTTTACCTCTAAAATCCGGGCGCGTAAAACTCTCATTGCCTTGGCCTTATTCTTCATTTGTGAACGCTCATCCTGACAAGCAACTACCGTACCGGTAGGAATATGGGTAATCCTTACCGCGGAATCAGTCTTCTGCATATGCTGTCCACCCGGGCCGCTGGAGCGATAAGTATCTACCCTTAAATCTTTTGGCTCGATAACCAGGTCAATCTCTTCCGGCTCAACTAATACTGCCACCGTAGCCGTAGAAGTGTGAACGCGGCCTTGCGACTCAGTCGTAGGAACCCGCTGCACGCGATGCACGCCGCTTTCGAATTTCAAACAACGAAAAGAATCCTTACCCTTTACGCTAAAAACTATCTCTTTGATTCCACCGGCTTCATTAACACTGGAATACATCGACTCAATTATCCAGCCTTTATGATCCGCATACTTAGAATACATCCGATATAATACAGCCGCAAAAAGCCCTGCCTCGTCTCCTCCTGTGCCCTGCCGGATTTCCACGATACAATCACGCCCAGCATCCTTATCTTCTGGAGCCAAAATTTTATCTAACTTCTGCGCCAGAACATTTTTTTTCTCTGCTAACGCCTTTTGCTCGGCCTGCGCTAATTCCATAAAATCCTGATCGTGCTTACCTGACATCACGTCCTTAAGATCAACAATCTCTTTGAGCAAATTTTTATATTCCCGATACAAGGAAACCGCAAGCTTAATATCCGAAAGCTCTTTGGCCAATTTATTATATAACTGGCGATCGGTAATCTGCTCATGGCTTCCCAGAATCTGTTCTAACTCCTGATAACGGACAACTAATTTTTCTAATTGTTCATACATGTTTAAAAAACCATACAGCTTACGGCTTACAGCTTAAGACTTAAGTTATAAGCTATAAGCTAACTAATTCGCTCATAAGCTATTTCTTGGCGTACTTTTTCATAAACTTATCCACGCGGCCGGCGGAATCCACTAACTTTTGTTTTCCGGTAAAAAATGGATGGCATTTTGAACAAATCTCAACCCGAATACTCGGCTTGGTCGAACGGGTGTGCACCGTCTCACCGCAAGCGCAAACAATGGTGCTCTCTTTGTAGTTAGGATGAATCTTATCCTTCATTTTTCCCTTTCAGCGTTTAGCGGATAGCGTACAGCGGATAGTTAAAATTTTTTGTTTTTCCTATACGCTATACCCTCTACGCTATGCGCTAATTACTGGTTCATACTGTTTAAAAACTCTTCATTATTCTTAGTCTTACCTAATTTTTCAATTAGCAACTCCATTGCTTCCACATTATTCAGTTCATTTAAAACTTTTCTTAAAATCCAGATTTTCTGCAACACATCCGGTTTAACCAACAGCTCCTCATGACGCGTATTTGAGCGCTTAATATCAATGGCCGGATAAATCCTGCGCTGGAAGAGATTGCGATCCAGCTGAGTTTCCATATTACCCGTTCCTTTAAACTCTTCGAAAATAACTTCGTCCATCCGGCTTCCCGTGTCGACTAAGGCCGTAGCAATAATGGTCAAGCTTCCGCCTTCATCTACCGCGCGCGCCGCTCCAAAGAATCTCTTGGGTTTCTGCAAGGCATTAGAATCAATACCTCCGGAGAGAACCTTACCGCTATGCGGAACCACGGAGTTATAGGCTCGGGCTAAACGCGTGATACTATCCAGAAGCACAACCACATCGCGTTTATGCTCAACCAGGCGCTTGGCCTTCTCTAAAACTATCTCGGCAACCTGCACGTGGCGTTCTGGCGGCTCATCAAAGGTTGATGAAATTACCTCACCTTTAACATTACGCTGCATATCCGTAACTTCTTCCGGCCGCTCATCGATCAATAGGACAATTAGAATTACATCCGGATTATTACTGGTAATAGCGTTGGCGATCTTCTGCAACAGGACAGTTTTACCGCTATACGGCTGAGCGACAATCAGGCCTCGCTGTCCTTTACCTATAGGAGTAAGCAGGCCCATGATCCGCATGGATAGCTCATCCGGCTTGGTCTCCATGTTAAACGGCTCACGCGGATAAACCGGAGTAAGATTGTCAAAAAGCACCTTTTCTTTTACCTCCTCGGGATTCTCAAAATTTACCGCTTCCACCTTAAGTAAAGCAAAATATTTCTCTCCTTCCTTAGGCGGACGGATCTGGCCGCTTACCGTATCCCCCGTGCGCAATTCAAATTTCCTGATCTGCGACGGAGAAATATAAATATCATCCGGGCAAGGAAGATAATTATAATTCGGGCTGCGCAGGAAACCAAACCCTTCAGAAAGAATCTCCAGTACCCCCTCCCCAAACATCAACCCTTCCTTCTCTGCCTGAGCCTGCAATATTTTAAAAATCAAATCCTGCTTTTTTAAGCCGCTTGTACCGCTGGCATTTAATTCTTTAGCCAGTTTATTCAGTTCGCTAATCTTGGTATCTTTAAGAATTTTAATATCTAACTTTTCCACAACTGCCTCCGTATTTTAGAAACTTGTTTCTGGGTTTTGGTAACCTGTCTGCTATTATCTATGATAAAATCCGCAAAACGCGACTTTGCCTTTTGCGAAATCTGTGATTTCATTCTCAAAATTACCTGTTTTTTTGCCAAGCCCAGGCTCTTTTGACCGCGCAAAATCTGCTGCTGCCTTTTGGCAGTTACTACTACCAACTTATCCACAATCTTGGTTAATCCTGCCTCAATAATTAAAGCCGCGTCCAGAATTATAATTCTCTTATTTGAATTCCAGATACGCCGCTTAATCTGCCGGATTAACTCCGGATGCACAATGCTATTAAGCTTAGTTAAGCCGGCTTGGTTGGCAAAAACAATATTTGATAACTTTGCGCGGTCAATTGAATTATTTGGCTTAAGGATCCCTAAGCCAAACGATTTTATGATTTTCCTATAAACACAGGTACCGATAGACATAAGATCGCGCCCCAGGCAATCCGCATCAATCAACAGGCAATCTTTAACCTTAAACATACTAGCTACCGTGCTTTTACCACAAGCGATATTGCCGGTAACCCCTAAGACAAATTTATTTTTTCTTAGCTTTGGCATATAATTGGACATATTTATCCGCCGAGACCTTCCAGGAAAAATTACATTCCATGGCCTTGTTGATTAAAGCTACCCATTTATTTTTATTTCTAAAAACCAGCGTAACTTTATTAATTAATTTTAATAATTCCTCTTGGGTATATTGGCTAAAAACAAAACCATTATTCCTGCTGATGGTATCCGCCAAGCCACCGGTTTTAAAAACTAGCGGGATTGTCCCGTAACGTAAACTAATTAATTGCCCCAATCCACAGGGTTCATATTTAGAGGGCATCAAAAAAATATCGCTGCCAGCATAAATCTTGTGCGCCAGAGGATCATCAAATTTTAAATTCAATGAAATAACTTTTGGATATTTCTTAGCGGCGCTCTTAAGAATCTCCTGATATTTTAGGTCTCCGGCTCCCAAAATAACTAATTGCACATCCATCTTAGAGAGTTCCTCCAGGCCCGGTGCGAAAATATCAAAACCCTTCTGCTCGGCCAACCGGGAAACCATTCCTAAGACCGGTATATTTTTATCCTGCGGCAAGCCGCATGTTTTTTGTAAATCCTCCTTATTCAAAGCCTTACCCTCTAAGCTAGTTAGGGAAAAATTCTGCATGATAAATTTATCCATATTCGGATCCCAAACAGAATAATCCACCCCATTTAAAATGCCGCTTAAAACATTTTTACGCTTCTTCAAGAGCCCCTCTAAACCAAATCCCAATTCTTCTGTTTGAATCTCAGAAGCATAAGTGGGACTAACCGTGTTAATAAAATCCGCAAAAACTATCCCCCCCTTTAGCAGATTAACCTTGTTGTAAAATTCAAAACCATTAATATCAAAAAGCCCCCAGCCAAAACCCAGCTTGGGAAATTCTTCTTTAGCAAAAACCCCCTGATAACCGATATTATGAAGAGTTAAAACACACTTAATCCTGCTATAAAAACTCATGCTTGAATATATATTCTTCAAATACGCCGCAGCCAAACTCGCCTGCCAATCATGCAAATGTAAGATATCCGCGGAAAAATTTATCTCTTTTAATAATTCCAGCGCCCGGCGGCAGAAAAAAGCAAACCGCTCTAAATTATCCAGGTAATCCCCGTTTTTATCTCCATATAGCCCATCACGGTTAAAATAATCCTTATTTTCGATAAAGAAAACTTTAATATTTTTTCCCATAACGCAAGCCGTTACGTCTTGGGAAACCCTGCTAATTTTTAACTTAGCATCCGTAATGCATTTATAACCGGGCATAATTACAATTATTTCATGCCCGCAATACTCCAGAGCTAAAGGTAAAGCTCCCGCCACATCCGCCAGCCCTCCGGTCTTAGCAAAAGGCACAACCTCCGAAGCCACCATCGCTATCTTCACCCCGCACCTTCTTTCGTAAAATCTCGCGACCCACGTAGACCTACGCAGTCTACATATATGTAGACTGCGTAGGTCTACACAGGTAAATCAAGGAAAAACAGAACCGTCCCCTTTATTTTTACCTCCATCTGGTAAAAATGCGGACATCTCCAACCAATTAGCTCCTTTTTTCATATCAACTTTTATGGGCACCTCTAATTTCATAACGTTCTCCATTTCAACTTTAACTAACCCCGCAAGTATGTTTAATTCGGAAATCAGTAAATCAAAAACCAGTTCATCATGAATCTGTAGAATCATCTTGGCCTTCAAGCCTTGGCTTTTAATTCGCGCGCCTATCTTAATCATTGCCAGCTTGATCAAATCGCTGGCTGTTCCCTGGATAGGGGTATTTACAGCTTGACGCTGAGCAAACTGCCGGATCCCCATATTTTTATTATTAATTTCAGGGATATACCTTCTTCTTCCCAAAAGCGTGGTAACAAATCCTTCACTTTGAGCCTTTTTAATCTGGGAATCAATATATTCTCTTACTTTAGGATAACGTAAAAAATAAGCATCGATAAAATCCTGAGCTTGATTTACCGGGATATCTAGATCCTTACTCAAACCGTACGCGCTCTGACCGTAAATAATACCAAAATTTACTCTTTTGGCTACTTCACGCATCTGCTCCTTAACTTCCGATTCAGAAAGATTATAAATTAAAGAAGCCGTCAATCGGTGCACATCCTGATTACGGCTAAAAGCCTCAATCAGCGTATGATCACCAGACAAATGTGCCAATACCCTTAATTCTATTTGTGAATAATCGCAGGAGAGCAGGCAATTCTTTTCACCAGAAGCAATAATCGCCTGCCTAATCTTTGAACCGATATCCGTCTTAATCGGAATATTCTGCAAGTTAGGGTTACTGGAACTTAACCTGCCTGTTTCGGTACTGGCCTGATTAAAAGAGGTATGCACCCTGCCGGTAGACGGATCTACTAGTTTAGGCAAAGCGTCAACATAAGTGTTTTTTAATTTAGTCAACTGCCGATACTCCAGTAATAAAACAGGTAAGGGATGCTTATCGCTCAGGCGCTTCAACACCTCTTCATCTGTAGACGGGCCAGTCTTAGTTTTTTTAATTACCGGCAGAAGCAGCTTAACAAACAAAACCTGCCCCAACTGTTTCGGCGAGTTAATATTAAATTGCGTTCCACTTGCCTGGTAAATATCCGAGATTAACTTAATTAACCTGCGTTCAATATCACGCGAAAGATTTTTAAGCAACTCTAAATCCAGCTTTATCCCGTCTTGCTCCATCTGTGCTAAAATACTCACCAAGGGCATTTCAAGATCAAAGAAAAGCTTAGATAAATTTTTCTCTTCTAAAGCCTTCAAAAGCCGCGGCTTTAATCGCCTAATCAAGGCCAATGCCTCTTTTGCTTCCAAGGCCCCCTGACGGATAAATTCCCCTAAATTTTCCAACGCCAAGTCCTCCAACGCGTAACTTGTTCGCGATGGATTCAACAGATAGGCAGCGAGCATAATATCAAAATCCAAACCGTTTAAAATCAAGCCTTCTTTAAAAAGAGCTACTTTAAATTTCTTAAGATCATGGCCTGTCTTCTTTATCCGAAGATCAGAAATTGCCAAGCGCAGCTGGGCCTGGATAAGCTTACCACTAAAAAATTTATCATCTATAGCAAAAACTAAATCCTCAAAGCTTGAGCCGTAAATAGCAATTTCATCGCAATCTTTAAGCCTAGCGGTTAACTCCACCTGGTTACAACTACACAGGTTGATTGGCACGGTTTTATCCGCCGCATCCGGGAGCTCACCCAGCAGCTTTTTAAACTCTAACTTCTTAAAAATGCTGGCTAGCCGCCCGTTATCCGGCTGTCCGGTTTTAGCCTTTTTTAAATCCAGATCTATATCTAACTCCTGATCCAGGCTGATCAACTCCTTATTTAATTTTATGCGTTGGCTATGCTCCAGGATCATTTCTTTAATTTTTTGAGGCTTTACTTTTGAAATATTCTCAAACAACTTATCTAAAGAACCAAATTCCAAGATCAGCTTTTGGGCGGTTTTATTTCCAATCCCCGGAACCCCCGGGATATTATCCGCCTCATCGCCCATCAGCGCGATAATATCTACCAGCCGCTCCGGAGCAACCCCGAAACGCTCCTTGACCTTAGCCAGATCATAAAGCACTCCACTATCTTTACCAGGGCTAAATACCGAAATATGTTTATCCACCAGTTGCAGGATATCTTTATCGCTGCTCACGATGGTCACCGCCAATGATTTGAAGGCGGCTTTTTTGGCCAGTTGAGCGATTAGGTCATCTGCTTCAAAACCTTCTTTTTCAAAAATAGGAATACCGTAAGCACCAACCACCTCTTTGATTAAAGGGATCTGGCTAATCAGGCCATCCGGCATTGCCGGCCTTTGCATTTTATATTGCGCGAATTTTTTCAGACGGAAAGTATCCCGCGATAAATCAAAACAACAAACCAGATAATCCGGCTTTTGCTCTTTTAATACTTTATTGAGAATATTTATAAATCCATAAACCGCGTTTGTCTTCTGGCCCGCGGAGGTGCTCAGGCCGCTTAAGGCATAAAATGCCCGATAACAAAATGCGGTGGCATCAATTAAGAAAAAACTTTTTTTAATCATTAATTAAATATTCAAGGAATTCTATTGTTAGGAAAGATGTTTTTGCGGTACGCTTCTATCGCGTCAGGGCTCTTAGCTCTGCCTTTTCAATAAACGCTTCAATCTCCGGGTTATCCTGATCTAAATACTGGGCATCCAATGCTTCTTTGATTGCCGTAGCCATATCTCCTCTATCAAAACTCAATTTGGCTTTCTTAAAGTGCGTCTGGGCAAGAGTTTCATCGTCCTGGTTAAACTCGGTTTTATTTCCTGTGATATCCTTCATCAAGCCCAGGATCTCTTCTTCCCGCTCATCAGAGAATGGCCGAACGGATAAAGACCTGCGGATATCGCGAAGCCGATTGGCTGCTTTCTGTGTCCAGGGGTCATCCAGATAACCTATCTTCGCCCGTTTGCTCCAATAAAATACCGCCTTTTCTAAATTACGCTGATTTTCATAAAAAAGGGCCAGGTTTGTATAAGCGCTGGAATAAGCAGGATCAATCTTAACCGACTTTAAATAACTTTCCTCTGCCCGGTCAAGAGAACCCATCGCTTCATAAACAACCCCTATATCATTGTAAACAACGGCGAAATTCGGATAGATAGCAACGGCCTTCTGATAAAAACTCAGTGCTTCAGCCAAATTACCCATCTGTTGATATTCTAACCCTAACTCTCGGTATTTTCTGGCTTGCTCCTGCTTTACATCTGATATATCTTCAGCTGAAGAATTAACCCTTACTTCTTGAGCAAAAAGCAGTCCGCCAAAGCAAATAACAGATAATATTGCAATTACAGCAATTATGAGTTTAAGCGGGGAATGATTATTCATTTATCTGTTAATTATTATATACTTTAAAACGTACACGTCAAGGAAAGTTTTAACCAAGTTTTAACCTAGTTTGAACCTAGTTTTAACCTAAAAACTTTCCTTGATCCTGATCCGCCGAAGGCAAAGAAGGATTTACACTGACGCATTACTCAAATGATCGGGTCCATGGTTAATGCCGGATGAGCTACCTGTTTTAAGAAAACTAAAAGTTCTTCAGAACTAGTGGCCACTGTCTCATCAGCTATTCTTTCTAATAAATCCGCCTGCCCAATCTCTTGGGCTCTGGATTTTAGCTTATCTCCTAGAATTTCCTTTAACTCCTTAGGCATCCAGACCACTCTGGCTAATCCGCCTTCAGCCGAAATAAATTTCTTACTTAAGATATATAACTTACCCACCCCCAAGAACCCCGGAGTCTGCACCCCGCCGCCAACCGACCCGGCTAAAGTTGTAAAACTCATCCCGCAAGGAGTAATGCCGGAATAATCACGGTGCACCAGCATTACCCCGTTGGCTTCCGGGACAATGGCCACAATACATTCAAAACATCCGCAGGAGGATTGCGGAGCCTCCATCAGCGAATACATACTTACCGCATCGATAGTCTGATTAGATTTCTGCCGCACGAAGGCATTTATATTATCCCATTGGCCAAGCCGGGCATCCAAAAGATTACCTTTAGGAATAGGTTGATTGGGGCCGGTAGGAATAATCTCAAAAGAAGCCTTAGCATCCAGCCAGGAATATGCCCCGCATAAACCTAAGCGCTCCGGAGTAACCACGCAAACATGATTGGGAGCAAAGGATTGGCATAATAAACAGGAATAAAATGTATCCACGCTCTCATCAGTCATGCCGGCTAAGCGCTCATCGCGTTGATTATATATTTGTTGAGCTTGGAGTGAAATCTTGGCTACATCCTCCTGATTAGTATAAAGCTTAACCTGCACCTTATCCACAATAACACTGTACTCCGAATGTAACATCGCATGTAAAATAATCCCCAAATGCGCCAGGCGGAAACCTTGACTATAAGCATCCTTGGATATTCTAATCCAAACCATATCGCGCTGGCCCATATGCATCAGGCCCAGGCAATAGTTAATAAAACGATGGATCTGCCTCTCTAATACCGGCTCAAAATCTTTTTGCATTTTACGGCCAAAAACATCTACCACTATCGCTAAAGGTAAAGATTTGCTCTCCGCGGGCAACTGGTCAATATCCGGGCCAATCAATTCCACCGCGCCATCAGTAATACCGGTTTCATCGCCAGAACTTAAAAATTCAACAGCAGCGCTAGCCTTGCCCCCAAACTCCACTGCCATTTGTTCTTTGCGCACACGCTCGCCTTCAAAAGCAGCAGCATATGGCACGGGGACAGCCACCTGCGACATTTTAACTTTAATCCCCCGCGTCAAAATACATTTAGAAGGTAATTTCCGATAATCCTTTTCTGTAACTAAAGCCTCAAACAGAGTGGTATCAATCTTACCTAATTGCGGCACTTCTAAATCCGTAATCATAGGCAGTCCAAAAGCCAGGGCCCCTAAGCCTGTGGCAACTAAGAGCTCATCCACATGGCTGAGCAGGAGGACAAATGCCAAAACGCGATTACGGATATAATTCGCTATCTCTTCCCACTGTCCGGGTTTATTACCACCGTAAATTAAGGGAGCGCGGACCGCAAAATTAACCGCGTAAATCGCCGAGAGATAATCATCTCCCAATACCACGATATAATTTTCTAAACCTAACTCCACCCCCTGATTTTGAAGTTGTTGTTTAAAAGTTTTTCCATTAACGTTACCCGCCAGAAGGCTAACAATACTCTTGGATTGAAAATCACGGATTAATTCTACAGCGGATTGTTCATCCTTGGCCGGGCCCAAAATTACAGCAATGCCACAAATCCTTCCATCAACTAATTGCAGCCCCAGTGAACGTAAGACCTTATCCGGAATAAAACCCAATCCCTCTTTAGGATGCTCCTGATTTAACACGGCTAAAGCGGCTAAAATCTCCTCGCAAATCAAAGCAGCCACACCCTGGTTTAATAAACCGCCCAGGCTATTAATCAGCAAGCCGCTTGAAGTTGGCTGATTATTAACTAAAGCCTGCGCCTGGTCAAGAACGATTAAACAGTCCCGCAAAGTTTTTACCTGAATATTCAACAAGGAATTAATCAGGGGTAAATAATAATTAGTTTCCGGAAAGTCAATTTTCGCGTCCGGGCCTTTTAGGCTAATTGCGCTAGCTAGAGATTGGCGCGTAAGATTTAATACGCTCAGAGCCCCTTTTGTTCCAAGCTCTATAAGTAATTGAGGTAGCTGAGTTGCTTTGGCCATAAATATAACTAAACCTACGCCGACGGCTTTGCCGTCCTTGAATTTAACCGCTTCAGCCCTGCCCTCGCCAACAATCTCCTGAATCGGGCTATTAATTACCTGAATATCCGCGGGTAATTCTTGGCTAAACTGCTCTGTGCTTACAATCTTAACCGCAACTTTATATTTCTCCTGAATTAACTTGGCTAATTTAAAAGACGCTTGGGCCGGGCCATCAATACAAACAGTATCGTTAATCAAATAAGCATCCAGCTTCTTAAAATCATCTTCAGAGCTGATTAAAACAACTCCCTTTTTTCTTGCTCCGGGTATAGCCGGTAAGTTAAACGCCATTTACTGAGCCTCCAACAAATAATCCGCTTGCCTCCAGTACCTGGGGCACAATTTTTTCCCAGCCAATGGGCATAATATGAATCCCTTGACACATAGGTTTTAATTGCTTAATTAAACGGCTGGCAATCTCTATAGAAGCAGCCACTTTATCTTTACTTTGCTGCATTTCTTGAATCAAATTCTCCGGCACACAAATCCCGGCAACATGTTTATTCATATAGCGCGCCATGCCCGCGGACTTCAACAAAACAATCCCCGCCATAATCGGAACTTTAACCTGTTTAATCTTAGAAACAAAGTTCTCAAAAGTTTTTAAATCAAAAACCGCCTGTGTCTGGAAAAATTCGGCTCCGGCGGCAATTTTTTTCTCCAGCTTCATAATTTGCGGGGCTAATGGGTCTGAGCCGGGATTAACTACCGCGCCAACGCAGAAATTTGGCGCCTCACCCTCTAGTTTATTACCCTGCATATCAAAACCAGCTTCTAATTTCCTAGCCACTTGTAATAATTGCACTGAATCTAAATCAAAAACCGGCTTAGCCTGCGGATGATCCCCCAAGCTAGGATGGTCTCCGGTAGCAATGAGAATATTCTGAATTCCTAAAGCCGCGGCAGAAAGTAAATCTGATTGCAGGGCCAAACGGTTACGGTCGCGGCAGGTAAGCTGATAAATCGGCTCAAAACCCTTTTGCTTAAGCAGAAAACTTACGGTTAATGACCCCAGGCGCATTATTGAGCTTTGCAAATCCGTAACATTGATCGCGTCAACTTTGTCACGAATAAGCTCCGCATCCTGCAATAACCTTGCAGTATGCATCCCCTTATCCGGGCCAACCTCCGAAGTAACCAAAAATTTCCCTGCTTGTATTTTTTCTTTAAAAGTCATAATTGTTTAAAAGTTGCGGGCTGTTTTTTTAAATCCTTACCTGGCTGATAACTTGTCCGTTAGGAACAATTGCCCTTATCCCACTAAAAACAATAAACGCGTCTATCGGCTGTGCCGCTCCTGAAGTATGTACGCGCAAGAAAGTTACACCAAACATCTGTTCACTACCTACGATCTTCACATTCTTTATGCAATCTACCTGGTTATCGCTAGACTGATAATAAATATCGTAATTGGCTCCTTTTTCAAAAAATGATGCGGTTTCTTGCCCAAAAGCCGCCTGCATTAATAGCTGAGAGCTCATCAAACATACGCAGAAGAATAAAAAAATATAACTAGCTTTTTTTAGCTTTTTCATCACTACCCCTCCTTATCTAATCTTCCTTAAAAGTCATTTATATTTTATATTCAGCGCGTCCCCGCCACAAAGCTTACGCGGGTCCTGTCGAGCTTTGCCTCTCGCCGCACCGCTCGATTTTCCCCTGCGAGGAAAATCTTCGCTTCGGCAAAAATTCTCGCTCTGCCGAAGCATATATTAGGAGCAACCGTGCCCGCTCGAATTTTTGAGATGCTGCGAGAGACAAGGCTCGCCACCCGCTATAAATAGAACCATACCCGAGCTTTATTACTTATTCCCTAATTCTTTTTCAAAACAAAAATATTTATTAAGATAAACTGTATAGCATCTTTCTGAAAAATCACCGATATGTTTTCCTAATTCACTTAATGTATCTAGAGCTTCTAACTCAGCTTTCCTTCTTTGTTGAGAATTAGAATCACTATATTTCATAAATTCTTTAAGCTGATAATGAGCCACAACAAATAAAGCATGTAAACTCTCTTTATTTTTATAGTTTCGCGCATCATCCTTATCTAACAATTCATAAGACAGCTCAGGGGAAAGAAAAACTTTAATTTTACTTCTAAAGTTACTTACCATAATACTCCACTCATCTCTCACAGAATTATATTCTTCCCAGCGCCGCTTTGCTTCCTCTATTTTAAATCCCTCTAAAGACCAAAACACTTTTTGCATTGCATAAAATCGTTTATTTGCCAGTAATAAAATTTTCTCGACGGCTTCTTGTGTTTGATCTAACTGTCTTTTTACTACCTCATAATGCGCCTGCCTCTTCCACGCTTCCTTCTGGAATTGATAATTCAAAAAAGAACCAACAATTCCTGTTAGTATAAACCCTGCTATCAATAAAGTGAATTTAGAATTTAAGATATTATTAATATTTATTTTCATAGTTACATAAACCAAACACTTTCTGTTTTAATCATAATACTATAACCACACACCAAACTAGCACCTTTTCACTTTATTAGAGGATGGCTTGGCTTATTCCCTCGGGGCGGGTGACGAGGCATGTTTCGAGCAGGACGTCGGCAGCCCCGAACGGGCACGGTTCGCCCGATATCTAATTGTCAGCGAGAGTGAGGGGCTGACGCCGAGCGCAGTTTTGCCACGCTGGGGCAAAACAAGCGTTCCTGCGAGGAACATGCCTCGGCAGGACCCGCCCACCTCATAAAACAACAACCCGTAAAAAATCTAAAAGAACATTATTGCTGCGCTTGGACTGCCTGGACTAGGTTGCGCATTAAGATGGCTACAGTCAGCGGGCCTACTCCTCCGGGCACAGGAGTAATAAAACTGGCGCGCTTGGCAGCTTCCGCGAATTCCACATCTCCGACAATCTTATCGCCTACGCGGTTAATCCCGGCGTCGATTACCAGCGCGCCTGGCTTAATCCATTCACCCTTAATTAACCCTGCTTGGCCTACTGCCGCAATCAAAACTTCAGCGCGCCGGACATGCTCTTCTAATTTACCAGCCTGGCTGGTGCCAATATGACAAACGGTAAGTGTGGCAAATTTATCCAGTAACAAAAGCGCCAAAGGTTTACCCAATATTTCACCATAGCCCACGACCACAACCTCCTGGCCATATAAATCCACGCCGCTAGTTTTAATTAATTCCATCACCGCGGCCACCACAGGAGAATTCAGGCCTTCAATATCTTTATCCCGCGAAATAAACCGGCTAATCGACTTATAATCTATCTGTTTAGGTAAAGGCATCTGAATGATAATGCCATTGACCTTCTGATCATTATTTAATTCCTGAATAAGTTCAACTATCTGGCTTTCAGCCGCGCCTTGAGATAAAACGCGCAAACAATATTCAATACCAAGCTCAACAGCTAATTTCTGCTGTGATTTCGCGTAGCTTACCGCGCTGGCATTTTCTCCGATCACAATACTGGCTAAAACCGGAACCTGCTTTAAGCTTCGCACGCTAACCTTGAGCTCCTCTTTAATCCTATCCGCGATAACTCTACCCTCTAATAATTTTGCCAACCCTATCCTCCGTATCTTTGCGAATTTTTTGCACAATTTTATACATCTGTTTGATTTCCTTCCTAACCGATTGAGTAAGCTTGGCATCAGCTAAACTTTTTAAATTAATTTCTACATTAAAACAAGCAGCCACAAAAGCTGACTCTAAAAAAACCGCGGCTACCACGACATCGCTGATTAAATTAAGATTACCTTTCTTAACCAACGACGGGCATAATTTAACTGCCTGGCAACAAAGCCTGGACAGCATAAACGAAACGTCTAATGCCTTACGCGTATCTTTACTCGCATAGGCAACCACGTCTAAATCCACAAGCTCCAAAAAATCATTTCTTAATTTCTCGGATTTAGCTAAAATTTCTTTTAGCTCCAGTTCAAACGCGGCATATTTGGGCTTGCCTAAAGTAAAGTTAACCACCATACTAATTAAACTTGCCCCCATTGCCGCGTTTAAAGCCGCGGCAGAGCCTCCTCCGGGAGCAGGAAGCTTAGCGGAAAGGTCATTCAAATATTTAACTAAATTCTGATTTTTATATTCCATGGTTTTAAAGGGTAAAACCGGAGCTTAACTCAAAAGCATTTTTAATTAAATCTATTACCGGTAAATCCCGCGCGTATAAAAGCGTTACCACATCAAAGCGCGCAGGGCGCCCTAAGGCGTTAGTTTCTTTTAAATAGCAGATAGCGGATTTAGAGATCTGCCTTTGCTTATTTCGCGAGACCGCTTCGCTCGGCTGGCCAAACCTATCTGAATGCCTGGCTTTTACTTCTACAAAACAAAAAACATCTTTGTCTTTAGCGATAATATCAATTTCACTAAACTTGGTTTTATAATTACACCGTAAAATCTTATAACCCTGGGCTTCTAAAAATTTTACCGCCGCGATTTCCGCCGCTTTACCAAAATCTAAATTTTTTCCAGGCACCTTAAAAAACTCTTTCTATGAATAGCAACTGGGCCGATTTTTTTTAAAATATCCCGATGCAGCCGCGTAGGATAACCTTTATGTTTGATAAATTCATATTGCGGATAAATCTTGTGGTAAGCCGTCATAATTTGATCCCGCCGCACTTTAGCCAGGATGCTCGCGGCGGCAATACTTAGTGATTTGCCATCCCCTCCCTCAATGCTCTGATAAGGCAAACCCAGCTTGAAACGCAGATTGCCGTCAATAAGCACAAACGCGCGTTTTAATTCTTTGGGTGTCAGCTGTTTAGCCAGTTTCGCAACCGCCTTTTGCATAGCTAAAATTGTCGCTTGCAGAATATTAATCCGGTCAATCTGAATATGGCTAACCGCGGCAATGGCGTATAAAGATTTGGTTTTTATTTCAAAAAACGCGGCTTTTCTCTGCGCCGGAGTTAATTTTTTAGAATCATCTATCCGATGAATAAATCTAAAATCCTTTAACCACACTGCCGCCGCGACTACCGGCCCGGCTAAAGGCCCGCGGCCCGCTTCATCCACGCCAATAATATAATCAAAACCCTTAAGTTTAAGCTTTCTTTCGTATGAGAGCACTACTTGACTTCTTCTTTGCTTTCTATCTTAGTGGCATGCTTGCCGATCTTCTCTCTTAAATAGTAAAGCTTGGCCCTTTTAACCTTGCCAAAACGAATAATCTCAATGCGGTCAATTACCGGAGAATAAAGCGGGAACACCCGCTCCACCCCCTCGCCAGAGGAAACTTTACGCACGGTAAAATTAAGCTTAAGCCCTGATCCCTTTTTAGCAATTACCACGCCCTCAAAAGGATGCAAGCGAAATTTATCCGGGCCTTCCGGAATTCTAGTCAGCACCTTAACCGTATCTCCGACATTAATCACCGGCATCTCTTTCTTAGTAAAACCCGCTTCAATTGACTTGATATCCATTAACTATTGCTCCTTTCTATTGCTTTTATTTTTTAGTAAACCCCACACCAATTGAAGCATAGTATTAAACTATGGATACAATTGGTGTGGGGGTAAATCCGGCCTTCTTTCTTTAGTCCGCTTTATAGCCTCCTGCTTTCTCCAGGAAGAAATTTTATCATGGTCACCCGATACCAAAACCTCAGGAACCGGCCAGTTTTTAAATTTAGCTGGCCGGCTATATTGCGGGTATTCTAATAGATTACCTTCGAATGACTCAAAATTCAAGGAATTTTTATCTCCGAGCACCCCGGGGAGCAGCCTGACCAGGCTATCTACCACCACCATAGCCGCGAGTTCTCCTCCGGTTAAAACATAATCCCCAATCGAAATCTCTTCATCCACTAAGTGTTGCCTAACCCTCTCATCCACTCCTTCATAATGGCCGCAGATAAATATCAAATTCCGGCATCCGGATAATTTCTTGGCATAAGCCTGATCCAACCTTTTTCCCTGAGGAGATAATAAGATTACTTTGGATTTGCCTTTAATCTTTCTCTTAATTGCCTGTAATGCTCTAAAAATAGGCTCTACCTGAATCACCATGCCCGCGCCTCCGCCAAATGGACGGTCATCAACTTTACGGTGCTTATCCAGGGTATAATCCCTTAAATCGTGCGTGAAAATCTTAACCTTGCCTTTAAGCTGAGCCCGCTTGATAATCGACTCATCCAGCACGGCAGAAAACATCTTGGGAAAAATACTGATAATATCTACGCGCATGTCTGATGGTTATAATTCATTAAAAATATCTGTTTAAATTGGCTAAATTTATCCTCTTGGATCGCCTGACGGATCTGGCGCGTTAAATCCAGAAAAAAATAAACATTGTGCAGGCTAAGCAAAACCAAACCTAACATCTCTTTAGCGTTAAACAGATGCCTTAAATAAGCCCGAGAAAAATTCTGACAGGTATAACAGCCGCATTTGGCGTCTAAAGGCCTAAAATCCTCGGTATAGGCGGCGTTACGAATAATAATCTTGCCATAATTGGTAAAGGCCGTGCCGTTTCTTCCGTAGCGGGTAGGAATTACGCAATCAAACATATCCACTCCCCGCTCTACCGCCTCAAGAATATCAAAAGGATAACCGATACCCATAGCATAACGCGGCTTATCTAGCGGCAGCAATCCTGTCACCAACTCAATGATATTATATATTAAATTGCTGCTCTCGCCAACAGAAACTCCGCCAATAGAATAACCGTCAAAATCCATATCCACTAAACGCTTAGCGCAGTCGCTGCGTAAATCTTCATAAGTAGCCCCCTGAACAATCCCGAATAAAAAACTCCCGGTATCCTGCTTAGCATCTTTGGATCTTTTTGCCCAGGCAATTGTTCTTTCCATGGCTGCCCTGGACTCTTCCTTGGCGCAAGGATAATGCACACATTCATCCAGCGGCATCATAATATCCGAACCTAGAGTTTCTTGAATTTTAATCACATCTTCAGGTGTAAGAAAATGCTTTGATCCGTCAATATGCGACTGAAATTCCACTCCCTGATCAGAAATCTTACGATAAAGCGCTAAACTAAAAACCTGATAACCTCCGCTATCGGTAAGTATCGGCTTATTCCAACTCATAAATTTATGCAAGCCTCCGGCCTTTTTAATAATCTCTATCCCCGGCCTTAAAAATAGATGGTAAGCATTAGCCAAAATTATCTGCGCGCCTGCTTGCTCAATATCCTTAAACATCAGCCCCTTTACGGTCGCATGCGTACCCACCGTCATAAAAGCCGGCGTATCAAACTCCCCATGCGCAGTAGTAACCTTCCCCAACCGCGCTTTACTATTTTTATCTTGATGAATTAAAGTAAACATTTTTTCCCTTTTGCGGGTCCTGTCGAGCCTTGTCTTTCGCCGCACCGCTCGATTTTCCCCTACGAGGAAAATCTTCGCTTCGGCAAAAATTCTCGCTCTGCCAAGACATATATTAAGGGCAACCGTACCCGCTCGAATTTTTGAGATGCTGCGAGAGCCAAGGCTCACCACCCGTTAATAATATATAAAGTTTGTCCTCGCAGTAAAAATAGAAACGGTTCCATTTTTTCAACTGGTGTATGTCGGAGGAAACGGAAAGACTAGACAAAGAATTGATTCCTATTATCTAAAAACCAGGCTATTTCTGTAAAGGCATAACTGCAGATGTTTGTTGTGCTTGGTTTTGTTGCTTCATTTCTTGGCGATGCTCCTTGCGTTCTTCATGACGTTCTTCACGTAAATACTTAAGCTTTTCACGGTCAGCTTCTAGTTTTTTACGTATCAGATGAAGTTGTTCCCTTATTGGTTTAGCTTGCTTTCCAAGCTGTTCAAGTTGCGCACGCAACGGTTTCGCTTGCTGCTCTAATGACGCGATTTCCTGCCGTAATTGAGCACCTTCACCCTGGCCCTGGGGCTTACCACTACTCGCTGGCTGTTGAGCATTAGCTTTCAAAGTAAACGAAGTCGATATAAACAAAACAACAATCACAATTCCAAATCTTCGTAGCATATCTCCTCTTCCTTTCTTGAATAGGTTGAGTATCTTATTTGCCATACAGAATTTCTAATTGCTTAACACTAGGATGACCCTCATAATATTCTCCTTGCGGGCCAACATAACCGCTGCCACTTTTAACCAACGTGACTGATGTATATGTTCTGTCACTATTGAGTATATTAACCACAAATTGATCTCTTATGGAATCCGATGGCGTTAGCTTAACTGGCGTTGCCAGAACCACAGACGCTGGAACATATACTGGTTGTTGAACCACAACATAACCACCAGAATACGGACGATAGTAGACCCCATCATCATAGTAGTAAGTTGCTCCATTGACTACTACTACTTCGTGCCTTGACGATAAAGATGCAATTACAGCGCCAAGAGCCAAAGTAGTTGCTCCTATACCAAACCAAGTCCACCCAGGCCTGTGATACCTACCATTATCATAGCTATAGTGTCCGCCACCGTGTCTGCCACCGTGCTCAGCAAGAGCTTGCCTGCAAGGCATAACCAATAATGAGCCAACCACTATCAAACATATCGCTCTTTTCATTTCGATTCTCCTCCATTTTGTTAATGTATTATCCCGCTACAATTCCAAGATTACAAGCAATTTAATGGGCAAACAAAAAGAACTGAACGATTAAATCCAACCCTTGAAAAAAAACTTTAGAACCGTTTGCTTCTAGCTTATTTATATATAACCAGTTCTAGTGGAACTGCTCCCCCTATTTTCATTTTGAGGCTGACCTGTCTTTAATTCTAAATGTCCTTTAGCGGGTGGCTTGGGTGTTTTCGACGCGCGTCAGCGCTAGAAAATACCCAAGACAGGACCCGCGTAAGGTCAAAACACAGAGATTGCTTCGCCCTCCACTGAACCAATGGCGGGCTCGCAATGACTGCCATGCTAAATTATCAACATTGCGTCGCCATAACTATAAAAACGGTATTTATTATCGATTGCCTCCTGATACGCCTTCAACATTAATTCTCTTCCTCCGAAAGCGCACACTAGCATAAAAAGAGTAGTCATTGGAAGATGGAAATTAGTCAACAGGCAATCCACTGCTGCGAATTTATATCCTGGATAGATAAATAAATCCGTATGGCCTTCTTTACGGCCAGAGGCATAAGTTTCCAGCGCCCGCAGGCTGGTCGTGCCAACGGCAATAACCCGCCCCTGGGCTGCTTTTACCTTGGCTAGCGCGGCGCAAGCGGCATCCGGAACTAAAAAATATTCTGCCTCCATTTTATGCTCAATTATATTTTCGCATTTTACCGGCCGGAATGTACCCAAGCCCACATGCAATGTTACATAGGCTAAATTAACTCCCGCGCCTTGAATCTGTTTAAGTAACTCCTGCGTAAAATGCAGGCCGGCGGTGGGAGAAGCCAAGGCCCCTTCATTTTTGGCATAAACCGTCTGATAATAAACCGTATCTAAATCCTCGGGATCGCGTTTAATGTAAGGCGGCAGAGGAACAATTCCAAAGTTATAGATCGCATCCGCGTCAGGTTGCTTAAAACTAATCTGCCCCCGGCTGCTTAAAATTCCGGTAATCGAGCCCGTGGCAAAAATAATCTTTTCCCCGACTTTTGTGCGGCTGGGCTGAACCAGGCAGGAAAAAGTCGTGCCATTAATCCGGCGGGTGAGTAAAATTTCGACTCTGCCGCCGGTTATTTTATTCCCCATTAAACGGCAATGCAAAACCTTGGTATCATTAAGCGCTAACAAATCATTTTTTCTAAAAAATCCGATAATATCTTTAAATACACCATGGCTAATAGTACCGGTTTTTCGATTTACGATTAAAAGGCGAGCCTGTTCTCTTTTTTGCAAAGGATACTGGGCAATCAGTTCCTTAGGAAGGGGATAATCAAATTCAGCAAGTTTTAACATATTTAATCAGACAACAAAATCAAGGGGACGCTTCTGTTTTTTTAGAATTTGACTCGGAAAAACAGAACCGTCCCCTGGATTTAATTCAGATAACCGGTTAATTGATCGGTTAAATCGTCAATGGAATAGAAAACTACGCCGTCGGGAGCCAGCTCAGTAATTAAACGAAATTGATTAAAAAACAGATCTGGATTGTCTTTCATCAAGAACGCTCCGATACCGGCATAAATCTTCCCTTTACCGCGATGGCCCATACTGCTCTTGACCGCTTCTTTAATAAACTGATTATCCTTGGTATAAGACATCAATACCACATAATCAATAATTCCCTCTTCCAGCCAAGACGACCAGTCCTGAAATGCGTTGCTATAGGCGCGCTCGATAACCGGGATAACCGCGCAAGAAACCGCTAAACTAGGCGATTTAACTTTAACCAAGCTGGATATCTTACGCGCTAAATCCGTAACCTGCTGGCGCTTCCAATTATCCCAAGCCAAATACTCATCTTCATTATTTAGCGTATCTAAAACATTAATCCCGGTTTTATCGCGAAATCGCTCTACATTTGCCGGCCCATAACCATAAGTTAAACCGAATTTATTAAACCTGGAACCCGGAACAAACGGAATAGGCGATGGATAACGCAGGTAATCTAAGTGTATCCCGCTAAATAACGGATAACGATTAATAATTTCATTAATAATCGCCAGCATATACGCCTCTACTCTGGGGTCGCCCGGCTCTAAAAATATCATATCCTCTTTCAAGTAATATTTATCCAGCTCGGAACTCGTAGAAGTCTTCGACAGCCTTTGATACTGATCCCGGGTAAGAATAGAACTGCCGTACTTCTTCAAAATATCCGCTTTTTCGTTTTTACCTAATCCTAAGATGTTCACCCAGGCAAAAACTTTAATATTATTCTGCCCGGCTTCCCTAAGCAATAAATCCAGCGTATCCAACCCGGCGGAGGCAACGATCTGGTCATATTTTGTTTTATCAGTAATCTTAGAATCATAATAAGCATTACCCGACTGAAAGATCTGCAGATAAATCTCATTTATTTTAGCTTTGTTGCATTGGGCAATCAAATTACGCACACCAGCTTCAGAATAAAGCATTTTTTCCCCGGAAAACACCGACACCCAAACACCTCTAGGGGCGGCCGGCTTAACTGAAACCTGATTATCTAGAGCTAAGGCCAATCTAAGGCTAAATAAATAACAGAATAAAAATATAATTATTATTTTAAATTTTCCGGTTTTTCGCATTTTCAATCTCCGAATAACTGCAGCCGCAATATTTCTGGCGATAAATACCTTTACGCTTAGCTTCTAACTGCGCTTGTTTAAAACCCAGGCGAAAATCTTCATAATAAAAATCTATGCCTATCTCTTGGCCAATTTGACGGCCTAATTGCTTAAGCAATCCATGATTCTGATATGGGCTGGCCAATAAAGTAGTGCTAAATGCCGCAAAACCATTGCTCTTGGCCTGACTGGCAGTTTCGCGTAAACGCAATGACCAGCAAATTACGCATCGCCGGGACAGGCCTTCTGGAGTATTAATTGCCTGAAAAAAATCTCCTTCCTTATGTTCAGGATACTCTACATCCAGAGAAAATTCCTGACTAAGAATTTTTAGGGCCTCAACCCGCCGATGATATTCACTAACCGGGTAGAGGTTAGGATTATAATAAAATCCCTTAATTTTAAATCCCTGATCTTTTAACCTGCTAAAAGGATAGATTAAACAAGGCCCGCAGCAGATGTGCAACAAGATACCCACTAAAAAATTTCTGCTTGTTGTTCTTGATTAAACTTTAAACCAAAATGCTCAAAAGCCTTACGCGTAGCTAACCGCCCTCGGGAAGTGCGTTTTAAATACCCGGCCATTAAAAGATACGGCTCAACCGCATCCTCGATCGTATCCACCTCTTCATTGAGGCTGGCAGCCAAAGACTCAATCCCCACCGGCCCCCCGCCAAATGACTCCAGAATTAATTTTAAGACCTTACGATCCAGGTCATCAAAACCCGCCTGATCAATACCCAGTTCATTAAGAATCTTGGAAGTTACGGGCTGATCAACATTTTCGATTTTTAAAACCTGTGCGTAATCCCTCACCCGGCGCAAGAGCCGGTTAGCGATACGCGGAGTTCCCCGGGAGCGTTTGGCAATCTCTAAAGTCGCCGGATCATCAATTTTTACCGACAATAACTGGCTGGAATTTTTTATAATTTTAGCCAGGTCTTCTACTTTATAAAAATCCAGGCTGTAAAATATCCCAAACCTGCCCCTTAAAGGGGCGGCTAAAAGTCCGGTGCGCGTAGTTGCCCCGATTAAAGTAAACGGCTTAAGATTAAACTTGATGGTTTTAGCGTATGGCCCTTTATCAATAACAAAATCGATCTGGAAACTTTCCATTGCCGGATACAAAAATTCTTCAACCACCTTGGACATGCGGTGTATCTCATCAATAAAAAGGATATCTCCGTTTTCCAAATTAGTCAGTATACCGATTAAATCTCCGGCCCGCTCAATCGCCGGGCCGCTGGTGGCGGTGATTTTAGCGCCCATCTCATGCGCGATAATATGCGACAAAGAAGTTTTACCCAGCCCCGGAGGCCCGCTTAAAAGTACATGCTCCAGAGGCTCTTTTCTCTCTTGAGCTGCCTGGATGGCAATTTTTAAATTATCCACAATATCCTTATGGCCGACAAACTCGCCAAATTTCTTTGGCCTTAAGGATATATTTAAAACTACATCCTCTTCGGATTCCTTAATATCAGTAATAACGGAATCGGCTTTCAGCAGCGCGTGCCTGGCCCCGTTAGAAACACCTTTTCTAGCGGGTTCTGATTGATAGTTTCTAACGGGGCTGGTCTCTTCGCTCATAAGGAATAATGTTTTCTCTGTTTCTGGCTATGATTATATCTTGGAATTCCGCGTCTTGGCGGGCAATGATTTCTTGCATTTTCGCCAGCTCCAGAATCGCCAAAAAGATCACGATAATCTCTATCTTGCTCTTGCTCTTGGCGAATAACTCCGAAAGCTTAATTTCTGTTTGCACCAACAACAAATGCAGGATATCATGGACTTTTTGCTCAACCGTATACTGATCCTTGATCACCTCATAAAAAACTTCGCGGGGTATATCTTTTAACGCCCGAGAAAAAGCATTAATCAAATCAAAGATGCTAGCCTCAAAATATTTATCCTCTTGCTTGCCAAGCGCTTTGGCATCAGCCGGTTCTTCGATTTTCGGGCGCTTAAAAACTTCCTGTTGGCTGATTTCTCTTTGTTTTAAATTTTCGGCGATTTGTTTAAACTTTTCATATTCCAGAAGCCTTTTGATCAGCTCCGCGCGCGGATCCTCCCCTTCTTCCAAAACCCCCAACTCTTCCGCCGGAAGCAACATCTTGGATTTTATCTGCATCAGCGTGGCCGCCATGACTAAAAATTCTCCCACAATATTTAAATCCAAAAGCTGCATCAAATTAATATACTCCAGGTATTGTTGAGTAACTTTGGCAATCGGGATATCGTAAATATTAAGGTGGTCTTTTTTTACTAAATATAATAACAGGTCTAACGGGCCCTCAAACATATCTAAGCGGATTTTATAATTCACCCCGCACCTTCTTTCGTATTCAATTCTTTAAACCCTATGGCTTTAATAACGGAATATTTATCCCGCACCTTCGAAAAGGTGCGGGATTTAGAAGGTGCGGGGTTCATATTTTAAGCAATCCTCTTACTTGAGAAATAGTTTTCTTGGCTAGCAGGGATGCCTTCTGCTTCCCAGCGAATAAGATCTCCTGGATGTGCTTTTTATCTTTTTGTAAAGTAAGTCGTTTTTCCTGAATCGGCGCCAATAAATTAGTTAGCAAAGCTGCCAATTCCTTTTTACATTCCGCGCAGCCAATCATCGCCTTTGCGCAACGCTCATGAACCTGATTATTTAGCAAAGGTGAAAATGCCGCATAATAAGAAAAAACATTGCATTTATCCGGATGCCCGCAATCAATGACGTGAATACGCTTGGGATCTGTAAACATGCCCTGCACCTTTTTACGGATAACCTCAGGCGCGTCAGTTAGGGCAATATAATTATTATAACTCTTACTCATCTTGCGGCCATCCAAGCCTAAAAGGCGGGTAGTCTGGGTAAGCAAGGCCTTAGGCTCCGTAAAACAAGTTGTCTGGTAAAGATGATTAAACTTGCGCGCAATCTGACGGCACAGCTCTAAATGCGGCAGCTGATCCTCCCCCACGGGCACGCTATCAGCCTTATAAAGTAAAATATCCGCGGCTTGTAAAACCGGATATCCTAAAAAAGCATAGGTGCTTAAATCGCGATTAACTACTTGGCGCAGCTGTTCTTTATAGGTAGGGCAACGCTCAAGTAATCCTAAAGGCGTAATCAAAGAGAGGATAAAATAAAGCTCAAGATGTTCAGGCACTTGCGACTGGATAAAAATAATAGATTTTTCAGGGTCAATCCCACAGGAGAGCCAATCAATAACATTATCCAACATATTAGTACCAAGGAGAGCCGGATTTTCATATTCAGACATCAGCGCGTGCCAATCCGCAACCATAAAGAAACAATCACATTCATCTTGCAGCTTTGTCCAATTGGCCAAAGCGCCCGCCAGATGGCCCAGGTGTAATTTACCCGTAGGCCGCATGCCGCTTAATATGCGTTTTTTAATCATATCTTAACCCTGCAAATAGTTATAAGTTATAAGTTATAAGCGGTAAGCTTACGACTTACAACTTACGACTTACAACTTTCTCGCTATCTTCTCTATATCATAAGCTTCAATAATATCACCTTCGACTAACTGGTCAAACCCACCAACCGCAATACCACATTCAAACCCCTCGCCAACCTCGCGGACATCATCCTTAAAACGTTTAAGGCTGGAGACCTTGCCTTCAAAAGCAACCGCGCCATTGCGCATCAGTGTAATCATACAATTACGGTTGATCTTCCCCTTGGTTACAAAGCATCCGGCAATGATACCGGAATGGGAAAGCTTGAACATCTTTTTGACTTCGGCCCTGCCTAAGAATACTTTCTTCAATTTTGGATCAAGCATACCCTCAACCGCGGCTTTGATATCATTAGCTAGCTCATAAATAATATTATATATTTTTACTTCTAGGCCTTCTTTAGAGATTAACTCCTTAGCCGGATCATCAGCAGAAACATTAAATCCCAAAAGCAACGCATCAGAAGCTACCGCTAAAATTACATCGGAAGTATTGATATTTCCCGCCCCCATATGTATTATATTAATCTTTATCTCGGAAACATTCAATTTATCCAAAGTGTCTTTAATCGCCTCCAGCGACCCCTGGACATCTGCCTTAACAATTAAATTTAGTTCCTTGATTTTGCCCGCGGCAATCTGGGCATGCAACTCTTCCAAGCTTACCCTATGCACCTGTTTAACCTGCTGAAGCTTTTCTTTTTCCACGCGCGCCTGAATTAAACTCTTGGCCTGCTTTTCATCTTCAATCACAAAAAACTGCTCCCCTACCTGCGGAATTCCGTTTATCCCCAAAATTTCTACCGGAGTTGCCGGGCCGACAGTAGTTACTCCCTGCCCCCGGTCATTGAGCATCGCCCGGATTTTTCCATATAAATTACCTACGATTATATTTTGGTTAAGATGTAATGTGCCATTCTGCACAAGCAACGTAGCTACCGGCCCTTTGCCTTTAGCCATCCTGGCTTCCACGACTACTCCATAAGCTAGGCGATCAGGATTAGCTTTTAACTCCATAATTTCGGCTTGCAACAAAATCATCTCAAGTAAGCTATCTATTCCTGCTCCGGTCTTAGCAGAAACCGCGACAGTAATCGTTTTACCGCCCCAATCCTCAGGAGTCAATCCGGCTGCGGCCAATTGTTTTTTAACCGTATCCAGATTTGCCTGCGCTTTATCTATTTTATTGATCGCCACGATGATCGCTACTTGCGCGGCCCGCGCATGATCGATTGCTTCTTGAGTTTGCGGCATAATTCCGTCATCAGCAGCCACGACTAACACCACAATATCGGTAATCCGCGCGCCGCGTGCGCGCATAGCGGTAAATGCTTCATGGCCAGGCGTATCTAAAAAAGTAATCTCCCCCTGCGCCAGGCTGACCCGGTAAGCGCCGATATGCTGAGTAATCCCTCCGTGCTCACTTTCTGTAACTTTAGTTTTACGGATGGCATCTAAAAGAGAGGTCTTGCCATGATCAACATGCCCCATAAAAGTAACTATCGGTGAGCGATTCTTAAGTTCCTCAGGCTTATCTATTTTCTTGTGCGCCCGCAAAATCACTTCTTCGGCATTAAGAGCTTTCTTAATTCCAAAATTATATTTTAAACATAACTTATTTAAAATGGCCTCATCCAAAACCTGGTTAATCCCAATCATCACCCCCATACCCATGAGATGTTTAATCAGAATCGAAGACTTCTCCTGTAATTTTATGGCTAAATCTTTAACCGTAATCGGCAGCTCCAGTTCAATCTCTTTTTCCGGGACGGCCTCAACCTTTACTTCAACCTTTACTTCAGGCTTTATTACCGGCTTAACCTCAGCCTCAACCTTAACCACAGGTTTATGCACAGGTTTAACCTCAATCTTTACTTCAGGCTTTATTACCGGCTTAGCCTCAACTTTAGCCTCAACCTTTACTTCAGGCTTTATTACAAGTTTAGCCTTAATCATAACTTTCGGCTCAAGTTTTACCGGTTTAAGCATAGATTTAAACACTGGCTTGATTTTATCTTTAGCCTTTTTCACTACTAATTTAAGCTTAAACGACTTAGCTGCAGGCTTCAGCTTAACCGCCTCTTGCGCTTTAGCAACCGGCTTTTTAGTTTTTGCTTTCATTTTTACCTTAGGCTTAACTTGCGATTTTTTTACTACTGTTTTTCCTTTTTTTATTTTTGGCATATTTTCTCTTTCCTGCCTAGTATCAGGCCTGCCCGCCAATCTTTGTGGCGGGCCTTTATAATGACAGTTTCTTAGCCTCTGTGATAATTTTTTGAGCTTTCTTTTCTCCGATGCCCTTAATCTTTATCAGTCCCTGCACCTGAAGTTTAATTATATCATCTACACTCTTGATTCCCGCTTCTTTTAAACTCTCGGCAATCTTCTCACCAACCCCCAAAAGACCTCCTAAGAAAGCTTCTTTCTTGGTTTCTTTTTTTACCTCTTTATTAACATTCTTCTTAGCATCTGTTTTAGCATCTATTCTAGATGTTTTTTTGGATACCTTTCTAATTTCTTTCTTAACCTTCTTAATCTTAGCCGGCTCAAGCACGCTAGCTGCTGCTTCTGTCGCAGTAACCGCTGCTTCTGCTTTGCCGCCAAGCGCCTCGGCAGCAATCATGCTCTTAGTACGGATATCCAGCTCCCAACCCACCAGCCGGGAAGCCAAACGCACGTTCTGGCCATGCTTACCGATACTCAAAGACAGCTGATCATCATCAACAATTACCCCGGCCTTCATTTTATCCCTATCTAATTTGATTTCTGAAACCTTAGCCGGAGAAAGCGCGGCTTTAATATATTCACGCACATCATCATTAAAACGCACGATATCAATTTTCTCCCCCTGTAACTCATTAACAATATTTCTTACCCGGTTGCCGCGCATACCTACGCAAGCGCCTACGGCATCAACCTTATCATTCTTGGAGTAGACTGAAATTTTAGTACGTTCACCGGCTTGGCGCGATATGCCTCTAATCTCCACGATTCCCTCATAGATCTCAGGAACTTCTAATTCAAACAATTCCTTGACTAAATTAGGATGGGCGCGCGACAAAAGAATCTGCGGGCCCTTGGTATCTTTTTTCACCTCCACCACATAGGCGCGAATACGCTGCCCCTGCTTAAATTCTTCTTTAGGCGACTGTTCGCGCTTAAGCAAAACACCTTCAGCCTTACCTAATAAATCTACAATCACATTGCCTTTTTCAAAGCGATAAACCGTACCGCTGACAATCTCTCCGACGCGGCTCTGGAATTCCACAAAAACCACATCCTTTTCCGCCTCGCGCATTTTCTGAATAATTACCTGACGCGCGGTAGAAGCAGCAATGCGCCCAAAATCAATATTTGTGACTAACTCATTATTACGATACGCGCGGATCTCTCCGGTAGCACGATCAATCTGAACCTTAAATTCCTCAAGCGGCTTTAAATCAATTACCCTTTTAGCAGCGCTAAGTATAGCGCTTTCCACGGCCTCCAGTATAATTTCTTTTTTAATTCCCTTTTCTCGTTCAATCTGTTCAATAATTGCTAAAAGTTCCTGACTCATTTTTTTTCATTCTCCGGTTATTTTTTATAACAACACTAGGTTAAGATAATAATTTCGTAATAAACTTTACCGCGTTCTCCCTGGGTATAAGCTGAATACTTTTATCTTTACGTATTCTTAATTCTATATTTTTTTCTCCAATACTCTTTTTACCAATGACGATGCTAGCGGGCACACCGATCAAATCCGCATCCTTGAATTTAACTCCCGCGCGCTCATCGCGATCATCAAAAAGCACATCCAAGCCGTTTGCTTTAAGCTCCTGATATAAACTGTTCGCCGCCTGCATAACCTCCTGGTTAGTTACATCTAAAGGTAAAATTATAATTCCAAAAGGAGCAACCTGGCCCGGCCAGATAATTCCGTCAGTATCATTATTCTGTTCGATAATCGCCGAAATCAGGCGCGATACTCCGATGCCATAACAGCCCATCACCAAAGGCTTGAGCTGTCCGGAGCTGTCCGAAAAATTAGCCTGCATTGCCTGGCTATATTTTGTATCCAATTTAAAGATATGGCCAACTTCAATAGTATTAATTCTTGCCATCTCTAGATGACAGTTAGGGCAAGAATTATTAGTTTCCTTTTCCGCATGGCGGGATCCCGCCTCATTTTCTATTTTCTCGCGGGATAAAGCCCTGGTCAATTTGCATGTTGAACAAAACAAAACTATATCTTCACCCAGCGGTGAAGGTGCCATAAATTCATGTGAAACTTTGCCGCCCATCACGCCGGAATCCGCCTCGGTAATTAAAGTTTTCAACCCGCATCTAGAAAATATCCGCTGGTAAGCTTCATACATTAGTTTGTAGTTCTTATCCAAACCTGCTTGATCCTGATCAAAACTATAAGCATCCTTCATGATAAATTCACAAGCACGGATTAAACCGAAACGCGGCCGGATCTCATCGCGAAATTTTGTCTGAATCTGATATAAAACCAGGGGCAATTGCCGGTAACTAGAGAGATTATTTTTTAGCAAATCGGTAATTACCTCTTCATGCGTGGGGCCTAAAGTTACTTTTCGGCCACGGCGGTCTTGAAATTGAAACATTACTTGGCCCAAATCTTTATCCCGGCCGGTTTTCTGCCAAAGCTCAAGGGGATGTAGGGCCGGCAAGAGCAACTCACTGGCGCCACAAGCATTCATCTCCTGGCGAACTATTCCCTGGATTTTTTCTAAAACCCGTAACCCCATAGGCAGATAAATATAGGCCCCCGCCATCAGCATGCGCACAAACCCGGCACGCAATAACAATTGATGGCTTAAGGATTCTGCTTCCTTGGGCGTTTCTTTTATTGTGGGAATAAATACCTTAGTCCAAAACATATTAATCCTTATTGAAAATTTCCTTAGATAAAACTATTCCTCTTTTGCCAAAAATCGGATAAAATACGGGCACCACCCCCGTAGTTTTAAAACGGCCATGCACCTTTCCATCTCTATCCACATGTTCAATGTCATAATAAAAAATATCCTCCAGATTTACCCAACCGTCTTTTAGGCCATTAACCTGGGTAATCCGGGTAATCTTACGCCCACCGTCAGCAAGCTGATCCTCCTGAATAACTAAATGTAAAGATGAAGCGATCTGCCGGTGTATCGCCTCTAAGGTTATGGGAACCCCGGACATCAGAATCATTGTCTCTAACCGATACATAACATCCTGAGGGGTATCAGCGTGGATAACGGAAAGTGCTCCGCTGTGGCCCGAGCACATTGCCTGAAGCATATCCAGGGCTTCGGCGCTTCTAATTTCGCCTAAGATAATCCTCTGAGGGCGCATACGCAAAGTATTACGAAAAAGATCCCTGATGGTAATCTCACCCTTGCCTTCAATATTCGGAGGTTTAGTCTCCAATCTGACTACGTGATCCTGCGCCAGATGCAACTCCGCCGTATCCTCAATGGTAATGGTACGTTCGTCATTCCCAATATAGCTAGAGAGCACGCCAACAGTAGTAGTTTTTCCAGAACCGGTAGCACCCGAAAATATAATATTGGCCTTACCCTTAATACAAGCAATTAAAAAATCCGCCATTCTTCTATCTAACGTCCCTAAATTAATAAGATCTTCAACGCTTATAATTTTTTTAAGGAACTTGCGGATAGTTATGGTCGGGC
Organism: Candidatus Omnitrophota bacterium; assembly: GCA_026387315.1. Classification (GTDB taxonomy): domain Bacteria; phylum Omnitrophota; class Gorgyraeia; order Gygaellales; family Profunditerraquicolaceae; genus UBA6249. The sequence goes on from JAPLLY010000022.1 coordinate 49,585, forward strand.
CATCTAAAGCCAGGGGCGGAATAATGATATTGACTCGCGAACCATCCGGCAGGCAGATATCCGTATAAGGAACAGATTCATCAACCCTTCTTCTGGTAGGCGACAAAATCTTTTGAATAACATACATCAGCTGCTGATCGCTATCGAACTTCATACTGGTCATCTGTTTTTTACCATGCTTCTCTACATATACATTATGCGTACCATTAATCATGATTTCCGAAACATCAGGATCCATCATCAATTGCTCTATAGGCCCTAAACCCGCAAATTCATCAACCAATTCATTAATAATATTATCCCTCTCCAGCTCCTTAAGGGGGTTGCGCGGCTGGCTTAAAATCCCTTCCAGAATATTCCTGATTACCGCGGCAACTTCGGTTTTGTTGCCGGCACTTTTAAATAAAATGCTGCTGTATTTAGCAAGAAAATCTTCACGTACCCTACCTTTTAACGTCGGCTGAGCCATGTATTCTCCTCATTTTTCCCCAGCCTCCGGCGCTTGGGGAAAAATGACCCCGAGCTCCCGCGAGGGGGAGAGTTTTTCCCCAGCCTCCGGCGCTTGGGGAAAAATGAACCTCAAGCTCCCGCGAGGGGAAGCATTACTTTGTTTAGATTTCTTATGTACAAACATAACACCCGCGCAATTCCAATTAGCGCGGGGTGTCTTGTCTACCTAGACAACACCAACGCAATACCTATTAACACCAGGTGTATTGTTTAATTTCTTCTAATAAGACCCTGACGCAATTTGCTGCCGCCACCTTTTTTGTGGGCTTACCCTTCTTAAATAAAAGCCCTTCTTGCTTACCAAAAGCCACTCCCAAATCCGCTTCTCTTGCTTCTTGCGGCCCATTAACTACACAACCCATTACCGCTACTTTTAAAGGATGAGCAGATTGTTGGTATTCTTTAGCGGCTAATTTAGTTTCCAGATCCTTAACGATATTGATCAAATCTAGCTCACAGCGGCCGCAAGTAGGGCAACTAATCAGTTGGACTCTCCCACCGCGTAAATCTAAAGATTCCAAAATACATTTGGCTGCCCTTACCTCTTCTGTTGGATTATCCGTAAGCGACACCCTTACTGTATCACCAATACCCTCTAGTAGTAAAGATCCTAAAGCAATGCTGGATTTAATAATACCATTATAGACAGAACCCGTGGCGGTAAGGCCCAGATGCAAAGGATAACTGCAGGCCTTAGCAATCTTACGGTAAGCCTCAACCGTATCCAAGACATTGTTAGCTTTAACTGAGATTACTATATTAGTAAACTTTAACTTCTCAATCATTTTAACATAATCCATACAAGCAGCTACCAATTTATCGGCCATCGAAGATTTTCTCAAACCAACATCTCTTACCGAACCGCTATTTAACCCGATACGCAAAGGAATCTTAGCCGCTTTTAACGCGCAGATAACCGCTTTTATCTGTTGGGGCTTATCAATGTTTCCGGGATTCAGCCGGATTTTATCCGCGCCATTCTCAATCGAGGCAATGGCCAGCCGATATGAAAAATGGATATCCGCTACTAACGGTAACCTCACCCTGGCCTTAATTTTCTTTAAAGCCGATGCATCGCTTAAGTCCGCAACCGCCAAACGCACAATCTGACAACCCGCCTCCTCCAATTGCTTGATCTGTTTAACGGTATTATTTATATCCGATGTTTTGGTCTTAGTCATTGATTGGATAGCGATGGGATTTTTCCCGCCAATTAAACAGGCGCCAATTTTAAGTTCTTTAGAATCTCTTCTCTTAATCTCCACCCAGCCCTTCTTTCTATATTCTTAACCCAACACTTCTAAGAAGGGCTGGGTCCATATTATTTGGCCGCCATTTTACTAACCTTGTCTGCGTAAAGCCTCAGGATATCATTATAAGTAACCAACAAAGCCAGAGTAATCATCAAAGTCAAACCCACATTATTAATTATCTCTTCTGTCTTAGCCCCTAATGTTTTTTTCCTTAATTTTTCCAAACCTAATAAAAATAGATGGCCGCCATCCAGAATAGGCAACGGCAAGAGGTTAAAGATTGCCAGGCTAACGCTTAATACCGCAATCAGATGCAACAGGGCGATTAAACCTAATTTTGCGGCCTTGGAAGTGATAAAAAATATTCCCAAGGGGCCGGTCATGGAATCGCGCATCGACATCTTTCCGCTGGCTAATCTTAACAAACCAGTATAAGTCATCACCGTTAAATCGATAGTTTTCTTAAAACCAAGATAAGCCGATTCCAAGAACCCGTGTTTGACTTCGATTATTTCATCGAAAGGAGAAATACCGATAATTCCTAAAACACGCTTTTCTCCTAATTGATCATTAAGGACTTTATCCTTAATTGAAACATTAAATTTAAACTCCTGATTATCGCGTAAAACTTTAAGTACAACATTTGATCTTATTTTTCTTTCCCGAATGGCCTGCTGTAAATCCTCCCAGATATCAATTTTGGCGCCATCTACCGCCAGGATCTTATCGCCCACCCGCAGGCCCGCGGCTTTGGCGCCATAGCCATCAATTAAACCGCCAACTTTAGCCGTAAGGCTGGGGTAACCCATGAAAAAAATTAACCAAAAAAATAAAAACCCAAGAATATAATTTAAAAGCGGGCCAAAGAAAATAATTTGGAATCGTTTTCCCGGAGTTTTAGCAAAATATTCGTCCGCCTTTCCCTGATATTCTGATTGGTTGTCTCCAGCCATTTTTACATACCCGCCTAGAGGGATCAAATTCAGGCAATACTGCGTATCGCCTTTTTTGGTTTTAAAAATAAGCGGCCCAAACCCTAAAGAGAACTGTTCAACGCGCACACCATTAATGCGGGCGGCAATAAAATGCCCAAACTCATGCACAATAATCAACAAGCTCAAAATTAGAATAAAAATAATTATAACAATCATCTTTTATTATTAGTAAGTTAGCCAGCCAACGCCAGAGCCTCTTGCCTGGCCCAAGCATCAGCGCGCATAATCTGGTTAAGATTTGGGCTGGCAATTCTAGCGTGACGCCGCATTACCTTCTGGACTATTTTTGGTATAGTTAAAAAATTAATCTTCTTCGCCAGAAACCTATCCACACTTGCTTCATTAGCCGCGTTTAAAACCGCCGGCATCGTCCCTAAATCTCGGGCAGCCTGGTAAGCAAGCTCAAGACACGGAAACTTACCCAGGTCTGGTTTTGCAAAATGCAGCTTACTTAACGAATAGAAATCAATTCCGGCAAGCGCGCTCGGCAGCCGCTTAGGATAGGATAAAGCATGCTGGATAGGTATACGCATATCCGCAACTGAAAGCTGCGCCATAATCACCCCATCATTAAATTCTACCATAGAATGGATCAGCGCCTCAGGATGAATTAATACTTTTATTTTTTCCACTTCTAAATTAAATAAAAACATCGCCTCCAATAACTCCAGCCCCTTATTCATTAAAGTCGCCGAATCTACCGTAATCTTTTTGCCCATCTTCCAACGGGGATGCCGCAATACTTTTTCCAGAGTAACCTGCTTAAATTTACTATGCGGCAGGCTCCATAACGGGCCGCCGGAAGCAGTCAGATATACCTGCCTGACATTAACCACGCTCCACCCTCCTAAACTCTGCCAGATAGCTGACTGTTCACTATCAACCGGCCTAATCAAAACCTTATGTTCCTTGGCTAAACGCATCACCATGGCTCCAGCCATAACTAAGGCTTCTTTATTGGCTAAAGCGATCTCTTTACCGCTTTTAATCGCGCTAATTAAGGGAACCAGGGCAGCGGAACCGGTAATGGCGACCATTACCTGCTGGATATCTTTATCCTTAACCAGTTCATCCAGGCCTTCTTGGCCACAAAGGACTTTCATCGAAGATCCCAGGATAGCCCTTAACTTCGCGGCTGCCCGCGGATTCCCGACGCATACCAACTTTGGCCCAAATTCTTTGATCTGCTGTTTTAACTTAACAATATCCGAATTAACGCTTAAAGCCACAATCTTGAATTGCTGTGGTAACCTTCTTACCACCTCAAGCGTACTCTGCCCTATGGAACCGCTAGAACCTAAAACCGCGATATACTTCACCTCGCACCTTCTTTTTTATTTAATTCATTAAACCTTATGCCTTTAATAGTTAAATATCTAGAAGGTGCGGGGTTCACCCAGCACCTTCTTTTTTATTTAATTCATCAAACCGTATGACTTTAATAGTTGAATAATTAGAAGGTGCGGGGTTCATTATTTTATAATCGCGCTATGATAAAATAAAATACCGGAGCAGTAAATAACAAACTGTCAATTTCATCTAATACTCCACCCATACCTGGAAAAATATTTCCGGAATCCTTAACTTGACAGTCCCGCTTAAGCAAGGACTCCGAAAGATCCCCCAGTTGCCCAAGAACTCCTAAACTAACCGAAATGATCAGCAACTGCCCATATTCAAAAGGCAGAAACCTCTTACAAGCTAATCCCCCTAAAATGCTGAAGAGCAAACCTCCCAGCGACCCTTCGATAGTCTTCTTTGGGCTAATGCGTGGAATTAAAAGTTTCTTACCCCATTTACTTCCCACTAAATATGCCCCAATATCCCCCAGCTTAGTAATTAATAACAAGGCGGCCAGAAAACCCAGTCCCCCGGGCAGGTACCTTATTTTGATCAGGAAACTAAAAAACCAGGAAACATAAAGTATGCCAAAGAGCGTGGTTGAGATATCCACAATCACTCCTGAGCTATCCCGGCGCTTGAATTGCATAAGGATAAGAAAGAATAACGCCAAAACGATAAAGAGTAACTCCCAACTTTTGGTCGGCTCAAATCTGAACATAATCGATAAGGGAATAATCGTTCCCATGCCTATCCCAAAATATTTGTAAATGCTTATCCCCTTTTTCTCAAGCATCAGAAAATATTCATACAAGCCTCCGATAATAAATAAGATGATTACCAAACTACATAGCCAATCAAAAAAAATCACTGTTGAAATAATACTGATCAATATAGCGGCACTAATTATTCTTTTAATTAACATTTACGCTCCCAAACCTTCTTTCTCTTTCTTGATATTCCTTAATTGCCTCTTTGAGTTCCTCTACCCCAAAATCCGGCCAGCATTTGCCAGAAAAATAAAACTCCGAATATGATAACTGCCAAAGCAGAAAATTACTGACGCGCATTTCGTTACTTGTACGAATTAACAGGTCCGGATCGAGTAAATCCGCAGTATAAAAATACCGGCTAAATTCCCGCACATCCAGGCTTTTCAAATCTGCCTTTTCATCCAATACATCCTGAGCAAACTTTTTGGCCGCATCTACAATTTCCTGCCTGCCTCCATAATTTAAAGCCAATACAACCCTTAAGCCGGTATTTCCCTTAGTTTTCTCCTGGGCTTGCTTAATCTTAGCCTGAAGATATTTAGGAATAGGATCTCCCCGGCCAATAACCGTAAAACGCATATTATTCTTATGCAATACCTTGATCTCTTGCCCTAAGAAGTTATCCAGATAGCGCATCAAAATATTAACCTCGCTTTTCGGCCTGCTCCAGTTTTCCGTGGAAAAAGCAAAAAAAGTTACTATCTGAATGCCCAAATCACCGGCGCCCCGGATAATCTCCTTTACCCGCTGCACACCCTGGCGGTGCCCGGCAGTACGGCTCAGGCCTCTTTCTTTTGCCCAGCGGCCATTACCATCCATAATAAAAGCTACGTGTTTAGGATTATCCTGCATACTACTGATGAACCTGGTAATCTATATCCGGAAAGAGATTGTCCTTATATTCAATATCCGCCAGCCAGTTGCCATCAATGTTATTAGACTTAACCTCTTCATAAATCCGGTTAAACCTTAAAAGATGGTCTTTAGTGCGGCGCGCCGCGTAACTAGTATGGGTACCAGTGCCTAAAATAAATGCCCAATCCGAACTCTGCGCCAGGAGCAATTCACGTAAAGCCTGATTCAACGCCCGGCGAGCTAAACCCTGGGCGCCAGGATTATTCCTGGCCAGCTCACTCATACGCTCTGAGGCTACATGCAAGTGACGGTAAATCCAATCATTGTTTCCTTGCAGCCACATTTCCGAATACCCTTTATAACCCCAGCTGGAGAAAGACGGAGTAACTACCTGATTACGCGGATTCTGATCTAAATATTCGCAAGGGGTGATCAAGCTAATTTCATTCTGGTCACAAGCAATTTTACGGAATAAAAAATCCAGCCACATCGGGCCTTCATACCACCAATGCCCAAAAAGCTCAGCATCATAAGGCGAAACAAGAATCGGAGCCTTACCCATAAGGTCATTGAGATAACTTACTTGTTTCTGACGGTTAAACATAAAATTTCCCGCATGCTCCGCGCAACGTTCTTTGGCCCACTGCGCGACATAAGGCGCCTTATGGTTGCTAGTGCCGGTAATCCGGTAATATTTTATTCCCGTATTAATGCGTACTCCATCCGGATGAATATAAGGCTTGATATAATCAAACTCCAGATCGAAACCCACGTCCCGGTAAAATTCTCGATAGTTATAATCACCAGGATAGCCTTCGATAGAACTCCAGACCTGCTTTGAGGATTCCAGGTCCCGGCCAAAGGCGGCTACTCCGGTACCCTTACAATAAACCGGAGCAAACACCCCATATTTAGGGCGCGGAGTTCCATGCAATAGGCCATGCGCGTCCGTAAAAAAATAACGAATCCCTGCTTCTTTGAGTATTTCATCGTGTCCCGGGCAAAAACCACACTCCGGCAGCCAAATACCCCTGGGCCTTCTGCCAAAGATACCTTCATAATGATCCGCGGCCACCTTTACCTGAGCGCGCACCGAATCGCGGCAAACATCCATCAACGGAAAGAATCCATGGGTAGCCCCACAGGTAACTATTTCTAACTTTCCTAAATCCTGGAATTTTTTAAAAGCCTGCACCAGATTAGAGTTATATTTCTGGAAAATCTCCCGGGCATGTGAAAATCTGTCAAAATACATTCCTGCCAGATTTTTGAAATCCGGCTGCCATTTTGTTCTCTCTATTTCTTTTTGGCTCAATTCAATAAGCTTATTGATATGCTTTAAATAACGCTCCTGCAACAAGGGGTCGGCAAGCATAGAAATAAGCGTAGGGCTTAAGGTCATGGTAATCCGAAAATCTATACCATCATTTACTAAACCCTGAAAAACAGAAATTAAGGGCACATAGGTTTCCGTGATTGCCTCATAAAGCCAATCCTCCTCTAAAAAATTTTCATGTTCCGGATGGCGCACAAAAGGCAGATGGCCATGTAAGACTAAGCAAAGGTATCCTTTAGGCATTATGATTTAGACATTATGATTATTTGGTTTCTCGAGTTACGGTTGGAGTAATAGCGCGCTCTTCTAATTTATCCGCGGAAGTTGCCTTAACCGGAATTACCTGTTTTCCATCGGGTAGATAATAACGCAAGGTAAAAGTACCATCCGGCCTTAATTTAATAGGTACCCCCTGTACGGTTACTTTGGCATCTGCTTGCGTTGCTCCGTAAACAATTAATTCACAATCCACTTTCAGCCAAAAATCTCTAGCCTCTTTAATCTCTTTCTTTACCGGGCTGCTGGATAGCCCCGAACTAAACAGGCCCTGCTTTATGCGTTCCTGCCAGGCGCCTCCAACTGGCGAGCTTTTGCCCAAACCAAAACCCATGCCATAAAGCCGGGCAAACATCTCATCAGGTATCATCCACTCTTCATCAGTAACCCAAGAAGGGCCATCTAATGGAGTTTGCACGACATTAGAGCGTAAAATAGTAATAAACCTGCCATCAGCCAACATTAATCCCAGGTCTACACACCAAGCGCGGCCCGGGCCGGCCGTATCCACATACCAGCTATTAGCAAAATCATTAATCTGAATATCAAAAAACCTATTGGCATTAGATCCGTTAAATATGATATTAGTAACGTCATAAACTCTTAAAACTTTTTCCGCGCGATAGAAATCATTACCTAATTTGCTCTTTAGGCCTTCTAAAGTCTGATCCCTCAGCTCCCAATAAGCATGCAGCCAACGCGAATCGCGAACCTGTAAAATAATTTTATCTTGACCATAGAAAGAAGGAAGCTCTTGCGGCATAGCCGCAGACCTGGCAGGGGCAAAACAGGTATTCTGCGAATGAGAAAATTTTGTATTAACTATAGCTGTTTCATAAAAGCTGGAAATGTTTTTGGACGGCTGCTTATCTGAAACTTTTATCGGGAGTGATTTCTTTTTTAATCCAAGCTTAAACTTAGATTTTGCTTTAGCAATATTTTTCATCAAAATTTCTTTTGATTTTTTTAATATTTTCATCACTTTCCGCCTCCTTGCCTGCCTAGGCAACACCAACGCAATTCCTCTTAGCGTTGGGTGTCAGCCCCATTAACAACACACCCGCGCAATACCAATTAGCGCGGGGTGCTCCAATAAAAAAGGGGATTCTCTCCCCTGATTATAAAACTATTCCTACCCTTGCTCTTTGCCCCCCTTATTTCATTTTTTAGATTTATTCCCATTTACCAAGGCTTGCTTTAAATCCTCTTCCAGGGTTTCTTTAAGCTTAGTTACCTTCTGCAACTCTTCTTTTAAACTCATACTTACCAGCTGATCCTGAACTAAATCTTTCTTGGCTGCCTCCAGTGCCACTTTTAGCTCTTGCACCTGGTCCTCTTTGGCCTTGGCTTTTTCTTCTAAGGCTGATTTCTCTTGCGCATATTTACTTGTTCTCTCTTCCAGGGCAAGGCGCGCAACCATCTCTTTATCGCGCGCGGCCTTCTGGCGTATCGCGCTATTGCAAGAACTAAGCGTGCCAAAAAAGAATACTGCCGATAATATCGCTAAAATTATTACGATACGATTTTTTAAAGCCTCACCCATTTTAATGAGCGCTTAACTTACGAATACGAAGTATGAGTAAGTTAATGCGCGAATTAACCCAGCACCAATTGTAAATTTAGCTTTAAGCTATGCTTCAATTGGTGCTGGGTAAGTTCAGCCAAATGACTTATGTTCGCTATCGCTCCATAAGTCATGGCTTCACTTACTTAAGATTCTCTTGAGGTTCTTTTAATTCATAAGCACCCGTAGAATCACCCTTAACCTTGCTGATGTTAGGCAAAATAACTATCTCTACCCTGCGATTTTGTTTGCGGCCGCCTGAAGTCCCATTAGAAGCCAACGGGCGATATTCACCATACCCAATCGCTGAGAGGCGCTCCGGCGATATTCCCTGGTCATTTGCCAAATAATGTAAAACACTCAAGGCGCGCGCGGTAGAAAGCTCCCAATTAGACTTCCAGCCGCTCTGTTTAATCGGAACATTATCCGTGTGGCCTTCTATACCTACGTTAAACTGCGCCATATTATCTTTTAATACCACTGACACTTTAGTGAGTAAATCAAACGCTTCAGGCCTAATCTTGGCTTTACCGGAATCAAATATTAGGTCTCCTACGACAGTAATCACCAGCCCCTTCTCCATCATCTGGAGTTTAATCTGTTTATCATTTATCTCCTGGCCAAACTTCTGTTCCAGCAAGCCCTTGGAACGAGCAAGCTCATCCAGCTGGGCGCTTAGCTCTTGGATTTTTTGAGCATCAGAACGTTTACCGGCTTGAAAAATAAACGTACAACCCGTTAAACTAAAAGTTAGAAATAAAACTAATGCAAATTTAAGAAAATTATTTTTCATTCTTACCTCTCTTTCTTCATTTGAACTTAAATATAACATAACCTGTTTTATTAGTCAAGTGTTTTGTCCTCAACTACTTAGATAAAAATAGTATCTTTCCTGGCGCTGCCTATCGAAACCATAGTTATTTTGGCCCCCAACAGTTTTTGTAATTCTAATAGATAGGCGCGGGCATTAGGATGTAAATGTTTAAAAGATCTTGGCTTATTGCGCTGAGTTGGCCAACCCGGCATCTGCTTATAAACCGGAGCAACCTTACACAGTACCGCTAAATCAGAAGGAAACTCTCTAAAGATTTTACTCTTATATTTATAACCAGTGCAAATTTTTACCTTATCTAACCCGTCAAGCACATCCATCTTCATAATCGCCAGCTGGCTGATACCATTAAGCATCACTGATTCTTTAGCCATCACGGCATCAAACCAACCACACCGGCGCGGCCGGCCAGTGGTCGCGCCAAACTCATTCCCTCTATCGCGCATAAATTTAGAAAAATCCGCGGCGAACTCCGTGGGAAAAGGGCCTTCGCCGACTCGCGTAGTATAAGCCTTGCAAACACCGATAATTTTATTAATCTTATCCGGAGATATCCCCGTGCCAATACAGGCGCCACCGGAGATCGTCGAGGAAGAAGTAACAAAAGGATAAGTCCCAAAATCAATATCCAGAAATGTCCCCTGCGCCCCCTCCAATAAAATATCTTTTTTTTCGCCGGCAGCCTTATTTAATAAGGCCGCGGTATTACAAATATAAGGAGCGAATAATTCACCGTACCTAAAATACTCCGAGTAGATCTTTTGAAAACTAAAACCCGGATGCTGATAAACTTTTTTAAAAATCTCATTTTTTTCTTTAAGATTATCTCTAAGTTTATCTCTAAAAACATCGGGATTTAATAAATCAATTATCCGGATGCCGCAGCGGTTAATCTTATCCGCGTAACAAGGGCCGATACCTCTGCCAGTAGTACCAATTTTATTCTTTCTTCTGGCCTCGCGCAACTGATCCAAATTCTTATGATACGGCATAATTAAGTGCGCTAAAGAAGAAATCTTAAAACGCCGTTTAAAATCAATGCTATTTTTACGCAGATCATTTAGCTCGCCCAAAAGTACCGCCGGATCAATAACTACCCCGTTACCAATACAACAAATCTTGCCAGGATGCAATATTCCCGAAGGGACAAGATGAAATATATACTGCCGCTTACCTACCACTACGGTGTGGCCGGCGTTATTACCACCCTGGTAGCGCACGATATAATCTACTTTCTCAGAAAGGATATCAATTACTTTGCCTTTGCCTTCATCCCCCCATTGCATTCCCACCAAAACTGTATTCACCCCGCCCTTCCTTCCTATTTTCCCCAGCCTAATTTTTCCTAATAATATAGATACCCCCCGCCTTTACAGGCAGAGATCACCCGCTGAATTAGACCTACGCGGTCTACATATATGTAGACCGCGTAGGTCTACAAAAGGACCAGGTTCATTTTTGCCCTTTACGGCGTCATGGTGAATATCTTATGCGCGATATCCGGATATTTAGCGATAAAGTTTAACTCATCATCAACCAGCGGCTTCTGATTATGCACATTAGCGTATCTAACCAGCTCCAATATACGCGTAGCCTCCGCGTCATCCTTAAAAACCACCTCTAGTTTTTCATAAACGTTACGAAAGCCTTTGATCCCGGAATATTCTCCGGCAGTAATCTTTCTGCCGGTTTCAATTATTTCCGGCTCACCGCGTCCAAGCTCCTCAAAATCATAAAGTTCATAATTACGCCTGTCTTTTAACGCGCCATCAGCATGAATCCCCGATTCATGAGCAAAGGCATTGGCTCCTACGCCCGGCTGGTTAATCGGGATAGGAACGCCAAAAGCATAGGAAGCATATTTACAGATCTTCCAAGCCATCTTTAAATTAATTTTTTCATCTAAATCATAACCACTCATCCCTTGGCCATATTTAATCGCTAAGATCACCGAAACTAAATCCGCGTTTCCTGCCCGCTCCCCCATACCATTCACGCAAGTATTAATGTAGGAATCCACCCCGGCATCACTGGCGGCTCTAGCGCCGGCAATAGAATTAGCTACCACTAACCCTAAATCATTATGACAATGTACTTCAATAGGAAGCTGCACTTTCTTAGCCAATAATTCTATTCT
>JAPLLY010000023.1 GCA_026387315.1 Candidatus Omnitrophota bacterium
AATATTTTAAAGAGCGAAACAAAAGAATAAATATTTGTTACATAACTCTTTGATTTTTAGTAAGATGCGTACAGCGTCCTTCGGTTCAAGCAACTAATGCAACACCTTAATCTGCTATAATAGCAGGAGAAAGGAGTTGCTAATGACAAAATATCAAAGAATTACACTTTTAGAGCGAGAAGAAATTAGCCGTCACCTTGCCTCAGGATATAGCCTGCGAGTAATAGCAGCAAGCCTTAACAGAGCGCCAAGCTCAATCTCTCGGGAAATCCATCAGTCAGGAGTCGTCGATCTAAAATATTACCGGGCCATCTTCGCCCAGTGGCAATCAAGCAAAATGCGTCATAAACTGCGCAAAAACCGCAAGCTTGCTACTAACGTAGCCCTGCGTAAAATTGTTCTTTTTTACTTAGCAAAGAACTGGTCACCAGAACAGATTGCCAAACGACTAATTATATTGTATCCTAACGACATGGCTATGCGTATTTCCCACGAAACAATTTATTCCTATATCTACATTCTGCCTCGCGGGCGACTAAAGCGCAATCTTATATCTTCTCTACGAAGAAATCATAAGTATCGCCGTAAGCAAAATAGCAACCGACGGAATAATGGGACCATTCAAAACTATCTCAGCATTGAAGAACGCCCGAAAGAAGTCGCTGACCGCATAATTCCAGGCCACTGGGAAGGCGATCTTGTAATCGGCCAACGAAACGCTTCCGCTATCGGAACTCTTGTCGAACGCACAACACGCATGTCTTTCCTGGTAAAGCTAGACAACCAAGATGCCCACATCGTACGAAAAGCCTTTGCTGAAGAATTCCGTCACTTACCCAAAAGCCTAAAGAAAACACTAACGTATGATCGGGGCGCAGAAATGTCTCAGCATAAGCTTTTCTCAAAAGACACGGAGATAACCGTTTATTTCGCTCATCCGCATTCTCCATGGGAAAGAGGATCGAATGAAAATACCAACGCCTTAATACGGCAATATTTCCCCAAGGGTACAGACTTTTCAAAGATCTCGAATAACAGACTCAAAGAAGTCCAGGATGAATTAAACGACCGGCCAAGAAAAACACTTGGCTGGTATACGCCTCATGAAAAGTTCAGTGAGTTGTTGCGTTAGGAATTTGAATCTACGGTCTATGGTCCTCAGCGTCTATGGTCCTATGGTCTCTTTTTTTGTTGCGATAAAAATTGCTCTTTAATGTTTGGACGATTAAGAGCATTTAAAACAAATAGACTAAATAGTAAAACAGGAAAATTAAAAAGTAAACCTATTCCCCCAAACCCTTGAAAAGCTCCCAGAAAAGTATAAATCAGAAGAAGTAAATATATGAATATAAATAGAATTGAGAAAATAATCGCAATTATACGAGCCCAATTCTTATAAAAGAATAACCCAAGGCTTAAAATAATACAACCTGTACCGATAAATAGAAATAGCATATTACTCTTATCTTCTGCCACAATAAAAATATTAAAAGCCCCAACTAATAATCCCAACAATGTCAAAAGTTTAATCCTAAATGCCCTATTTTTCATTTTTACTCCTCTCTTCTACTGTACTTACAAACCAAAAATAATCTTTTGATAGTTCTCGATATACTGCCGCCCTTACAACATTATTAGGTTTCTCAGACCATCTGTTAGGATTAGCAGGAAGATTTTTAAGTTGATTATACAAATCTTTGTTTGCTTCTGATTTCTCGCCCCAATCTCTATCATGTTGCATAAATAATCTATCCATACTATCTTTTGGTTTTGCATTAAAAGACAAATCAGTACGAAAAGGCCCTCCATAATTACCATACCCAGGAATAAATAATTGAAAGAACCAAGGTGCCCATTGTTTTTTCTTTTTAGGCTCGTCTTTCTCCTTATTACTTTTTACTCCTCCTCCCCCCGCACTCCCACACAACCCCCACGGGTCAATATCATTGATGGGATTATTGCTCAGGTAGCAGTAGACATTCGGTCCATCAATAATTCCCAGCGGATCCGGGCTCATCCATCTGCCGATAGTTGGATTATACCACCTGGCACCAAAGTAGACAAGGCCGGATGTAGGGTGGAGTTCTTTGGTCTGGAAGCGGTAATTATTAGTGGTTGAGCCTGTTTGTAAAGTAAGGTTGCCAAAGGCATCAAAAGCGTACTTCTGTACTACTGCTCCAGTAGAATTAGTCAGATGGCTGACATTGGTAGGGCCGTTGTGGATGTTGTGGAACCAGGTAGTTACTCCAGCCCGAGCCTGGCTGATCATACCACCAATACCA
>JAPLLY010000039.1 GCA_026387315.1 Candidatus Omnitrophota bacterium
AGCAACTCCTTTCTCCTGCTATTATAGCAGATTAAGGTGTTGCATTAGTTGCTTGAACCGAAGGACGCTGTACGCATCTTACTAAAAATCAAAGAGTTATGTAACAAATATTTATTCTTTTGTTTCGCTCTTTAAAATATTCCCAAGTAAAAGAAACAGGTCAATGTGAAAGTGTGAAAGGCGACACGCAGGAGGATGCGTTGAGAGTACAGCAGGAGGTGAGATTTGAGGAGTGAGGGTGAGGTAGAATTGGCGGTAGCAAAGATAAATATAACTTTGATTAACTTTATATTGACAAAGTTATATTCTTATGGTATATTTTAGTTGGGAGGTGAGCGAGATGGGAAAAACTACATTTGCGATGAAGATTAGCGAAGTTGTCTGTAAGGATTTTAAGGCCTTCTGTAAAGAACACGGGATTAAATATAGTTTCTTTATTGAAGAGGCAATTAAAGAAAAATTAGCAGAAGAGGAATTAAGGGATGACATTTTAGATCTTAAAACTCTGCGTAAAGAAGAAAAGTCGGCTGTTCCTTTTGAGGAATATTTAAGGGTGCGCGATGGAGTATAAGATAGAGGTTATCCCTTCAGCAGGAAAGGATTTAGACAATTTAGAAAAGAGGTTTTTTGAGCAGATAAAAGATAAGATAAATTCTTTAAAATCTAATCCCCGGCCGCATGGCTGCCTGAAGTTGACTGCTGAAGAAGGTTATCGGATAAGGAGCGGAGACTACAGGGTTCTCTACCGTATAGATGATAAAAATAAGGCAATTTATATCTATAGGATAAAACATCGCAAGGAATCTTATAAATAGTGAGAGGAGAAGTTAGTTTGGTTTCTTATATAAGCAAGCAAGAACTAACTTAATAAATTTTTTTCCGCCACATTTTGTGGCGGGTCCGTCGAGAATTATGGCGGAAAATTGACCCAAGTTTTGCGGTAAAAAACGCAGGACTTAGGTTTTTAGGATATAAAGAGGGAAAGGCGAATAAAGCGCTCTTAAGACAATTGATCAATTACGTTACAACCGTAATTAAAGTAGAACCTAAAAATCCTGTACCCGATCGTGTCGTTGGCATTCATTCCTTAGTTGCTCGAGCATGGGATATTCATTTTGATATACAGAATCCGTGAAAAAAACAAAAAAACAACAAAAAAACAAGACGCTGTATAGAAACGATAGGACCGTTTCCTCTAAAGTCCTTGATATTTAAGCAGTTCCGCAGTAACTGTCCCCGTTCTTTGCCAATGTCTTACAGATCGATACGGCCTTAGCCGGCTCTCTAGATGCGATTACTTTTACTTATGATTCCGTATTCCATAATGCTGTTAAAATCGTTGACTCGCTGGGCCGCGTCTATAGCTATGCCTATGATGCCAAAGGCAATCTTGCCAGCCAGACTGATTCGCTTAACAACAAGGCAGTGTATAGTTATGATGCTTATGGCCAGTTATTAACTGCCGCTGATCCTAAAAATAATCTGACCAAGTACGCCTATGATACTTACAGCAACCTGATCAAAGTAACTGACGCTGAAGGCTGCATTACCAGCTATACCTATGACCTTGATGGGAATCTGCTCTCCCAGACGGATGCTAAGAGTAATATTACTAAATTTAGCTATGATGCTTTAAATCATCTGATTAAGAAAACATTTGCGGATAATAGTTTCGAGCAATATGCCTATGATCAAGCCGGCAATGTGATTGCGATTACCAATACCAAAGGACAAATAATTACCTATACCTATGATACGCAGAACCGGTTGGTTTCCCTAAAGAATCCCTTAAATCAAATAACTACCTTTACCCGGGATGCCGTGGGTAATATTATCCAGGTTACTGACCCCAAAGGCTATTCTACCAAATACGCATATGATTTCTTTTCCCGGGTAACCGCGGTAACTGACGCCGAAGGCGCGAAAACCGTCTACAATTATAATGGCGGCCCTTTGCCGGCAATGCGAGACCAGCCAAAAAGTATCACTGATGTCAATAACCATACCACTACCTATACCTACGACGCGCTTTACCGGCTTACCCAGCTTACCGATGCCTTGGGTTATTCTACTTATTTTACCTACGATACCATTGGCAATCTTTTAAGCGTTAAAGACGCTAAAGGTAATCTTACTACGCATACCTATGATGCCGGTAATCGCCTGACTAAAACTACTAATGCCCTGGCCAAATATACTACTTTTTCCTACGACGCCAATAGTAAGTTAATTTCCAAAACCGACTACAATGGCAAAGCTACCAGCTATACCTATAATCCCCGCAACCTACTCACCAAAATATCCTATATTGATGGTACTTCAGCCAGCTATACTTATGATGCCTTAGGTAACCGCCTGAGCCTGGTGGATGCTCTGGGCACCACTACCTACACCTATGATAACCGCAATCGCATTATTAAAGTAATCGCTCCTGGAACTAGTAATATGATTAGTTACACCTATGATACCGAAGGCAATCGTCTTTCCTTGACCAATCAGGATAGCGGCGTAACGAATTATACTTACGATAACTTAAACCGTTTGCTGACGCTGACCAATCCCTTAAGCCAAAAAACCACTTATGAGTATGATGTTTGCGGTAACTTATCCAAGACCACCTCTGCCAATAACACTACCACCACCTACACCTACAATAAGCGCAATCAGGCCTTGAGTACTCAGCTTAAGAATCCTACCGCTCAACTTCTGGCATCAGCTGTCTCAGTATATGACACCGCCGGGCTCTTAACCAAAATCACCCATGAAAACGCTGATAATATCAGCTATACCTACGATGCCGCAAATCAGCTAAAAACAGAAACCAAGAAGAATTCTGCCGGAACTGTACTTTATGCTTATACCTACACCTATGACGCGGTAAAGAACCGCTTGAGTATGCTTAGGGATGGAGTTACCACTGCCTATGCCTACAACACCTTAAACCAATTAACCCAGGCTGGCTCAACCAGCTATACCTATGACAATAACGGTAATCAGATTAAGAGTACAATTTCCGCAAGCACTACCACTTATACTTATGATTTAGAGAACCGCCTGACTAAGATTGCCTATCCCGGCACCACTCCTGCCAGCGCCTTTACCTATGACGCTGACGGCAGAAAAGTAAAATCCACTGAAGGCACAACCCTCACCAATTACCTCTTTGACGGCCAACTGCCGATACTAGAGCGCAACAGCTCTAACCTCACCCAGGTTACCTACACCCGCACCTTAGGCGCTCCTGGTGGTATCGGCGGCTTGATTAGCCAGACTCGCGTTGGAATAACCACCTGGTTCCATAACCTCCACAACGGCCCCACCAATGTCAGCCATCTGACTAATTCTACTGGAGCAGTAGTACAGAAGTATGGCTTGGATGCCTTTGGTAATATTACTTCACAAACAGGTTCAACCACGAATAATTACCGCTTCCAGACCAAAGAACTGCACCCTACATCCGGCCTTGTCTACTTTGGCTCAAGGTGGTATAATCCAACTATCGGCAGATGGATGAGCCCTGATCCGCTGGGGATAATTGATGGGCCGAATCTCTACTGCTACTTGAGTAATAATCCCATTAATGGCATAGATCCATGGGGGTTGTGTCATGGGTTTTGGGAACAAGTAGGAAATTGGTTATGGAATAATGTCGCTATGCCTGTTTATAATGCTGTGAGTAATTTTAAAAACGGATTTTCTATTTGTCCTCGCTACGGTAACTGGGGCGGATTAGATTGGAGTGGAGGAACACAGGTTCGTTCTGCAGAAATAGGTCCAAATATACGTGCCGTAGACCAAATGGACACGTATTTTAAACAACATGATATTTGCTGTTATGTTGCTGCAAATATGCCACCATCTTCTTATAAAATAGAATATAGGGCAAACTGTGATGTAGCGTTATATAATCAGTTAATCTCTCTTCCAAAAAATCCGTCACAATGGTCTCCGCCAGCAGAAAATTCTAACAATGCTAAAGATTATAGAACAAAAGCAGAATGGTGGTTCGGAGATGCTTTAGGGCATAAAAATTAGGAGGATTGAAAAAATGAAGAAGACAATTTTTATAAGTTTAGTTTTTTTTAGTATTTTTCAATTAATTTATGGATTATATATATATAGTATGTCTGCGTTTGATCAGTATACAACATTATATAAGTGGACAACTCCTTTATATATAATTATGGCTATATTAATATTACTAAGAAAGAATATTGTTAGAAGAAGCAATATAATCCTTGCGATAAGTGCTCTTATTTTTTACTCCTGGGGTTATTTTGACTTGTTGATTATTCGTGGTTTCATAAGAAATTGGCATAATGGTTTCTTGTTTATGTCTGTTTCTTTTCATGCCCCTATAATTATTTTTAATTCTTTTATTATTTTCTTCTTAACTCGGAGGAGAATTAAGGCTGAATTTCCGAAGATAACAAACACAAGATAACAAAAGTAGAAGAGACACTTTCCGAAGTAATCGGGACAGAGAGTAGAAGAGACACTTTCCGAAGTAATCGGGACAGTGAGCTAACCCCTGTTTAACGGACACATTAATTAAGATACAGCCCTGAGCTCCATAGCCTCTGGAGTAATATAGTTTAGTGCTTGGTGCAACCGTTGCCTATTATAAAATATCTCAATGAATTTAAATACTTCTAATTTCGCATGTTCCCTGGACATAAATCCTTGACTAAAGATTAACTCATTTTTTAGAGTACTGAAAAAGCTTTCAGCCACAGCATTGTCATAGCAGTTTCCTTTACGACTCATGCTTGGCACAAGGCCATGGGTGATCAACCTATTCCTGTATTCATCGGAACCATAGATACTTCCGCGATCGGTATGATGCAATATTTCTGACCGTGGTTGGCGCCTTTCTATAGCCATATTAAGAGCGCTAAGCACTAACTGCTTATTATTTCTATCAGACATCGACCAGCCAATCACTTTGCGTGAATATAAATCCAATAGTACCGCTAAATACAACCAACCGGTTCGTGTTGCTAAAAAAGTTACATCTCCGATCCAAACCTCATTTGGCTTAGCAACAGTAAAGCAACGATTTAAGATATTCGGCGCTATCCATTCAGTATTTTTTGATAAGGTCGTTATCTTAAATCTCTTGCGTCGCTTACTCTCTATACCGTTTATCTTTCTAAGCCTGGCCACACGATGCTTGCCGCAATAAATCCCTCTAATTCTAAGCGTTTTCCATGTTTTTAATGAACCATAATTTTCTCTTGATTCTATATGGATCTGCCTGATTCCTTCGGATAAAGCTTTATCAAACAACGCTCGTTTACTCAACGGCCTTGTCTTCCATGCGTAATAACCGCTTTTACTGACTTTTAGAGTTTCGCACATTTTCTGAACCCCATGTTGATTGCTGTTTTCTCTGATAAAAGCGTACTTTACCTGAGGTCCCTCGCAAAGTACGCTGCCGCTTTTTTTAGTATATCACGCTCTTCAGTTGTTTCCTTAAGTTCCTTTTTAAGCCGCTCGATTTCACTAAGCTGATCATTTTTAGGTCTACCGACTTTCCTTAAAAAAGCTGATTCACCATTTTCTTTGGCCCGATCTCTCCAGCGATAAAGCAAGGTTCGTTTTACCCCTAGCTCCATGGCTATTTCGCTGACAGGCCTATTACCTGAGTCCATTAATCTGATCGCTTCAATCTTAAATTCATTTGTATATCTTCCCGAACCCTTCATTAGACACCTCCATCGAGTATTGTACCCGATTTTTAGTGTCCGTCAAACCCGGGATAGTTCACACTGTCCCCGCCTTAAGATTGAAAGTGTGCCCTTTTAGTAAAGTAATAACAATGGCACCACCGCTGCTTACACCTACAATAAGCGCAATCAGGCCTTTAAGGATTTGATATGATTATCAAGGTGATTATCAAGGGAAAGTAAAGCTTGACAAGTCTTGTCTTGTCAAGTATGCTTATAGCGGAGGTGATACCTATGTCAATTGTCCAATATTCTACTAAACTCGCCTCAGATCAAGTCGAGGCACTGAGGAAGATTTCTGAAAAAACTCATATTCCTCAAGCTGTTTTAGTCAGACAAGCAATCGGAATTCTTATTGAGGCATTAAGTAAAAAATCTGTCTCTTTAGATTTTCTTAGCTTGATAAAAAAAAGAGTTAAAGAAGACACCGGGCTTCTTAAAAGGCTAGCTGAGGCATGAATTATCTTAATATAAATCAAGTTTTAGCTATTCACAATGCATTAAAAGGGGACGTTCCCTAAGGGGACAGGTCAAGCAACAATAGCTCATTGAAAATAAAGAGGTTGTGATGAAGGTTGCAAGAAATCTTTGTGGTTTTTATTTAGTACTTGTATGGTTATTTGCTTGCAACGCGCATACGATCCCATTGTAGATAAAGCACTTAGAATCGCCTAAGGTGTCCCTTTTGGACGCGTCCCCATTTCGTCCCATTTCCAAGAAGTCAAGAAGAATCCCTTGACTTTACATACCCAATATGGTATATTAGTTATGGGAGAGAATATGATACCTCGATTCAATGTAGATGGATATTTGCCAAAGGGCATACATAAAGCCACGTTAAACGAGATCAAAGGAAGATTTGGCAGCAGCTCTCTGGAGCGCAAAGAATTATTTGAAGGGCTGCAATCTTTAGCGCAATTATTACATAAGCACAAGAAGAGCGTAAAAAGATTTTTGTTAAATGGCAGCTTTGTCGCTTCTGGGGAATCACCAAAAGATTTTGATTGTATACTTATTGTCCAGATGGATTTTGATTTCGGTTTTCCCGAGGCAGAAAAGTTGCGGACAGCTAAAGAACTATTTGGCGCGCATCTTTTTATATTTACAGAGAAGGATGTCAGCCGGTACCATAGATTGGTTGACTTTTTTGGACATGACCGGGACCAAAAACCTAAAGGATTAGTGGAGGTGGTATTATGATAAAGAGCGATCGTCAATATGAATATACAAAAGGAAAACTGCGTGAGCTTGAGGAAGATCTGAAAGCAGTGCGAAAAGAATATTCTTCCGATAAGAATAAGGCGGCATTGCTTAGTCATGGATATACAGAACACATCTCGCAATTAAAAACCGAGATAGCAGAATATAAGAAGATGAAAGAGTCTCCTTTACCGAAGGTTCTTAAGATTCGCGATCTTGACAAAATCAGCCGGCAGATTGTTCGGTTAAGATTGGCAAGGGGTTTTACTCAGGCAAAACTTGCCAGTCTGATAGGGTGTAAGCAAGCTGATGTATCACGGCTGGAACGAGAGGATTATCAAGGCTACACCATCGGCCAGTTAAAAAAAATAGCAGCTGGTCTCAATGCAGAGATAGAATTAGATTTGATTCCTGTTTAGAGGAGTAGCTAGATTTTTACAAGGAAAACGATGAGAAAAAAGGGAAAGATAAAAGTAACAGGGCCAGAATTGTTTTTTGAATAAATCCAACTTATGAGAAAAAGGCAATGCCGCCTGGCATTTGTTTTACTGTTTCTTCTTGCCATATTTTTTGCTGGATTTTACTCTTACCTAAAAACACCTCATTATAACCTGCGCCAACTCTCCCCAGAGCCTGCTCTCCAGCTTACCCAAAATAACCGCTGCGGCCCGGACAGCCTGTATCAGATCTGCAAACTCTACGGCATTAGCTCTTCTCCTGAAGAAATCGCCCAATTAGCCGGAATTACTCCTGAAGGAACCACTGCCCTGGGGCTTGCTCAAGCCGCTAAAAAGAAGGGCTTGGAAGTTCAAGGGGTTGTTCTGGCGCTTAATGAATTGCGCGGGTTAGCCAAGAAGGCGATTGTGGTCTTAAACAACCGGCATTACGTGGCCGTGGATAGTTTTACTTCCACTAGCGTGGTAATTTATGACGGCGCGGAAAAGAAAGAACTACCCTTAAAAACCTTCGCCAGCCTCTGGAATAAAAATGCCTTGATTATTTCCCAAGCTCCTTGGAAATTAGAATCTAAAAAAATGGCCAGGCTTTCAGCAGGGCAAATGAAGAGGATTATTGCTGGAGCAATGCGCCGGGGGCCGGAAGGCGGATGGACCAAGGATGACCCCGGCGTGCTTCCGGATGGAAGCTGGCATGTGGATTTTACCAACCTCGGCCCGATTATTTCCGCGGATATTCAACAAATTGCTCCGCATTTGATGCCCAATCTAAAACCCGCCGCGGGCCTAGCGCCTAATCCTGCGCCGAGCGTATCTGTACCCACGCCAACTACCGTGGAACGTTCAAGAGTCTGGCTG
>JAPLLY010000007.1 GCA_026387315.1 Candidatus Omnitrophota bacterium
AACCTGGTCCTCTTCAAACACCTATATCTGGCAGACATCATCAGCGGATAAGGGAGCAGTAAGCATTACCTGTGAAGTAAAAGACCCAAGCTCCAACCTAACCTCAAAAACCATCTCCCTACGCATCCTCGACCCCACTATCCAGGAAGTCTTAGCAAAAGTAGCGGATAATTATGCCAAAATCTTTGACTTTAGCGCGGATATGACTTTATCCTCAACCTTAAACACTAAGCCCTTTGGAACAACTGACTACTGCCACTACTACTTCCAAGCCCCGAATAAGGAGAAGACAGAGTCGTTTAATGATGCTACGAGAGGAGTAAAGACAGAAATAGTAATTGTGGATAACTCGACAATGTATTTTATTGATCCAGTAAATAAAAATAAAGAACAAGTTGATTTGCTAAGTGACACAGGTGTATCTAGTGATCAATTTAGCCAAATGGATATTTATTACAACCTAGATAATTTTTTAATAAATCATGATGTCATAATAGATGGCCTTAAAACAGATTTTAATAATCTGATAATTGTTATTAATGCAGCGCCCAAGATAAAAAATGATTTGTATTCCAGGATAGAAATATATGTTGATTATGAAAAAGGCCTAATCGTAAAAATGCTCCATTATAAAAATGATGAATTGCCTCAAATTCTGGAAGCGCTGGGAAGCCAGAAGATGGCTAATGGAGCATGGGTAGTAAATAAACTTAGGAAAAATCCCAATTTTACCGCGGGAAATTTGATGGTTACCTTAACTTATGAAAATATAAAAATAAATTCTGGATTAAGCGACGTGGTTTTTGATCCAGCTCAACAATATTAAAGGAGAAATATGGAAGATAATATTTTAATCAAGAAAAAAGCAAGGAAAGCGGCGTTTATTGTAGGATGGGCTACTTTAATTGGTTTTTCTTTTTTATTATTTATGCCAAGTATTTATATGAATCCTTTTACTTGGTATTTTATATCTGGCTATATATTAGTTTTCCCTTTAGGTTTGTTAGGTGCGTATATTTTGGGCCTAATTACCTATAGTATTTTCAAGCGTTTCATAAAGAATAGGCTTCAATATAGAAGCATTCTTTGTATTTTAATAATAATTTCACTCATAGCTGGATTTATGTTGCAAGTATTTATAGTATCCCGTTTAACAAGAACCCCTCCTTATAAGAATGAAATTGATACAAACCAAGATGGCAAGATCGATAAGTGGATATATGATAAAGATTCTTCGACAATTTCTGAAACAGACACTGATTATGATGGTACTCCTGATGTGAGAAAGTACTATGATAATGGGGAATTAGTTAAAACAGAAAAAATCACGGATTTAAATAAAAATGTTCAAAAGAAATAAATTTATTTGGTTTTCTTGTTTATTCATTTTATTTTTACTGCAAAATTGCTTTGCAGCTACTCTTGCCGATTGGAAAGATCCTAAAGCTTATAAGCCTAAACCTATACTTTTTCTGCATGGGTTTAATGCTAATTCTGGAAGTTGGCAGACAGCAATAAATAGCTTACATAAATTATATTCCAACTATCAGCCTGTTGGAACATTTTTAGAATTGATTGATTTTCAGGACAATATTGGCTCTGTGGATACTTATTTTGATGGCAGTAAGGGGTGGGCTGATGTTTTATCAGAAAAAATAAAGCAGTTATTAGATAAAACAAAATATGGCTCCTATACTACGAACTTAAATCTTGTCTCTTATTCAATGGGTGGTCTGGCGGCAAGGGAATTTCTTACTAATTCTAAATATGGCTCTGGTTATGTCGATAAGCTAATTTTGATTGGTGTTCCTAATTTGGGTTCGCCTTTGATTTATGGCCCAAGAGGCTTATGTGAAGTTTCTAAGTTTGGTACAATGATGAGTCCTAGGTTATTTCTTAATTTTTGTTCATTCCGCAATAACTTGAATGATTTTGCAAAGTTAATTCTGATCCCCAATCTTGAAATTTTAGATGCTGTTAAAGATATGACGCCGGGGAGTGATTTTCTTAATAAATTAAATAATCGAGCACAGCCATTCAATGTGCAATATTATGGGATATATGGGATTATAAGACATATACTAAATAGAATGTTCTTTGGAAGTTTTGAAGGAGGGGATGGTATTGTTAGTGAGAAAAGTCAACTTGGTACTGATCGTATAACCTTTAAAGAATTACCTATAAAAATTAAAGCTTTTCATACAGCTGAGCCAGTTGTTGCAGTAACTGAAGGTAATCCGCTTCTTAAGCTTCTCGACTCCGCTTCTCCCGAATTTACTTTTGATGACCCAGTTGAAAACTCAACCACTGAAATTAACACTAACTCAATTTCTATTAAAGGCAGGGTTTTTAAAGAATATCTGCCGGCAGATAGTGAAATTATTATCAGTGGCTTTCGGCAGGAAGACGGAGCCGTGCTTAACCGAATAAATTCTCTTCTAAAGCCTTCAAGCTTCTGGATCTCCAATAACCCCGATTCACCCGTAGCTGAATTCGACGAAACCATCGCCTTCCCCGGGCAAGGCACCTACAAAATCTCCTGCCAAATCCAAAACCCCGCCGGCCTGCTTTCAGATACAAAAGTATTTTGGGTCAAAGTAATGACTCAGTCAACCGCTAACATAATCGTCCACGGCCATAATCCGGAAGGAAAAGAAATTAACAGCATAACGGGGTTTGCAAATACCGTTGCAGTATATGACGGAAGTACTCGGATCGGATATGCAGGGAACACCCCGATAACTATACCTTCCGGACATCACACTATTAACGTTAAATTTAATGGTATGACTTTAACTCAGGTAATTGATATATCAAATGGAGAAACACAAGAATTAACATTTACATTTACAAGAACTGAAATAATATGGGGTAGAAGTAGTCTTAGCACTCATTATTTTGCTCCATCAGGAGCATCGGGAAGTGGTTCAGATAGTAGTAATGAACATGGTGATTATTTTGCTCGGCGTTTTTTCGAGAATTATATTTCACCAGATATTTACTGTTATGGTGAATGGGGCGGGCCTACTTCGGGGTCTGGAACTTTTGTTACGTCTGGTTTTGCAAATACTACTGTTTCTTCTGAAGGGGTAACTGTTAATGCACAAATTAGTTTGACTAAGGGGGCAGATTGTGCGTGGATGTATGCAGATACTAGAGTACAATGGTACGGAGTACAGGTTACGGTTATACCTCCTGTACCTCCTACTCAGGGATTCGATGTATGGTATGACAGGAGAGTGATTATTTTTCCTGGGGGCGAACCTGAAACACTAAAATCAGGTGAACAAGTTTCTGTCAATGCAAGTGTATATAGTGCAATAATATATGGAGAAGATAGTGTAACCGATAATCAGACAGCCTCTATTACATATACCCCAGTGAATATCAGTGATATTATTTTATCCAGCGTACCTTACGTTGATTAAAGCGATAGCGGACACTTTCCGAAACAATCGGGACAGTGTACCTTTTATATAAATCCAGGGGACGGTTCTATTTTTCCTTAATGTCATTCCCACGAAAGTGGGAATATAAAACAGATCCCCGCTTGCGCGAGGATGACAAGAAAAATAGAACCGTCCCCTTTATTTTTTGTTTTCTTCTTCTATGTCAGAACCGTAGCGGAGGTTTAAACCTCCGCTACGGTCTGGGGAGAGTGGCTCTTTAATTTCACTTGATATTTATATATCACAGTGATATACTTTATTCGGAGGTGAAAAGATGTCTGTAACTATGAATAAAGAACTTTTGATAAGGATGCCATCCTCGCTTTATAATGAGACAATTAAGATCTGCAAAAAGAGATACATATCAATGTCCTCATTTGTCCGGGAATTGATTGTTGAGCAGATAGAAAGTGCCCTTACTCTGACGGAGGAGAAAATTGCCGCAGAAGGCGAGAGGCTTTACCTGAAAAGAAAAGGCACCAATTGGAGAAAGGTAAAACGTGGGTAACTTTGAAGTCCTTTTGATGCCGGCTGCGCTAAAATTCTACAAGACATGCCCGGAAGAACTGGCCAGGAGATTAAATAAATGTTTTGAGGATTTAGAGAGCAATCCTTTTTGGGGCCCAAACATTAAGGTGTTAAAAGGTGAAAAGAGGCGATATAGATACCGGGTAGGCGATTACCGCGTGATTTATGGAATTGACAAAGAGAATAATAAAGTCTTTGTTACTTTAATTGCCTCTCGACCCTCAGCATATAGAAACATAAATTAGACAATTACTCCCCGCTTGATTCCCGCAAGTCATTCCCAAAATACATAATTAACATTAACAAATCATATTTGTATTATATACTTTTAGCATGAAGTATTACACGCGAAATATAGAAGATGTTCTTAAGAAAGCCGCGGCCAATTCCGCGTTTTAGTTTTGACCGGGATGCGTCAGACAGGAAAGTCTGCGCTTCTTGCATATCTTTTTCAAAAGACGCACCGCTATGTTTCTTTAGATAACCCCCGCGATTTAAAGCTTGCCCAGGAGGACCCGGAGTTATTTTTTGATGAGTATAAAGAACCATTGATCATAGATAAAATTCAATATGCCCCGCAGCTTCTGCCGTATATTAAGATAAGAACGGATAAGTCCGCGAGTTGATAATTCCTTTCCTCTTACTAAAACTGCCCGGGCGTATAATTTAAAAGAGTTCTTGTCGGTTATTTAATAATTTCGTAGAAAACTTCCGATTTTTCTTGACAAATCCCAAATGACTGATACACTCTCTACTTAGAGAGTGAGAGCAAAATCATGCCTAACATATTGCTGATTAAAGATTTAGCAAGAACAACTGGTTTCTCTGTCTATACGCTTAAATTCTACTTAAAAACCGGCCTGATTAAGGAAATTAACCACAGCCCTGAAACCAGGTACCGTTATTTTGATGAATCTACTGTGGAAAGATTAAAAAAAATCCGCATTTTACAAAAAGAAGGCAAGTCGTTAAAGGAAATTAAAGATGAGTTATTATAGCGTCCTGGGTTTACAAAAAGAGCCGTTTTCCACAAGCCCTGACCCGGATTTTTTCTACCGATCCTCAAGCCATGAAACCGCTCTTAAGCGCCTTGAAATAACGATCAGGCTGCGCAGGGGCTTAAGTTTAATCTTAGGCGATGTAGGAGTTGGCAAAACCACCTTAATGCGCACTTTATTACAAACTTTTAAGGACGAGGATGATTTCATTTTTCATATGATTTTGGATCCTGGATATAAATCTGAATTCCAGTTTCTGCAGAGTTTGGCTAGATTATTTAACATAACAACTCCGTCTAAATCTGGGCTTGATTTTAAAGAAGCGTTGGAAAAATATCTTTTTCATCAGGGGGTAGACAGGAATAAAACTATTGTTCTCTTAATTGATGAAGGCCAGAAGATTACTTTAGAAAACCTGGAGGCCTTAAGGACGCTGCTTAATTATGAAACTAATGAGTATAAACTATTACAGCTTGTAATTATGGCTCAGGTAGAGTTACTGCCACGGGTAAAGCGAATGCGTAATTTTATGGATAGAATTGCCTTAAAATATACGATTAATCTTTTGGACGAGCTTGAAACTAAGAAAATGGTTGAGTTTAGATTGAGCCAAGCAGGTTACCATAACCCAACGCCATTATTTACGCTAGAGGCAATCAAATTGATTTATCAACTCACTCAAGGCCATCCCCGTAAGATTGCTATGATTTGCCATGGCGCCCTGGAGATGATCGTGATGAAGGACCAGGCGCAAGTTGACGTGCAGATACTCAATAGTTTTCTTGAAACGTATGAAAGATAATATTCCTCCTGAGGAAAAATTGCTCCGGCTTATCAGGGGCCAGAAGAAAAGCCTTATTCCCGTGTTAGCAGGAGGCAATCTAAATGCTCCTGTGCCGGTGAAAATACAGGGAGGTATTATACAAAAACGGGCTTTTAAATTTGAGAAATACCTCCCGCGGCTTAATACAAATATTTTAATCTTAATTGGCCTGGTTACCTCTTCTCTTTATCTTTTAAGCGCTTTTGCCTATCCTCTATTTGTTACCAAGAAAACTATTTTTTTGCCGGAGAAACCTCTGGATAATCTAACTGAAACAAAAGAGGCAATAAAACAGGAAGAAATAAAGCCTTATGATTTTTATACCCAAGGCATAAAAACCAAACAAATATTCGGGGCGGCATCCGCTCAGTTAACTCAAGAATCCGCGGTTACAGTCGGAGCAAATTTAATTAAGGATATTAATCTGTTGGGTGTAATATCAGGCGATAGCCCGCAGGCGGTTATTGAAGATAAGAAGTCGCAGAAAACTTACTATGTAACTAAGGGCCAATTGATCGGTGAATTTCAGGTTGAGGATATAGGTGGCGGTAAAATCATATTAAATTATAGCGGCCAGAGGTTCGAACTAAGTATTTGATAAATGGGGGCTAGATATGAAAAATAAATTATTATTAATGTTGGTTTTATTGTTTTTTATATCTTCCGTTTACGCGCAGGATGAGCGCAAGGACGTGGAAAATGTTGAGCGCGCCGTTGCCGGTTCAAACAAAATTACCTTAGATGTTAAAGGTATGGATGTAGTTGATGTGTTAAAGATTATCTCTACGCGTTCAGGGATGAATATTGTGGTAGGCAAGAACGTTATCGGAAGGGTCACTTTATTTTTAAAAGACGTAGAAATCAATGATGTTTTTGAAATAGTCATTTCCGCCAATGACCTGGCTTATGAGAAGAAGGGCAAAATCGTTAATGTTATGACGCAAAGGGACTATGAGCTGCTTTACGGAGAAAGTTTTCAGGATAAGAAACAGGCCAGGATTATCCACTTAAAATATTCAAAAGCCGCGGATTTGGCAACAGCTCTAACCCAGTTAAAAAGCAATCTCGGAAAGGTAGTTGTGGATCAAGGATCAAACACCATTATTTTAATAGACGGGCCGGAGAAGGCCAAAGCTATGGAAGATTTTATTAAATTAACTGACCAGCCGCTTCAGACAAAGATATTTAGCCTTAATTACGCGTTGGCCGATAAATTAAACCCCAAATTGCAGGAAGCTATTACCAAGGGCGTGGGATCAATTAGATTTGATGAACGTACGAACAAAATCGTGGTAACTGATTATCCGGCGAAGCTCGCGGAGATTGAAGAAATGATTAAGGCTTTTGACGAAAAGACCGCGCAGGTTTTAATCGATGCTCAGATTATTGAAATCACTCCATCCGATCAATTCCAGATGGGTGTGGATTGGAACTTTTGGATTCAAAAATATTTTGATATTAAGATGGGGCTTCCTATAAACTCAGCCAAAGCCTTGATTTTGGGCACAGCAAATGCCACTCCCGCGGGGAAGGGTGAGTCCAAAGAAATCATAGATATTTTACGCACAATAGGGGACACGAAAATACTCTCCAGCCCTCGGGTGATGGCATTAAACAATCAAGAAGCCAAGATACTTGTAGGTACCAAAGAAGCCTATGTTACACAATCTACTTCACAATCCGGAACTGGAACGGAAGTAACGGCTGATCAGGTAAATTTTGTGGATGTGGGTATCAAACTCTACGTTACTCCCACAATTAACAAAGATAATTTTGTAACGATGAAGATTAAACCTGAGATAAGCTCCAGCGAATATAAGGACTTTGGCACCACAGATACAACACATAATTTAGTCCCAATCGTTACGACCTCCGAATCAGAGACCACGGTTACGGTAAAGGACGGAATAACCATAATCATTGCCGGCTTAAGCAAAGATAAAAGAACAAAGACCATGAAAGGAATTCCCATACTTGGAGATATTCCGTTATTAGGCTACCTTTTTAGGAGTACTGACGATAAACTGGAGAAGCGTGATTTAGTGATCCTTTTGACTCCGCACATAATGTCGGGAGAGGCTCCTTATTCGGACTTTTCAGAGATAAGGCCTAAAGACGGAGCTGTGGCAAAAATGGTTAAGGGAGAAGTTATAATTAATAAAGTTTCTACTGATAGCGAAGAAACAGCCATGGCAGCTTTAGGTGCTGATAGCCTATGGTTAAAAAATTATTGCTTTCTTATTGTTGAGAAGATTAAGCGTTTTTCAAAGTTAAATTTACCGAAAGAGGGAAAAGGGGAGGTAATCCTTGATTTTACGGTTTCCAGTCAAGGAGACTTAGTAGATGAACCAAGAGCCCTGAATACGGCTGATGCGTCATTGGTTTCTTGGGCAGTAAAAGCGGTTAAAGATGCTTCGCCATTTCCGCCATTACCAAAAGATTTTAATAAACCTAGAGGAACATTTAGAATCACTCTATCTTATGAATAAAAAATATTATTTTCTTGACACTGTAACTTTTTGCTGTTATTATACTTAGCAATACACCCCGCGCTAAAAAGCCACCTTGCGCTTATTGGAATTGCGCCGGTGTCCCCTAGTGGGGAAGTTGCGCGGGTGTGCCTTTGTAGGCAAGGAGGATGGAAGATGACCAAAAAAGATATTGTCTTAAAAGTATCTGATGAAACTAATCTTAAGCAGATAGACGTCAAAAAAATAGTACAAAAGATATTTGATTGTATTATTGATGCCTTGATCAGGGGCGAAAAAATTGAATTACGTAATTTTGGTGTTTTCAAAGTCAAGCAAAGAAAAAGCCGCACAGGCAGAAATCCGCGTACTAATCAGGTTATCCCTGTCCCGCCCAGAAAAGTTGTAGTCTTCAAAGCTGGCTTGGAAATGAAGCAAAAGATAAAATAAAAAACGAGAGTAGATTATGATCTCCAAGGTGTGTCATTGCGAGGGCGAAGCCCGAAGCAATCTGGTTTTAATTGGAGAGCAATAAATTTATACATGTTCAAAAGAATTCCTGGGACCAAAGATATCTTGCCCGAAGAAACATCTTCCTGGCAAACCGTCGAAGCAGCAGCGCGCAGAATATTCGCATTCTATAATTATCAGGAAATTCGTACTCCTATAATTGAAGAGGCATCGCTTTTTAACCGCACCTTAGGTTCGACTACTGAGATCGTGCAGAAACAGATGTTCCTCATTCATAACCAACAGGATACTTACGCGCTGCGTCCGGAGGCAACGGCCTCAATCGTCCGCAGTTATCTGGAAAATAATTTAGAAAAAACCAGCGGTTTCACAAAATTATATTATATTGGCCCGATGTTCCGCCTGGAACGGCCGCAAAAGGGAAGGTTGCGCCAATTTCATCATATTGGGGCTGAAGCCATCGGCTCCGGTCAGGCCAGCCTGGATATAGAAATAATCAGTTTAGCCGAACAATTACTAAAAAATTTCGGAATTACCGGTTATAAGATTAAAATTAACAGCCTGGGCTGCCTAAAAGATAAACAGGCGCTAAGCGCGGCTTTGAAAAAAAGTTTACCGGAAAAATTAACCCGGCTGTGCGCGGATTGCCAACTCAGAGCTAAACATAACGTATTAAGAATATTGGACTGCAAAAACCAAGATTGTCAAAAAATAGTTAAAACAC
Source organism: Candidatus Omnitrophota bacterium (assembly GCA_026387315.1). GTDB lineage: Bacteria > Omnitrophota > Gorgyraeia > Gygaellales > Profunditerraquicolaceae > UBA6249. The sequence continues at coordinate 9,462 of JAPLLY010000007.1, forward strand.
TTAACCTGGAAAGCGCCCATCTTTGCCCGGATTGCCTGGGGCATTTCCAAGAGGTAAAATGCGGATTAAGCGACCTGGGTATTTTATTCCAGGTAGATCCACAACTGGTGCGCGGCCTGGATTATTATAACCGTACAGTCTTTGAAATTACACATAGCGATTTAGGCAGCCAGAATGCGCTTGGGGCAGGCGGCCGTTATAATAATTTGGTTAGAGATCTGGGCGGTCCGGAGTTAGGGGCAATTGGTTTTGCTTTCGGGGTCGAAAGGCTGCTTTTAGTGCCCAATACTCTCAACCAGAATTCGGCCAAAAAGCTAGTTTATTTAATTACGCTGGGAGAGGCCGCGAAATCCGCGGGCATAAAAATATTAAACCAGCTAAGATCCGCCGAAATTTCCGCGGATATGGATTATTTAAATAAATCATTAAAAGGCGCGATGCGCGCTGCTAATGATGCCGGCGCAACTTTTGTTTTAATCTTAGGAGATGATGAATTAAAGATGAATACTGTTTCGGTCAAGGATATGGCTTCCGGCGCGCAGAGGCAAGTGGCCATACAAAATTTAACCGAGGAACTAAAATGATACGAACCCATACCTGCGGTGAGCTTAAGGCTGCTGACACGGGTAAACAAGTTACCCTCTGCGGTTGGGTTGCTAATCGGCGCGACCATGGTAAATTAATCTTTATCGATATTCGCGACCGCTACGGCCTTACTCAGGCCGTTTTTATCCCCCAAGAATGCCCTGCTGATAGTTATGAAAAGGCAGGGCAGCTAAGAAACGAATTCGTAATTAAATTAAAGGGTTTGGTCAATAAACGACCGGCAGGCACAATTAATTCAAAGTTAGCCACCGGAGAAGTGGAAATTTTAGCGCACGAGCTGGAAATATTAAATCCCAGCCTTACTCCGCCATTTGCAATCCAGGAAGATATTGAAATAACTGAAGAGATTCGCCTTAAATACCGCTACCTGGATTTAAGAAGAAAGAAAGTTTTTAATAACCTGCTTTTAAGAAGTAACCTGTATAAAGTTATTCGCGGCTATCTGGGGGAAAAGGATTTCATTGAATGCGAAACACCCATCCTTACTAAATCTACTCCTGAAGGCGCCCGGGACTATCTGGTTCCTTCGCGGGTAAATCCCGGCCAATTTTTTGCTTTGCCCCAGTCTCCGCAATTATTTAAACAGATACTGATGGTGGCGGGAATCGATAAATATTATCAGATCGCTAAATGTTTTCGGGATGAGGATTTGCGCGCTGACCGCCAGCCGGAATTTACTCAGCTGGATATTGAAATGTCTTTTATAAACGAAGAGGATGTCTTCAGCTTAACTGAAGGTTTAATGAAATTGATCTTCAAGAAATTAAAAAATATCGATATTCCAACGCCTTTTACGCGGATCAGCCATAAGGAAGCGATGGAAAAATATAACTGCGACAAGCCTGATTTGCGCCAGCAGCTAAATTTGGATTTTGCCTTTTGCTGGGTGGTAGATTTTCCGCTTTTTAAATTTAATACCGAAGAGAAACGCTGGGAGAGTGAACATCATCCTTTTACCTCCCCGGCCGCTGCCGATTTGGAAAATTTGGAGGCTGCCCCGGATAAAGTTAAATCCCGTTCTTATGATTTAGTTTTAAACGGAGCGGAGTTGGGCTCCGGCTCCATCAGAATTCATCGCCGCCAACTCCAGAAAAAGATTTTTAATATTATCGGCCTGGAAAAAGAAGAAATTCAGAAGCGTTTTGGTTTTCTCTTGGAAGCTTTTCAGTTCGGCGCGCCGCCACATGGAGGAGTGGCTTTTGGGTTAGACAGGCTCTTGGCTATACTCTGCTGTGAGTCAAGTATCCGTGAAGTAATTACCTTTCCCAAAAACTCAAGCACATTTTGTCCGTTAACCAGCGCGCCTTCGGATGTTGAAGATAAACAATTAAAGGAATTAGGTTTAATTATAAAAAAAGAAGCTCCCGCCTCAAATTATTCGGCGGGATAAATTCACGCATTAACTTACTCTCCGCCTGCGGCGGATCGTAAGTTAAGCGTTCATTTAAGGAGGGAAGTAAAATGAACAGATCCAAACTAGCGGGAATTTGCGTATTAACCTCAACCTTGGCATTATCAGGATGCGTGGCCAGAACCTACAATTTAACGCGCGATCGGGTTGATCAAGAACTCTCTTTGACTTCAGGCAACCGCGGCTACATTATGGGGCAAGCTCCGGAACCCCAAGAAAGAAAAACTACCCGAACCACCAGGGTCTTTGAATTAGAGCTAGGGCCAACGAATAAAACTAAAACCAGTTGTCCGGCTGCTACTCCGCTAGCCGCCGGCAGCATCAATGAACCCGGAATGGTTCAGGAAACTCAACCAGAAATACAGCCAGAGACACAAACTGAAGAGACAAATTTAAGTTCCGAAAAATATACTGTAGCTAAAAATGATACTTTACAGAAAATCTCTAAGAAATTCTACGGAACAACTAAAAGATGGATGAAGGTCTATGAAGCAAATAAGGATGTTTTACGCGGGCCAGACAAGCTTTATCCCGGACAAATTTTAAATATTCCTTCCGGCCCTAAGGTAAGTTCTGAGGAACAAAAGATGCGGGAACCAAAAGAAAATCTTAAGTAACCATTAAAGACTTGATTTCACTCATGTTTAGTGTGTCAAAAGCGAGGGCGAAGCCCGAAGCAATCTGGTTCTAAAAGGATTGCTTCGTCGGGCTAAAGCCCCTCCTGGCAATGACACTTTCCGTTTTGCATCATATCCGCTTTGATTTGGGCAGCAATGTTCAAACATATGAAAAAAATATTTAATAAAACCAAACTTCTTCCCATTGGGATATGCGTTTTTATGTTTTTCTTTAGCTATATTATCCGCCTAAACTTAGGTATTCCGTTCTTCTTAATCCTGCTTTATTTATGCTTTTACAAAAAATTTACTAAAATCAAGAATGTCCGGCTAGCCAACTTAAGCTTTCTTTTTCTGATTTCTTTCTGCCTGGGTTATTATTTAATTAGTCAGGGGAAATCATTCTATTTTATCCCGGTTACGATTATTCCCATGCTGGGCGTGCTGCTATTTGATAATCTGGAAGTTGCTTATTTTTTGTCATTAGGAACCTGCGTCTGTCTGGCATTTTTATGCCCGGAGCCATTTAAGGCCTGGTTTATTTTTATGACCTCCTGCGCCTGCGCGATACTATTGGTAAACAAAGCCCGAAAACGCGCTCAAGTTATTCAGGCAGGGGCTATTGCCGGCATCCTGCAATTAGTCAGCCTGATACTACTGGAACATCTTGGGATTAATCAGGCGCAAAGATATCTGATAATTTTAATCAATGGCTTGCTTTCCGGGATTATCACTTTAGGAGTTTTACCGCTATTTGAATATATTCTGCAAACAGTAACCAACATCAGCCTATTGGAACTCGCGGATTCCAACCATCCGGTCTTACAACGCATGGTGCTTGAGGCACCGGGCACTTATCATCATAGCCTTATCGTCGGTAATCTTTCGGATACGGCTTGCTCCGCGGTAGGAGCTAACGGGCTTTTAGCCAGAATTGGGGCATATTACCACGATATCGGTAAACTGCAAAAACCAGAATATTTTATCGAAAATCAGGATATTAAAAAGAATATTCATGATGATCTTGCTCCGACCATGAGTAAATTAATTATCATGAACCATATTAAGGAAGGCTTAGAGTTGGCTAAAAAGTACTCTTTAACTCCGGTGCTCTGGGATTTTATCCGGCAGCATCACGGCAACAGCCTGGTTTATTATTTCTACCGGCGGGCACTAGAGGGCAAGGAAGAAAACCAGGAGGTGGCCGAGGAAGGCTTCCGTTATCCGGGGCCAAAACCCAACACCAAAGAAACCGCCATCGTATTATTAGCGGATTCCGTGGAGGCGGCCACGCGCAGCTTAAAAGATCCTACTCCGGACAAGATCGAAGAAACAGTGCGTAAAGTAATTAACAATAAATTTATCGATGGGCAGCTTGATGAATGCGAACTTACTCTAAAAGATATTGAAAAGATATCCAGCGTTTTTACCAAAATATTAAGCGGCATCTACCATAGCCGGATTAATTACTCTTGAATACGAGATGGAGAAGGAAAAGTTTGGTGAAAATAACCCTAAAGAACCTGCAAAATAAGCTGCCTATTCATTCTAAAAAAATAAAAAAATTAATCCTTAAAGTCCTTAAAGGTGAGCAGGTTAAACAATCCGGATGGATTAACATTTGTTTTGTAGATAATTCGCAGATTAAGAAATTTAACGCCAAATTCCTTAAAACCGAAAGTTCAACTGATGTTTTGGCTTTTAATTTAAGCGATAAAAAAGAAAAACACATTATTTTAGCGGATATTATGATTTCTACGCAGGCGGCTTTAAAACAAGCGCTTAACTTCAAAACTACCCCGGATTATGAATTATCCCTTTATGTTGTACACGGTATACTGCACATTTTAGGGTTTGGCGACCACACACGCGCTCAGATAAAGCTGATGCGTAAAAAAGAAAGCCAATATGTCGATTGATCGAGCCCAGGGATTAGTTTTAAACAAGAGAGACTTACGCGAGACTTCTTTAATTGTAGATTTTTACACCAAAGAATTTGGAAAAATATGCGGGATACTTAAAGGTATCCGCACTGATCCGAAAAAGTTCGCTTCAAATTTAGAGCTTTTTTCACTAAATGAAATTATCTTTTACAGAAAAACGCGCTCTAGCTACCATTTAGTAAGCCAGGCGGATAAGCTAGACAACTTTACTCCCGTCAGGCAAAATATCGAGCGAACTACTACTGCGGGTTTTATGATGGAAATGGTCTCTTCCATCATGCAGCTTGAAGATAAAAACGAGGAGGTCTTTAATTTAACCTTAGCCAGCCTCAAAGAATTAGAGGCCAATTATAGCCCGCAAAAAATTGCCACAATATTTAAAATTAAAATGCTCAGCCTTTCAGGATTTAAGCCGCATTTTGATTCCTGTGTATGTTGCCTGGATAAAATTATGGGGCAATCCAAGTTCAGCCTTTCTTTAGGCGGATTGCTTTGCCCGCGCTGTATGCCCAAAGACCCCGGCAGCCGTTCGATATTCAGGGGCACCATTGCCACGGTCTTACATATCGAAAAAAATAGCTTTAACAGTTCCTTAAGCCTGGGAATGAATCCTCAGATAAAAAAGGAATTGGAGTTGATCCTGAATGCTTTTTTGAATTTTCACCTTGGCCGCGAACTAAAATCTCAGAAGTTGATGAATAAATTAGAGGTTGCTGTTGGATAAAAGCGGGGTAAGTAAAACAAGGGGACGGTTCTATTTTTCCTTGATTTACCTGTGTAGACCTACGCGGTCTACATATATGTAGACCGCGTAGGTCTACGTGGTTCGCGGGAATGCTGGATTTTAATGAATAAATTACGAAAGGAAGAAACTAAATGAAAATTGTCGTGGTTGGGCCGGGAGCGATGGGGTGCCTTTTTGCTGCTTTTTTGACTAAATCCAAAGAGGATGTCTGGCTCTTGGATAAGGATAAACAACGCTCCGCCAAGGTTAATGAGTGCGGAATTTCATTAGAAGGCTCAAGCGGCTGCTGGCAATCAAAACCAAAGGCTACCGCCAGGGTTGAGGATATTGGCAAGGCGGATTTAATACTTATCTGTGTTAAATCTTTTCATACTAAAGCCGCCATTGAACAGATTAAGCCGCTTCTGGGCCAGGACACTAAAATTCTAACCCTGCAAAACGGAATCGGCAATATTGAAATCATCTCTGAGCTAGCCGGTGAAGAAAGAGTTATTGCCGGGGTAACCAATGAAGGCGCGACTCTAATGGATATCGGTAAAATTCGCCACGCCGGGCGCGGTGAGACGATTATCGGAGCGATTGACGGCAAAACCCCGGTTCAAATGCGCGCTATCCGCGAGGCCTTTAATAAAGCCGGATTTGAATGCAAAATGTCACGCGACATAAAAAGCCTGCTCTGGAGCAAATTAATCATTAACGTCGGAATCAACGCGTTGTCGGCAATTACGCGCCTGCCTAACGGCAAGCTTATAGAGTACGAAGGCACCAGAAGAATCTTAAGGGACGCGGTCACGGAGGCCGCGCGTATTACTAAGAGGAAACGTATAAAACTAATTTTTGATGACCCGTTGGCCAAAGTCGAAGCGGTTTGTGAAGGCACGCGGGACAATCTTTCTTCAATGCTTCAAGATGTATTAAGAAAAAGGCGCACCGAGGTTGACTTCATTAATGGAGTAATTGTGCGGTTAGGGCAAGAGCTGGGTATTGATGTGCCAACCAATAAGTTCCTTCTGGACCTGGTTAAAACCATTGAATCCAGCTACGCGCAATCAGCGCAAGAAACTTAAAAACTTAAAAACTGATGGCTTTTAGCCCAAAAATACGCAGATACTTAGTTGTTTTTTTAATTATCGGATGGAGCCTGGCTTTATTTAATTCTGCCCTGCGTTTTAATTCACTAAGATACCCGCTAAAAGCAAAACAACTTTACCGTGACAATCGCCTTTTAATGGGTACATTTTGGGAGGTTACCTCGCCAAATAAACAAGCCGGCGCGATTGTTTTTTCAGAAGCCAGCCGGATTGAACAACTACTTAGTAAATATATCGCAACTAGTGAAATCTCCCGGCTTAATCGTTTAGGAAAATTAAAAGTAAGCGCGGATACGTTTTATATTATAAAAAAATCCCAGGAATTCTGCCGCCTTACTCAAGGAGCCTTTGATATCAGCGTTGCGCCGTTAGTGGATCTTTGGGGATTCACCAACCAAAAATTCCGGGTGCCCAGCGATGATAAAATCCGCGCTGTTTTAAAGCTAATGGGAAGCGATAAAATTATTTTACATGAAAAAGATAGTGTGGTAGAATTCAGAATTCCGGGAACCCGGATTGACCTGGGGGCAATTGCCAAGGGGTTTGCCCTGGATTGCGCGGTCAAAAAGTTAAAAGAAAGCAAGATTGACAACTGCCTGATTAATGCCGGAGGCCAAGTTTACGCATTAGGAGATAAATTCGGCCAAACCTGGAAAATCGCCATCCGGGGAGCGCGTAAATCTGAAATCGCCGGAACCCTGGAGCTAAAAAATAAATCCGCCTCTACCAGCGGAGATTATCAGCAATATTTTTTAATTGGAAACAAACGCTATTGCCATATACTTAACCCTAAAACCGGCTATCCCGCAGAATCGGGAATTTCTTCAGTAACCGTGATTGCGGATAGCGGCCTGGAGGCGGACGCGCTTTCTACGTCAGTATTTGTTTTAGGTAAAGAAAAGGCAAAAGAGTTGGCAGCGAAATTTAACAACCTGGAAATTAAAATTACTGAATGAACTGTCCACCTAAGAAGTTTATCTTCCTTTATTACATTATCAACCTAGCGGTAATTGATTCACTTACCGGGCATACGATCGGACGGGTTATTGATCTAGCCGCTTCGCTAAAAGAAATGTATCCTAAAGTAACCGGATTGATTATGCGTGATCGAAAAAATAATCGCAAGATTTATCTGCCCTGGGGCAGTGTAAAAATGCTGGTAGAAGAGAAGGGAATTTTTATCGAAAATTTCCCGGCTGTCGCGCAAGAAGGGTTTAATCCGGCGGAAAATGAAATTCTGCTTAAAGAAACTTTTTGGGATAAACAGATCGTAGATATCCACGGCTCAAAGGTAGTCCGGGTCAATGACCTGCATCTTTTAAAAGAAGGTTTGAGCCTTTGGGTAGTACATATGGATATTGGAATCACCGGTTTACTGCGCAGATTAGGCGTGAGCAAAGTATTTGAGTTTATGATCAAACTCGTTTCATCGTATGAAATAAAAGACCGGATTATTTCCTGGAAATATGTTCAACCGATCAACGGCCCCATCGGCGCGGATGCCTTATCTTTAAAAGTGCATCACTCCAGGCTGGCGGAACTGCATCCGGCTGATATTGCTGATATCCTTATCGACCTAGGCACGGAAGAAAGATTAAATATTCTTAAGTCTATGGACAAGGTTACCGCGGCTAACACAATTCAGGAACTCCCTTTAAAAATCCGCCTGCAGGTTGCCGAATTGCTTGATCAGAAACTTCTGGTTGAAATCATCAATGAAATGGCTATCGATGAAGCGGTGGATTTATTTTCCCAGATGCCGATCAAGAAAATGAACCTATTATTTACCCGGCTGCCACCGGAAAAAGTCACGCAAATCTTAAATCTGCTCGGCCATGCCAACGATATTGCCGGTAGTATTATGAATACCGATTTTATTTGCATCCGGCAGACAATGTCCGCGGCGGAGGCTTTAGAAAAAACCAAGAAAGAATCAAGCCGTAAGAAAGAATCATATTATATTTATGTGCTCGATGATTTAGATTCGCTGGTGGGAGTAGTAACTTTACAGCAACTGTTGATTATGCCGCCAGAAAAAATTATCTCTGAATTCATGCGCAAACGTATCGCTAAGGTAAAAATCAAAACTAAAATTAATGATGTGGCGGAAGTTTTTTATAAATATGACTTTACGGTTGTGCCGGTAATTGATAAATTAGGAAAAATTCAGGGGATAATTACGATGAAGGATGCCTTCGAATCAGTATTTCATCAGATCCGTAAAAAAACGGAACAAACACAATGAAGGTTTGGGATAAAATTAAAGAAAAACCGATAGCCAGAAACCTGATCATCTTTCTGGCTGTCCTGGGTCCGGGAATTGTCACCGGCAGCGTAGATAATGACGCCGGAGGAATTACCACCTATTCGGTTGCCGGGGCAATTTTTGGCTATAAACTTTTATGGACACTGATCCCGTCTTTTATAATTTTAGCCGTAGTCCAGGAGATGAATGCCAGAATGGGGATTGTTACCGGCAAAGGCCTGGCTGACCTGATTCGGGAAAACTTCGGGGTAAAAATTACTTTTTTTATATTCTTAGGCTTGCTGGCCGCGGATATTGGAAATACAGCCACGGAATTCGCCGGTGTCGCCGGAAGTATGGATATCTTTGGGATAAGTAAATATATTTGCGTGCCTTTAACCGCGCTTGCCGTTTGGATACTGGTAGTCAAAGGGAATTATAAAACCACGGAAAGAATATTTTTACTTTTTAGTTTTTGTTTATTATCCTATATCGTTTCGGCGATACTGGCTAAGCCGGACTGGGGGCAAATCGCGTCAGCTTTTATAAAACCAACCATGCAAATAAATAAAGAATACTTGGGTATGGTTTTAGGTATCGTCGGTACTACTATTGCTCCCTGGATGCAATTCTATATGCAATCGGCGGTTATCGAAAAACGCATCAAAATCCAAGATTATAAATTTGTGGTAGTAGACGTAATTATCGGCTGTGTGGCCACGGTGGTCGTGGCATTTTTCATTATTGTCGCCTGCGCGGCAACTTTACATCAGAACGGGATAGTGATTAACGAAGCCCGCGACGCGGCAGTAGCATTAAAACCCTTTGCCGGCATATTCGCCTCACAGCTTTTTGCCTTTGGATTATTTGTGGCTTCCGTATTTTCCGCGACCATTCTTCCCTTGGCCACGGCGTTTTATGTCTGCGAGGCATTTGGTTTTGAAGCCGGAATCAATAAAAAAATAAATGAGGCCCCGCAATTCTACGCGCTATTTACTTTTATCATCCTGACCTCAACAATTATAATTCTTATACCTAATGCTCCGCTGATCGCCATAACCATCTGGTCGCAGATTATCAATGCCATGCTGCTTCCGGTGGTGCTTATCTCAATGATCACCATGGTGAATAATAAAAAAATTATGGGAAAATACACGAATAATAATTTTCAGAATACTGTGGGATGGTCAACTACCGTGGTTCTCATCGGGCTGACGATTATGCTGATATTTTCACCACTAGCAAGTTATCTGCATAAGTTTTTCTTTTTTAAATAAAAATGAGCGATAAAACTACAGTTGAGTTGATTGTTTCCTTAAAAAACAAACGTAAGATTACCATGCTGACGGCCTATGATTATTCTATGGCGTGCCTGGTGGATAAAGCCGGAATTGATATAATCCTAGTCGGTGATTCTTTGGCGAATGTTGTGTTGGGCCTGGAATCCACCACTGGAGTGGGAATGCCGGAAATGCTGCACCATACCAAAGCGGTAAACCGAGCGGTAAAAAACGCCTTGTTGATCGCTGATATGCCGTATAGCTCTTACCAGCTTAACCCTAATGAGTGCGTGATTAATGCTCAGAGATTTATCACCGAGGCAGGCTGCCAGGCAGTTAAGCTAGAATGGTTTGATAATTGCCCGAAGGTAACTGAACAAATTGTTCAGGCGCAAATCCCAGTGATGGGCCATATCGGGTTAACTCCGCAGACCGCGGATAAGATCGGTGGTTTTAAGTGCCAAGGAAAAGATGCCCAAACCGCTAAACGCTTGATTGATCAGGCGCAGGAGCTGGAAAAAAAAGGATGTTTTGCCATTGTCTTAGAGTGCCTGCCGGATAAGGTTGCTGAACTGATTACTAAAAAAATAAAAATTCCTACCATCGGTATTGGCGCGGGAATTCATTGTGACGGACAGGTCCTGGTAATTAATGACATGCTTGGCCTGTTTGAGCGTTATACCCCAAAATTTGTCAAAAAATATGCTAATCTTTCTCCCTTAATATTAGAAGCCGTCCAGAATTTTAAAAATGAGGTTATTCAGGAAAAATTTCCCGCCCCCGGGCATTCTTTTATAATCAAAGAAGAGGAGCTGAAGAAGGTTAATGGCTGCTAAACGTTTCGCCAAAATCTCCAGCCGCGCAATATTATTAATTTTCGCCCTGGCATTCATTATTAAATTTGCCGGGCCGAATATTTTAAGGCAATATATCAGCTCTGGTATCGGTGACTGTAAAACTACCCCGATATTGTGCAGGCAGCCGCAAGAAAAACTTTTTTTACCTGAAATTAACCCGGAATATTTAGGTACTTTAGTCCCGCAAAAATTCCCTAAAATGTCCATCTCTGTTCCTAAGGGCTTTACCCTGGTGCAGGAATTAATTAAAAAAGTTTACTACAAAAAAAGGCATGCGAATAATCACGCAGTAATTTATCTTCTGCGCCAAGAACCCAATGCTTTTATCAAGCTTTACCCTGATGTACAAAAACAGGGAATCAGGGATAATTACGAATTCATGCGCAGGCTTATGTACGCTAACCTTGAAAAGCTAGAAAACATTACTGACGCTTTCTTCGTGATTATGAAAAGTGTGTTTACTCCAGATATAGGAAACCAAAGTACTGCCGAAATGATTAAATTCCAACTCCACGATTTAAAAGGTTTCATTAACTACTCCCTGGCTAAACCTGCCAATTATTTTGATTGCAATGTTTCTGATGAGGCTGGAAATTTCTTTAAGGTATATATAAAAGATACTGGCGCGCGCCTAGACCTAAATAATGTATTCGCGATAATTTCTACGCTTAAGCCGGTTAATTAAAACACGGGGACGGTTCTGTTTTTCCTTGATTTATATACGTAGACCTACGCGGTCTACATAGATGTAGACCGCGTAGGTCTACGTGGTTCGTGCGTGATTTAAATTTCGTAGAGCGAGGATTTAGCTTGCTTTTTAGGCTAGATTATGCTAAAAATATAAAATTATGGTAGAAACTTTAATGGATAAAATTGTTTCTTTGTGCAAACGCCGGGGATTTATTTTTCAAGGCAGCGAAATTTACGGCGGGCTGGCCAATACTTGGGATTACGGGCCTTACGGAGTAGAATTAAAAAATAACCTTAAACGCGCCTGGTGGAAAGCTAATGTTCAGGAGCGCGATGATATCTTAGGTATGGACTGCGCTATCCTTATGCATCCTGGGGTCTGGGAAGCTAGCGGGCACGCGCATAATTTTTTTGATTTAAAGAGCGACTGCAGAAACTGCAAAAAACGTTTTAAGAGTGCTAACCTTAAGGATATCACCAAATGCCCTGAATGCGCGGGCTCGCTTACCGAAGCCCGGCCATTTAATCTTATGTTTAAGACTTACCAGGGGCCGGTTGAAGAGGCCGGAAACCAAATCTACCTGCGGCCGGAAACAGCGCAGGGCATGTTTGTTAATTTCCTAAATATCCTGGACTCCCGCCATCCCAAACTTCCTTTTGGCCTGGCTCAAATCGGTAAATCATTCCGCAATGAAATAACTCCGGGAAATTTTACTTTCCGCACCCGCGAATTCGAACAGATGGAAATTGAGTATTTTTGCCGTCCTGAAGACGCGGATAGAATTTATGAAGAATGGGTAGGGGAGCGATTTAATTGGTACCTAAACCTCGGAGTAAAAAAAGAAAACTTGCGTAAACGCGAACACGCAAAAGACGAGCTGGCTCATTATGCTAAAGGTTGCACGGACATAGAATATAATTTTCCGTTTGGTTGGAACGAACTAGAAGGAATTGCTAACCGCGCGGATTTTGACCTTAGGCAACATTCTAAATCTAGCGGCAAAGAATTAGTTTATTTTGATGATCAAAAAAAAGAAAGGTTCTTTCCTTATATAATTGAACCTTCTGGCGGAGTAGATAGAAGCGTTTTAGCGATATTAGTTGATGCCTATCATGAAGAAAAAGTTAAAGAAGGCACCCGTGTAGTTTTAAAGTTAAATAAAGAACTATCTCCAATAAAGGTCGCGGTGTTGCCGCTTTTAAGAAACAGGCCAGAGATTGTAGAGTTAGCAAAAAAAATTTCGAGCGGCCTAAAAAAATCTATTGTTACAGTTTACGATGATACCGGTTCCATTGGCAAACTCTACCGCCGGCAAGACGAAGTAGGCACGCTCTACTGCGTAACCGTAGATGTGCAGACATTGGAAGATAAGCAAGTAACCGTGCGCGACCGCGACACGATGCTGCAGGAAAGAATTAATATTGAAAGATTAAAAGATTATCTGGGTGAGAAATTAACGTAGCTAATGCTAAAAAACCCTCTTTTCGTCATCCTGAGGAGCGAAGCGACGAAGGATCTCAAGAGATTCTTCGTCGAGGCTTCGCCTCTCCTCAGAATGACGGCGGGCGGGGAAATCGGATTTAATCGGAAATGGAGGGTTTAAAAAGTAATGGCCAAGAAATATGTTTATAGTTTCGGTGGGGGTAAAGGTGAAGGCAATGAAAGCATGAAGAACCTCTTAGGCGGAAAAGGCGCGAATTTAGCCGAGATGGCCGGTAACCAGAATTTAATGCTGCCTGTCCCTCCTGGATTTACCTGCACCACGGAAGTCTGCGCGTATTATTACCAGAATAAAAAGAAATACCCTAAAGAATTAAAAGAACAGGTTTTAAAGGCTCTGGAAAAGGTAGAAAAATTAATGGATAGGAAATTCGGCGGCGCTAATAATCCATTATTATTTTCTGTGCGCAGCGGCGCCAGGAAATCCATGCCCGGCATGATGGAAACGGTTTTAAATGTCGGCCTTACCGAAAAAACTATCCCCGGGCTAATTAAGCAAAGCAACGGAAACAGCCGTTTTGTTTATGACGCTTATAGGCGTTTAATTATGATGTATTCCGATGTGGTTATGGAAAAGGCCGCCGGCATTGAACCCAAAGGCGAAGAGGGAATCCGCAAGCAGTTGGAAAAAATTATGGCGGAAATGAAAAAATCCCAGGGTTATGCCATTGATACGGATTTAAAAGCGGATGATTTAAAAAAACTTTGCGCCGCGTTTAAAGCTAAAATTCAAGAAGTTTTAGGCAAGGAGTTTCCCGATGAGCCCCTGGAGCAGTTATGGGGCGGTATTGGCGCGGTATTTTCTTCCTGGAACGGAAAACGCGCCATCAGCTACCGGCGGATTGAAAATATTCCGGATGCCTGGGGCACCGCGGTTAACGTGCAAACCATGGTCTTTGGAAATATGGGCGATGATTCGGCAACCGGAGTCGCTTTTACGCGTAACCCGGGAAACGGAGAAAATAATTTTTACGGTGAATACTTGATTAACGCCCAAGGCGAAGACGTGGTAGCCGGTATTCGCACGCCTGCTCCGATCAATAAATATTCCACCAGCAGCCACAATCAAGCTTTGCTCACTTTAGAAAAAGCCATGCCTAAAATTTACCAAGAGCTTTATTCCATTCAAGATCGCCTGGAAAAACATTACCACGATATGCAGGATATCGAGTTTACCATTGAAAAAGGCCGGCTCTTTATGCTGCAGTGCCGCGTAGGCAAACGCAATGGCCCGGCGGCAGTACGCATGGCCGTGGATATGGTTGGCGAAAAAATGATTAAGAAGGAACAGGCGGTAATGCGCGTAACTCCGGCGCAGCTTGATGAGTTACTGCATCCGATTATTGACCCTAAAACTGAAAACACGGTTAAACCTTTTACTAAGGGGCTGCCCGCTGGCCCAGGTGGGGCTTGCGGACAGATTGTTTTTTCCTCCCAGGACGCGGTAGATTGGGCAAAAACCGGCAAAAAAGTAATCCTGGTACGTGAAGAAACTAACCCGGAAGATGTCGAAGGTATGCGCGCGGCTCAGGCGATTCTTACTGCCCGCGGCGGCATGACTTCACACGCGGCTTTAGTTGCCCGTGGCTGGGGTAAATGCTGTATTGTCGGATGCGGCGCGATGCAAGTTGACTTGGATAAAAAAATAGCGCGGGTCGAAGGTAAAACCTTAAAAGAAGGGGATTGGATCACCTTAAACGGCACCAAAGGCAATGTCTATGAAGGCCAGCTTCCAATGATAGATGCCTCCGAAGAAAATATGATCCTCTCGGAGTTTTTAAAAATGTGCGACGCGGTAAAAAAGCTGGGTGTGCGCACTAACGGTGATACGCCGCTTGATGCTCAAAAAGCGCGGCAATTCGGAGCCGAAGGTATCGGGCTTTTCCGTACCGAACATATGTTCTATGGCCAAGGTTCGGATCAACCCTTGTTCCTGTTGCGTAAAATGATCGTTTCTAAAACCATCGAAGAAAGGCAGAAGGCCTTAGATGAATTATTCCCGTTTGTCAAGAAAGATATTAAAGGAACTATTCGTGCAATGGACGGTTTTCCGGTAGTCATCCGTTTGTTGGATCCGCCGTTGCATGAATTCGTGCCCCGCGAGCAGGCAAAGCTTGAACAATTAGCCAAAGATTTAAATATTGATATGAAAGAGCTTACTAAAAGAGCTGAAGGGCTGCATGAATCAAATCCGATGATGGGGCATCGCGGCGTGCGTTTAGGCGTAACTTATCCACAAGTAAGCGCAATGCAAATCCGCGCGATTTTCGAGGCTGCCGCGGAATTAGTTAAAGAAGGCAAAGATCCTTACCCTGAAATCATGATCCCTGTGGTTTGTGATGTAAAAGAACTGGCCGACCAATTCGCGATTGCCGAAAAAATATATAAAGAGGTCTTGATAAAATACGGGTTGAAGAAAATAAAGTATCTCTTAGGAACTATGATTGAGATTCCCCGGGCGGTGATTGTCGCGGATAAACTGGCAACGGTTGCTAAATTCTTCTCCTTTGGAACCAATGACTTAACCCAAATGGGTTTTGGTTTCTCTAGAGACGATATCGGCGGATTTTTGCCGGATTATATTAAGAAGGGCATTCTGCCGGAAGACCCCTTCCAAAGCATTGATCAAGAGGGAATTGGCGAATTGATCAAAATGGGTATTAAACGCGGACGCGCCACCAACAAGAACCTGGAAATTGGCATCTGCGGAGAACATGGCGGTGAGCCTAAATCTGTCGAATTCTGCCACAATATCGGCATGAATTATGTCAGCTGTTCGCCATTTAGGGTACCAATCGCGAAATTAGCCGCGGCGCAGGCGGTAATTAAAGAGAAGGGAAAATAAAATTAATTACGTCATTCTGAGTAAATAAAGAAATAAAGGGGACGGTTCTATTTAATTAAATAGAACCGTCCCCCAATTTAAATCTATGGAAGCCTTAAAAACGTATCTTAAAGAAGTCAGGTTAATTCCTCTTTTAACTGCCAAACAGGAAATTGAGCTAAATAAAAAAATCCGTAAAGGGGATGAAATTGCCCGTAAAGATATGATCCGCGCGAATCTCCGCTTGGTGATTAATATCGCTAAACGTTATATGCGCCTGGGCACCCCATTTTTGGATTTAATCGAAGAGGGAAACCTGGGGTTAATGAAAGCCGTTGAAAAGTTTGATCATCGTAAAGGTTTTCGTTTTTCAACTTACGCTGCCTGGTGGATCAGGCAGGGGATTACCCGTTCTATTAGTGAACAAGGCAAGATGATCCGGGTTCCGGTATATATGAATGATTTAATTACCAAATGGAAAAAGACCAAAGAACGTTTAAGCCAAAAATTAAAGCGCCTGCCTTCAGATACAGAAATTGCTAAAAAATTAAAGCTTACTCCCGAAAAAACAGAAAAGATTAATTTCTGGATGTCCAGTACCACGTCTTCTTTGGAAGCGCCGATCGGCGATGACAACGAGAATCAGATATCAGAATTAGTCGAAGACACCAATGCCATACCACCGGATGCCGGGATTGTGAAACTCCTGGACAGGGAAAGAATCGATAACCTCCTGGAAGTAATGTCTGACCGGGAGAGGGAAATTCTAGATTTACGTTTTGGATTAACCAACACTAATCCTCAAACCCTGGCGGTGGTGGCCAAAAAGCTGGGAGTCTCCCGCGAGAGGATCCGCCAGATTGAGGAAGTAGCTTTAAGAAAATTAAGAAAATTTGTCGTTGGCCAGGAAAAAGAGCTTTGATTTTTTTGTCATTGCGAGGAGCGCCTGCCGCAGGTAGGTAGCGACGAAGCAATCTAAACATGATAAATAACTCATTATTAGAAAAATCCATCAGAAGTATTCCGGATTTCCCTAAACCAGGAATTCTTTTCCGCGATATAACTACCTTAATTCAAAATAAAGCGGCTTTTAAAAAATCCGTGGATTTACTCGCTAAAAAATATAAAGGCAAAGGATTTGATAAGGTGGTGGGGGTTGAGGCGCGAGGGTTTATCTTTGCCGCGGCAGTGGCGCATAAAATCGGAGCAGGTTTTGTGCCGGTGCGCAAAAAAGGCAAGCTTCCCTTTAAAACCATCGCTGCAACTTACGCGTTAGAATATGGCACTGACACTTTAGAAATTCATCAAGACGCGATTGGCGCTGGTGAAAAAGTTTTAATTATTGATGACCTCTTAGCTACTGGCGGCACAGTGGGAGCCGTAATTGAGCTGGTAAAAAAACTGGAAGGAAAAATCTCCGGGATCGGTTTTGTCATTGAGTTGGTAGATTTAAATGGCAAAGATAAATTCAAAGAGTATCCGATATATTCTTTGGTTAAATTCCAAGGAGCATAAATCTGCGCCTGTAGCTCACCTGGATAGAGCAAGAGTTTCCTAAACTCTGGGCAGCAGGTTCGACTCCTGCCAGGCGCACTGTTTAATTAGTGCGTAGTACTTAGTACGTAGTACGTGGTGTTAACCTTAAATGTATAATCTTCACGCGCACACATTCTTAAGCGATGGCCAACTGCTTCCCTCAGAGGTAGCGGTACGTTATCAGGATAAAGGATATCGGGCAATCGCCATTACGGATCACGCTGACTATAGCAATATTAAACAAATTGCCAAAGCCATTGTGGAGTTCTGTAAACGCTGGCCAAAAGATTCTGCCATAAAAGTTTTACCGGGAGTAGAATTAACGCACCTGCCTCCCCAACAGTTTAAGCCTCTGGCCAGCCTAGCCAGAAAAGAAGGAATTAAGATTATTATCGCCCACGGAGAAACCCCGGTTGAACCAGTGGTAAAAAATACAAACCGGCTAGCCCTAATGGCAGATATTGATATCCTGGCTCATCCTGGATTAATTTCTGATGAAGATACGGAATTAGCAAAAGATCGCGGCATATTCCTGGAAATTACTAGCAGAAAAGGCCACCGGCAAACTAATGCCCATGTCATAAAACAAGCCAGAAAATTCGGCGCAAAATTAATTTTAAATAATGACAGCCATACCCCTGAAGATATAATTAGCCCCGCCGAATTAATAAAAGTAGGGTTAGATTTCGGATTAACAACAGCTGAAATTGATAAAATTTATGAGGATGTAAAAGTTTTCTTAACTAAAAAGGAGGCAAGATGAATTTTTTTAAGCGATTGCTTTTTCTATCTACTATTTGCTTTCTACTAACTACTGCTCTTACAGGTTGCACAACCATATCCGATAGCAAGGAACCAATTAACCCGGTGAGCCTTTCTCCACAAGCAATTCTAAAATTTACTGACGTACCGGTTCCGGTTGGTTTAAAAAGTTTACCCGAACAATCATGCTCTTTTGAAAGCTCAGGGGTACGCGTGGGAGTCTTAAAATACCAGGGTAAAATCAATATCGACCAGATAATTAATTTTTATAAAGAACAGATGCCGATGTACAATTGGAATTTAGTAAATATCGTCGAATACGGCCAAAGACTGATGAATTTTGAACGTGAAAATGAAACTTGTATAATTACTATGCAGATAGCTGGTTTTTGGAATGAAGATGCCCTGGTAACCATATCTTTAGGCCCTAAATCACAGACCGTATCCAAGAGAGCAAAATCACCGGTTAAGTAAGAAAAAAGCGGACAAATCTAGGGGACGGTTCTATTTTTTCTTTTAGAAAAAATAGAACCGTCCCCTAGATTCTAAAATTTTAAAAAATCTCTTGACAACTATAAAGTTACGGGTAAAATAATCATAAGTTACCTGATAGAAATTATCCTAGGCAATACATTTATTGGCCTAGTTAACCATATATCCATAACAGTTAAAAAAGGAGGAGTAAAAAATGGGTAAACGCTTGATTGGAGTATTGGCGCTTGCGTTAGTAGTGGGCTTAACATTTAGCGCCGCCTACGCTGAAGTGCAGAATGTAAAAGTTTCAGGGGACATAACCGCAGCTGGAGTTTTAAGAAACCATTTTAATTTAGCAAGATCGACAAATGCTAATGTTGCGGTAAAATCAGTAAAACAGAGTTTCTTAATGTCTCAGATTAGGTTACGCGTTGATGCTGACCTTACTGATAATGTTATGGCAACTGTAAGGCTAATTAATGAAAGAATCTGGAATGGCCAGAATGATACAAATGCCGGAAACACAAATAATACTAATATTGATATTGATTTAGCATATGTGACTTTAAAAGAATTCTTGTATTCGCCTTTAACTTTAACTATTGGCCGTCAAGAAATCAGCTTTGGCAACAGTTTAGTTATCGGTAAATCTGGCGCGGCAGCAGGAACTACCAGCATACCTAGCGATCTTTCCGAAAGATCGGCATTTGATGCTATCCGGGCTACCTTAAACTATGACCCATTGGTTGTGGATTTAGTTTATGCTCAGGTATCTCAAACTAATACTAACAGTTTCCAGGATTCAACAAGCTTAACTGGTATTAATGCTACTTATGCATTAAATAAAAAGGCCAATCTTTCTGGTTATTACTGGCTAAAGAAAATTAACGCTGTAACAAACGGCAGTAAACCGGATAATGTGAATACAGTGGGCGCTTTAGTTTCTATCACACCAATCGATAATTTAGCTACATCTTTAGAAGCTGCTTACCAATTCGGTAAAAACACTCAAACTAACAACCAGAAGAGGCATGATGCCTGGGCTTTACAGGCAATGGCAAATTATACTTTTGCCAAGGTAAAGACTACTCCAAAAATCGGAGCTTCCTGGACCTATCTTTCTGGTGGAACTACTGGTAATGCTACTAGAAACGAAGGTTGGGATCCTATGTTCTACAATCGAAAATTAAACAACATCGTATACGCAATCCTGCCTTTCAGCAATATGAACGCTTTTAACCTAAGCGCGAGCGCAAAACCTGTTGAAGATGTTACAATTTCCGCGGTATACGGCTATTATAATGTTGCTCATAGACTAAACGCAGGAACCACAAGCCCAAGCACATCTGACGCCAACGCTACTAGTGATTATAGCAACACATATTCTGGCAACGAGCATCTTGGTGATGCCTTGGATTTAACGGTTACCTATGATTATACTGAAGATGTACAGTTTGCCTTAACCGGCGGCATGTTCAAACCTGGAAATGGTTTAAAAACTGACTACGCTACTGCAAATCAGGTAATCGGTTCAATGAAAGTTACATTCTAATACAACTGATGTAGAAACACTCTAAAACCCTCGGGGGAGAAATCCTCCGAGGGTTTTTTAATATTGCGCTACCTAGCACACACCGGCCGGGTAATTTCGTAATTCCGGGGACACAACACTTAATTCTAGCTTAGTGTTAAAATAAGAATTAAGTGTTGTGTCCCCGGAATTAAGTGTCATTGCGAGGAGCCGTAGGCGGCGAAGCAATCTAATGTTAGATTGCTTCGTCCCGCGGGGGCTCGCAATGACACGTATTGAGAAATGCCTACAAATAAAAAACTTGCTTTAATTATCGGCGGCAGTAGGGGAATTGGCAAAGCCATCGCTCTGCGCTTGGCTAAATCCGGGTTTAATATCTGGCTGACTTACCATAACAATCACGCAGCAGCCCAGGAGACAAAAAAAGAAATAGAACTATTAGGCAGCGCCTGCACGCTATTCTGTTTTGATATTGCTAACTATGAAGCCACTAAAGCTGTTCTGGGTAAAATCACAGATACAATTGTACCTGATTGCTTAGTATTTAATGCCGGTATCGCCCGAGACAATCTTATGGTCTGGATGGCCAAAGAAGAGTGGGATGCGGTTATCTCCACTAATCTAGATGGATTTTATAATATCATGCATGTTTTGCTTTTTCCTATGCTAAGGGAAAAACGCGGCCGGATTGTGGTTATCTCTTCAACCTCCGGGCAAATCGGCCAGGCTGGCCAGGTAAATTACTCGGCTTCTAAAGCCGGCTTAATTGGCGCCGCTCGTGCCTTAGCCCGGGAAGTAGGCAAAAAAAATATCTATGTAAATGTAGTCAGCCCGGGAGTAATTGAAACGGAAATGACTGATAAACTGCCTAAAGATAAAATTTTGCCCTTAATTCCCTTAGGGCGTTTTGGCAAGGTAGATGATGTAGCCAGCGTGGTAAATTTTTTGTGCACCGAAGAAAATATGTATATTCATGGACAGGTAATCGGCGTTAACGGCGGCTTGGCAATTTAGATGAAAAGATACGATCATATAGTGGTCGGAAGCGGGATCAGCGGTTTAACCTTAACTCTGCTTATGGCGATGAATGGCAAAAAAGCGCTGCTATTAGAGAAAGGCCCGCATATCGGAGGCAGCCTTATCCGCTTTTATAAAAAAAATATTCCTTTTGACACAGGTTTTCATTTTACCGGAGGGTTCTCCTCCGGCGGAATACTTACTGATATGCTGGCCGTCTTAGGCATCGGCGAACAGATTAAACCTATATTTCTTTCTGGCTCGGGCAGCGGGCTTTTTGTTTTTGAAAAAGATAACCTGGTTTATGATATGCCTTCCGGCACAGATAATTTTCGTTTGGGCCTGCATAAATATTTCCCCCAAGAAACCAGCGCGATTGAGGCTTATTTTTTGAAGGTTAAAAAGGTATACCAGTCTACGGTATCCCTGGACCTGCGCAAAATTGGGCTTTCCGCTGAAACCGTGGATGAAGATTACCTGAGCCTGCAACAGGTGCTGGATTCTTTAACCACTAATGATCATCTTAAAGCGCTTTTATCAGCATTTTGCGTTTGTTACGGGGTTAAGCCTAAAGAAATTTCATTTGCCAATCATGCCCGGGTTGCCGGCGGCCTTTATGAGTCGGTAGCGCGTATCGAAAACGGCGGTGAGGCATTTATCCGGGCATTTAAAAATCGTTTTACCCAATCCAACATTGATATTTGCTGTAACACTACGATCAGCGAATGCGCGGATATCAAAAATGATTGTGTGGGTAAATTTGTCTTAAACGACGGTGATAGCGTAACGGCAACCGACTGCACCTTTACCATTCATCCCCGGGAAATTTTAAAAATACTCCCGCGCCAACACCTTAGAAAAGCGTTTCTGGAAAGGGTTTCCGCGTTTGAGACATCGCACGGATTTTTTTCTGTGTTCGGGGTAGTGGAAAACGCGGATCCTTTAACCTTCGGGCCAAGCATTGCCTCGCTATTACCCAGTACAGATTTAAATGGCTTACTTGACCCCCGACAGGAAGGGGATGGAGCATTGGCGATTATCCGCAGCGTGGAAACCCACGCTAATAAAAAAAATTGCGTGGTTAATGCCTTTGAACCGGAATTTTACTCCAATCTCAAACAGTGGGCAGATTCATCTGTAGGTAAAAGGCCGGCTGATTATGGTGAATACAAGGCTCGTAAAGTTCAAAGGATTACTCAGCGATTCTGCGCACTCTACCCGCAATACCGTAATAATTTCAAGGTGATAGATGCCGCTTCCGTATTGACCTTCAGGGACTACCTGTTTTCTCCTGAAGGCAACGCCTACGGAATAAAACAAAAAATGGGGCAATTTAATCTTTTTGGTAAATTGCCGCTGGTGAATATTTATGTTGCCGGCCAAAGCGCGGTTCTGCCGGGTATCGTAGGAGCAATGTTATCTTCATTTATTATAGCCAGAAGCCTGATTGGTAAAGAAAAGTTTAACCATTTCATTGAAGGAGAACTGTCCAATTGAAAAGAGTGGCGATTACCGGTTTAGGGGTAATTACTCCTTTGGGCAATAGCGTGGAGGCGTTTATTGCCGGGCTCCAGCGTAAAGAAAACGCCACGGTTTATATACCCGAATGGGAAAAGTATAAAGGATTACGCTGTTTAGTAGGAGCGCCTGCCCGCCTGGAAAATGAGTTACTAATTCCCCGGCAGAACCGGCGTTCAATGGGCAGGTTAAGCATCTTTGCTGTCCAGGCAGCCCAACAAGCGCTCAAAGACGCCAATATCCCTAAAGACGCGTTATTTAACAACAGGCTGGGCTGCGTGATCGGTTCAACCATGGGTAGCGCGGAGAGTATCGCGGAGGCATTTGAGACGATTCTTCCGGATAACGACTTGTCCAAATTAACTTCGACAAAATTCTTTCAATGTGTTTCACATACTGCCGCCTTAAATGTGGGGCAATTCCTGGGCATAACCGGAACAGTGATGGCCACTAATGCCGCCTGCGCTTCCGCCTTGCAGGCAATTGGCGCTGGATACGAGCAGATTCGCCTGGGGCAACAGGATATTATGCTCTGCGGAGGCGCTGAAGGCCTGCATCCTACGGTAGTAGGCTCATTTGATGTACTTTTTGCTGCCTCGGTTAACTTTAATCAAACACCTAAAGAAACTCCCCGGCCGTTTGATGCCCAACGCGATGGCCTGGTCTGCGGAGAAGGCGCGGGCATTGTTGTCTTGGAAGATTATGATTTGGCCAAAAAAAGAAAAGCTAAAATTTATGCTGAGATTATCGGTTACAACAGCTTTGCTAATGGCAGCCATGTCAGCGAATCAAACCGCGAGGCAATCACCTCCTGCATAAATGAAACCTTAAAAAGAGCAAAAGTTACCCCTGGGGATATTGATTATATTAACGCTCACGCCACGGCGACTATCCAGGGAGATAAAGAGGAGGCTAGCGCCATCCGTGGAATCTTTGGCTCAACTGTTCCGGTAAGCAGCCTTAAGGGCAATATCGGCCATACCTTGGGGGCTTCCGGGGCGATAGAATTGATTGCTTCTTTAATCATGATGGAAAAAGGGCTGATTTACCCCACTTTAAATCTAAAAACTCCGGATAAAGATTGCCAGGGAATTAATCATGTTATGCAGCCGTTAGCTAAAAAAATAAACATTCTGCTAAAAAATTGCTTTGCCTTTGGCGGGATCAACGCGAGTTTAGTCTGTAAAAAGCCTGCCTGACAGCGGAAAAGAAAGGAATATGCTATGATGACTGAACAAGAAGTGATTAAATTAACCAATGAAGTTTTTGTCGATTCATTTGAGATCGAAAAATCTAAGCTGCTCCCCGCGGCCGATATTTTCAATGATTTAGGATTAGATAGCCTGGATGTCGTGGATTTGGTGGTGGCTTTGCAAAAGAAATTCGCAGTGACCATCCGTGACGATGAGAGGGTGCGGACCATCCGCACGCTCGGGGATCTCCAGCAATTCATCTTAACCATCAAAAAGGAAATCGAAAAATAATGCGGATTTTAAAAATCGCATTTTTAAATTTTTTCTTTTATACGTTCTTTATTATATTCTCTCTGATTGTGTTCGTAAATTTAGGCAGTTTGATTATTCTATTGGCGCTCTTTTTGCCAAAACGCAGAATTTTCAAATTTTTGCGCCAGGCGATTAGATGGTATGGGGCGGTAATTATCCGCATTTTACCCTTTCCCTTAATCCGCTTAGATTACAAAAATTATGGCTTAAATGACCCGCCAGGGCCATATTTATTTATTTGCAATCACCGCGCGGCCAGCGACCCTTTTTTAATGGCGGTATTTCCTTATGAGATCGTGCAAGTGGTAAACATCTGGCCTTTTCGTCTGCCGGCCTTAGGAATAATTGCCAAAATTGCCGGTTACCTAAGTGTCCGAGAGATGCCCTATACGGAGTTTGCGGCTAAAACGCGTAAGCTGATTGCCGAAGGGGTTTCTATAGCGGTATTTCCGGAAGGCACGCGTTCACGCGATAAATCCGTCGGGCAATTCCATAGCGCGATTTTTCGTACGGCGTTAGAAACACACGCGGCGATTGTGCCGGTATGCATCACCGGCAATGAGAATGTGCCACCCATTGAATCAGCTTTTTTGCGGCCGGGGATAATTAAGATTCATCGGCTGCCGGCTTTAACTTGGAATGAATATGGCGCTTTTAACGCTTTTAAACTTAAAAATTATGTGCGGGATATGGTTGCTAAAGAAGTGTTGATGATGGATAAAACCAACTAAAATAAAGGGGACGGTTCTATTTTTATTAGAACCTATTTAATAAAAAATAGAACCGTCCCCATGTTTTACTAATGAAAAATTTACAGATTTATAAAAATTTGGAATTTTCCTCTGTTAAAAAAATTAAGGCAGTTCAAAATATACTGCTTGGCAAACATCTTTTACATTGCCAAAAATACTCTCCTTATTACCGTAGAGTATTTAAAAAAACCGGGTTAGATGCCAGAAGATTAAACCTGGATAATTTATCCACGCTGGAGTTTACCGATAAAACAGAAATCGCCCAATACAATGATGATTTTCTAGCCGTTGATCCGGCAAAAGTAGCAGACATAGTCTTATCCAGCGGAACCTGCGGCAGGCCGACAAAAATAGCTTATAGTGAGTGGGATTTAAAACGGCTAGCTTATAATGAAGAGCGGTCTTTTGGCTCTTGCAGTTTTACTAACCAGGATACAGTTCTGTTAACTTGCACGCTGGACCGCTGTTTTATCGCCGGACTAGCTTATTACTCAGGCCTACGCGTATTAGGGGCCGCGGCGATCCGTAATGGCCTGAATAGCTTAGAAAGCCATTTAGAGTTGATCAAGCGGCTGCGGCCAAGCGCGATTGTCGGCGTACCAAGTTTCTTGAGAAAGTTGGGCCTTTATTTAAACCAGAAGGGGTATAGCGCCCAAAAAAGCGGAGTAAAAAAAATAGTTTGCATTGGTGAACCCTTGCGGGACAAAAATTTAAAATTCCTAAAAGTCGGGCAAGACTTAGAAATTATCTGGAGAGCCAAAGCTTACTCTACTTATTCTACGACTGAAATCGTTTCTACTTTTTGCGAATGCGCTGCTCAGGCAGGAGGGCACCTGCATCCGGATTTAGCGGTTGTGGAAATTATTAACGAACAGGGGAGAAATTTGCCCAATGGGCAGATTGGCGAAGTAGTGGTAACTCCGCTAAGAATCCAAGCCATGCCTTTGGTGCGCTTTAGAACCGGAGATATCAGTTTCCTGATTGACGCGCCATGCTCCTGCGGGAGAAAATCGCTAAGGCTGGGGCCGATCTTAGGCAGGCAAAAACAAATGATGAAAGTGCGCGGGACAACCTTTTACCCGCAGGCAATTTATTCCTGCCTGGAAGAAATCAAAGAAATCAGCGAATACTATATCAGCGTAACTAGCGAAGGGCAGCTTTGCGATAGTATTGAAATTTATGCGGCAGTAACGGATCCGGCTTGCACTCAAACGCAGATTCAAGAGAAATTACAGGCGCGTTTAAGGGTAACTCCTAAGGTATTTATCTGCGATGAAGAATTAGTTAAAGAACAGGTATATACCTCTGGTTCCAGAAAACCCGTGCGTTTTATTGACAGGAGATAAACAGTGGCGAATTGTCAAGCAATTGTTCCTAATTTTGAATTTACCGAGGCCCAAATAAAAGAGGCGGTAAAAAATAACCGCCTGCTCTCGATGGAAATAGAGTTTTCTCTGCGCTGTAATTTCCATTGCCAGTATTGTTATATCCCCGATAAATCCAGCTTTGATAACGAATTAAGCTTTGAGGAATTGAGTGATTGCCTTTTGCAAGCTAAGGCCTTAGGGGTTAAAAAAATAATTGTCTTAGGCGGTGAACCTATGCTTTATCCGCAAGTCCTAAAAATGCTTAAATTTATCCGCGCGGAAAACCTAGATGTGGAGATGTTTACTAATGGCTTTGGGATCACCCTAGAGATGGCCAAAGAGCTGTTGGATTTAGGAGTCCTGGTAGTTTTAAAAATGAACAGCCGCAAAGAAGATGTCCAGGATGCCCTGGCCGGTAAAAAAGGCGCCTATAAGATTATTCAGGACGCGTTTAATAATTTAAGGCGAGCGGGATTTCCCGCTAAAACCAAGCGCTTGGGAGTAAGTACAATTGTCTGCCAGCAGAATTTTGAAGAAATTATTTCCATGTGGGAATGGCTGCGCCAGCAGGAAATCCAACCTTATTTTGAAATTATCACTCCTCAAGGAAAAGGCAGGCAGAATGAATGGCTGCATGTGGATTCGCAAAAGTTAAAGGAAACTTTTTTTAAGATCGCTCAAATTGACCGCAAGAAATATGGAATTCAATGGGATCCTCAACCACCGCTAATCGGAATTAAGTGTTTGCGGCATCAATTTTCCTGCTTGCTTAACTCCCAAGGCTATATTTTACCTTGCGTGGGAATAAATATTCCGCTGGGCAATATCCGCCAGCGCAGGCTCGCGGATATCATTAAAGAAAGCGAAGTGATCCAGGATCTAAGAAATTATCAGGCCAATATCAAGGGCCCGTGCAGGCAATGCGATAAGACTGATAGCTGTTATGGCTGCCGCGGAGCAGCATATCAAATGACCGGAGACTATCTTGCCTCTGACCCTTTATGCTGGAATAATATTGAGCATCAAAGCGAGATTGTGCATCTACCGGCTGCCGTAAACAGGTTCATACCACAACAACCTCCCATGCAAGTTATTGATACTCTCGTGAGCATCGGTGAGCGCACGGCAAATATCAACGTGACCATCTCTAATGATATGTTGTTTGTGCGCGATGATGGCACCCTGGATGAAACTGCTTACTTAGAGCTGATTGCCCAAAGCATTGCCGCCCAGGCCGGATTTAAACAGGTAGGAGTAACCAGCCAGGCAGTGGAGGGATTCCTGTTGGGGGCAAGAAATCTGGAAATATACGCTTCGGCGCGTATCGGCGACATACTGGCCATATCCATTGAAAAATACGCGCGATTTGGAGATTTTGGAATTTTCAAAGGCAGGATTTTCAGGGGAGAAGATTTGCTTGCTCAAGGAGAAGTAAAAGTTTGGGAGGATAAAAAGAAATTATGAAAAAGATAGAAACAGTTTTACTGCTGTTCTTTTTTCTAGGGACAACCTGTCTTTACGCTAGCCAGAGCGCTAAAGATTTAGATACTATTTTAAATGCTTTGCAGGAAAAAATGTCCACGGTGAAAACTATTCAAACCGATTTTATCCAGGAGAAAAATCTGGCGCTCTTTAAACAAAAACTTACCTTAAAAGGCAAAATTTTTATTCAAAAACCGGGGATGCTTTCCTGGCGGGTTTTTACTCCTCTGCGTTATTCTTTAGTGATCAACGGCAGCCAGATCAGCCAATGGGACCAGGATACCAATCAGGTGCAGTCTGTGTCGTTGGCCAAAAACCCCAGCTTCCAAACAGTAATCCAGCAGATGCAGAACTGGTTTTCCGGCACCTACAAAACTATGCAAGGAGATTATCAGATCAGCTTAATCAGCCAACAACCCTTAAAGTTAGAGTTTATACCTAAAGAAAAATCCGTGGCGGCCAACTTTATCCAGCGCGTAACCGTTCTTTTTCAAGACGACCAGCAATACATTAAAGAAATAAACATCCTGGAAAAAAGCCAAGATAGCACTTTACTGGAATTTATTAATGCCCGGCTTAACCAAGAGATTTCCCCTAAGGCCTGGGAGGTAAAAACTGATGTCCGCTAATTATTTATCCAAAATAAACGACTTGGTAAAAACACATAAAAAATTAATTATCGGGTTATTAGGCCTGGTGATTCTGGCCTGCCTGATTGGCCTAAAATTTATTAAATACAATAACAATATCGAATTGATGCTGCCGGCAGATAGCCAGGTGCAGCAGTCCATGCGTTTTTTACGCGAATCTAATTTCTCGGATAAACTGGTTATTTCCCTAAAACTTAATGGCCAAAAGCATTCTACTGATGATTTAATTTTAGCTACGGATAAGCTAATTAACTCCATTGACTCTCCTTTGGTTAAACAGGTAATCGGTAGTGTTTCCAGCGCTAACTTTATGCAGGAAATGATTTTTTTTTTACAGTATTCCCCGCAACTTTTAGGCACTGAATCTCTAATTAAACTTAAAAATCTACTCCAACCCCCGGGCATTAAAGAACGCTTGAGCTTTATCTACCGGCAGAGCTTAACCCCGGGAAGTTCCTTGCTCATGCCTTTTTTACGCGCTGATCCGCTTAATTTAAGCTCAGAAATCTTAGGTAATATTGGAAAACTTTCCCAATCTTCGGGTTACGATATCACCATTAATAACGGCCACTTTGTGAGTGAGGATGGCCGAACCACCATGATTATTATTAAAACCTCGGTGCTTTTAACCGATGGGTTTGGCAGCCGTAAAATAGTTAGTTACTTGCAGGAAAAATTGCGCGGTATCCCTGATTTTATTTCCGCTGATATTATCGCCGGGCACATGCATACGGTAAAAAACGAAGATCTAATCAAAAAGGACATCTGGTTTACCTCAGTTATCGCTGCCTTGGGATTCCTGCTATTATTTTTATTTATCTTCCGTGATTGGCGCTCGATAATAATTTTTGCCATGCCTTTAGGGGCAGTATTAATCTCAACAGGCGTTGCTTTTCTTATTTTTAAAAACCTTTCGTATTTTGTGATCGGCCTGAGCACGGTTATCGCCGGTATTACTATTGACTATGGAATTTATGTTTACCTGGCAGTGCGTAAAGCCGGCAACAGCTTAGAAACACTAAGAAAAATTATAAGGCCCGTGGTCTTTGGAGCATTAACCACGATCAGTGTTTTTGCCGTATTTTTCTTTTCCAGCGTTAAAGGGTATCATCAGTTGGCGTTCTTTTCCAATTTTACAATTCTTTTATGTTTAGGCTTCGCGCTATTTATCCTACCGCATTTTATAAAAGAAGAGGCAGTTAGCCCTAAAATTCATCAGCGTCGAGCCGATGAAACTGGCAAAAAATTCGTTATAGGCAGTATCCCCGACTATCTCTGGCTGATCTCCTGGTGCATACTTATAATTATCATGCTGGGATTAGCTGCCCGTTTAAAATTTAATAATGATATCACGCAATTTGATGGAGCAGGTAAAGAGATCGCCAAAAGCGAAGAAGAATTTCACCACACCTGGGGGGCCAAAAAGCTGCCGGCAGTGTTTGTGGTTTCTGCCGAAACACTCCCAGGCGCCTATGAGCTTAATGACGCAGTATATGAGGCGGCAGTAAAAGCCATTGGCCAAGAGAATTTTAATAGCCTTGCTTCGATTTGGCCGGGGATGGCTAAACGTAAGGAAAATTTAGAAGCCTGGAATACATTCTGGACTCAAGAAAAAATAAAAGAATTCCAAAATATGCTGTTTGAGTATGGGCAGCCTTTTAATTTCTCTGACGAGGCTTTTGCGCCATTTATCCAACAGCTGCATACCCAAACAAGCCTGGAGATGGAACCTAAAGGCTTAGTTTTCTTTGAACAGTTAAAAGAGCAGTTTGTGCTTAAAAAAGATGGCGCATATCAAATACTATCTTTTTTTCCGGATCAGGATGAGTATATTGCCAAGTTATCCGGAATCAAGAACGCTTACCCGGGAACTTTTTTAGTTTCCCGGAAAAACTTTTCGCGGCAAATTTCCCAGGCACTGAGCGGAGAATTTTTCTTTTTAGCGTTTTTGGCGATTTTTTCTACCCTCGGCCTAACTTTTCTATTATTAAAAAACTTGCGCTTAACCATTCTGGCCATGATCCCGGTTGCCACTGCCCTAGCCTTGATTGCCGGAGTAACGCATTTAGCCGGGCTAGCTCTAAATATTCCCAGCGTGATTGCCGCCATGGTAGTGGTGGGGATAGTCAGTGACTATGGAATGTTTATGGTGTATTATTGTAAATATAGATATCAGACCGGAACCATTATTGCCGTAACCCTGGCCGCGGTAACTACGCTGATTGGGGCAGGGGTGCTTTTATTTGCCCAACATCCGGTATTATTTTCTATAGGCATAACCTTGGTAACCGGAGTCTTGTCTGGATATCTTTCCAGCTTGCTGATTATCCCCGCGCTATATAGATTATGGAAGGTAAAAGTTGATGTATCGGTTTAAATTAATATTTTTATTACTTATACTCTTGGCCAGTGCCGGCTGCAGCTGTCTACCTTTTAAAAATATTGATTATGTCGCTTTAAATGATGTTAATCCGGACAATCTACTCCAGGAGTTCAAAGGATTCCTAGCGCAAAAACTCCAGGTAATTAATAGTATTGTTTTTGAATATAAATGGCAGAGTTTTTCGGCTTTAGGCTACACTCAGTTAGATTTAGAAAATAATACTTTCCAGGTCTCTTGCATGAATCCAGTCGGGATTAAGTTATTTGAATTAACCGGAAACGAAAATACCATCAACTCTAATTTTATTTTAAAAGAATTGCTGCAAAAGGGGGACCTTCCCCGGGCAGTAGGAGAGGATATCCGCAGAATCTACTTTAATATGCTGCCATCTAGCCAAGCAAAAATTGAAAAAGAAAAATACAGAATTATTTTTAGCCAGCCCATCGGCTCAGGGCAAATGAAATATATTTTTGGCGGCAGCCACCACTGGCTGATTGAAAAACATTATTCTGAAAAAAATCGTAAACTTTGGAGTGTTTTTTATTACGATTACCTGATGGATAAAGGCAGGCTTTATCCGGCGGGCTTAATCTTAAAGCATTATCGTTTTGGCTACAATTTAATCATTCGCTTAAAAGAAGTGCGTTAAATGAGTAAACTGAGACAGGAAATTAAATCCAGCCTACAAGCAATAGAGCAGGTTAGTGACCTTAAGACTTCCGCGCGTTTTGTTTTTGCGAAAAAATTTATTGGCTTTAAAGGCCATTTCCCGAATAATCCGATTTTACCCGGGGTTTGCAAAATCCAGGCGGCATTGCTGGTGCTAGAGGAACGCAAGCATAAAAATGTAAGATTGCTTGAAATTATCCTGGCCAAATTCTTTGCCCCGGTAACCTTTAACCAGGAGATAATCTTTAACTTAGAAGAACATCCGAAAAATAGTTCGGAATTAACGGTTACGGTTAAAGTAAATTGCGAGGATAAAAAAATAGCGCAGTTGCAGTTAAGAATAAATATATTAGAATAGTAGAAAAAGAAAATGACACTTTTCGTTTTGCAGGGTTTATGGTAATGCCTAAAATAAAAGCGGTAATCACAAACTACGACTTAATCACTGCCTACGGAAGAGGCATCCAGCCTCTCTGGGAGGGAATTTTATCCGGAAAAAGCCGCATAGATAAATTGGAACGTTTTTTAACCCACTCTTTCCTTTGCCACAATGCTGCTATTATCTTGGAATTAAGCCTGCTAAAACAGGATTCCCTATTGATGCAAATGTTAAAAATGATTTTGACTAAAGATTTAAACATCATACCCAGAGACGCTTTCCTGATTTTGGCGACTACGGTGGGTGAAATTGATTTGTTAGAAAAAGCTGTGCTCAAAAAAACTAATAATCCTGAAGAAAGTAAATTAACCAATCTTTTAAAAAAAGTAAAAACTCTGGCAAAAATTAAAGAAGAAGGCATGCTTATTTCCTGCGCTTGCGCCTCTTCCAGCACAGCGATTGCTGAGGCTGCCGGGATTATTGAAAGCGGTAAAGGAGACTGCGTTTTAGTGGTTGCGGCGGACGCGGTAAGTGAATTTGTTTTTAGCGGATTTTCCTCATTAATGGCCTTAGATAAAGATAGGGCCAAACCCTTTGACAAAAATCGCGGCGGTTTATCTTTGGGCGAAGCTGCAGGGTTTATCCTCTTAATGAGCCAAGCCCGGGCAAAAAAAGAAAAAAGGCAGGCTTTAGCTCAGGTTGCCGGATGGGGATTAAGCTGCGATGCCCTTCACATGACCGGGCCAGCGCGTAATGGAGAAGGCTTAACCCGGGCAATAGCTTGCGCATTAAAAAAGGCGGATACAGCTTTGGGCCAAATCGGCTGTATATCCAGCCACGGCACAGGCACGCTTTACAACGACGCTATGGAGCTAACAGCTTTTAAAAATATATTTAAAAATCATACTACTGCGGTTTATTCCATAAAAGGAGGCCTGGGGCACACCTTAGGCTCAGCTGGGCTAATTGAGACGATCCTGGCCTTAAAAGTGCAGCAAGAAAAAATTATTCCCGGGACAGTAGGTTTAAAAGATATTGACGCGCCAGCCGCAGGATGGGTGAACTCATTGCCGAAAAAATTAAAACAACCAACGATTATGCTAAATAACTGCGGATTCGGCGGAATAAATGCCGCCTTAATACTAAAAAGCCTTAACTAAAATGTTTACCAAACAACTGCTAAATATATAAATGATTAAGGGAACGGGTTGGATTACACAAAAAAAATACGGATGCCAAAAACAACGCTGGCAGCAGGAATACTCGGATCTAAAATCTTTGTATAGCCGGCTGCGGCCGGAGATATTCAGCTATCCGGTAGCAAACTTTTTCCGCTTTGATACGGTTTCTAAGTTAACTACCGTAAGTATCGCCTTGGCATTATTTGACGCAAAAATAGGCTATTGTCCAGGCAAAAAACAGGATATCAGCATCCTGGGTACAAATTCTAGCGGCGCCCTGGAGGCAAATTTAACCTATTTTAATGATTATATTGCTAATGGGAGAACTCTGGCGAGGGGAAATCTTTTTATTTACACCTTACCCTCAAGCCCTCTGGCTGAAGCAGCTATACATTTCGGCTTAACCGGTAAACTCCTGTACCTGGGATTCGCGAAAAATACTGAAAAAGAATCTCTAAAATACGCTTTAAATATGTTTAAAACTGAAACCCACAAAACTATAATTTTAGTGAATGCCGATTCTAAAACAGCAACTGCTTATATATTGCAAAGATGAAAATAAAGCTCATCTATCCAAAATGGCCAAAATTAAAAAATCAACCGGAGTTTAATCTGCCTCCGCATGGCCCGGTTTGCTTTGCCGCGACTATTCCGGCAAGTGTTCAGGTTTCTTTTTGCGATGAGAATGTTGAACCGTTGGATTTTAATGAAGAGGCGGATTTTATCTGTCTATCGGTAATGTTAACCTGCCAGATGCCCCGCGCCTGGGAGATTGCCGATAAGTACCGAGAAAACGGCAAAAAGGTTCTTTTTGGCGGAATTGCTGCCATGCTGCATCATGAAGAGACCTGTGCGCATGCCGACAGTATATTTTTAGGAGAGGCTGAAGGCAGGATGGAAGAGGTAATCGCGGATTTTAAAAATAATAAATTAAAAAAAGTTTATAATTATTTAAATAACTTCCCAGATACAAATTTAATCGGTACGGCGCGGCGGGATATTTTAAAACGGCCGCTCTATAATTTCCGCGGAGTACAAATGGTGGACTTAGTGCATGCTTCGCGCGGCTGCCGCTTTAACTGTTTTCCCTGCTGCACCCCGTATTTAGGAGGATGTAAATTCCGGCCGCGGCCGATTAATTTAGTAGTTAAAGAATTAGAGAGTATCCAGAATAACCGTTTATTTATCGTGGATAACTCTCTGGCTCAGGATGATCGCTGGGAAAAGGAATTATTCAAGGCGATTACGCCTTTAAAGAAAAAATGGGTCTCTCATCCGATTAAAGACACTGACGAAATCCTGGACCTGGCGGCTAAGGCCGGATGCTGGTATGTATATCAGGCAGTAGTGGATACCTCCGAGCATATCCGCAAAAAAGTCAAACGCCTGCAGGACAGGGGAATCGGCATAGAAGGAACGATAATTTTAGGTATGGATGATCACGATGAAGACTATATTAAACGCCTGGTTGACTTTTTGCTGGATATAAAATTAGACCTGGCGGAATTCACCATTCTTACTCCTTTTGCGCATACCCCCATCAGGGCGCAATTAGAAAAAGAAGGGCGTATTCTGCATAATAACTGGATCAGTTATACCGGAGGCGAAGTTGTGTTTAAACCGGCAAAAATGAGCCCGGACACATTGCAAAAAATGTATGAATACGCCTGGAATACTTTTTATTCGGGTTTTGGAAAAGAAGTGAAAATGGCCAAGCTTTACCTTAAGGTCATCGAAAAAGAAAAACTTGACGGCACATATTCCGGCCTCCCGCTAAGAAACAGGTCAAAATGGGGGAAAAAACAGCCATGAGGGTTTTTTTGATTTCATCAAATGTCGCCAGCACCCCTTATTCAGTTTATCCGCTGGGTTTAAGCATGATCGCCGCCAGCCTTAAAAATGCCGGCCACCTTGTGCAACAGTTTGATTTTCTGGCCTCCAACCGCTCTCTAGAAGCATTAACCGGCGCAATTGGCGAATTCAAACCTGAGATTATCGGGATATCTATCCGCAATATTGATAACGTTAATTTACTTAACGAGCAACGCTATATCGATACTGTAAAAAATATCGTCCTTGAGATCCGCCAAGTGAGCTCGGTAAAAATAATTTTAGGCGGCTCAGGTTTTTCCATCATGCCGGAAACAATCTTAGAGAAAGTTAGCGCGGATTATGGAATTGTGGGGGAAGGTGAAGCTTTAATCGTCGATTTTATTAACCAGGCGCGCCAAGGAGCCTACCCAAGACAGAAGGTTATCCGTTCTGCGCCAAAATTATTCTTAAAACAAATTCCTTCGGCCTGCTATGATGCCAACATCATGCAATTTTATCTTAAAAGCGGCAATGTCGCCAGCGTTCAGACTAAACGCGGCTGCGTGCATAAATGCGTATACTGTTCTTATCCGATTCTCGAAGGACAGAATATCCGTATTCGCGATACCCGGGCAGTAGTCGATGACATTGGAAATTTGATTACCAACTTCGGCGCAAAATATATTTTCTTTGCCGATTCGGTATTTAACGATGAGGAGGGTAATTATCTTAAAGTTCTCGCGGAAATGAAAAAACGCAAAATCAATATTCCCTGGACCGCCTTTTTTAAACCTCAAGGCTTAGATGATTCTGCGCTGGCGCTGATGCAGGGAACCGGCTTAAAAGCCGCGGAGATCGGCGCAGATGCTTGTTCAGATACGACTTTAAAAAAACTAGGCAAATCATTTTTATTCAAAGATATTACTGAATGCAACGCGCTTTTTGCTAAATATAACATTGCCACCGCGCACTATTTTATGTTCGGCTGCCCCGGAGAGACGGAAGAAACGGTGATGGAGGGCATAAATAATATCAAGAATTTACCGAAAACCGCTTCTTTTATTTTTATGGGGATACGTATTTTGCCGCAAACGCCTTTGGCGCAGTTAGCGATTAAGGAAGGCCTGATTAAACCCGGGCAGGATTTGTTTGAACCGGTTTATTATATTGCTCCGGGAATAGACAGAAAATGGCTGCAGGAGACCTTGACGTCAGCTTTTAAAGGAATCCGTAATTGCGTTTTTCCTCCGGATGCCTTAGACAGCAGCCTGGCATTCTTGCACAAATTAGGTTACTCCGGCTCGCTTTGGGAGATGCTCATCCCGGGCAATGCCAAACGCAACCGCAAAAAACAAAATGTCCAAAAGTAATTCCCCGGTTAATTCAGATATTTGGTGCGTAATTCCTGTTTTTAACAATAAAAGCACAGTTAAAGAGGTAGCTTTAGGCTGCCGCAAATATCTTGAGCATATACTGGTGGTTGATGATGGCTCGGCCGACGCGGATATTAAGGCATTGTTTAAAAACAGCGATATCCAGGTTTTAAAACATCCAAAAAACCTGGGCAAAGGCCGGGCGATTCGCACCGCTTTAGATTTTATCCAAAAGCAGGCAGGTAAATTTATGCTGACCATTGATGCCGATGGCCAGCATTATCCGCAGGATATCGATAAATTCATTTCGCTATTAAAAGAGGACCAAACTTCAATAATTATCGGCTGCCGGGATTTTA
Source organism: Candidatus Omnitrophota bacterium (assembly GCA_026387315.1). GTDB lineage: Bacteria > Omnitrophota > Gorgyraeia > Gygaellales > Profunditerraquicolaceae > UBA6249. The sequence continues at coordinate 46,022 of JAPLLY010000007.1, forward strand.
AACAAAACAATATCCCCGGAAAAAGCCAATTCGGCCGCGCATTTTCAAACTTCTGGCTACGCTTAGAAACTGGCGCGGTGATTGGCGACACGCAAAGCGGACTGCGCTGTTATCCGGTAAAATATCTTTCGCAAATTAAAACCAGCGGAAATTACTATGACTTTGAAACCGAGATTTTAACCCGCGCTTCTTGGTCAGGATTAAAAATAAGAGAAGTGCCGATTAATGTTTTTTATCCGGAGCCGAGTTTACGCGTTAGCAGTTTTCATCCTTTTATCGATAACCTGCGCATCAGCCTGATGCACATCCGCCTCTTGGGGCGCAGGCTTCTGCCCATACCCTATTCTAAAGTAGTGCGTTTAGAAAAAACATCCTCACCGGTAAATATCTTCATTCATCCCATAAAATTAATCAAAACCTTACTTAAAGAAAATGACTCACCGCTGGGGTTAGCCAGCTCTGCCGGAATAGGTATTTTTCTGGGCGTTTTACCTTTAGTTTCAATACATATACTGGCAGTTCTTTATCTAACCAACAGGCTGCATTTAAATAAAATAATGGCCTTAAGTATTCAGAATTTATGCGTGCCGCCTTTGGTGCCGGTTGCCTGCATCGAACTGGGGCACTTTATGCTTTACCGGAAATGGCTTACAGATGTTTCCTGGCAAGTAGTTTTTGGCTCAATCCCCGAAAGGCTCTGGGAGTGGTTTCTGGGTTCTTTAATCCTTGCTCCCATCCTGGCATTAATCACAGCTATAATTATATATTTTATCACCCGGGCAATACAAAGAAAAATGATCAGCCATGCAGAAATCTCCTAATTACGCCAGGATCAATGCCAAAAGAAGAGGCAATCGGTTAGGATTCTGGTTCTTTAGAATGCTTTTAAAATTTTTAGGGTTGCCCGGCGCCTACGCGTTATTATATTTTGTTTGTTTACATTACCTGCTTTTTGATAAAAACGCTGTTTTAAATGCTTTAAGTTATATCCGCAGAAGATTCCCCACCGCTAATTTTTTAAAACGGCGGTTGAAGGTTTATTGTTTATTTATCAGCCAAGGTAAACAGTTAATTGACCGGGCAGCAATACTATCAGGAAAAAACTTATTTGATATCCAGCTTAAGGGGTACGAACAATTTAGCAGTTTATTGGCCGATAAAAATAAAGGTTTTGTTCTTTTAACCGCGCACGCCGGCAATTGGCAAATCTCCCTGGCCACTTTAAAAAAAATGGCTAAGCCGGTGTATCTAATGATGCGGCCAGAGGATAATGCGGCAGTAAAAGAATCTTTGAATATCGACGCCCAGGATAGTTTTATTAAAATTATCTCTCCTGAAGGATACCTGGGAGGGGTAGTTGAGGCAATGCAGGTTTTAAAAGGGGGAAATATTGTTTCAATCATGGGTGATCGTAAATACGGCTTCGAGGCCCTGGAGGTCTCCTTTTTAAAAGATAAGGCCTATTTTCCTTTTGGCGCTTTTAGCCTGGCCGCCAGCAGCAACTGTCCGATCGTGGTATTATTATCCGCCAAACTTGGCCCAAATAAATATATCGTAGATGTTTCACATATTTTATATCCGCGCTATAATAGTAATAAAGATAAGGGAGGGCAGCTGAAAATTTACGTTCAGGAGTTTGCTAATATTCTGGATGAATATGCCGCTGCATACCCATATCAGTGTTTTTTGTTTCATGATGTATGGAGTAAAAATTAATATTTTTTTGCGGGTCCTGCCGAGGCTTGTCCCACGCGGCCAATTGTCCGCGTGTGATCAAGCCTCGTCACCCGCAAAAATGAACACTTTAATATTCGATAACAGGAGGAGAACATGGCAGAGAATAAAGAACAGGAACTAAAAACAATCCGCAAGAAATTAAAAGAACTGTTAGTCAGCCACCTTGCGTTAGAGGATGTCGTGCCTGAAAAAATTAAAGACGATGAAATCCTCTTTGGTGAAGGCTTAGGCCTGGACTCATTAGACGCGGTTGAAATTGTAGTTTTGCTCCAGCGTAATTTTGGAATAGAAGTAAAAGACATGAGCCAGGGAAGAAAAATATTTTATTCCGTGGATACTCTAGCTAACTATATCTACGACAACCAAAAACAAGAAAATCGCCAATAAATTCCTCTATGCCTGAAACAAATATCGCTATCACTGGCTTGGGCGCGATTTCAGCCTGCGGTAATAATATTAAAGATACCCTGCGGAATTTCTCTTGCGGAGCAAGAAATGCCGGAAAAGTTTCCCTATTTGAATCCGGACTTGATTATCCGGTCTTCCAAATAAATAATTTTACTCCGCTTGAACCTATTGCCATGCGCACTTTAAATCTGGCTTTTCAAGCAACTCAAGAAGCAATCGTTGAGGCAGGATTTGAGAACGGCTTTGGTAATTTACGCGTTGGCATATGTTTGGGTACTACAGTCGCCAGCCAATTAAATGATATAGATTTTTATCGTGTTTACCGTGAAAAGGGAAGCGCGCCATTGGATTCGATTGATCGATTCCTAAAAGGTAATCTTGCTGCTGGCGTGGCGAAATCATTAAAAATACAAACTAGGTTATGTTGCACAATAGTTAATGCTTGCTCATCCGGAACCGATGCGATTGGCGTAGGAGTATCCTGGCTGCGCAACGATTATTGCGATATGGTTATTGCCGGTGGCGCCGATGAATTAAACCGTGTTCCCCTGGATGGCTTTGGCTCCCTCAGCGTAGTAAGTAAATCTTTATGCGCCCCGTTTGACCGCGATCGCGCAGGTTTAAATCTCGGAGAGGGAGCCGGAATCCTGATACTGGAACAGGAAGCAATTGCCCGCGAGTGGGGAAAAACGCCAACACTATTTCTTAAAGGTTACGGCTTAGCCGCAGATGCCTATCATTTAACTGCCCCGCGCCCGGATGGCAGCGGTTTAGAGCAGGCTTTAGAGCGGGCTTTAGGCGAAGCAAATATCCAGCCCAAAGATGTTGCGTTTGTGAATGCCCATGGCACCGCCACCAAAGATAATGATTTAGTAGAAGGCAAAGTTTTAGCCAGAGTATTTGGCCAAAAAATTAAATTCCTTTCAACCAAAGGTTTTACCGGACATACCTTAGGCGCGGCCGGAGGACTAGAGGCAGTTTTTACCTGTTTAGGATTACGCGATGGTTGGATTCCGGCTAGCCCTGGTTTTTTAAATTTGGACCCGGAGATTGGCATCGCTCCGGTTAACCAAAGAACACAGATCAATGGTAATTATGCCGTATCAACATCACTGGCTTTTGGCGGAAACAACTCAGCATTAGTAATTTCAAGACACCCGGCGCTAAGCGGTATTGCGCCGGTGTTGTCTAGGTAGACAAGGAATTAAAATGTATATTGCCGGCATGGGGATAGTCTTTAATCGTGGACGCGGGTTAGCTAATTTAGAAAAAGCCTTAATTGCAGGCTGGGTTATGCCGTCCGCCACCTGGCGGACACCGACGCAATACCAATCTGCGCCGGGTGAGCTATTTTACCAAGTACCTGCCGAGGCAATCACAGATAAACAGGTGTTTAAAGAGGCGCGGCGCGCGGATAACTTCAGCAAAATGGCTACCCTGGCGGCTTTTGATGCCTTAGTTGATAGTAGTATTCCGAAACAAAGCAAGCAGAAGCTGGGAGTTATCCTGGCTACGGCCTTTGGAGCGCATGTCACTACCTTTAGTTTCCTGGATGATATCTTAACCTACGGCGATGCCGGAGTTTCCCCGACTTTGTTTTCGCACTCCGTGCATAATGCCGCGGCTTCCTATATTGCTTTAAACCTGCAAACTCGCGGCCCTACGCTAACGATGACTCAGTTTGCCAATTCATTTCATCAGGCAATTATCCTGGCAGAAGCCTGGCTCAAAGAAAAAAGGTGCGAATATGTTTTAGTCGGAAGCGTAGATCAAGCCGGCAAAGTAATGGAGTATATCTGCAGCAGGAAATTAAAACTTGCGCTGGACGGCAAGATCAAACCCTTTAATTTCTCAAAAATTCCCGAATCCGTGCCCGGAGAAGGAAGTGCTTTTTTTCTGGTCACGGATAATGTAAAATATAATAAATATTGTTCAATATCCGCTCTGCCGCAAGGCGCCCAAGAAGAAGATGATGATTTGTATATCTTAGATAGCGATGGCATGTGTGGTAATGAAAAGCTTTACAGCGGGCTGGCCAAAAACAAAACCCCGCTTACTTCTTACGCGCCGATCTTCGGCAGTATGCTTACTTTGAGCAGTTTTAGCTGTATGGCAGGGGCATTAATGCTTAAAAACCAGAAACTTTATGCTTCGCCAATTAAAGAGAACCCGCGCAACTTGAATATTTCAACTAAAAACGAAACTTTAGCAGTTCACAAGATCAAATGTTTAAGGTATAATTGTTACCAAGAAGAATTAATTATCCAACTAAGGAAGGGGGATGCATGAAACTAGCCGCGAAGCTTTTTATCGCTATTTATTTAACGCTTTTTGTTTTTTCTATAGCCTGCGCTGCCACAACTACAACTAAACCTTATTATACAAAGGTTAATATCTGGTATGAAGACTCAGGAAAGATTCTCTCCACTAATTACCATCGCGGAGCAATTATTCCCTTCTGTACAAAAGTAAATGTTATTAGCCAAACCAAAGAAAAAATTAATTTCACCACGGAAGATCAGCCGGGAATAACTTTTGCCTTAATTAATGTTCCTCGGCACAGCCTGGTCAACACTACAGAATTATTTAAACAATATTTTACCCAAGATAATCCTAAAGCTGGAAATACAGAATTCAATAAATTCAGCGCTAAAGAAAAAGATAGTATTGAAAACGGAACTTTAATTGAGGGGATGAGCAAGGAAGCCGTAATTGCTGCCTATGGGTATCCACCTAAACACAAGACCCCGCTATTAACCAGCAACCTGTGGACCTATTGGGATGCCCGTTACTTAAGAAAATTAGTAATTTTTAAGAATAATGTTGTAACCAAACTCGAAGAAATTAAAGAAGAATACGCGGGACGGCCGCGGTGGTATTGGTGAGGCACCCCGCGCTAATTGGTATTGCGCGGGTGTTGTCTAGGTAGACAAGGAGGCGGGATCATGAACAAAAGCGAAAGCCTGATCAATGATCTGGGAATGCGCGTAGTCAAACTCTGCATAATCCTGGGTATAGTGTTTCTTTTTAGGTTCCTTATTTCTAAGATTACTGTTTTTGATGAGACTGAGTTTTTTAATACCAGGCTAACGGTATTAGACGTGCTGATCGGAGCGGCAAACGCGGTAATCCTGGTATTTCTCATGAAATTTGGTTTTTATCTGAGTAAGCATTATGAAATAATTAATTTTCCTAAGGCTATGGTTATCGTCAAATGGATAGTTATGCTCATTGCTTCCATAATTGCCTACCAAACATTTTATCATATGGCTAAACATATATTCAGGCGCCATAATATCGAAACCTATAACATTACTTTCCTTTGCATCAACCTGCTGGTATTGGCAAGATTAGGTGTTTTAGTCTTCTCAAATATGGAGAAGATTATAGATTTATTCGTGGGTAAAATAAAAGTAGTTTTAAAGGTTAACTAAAAATGGCTCTGGATACCAAACAAGTCGAGGAAAAACTGATCTGCCAGATAGCAGGCATTTTATCTGCGGATAGCAGAAAGATAAAACCAGAAGTCCCGCTGCATACCTTAGGAGTAGATTCCCTAAGTTTTGTGGAGCTTCTGGTTTTTATTGAAAAGGAATTTAAAATAAAACTTATGACTTCCGGATCGCAGGCCGAGGATTTTAGAACTATTCATTCGCTGGCCAGGCGCATCAGCAGGCAATAGCATGAAACGATATCTAACCGGTATCGACTGGATAGTTAACGCGATAGATTATACAGCTAAGGCTCAATCCGGAATAGGTAATCACTCCGAAGTCATCCTAGAGTTAAAAAATACCCCTGACCATAAATCATTAGAAGAACTATTAAACAATTTTATCCAAAAATTCCCGCTGCTAAACGGCTTTCCTAGCCGCGCTCTAAATCTCTGCCCTTACTGGAAGGTGCTTTCAGCTAAAAAGGCGCTGCCTTTACGGGTGTATACCGTAAAACTTAACGCTGATTCCCAATACTTATCGCCAATGGCCGCGCGGGTCAACGCGGCGTTTCAAGATAAAAGAGAACACCTGGTTTTTACTCTGGTAGAAACCTCCGGGCGAACTTTTTTAGGCATGGCCTTTGACCACCGCATCCTGGATGCTAAAGGCGCGGAGGCTTTCCTGCATCTTTTCCAGCAATACTATCAGAATAAAAAACCTCCGCGGATTTCTTATGCCTGCCCGCCGCATCTGAACAATTGGATAGAGAAATTTTTTGCCGGCAGGCAAATCAACCGGTTTTTATTAAACCTGACCAAAGAACATCCCCGGACATTACCTTTTGATCCGTTGAATGAACCCTGTAAATTCAAGGTTATCCATTTAAATCCCGAACAATCAGAGCGCCTTACCGGTATCGCCTATTCCCGCGCCGGTTATCTTATGTTCATGCCTTATGCCTTAGCCAGAAGCATACAGATTATGCACCGGATTTTTCAAGAAAAAAATATTGGCGGCTCAACTTATCTTATACCTGTACCCCTGGACATGCGTACCCAAGAAGAAGCGTTGAAGGAAACACTTTTTAACCACTTTTCGTTTTTTATTTTTAAAATTAGCGCCGATAAAATAAACGATCTTGCCGGGCTTTTAGCCGAGATAAAAAACCAGATGTATGAACAGGTAAAAAACAAGGTACCTGAAGCCATAGTCAATGCCAGTTTCCTTTTGCGGATTGCCTCCTTGCCGCTGGTAAATTTTTTCCTAAAATTAATGTCCAAAAAACATTTCGCGTCATTTTCTTTTTCATACTTAAGTAATACTTATCAACAGAAAAGATTCATGCGGGGAGAAGTGCAGAATATTTTCCATCTGCCCAGGATGCCCAAGCCTCCCGGAGTCGGCATATTTTTTAACCAGTTTGACAATAAATTAAACATCACTCTTTCATACTTTAATGATCTACTAAATGATAAACAGGTAACCCAAATAACCAAAAACCTTGAGGCGCTCGGTAATGAAGGCTAAGGAGATAACTTGCGATGTACTGGTAGCCGGAGCGGGTATCTCTGGAGTAGCTGCGGCAATTTCTGCCAGCCGCCAGCAAGCCAAGACTATTCTAATTGAAAAAAATGGTTTTCCCGGAGGGATAGCCGTGGATTGCCAACACCGTTATATCTGCGGATTATACCCGAAAAACACCGGAATCGCGCAAGATATAATCCTGGGTTTACAGAAACTTAACCCAAAAAACAGGTTTATCCGCATGGGTAAACTTTCAGTATTTTCATTTGCGCCTAAAAATTTAGAATTAATTCTGCGTAAGCTGATACAGAGAGAAAAAAATCTCAAGGTTCTCTATAACTGTACGGTTACCCAGGTTAAGAAAGAGAAGGGTTCCATTGTTTCCGTAAAAGCTGCTCAAAAACCACTCAACCGCATCCTCAACTTTATGCCCAGAACGGTAATCGACGCCAGCGGTCAAGGAATAGTAATCAAACTAGGCAAAGCACAATACAAGCTCGCACCCTTAAAATGCAGGCAATTAGCAGGATTTACTTTTGAGGTTCGTGGCCTAATTGATGCGTCAGATTTATTAGCCATAAAAGTACCTTATTATTTATCGATCTGGGTAAAACAAAAAAAATTACCCGCATATTTTAAATTTACTAATTTTGCTGATGGCCAAACCAAAAATTCGGGAATGATCAAATTAAATCTTCCGGCTAAAAATACTTCCCAGCCAGCGCAAGAGGCCAAAAAATACGCTTCTTTGATACACGCTTATCTGCGTAAAGTTATACCTGAATTCAGAAATTCCCGTATTCATCGGGTCTCATCAGATATTCATGAGCGCGAAGGCCTGCGCCTGTATGGCGAACATATTCTCACCAAAGAAGAAGTCTTAAGCGCCAGGAAATTTCCTGATTCAATAGCCAAAGGTTGCTGGCCAATTGAATTCTGGCATCCTGAAAAAGGCCAACAGATTAAATACCTGGGGCCCAATAGATTCTACCAGATTCCGCTTGGTTGCCTTAAGTCCAAAAATATTACTAATCTTTTTGCCACAGGTAAATGCATTTCTGCTACCCCGCAGGCTTTAGCTTCCAGCAGAGTGATGGGAACTTGTATTTATTTAGGAGAAGCAGCGGGCAGGGCTGCGGGACCAACCACATAACTAACTATGCGCGTACTATTAGTTAAACCACATGCCCAACTTCTAGTGCCTATCAGGCTGCAAGAAGGGTTTCTGCATCTTGAACCTTTAGAGCTGGAAATTGTGGCTGGAGGCCTGGGCCCGGAAGAAGAGATTAAAATTCTGGATTTAGGCCTCCGGAAAAATCGCAACCAGTTTGCTGTTTTTGAAAAAACCGTAAAACTTTGGCATCCGGACCTAGTGGGCTTTACCGGCTACAGTAGTAATCTTTCGGCAATCAAGAAATTAGCCCAGCTTACCAAATCCCTAAACCCCCGGATTATTACTGTAGTTGGAGGCATACACGCTACGCTTTTACCAAAAGATTTTGCTGTTGGCCAAGTTGATATTATTGTGCGCGGCGAAGGAGGAGTGGTTTTAAGAGAAATCGTGCGGCGTTTTAAAAAGAAAGAACCTTTATTTTTTGATAATCTGGCGCTTTCTACCCGGGACCCGGAATTTAAAACTAAAGCGGATTTAGGGCCACCGGATTATCCAGAGATAGATAAAATTCCTCTGCCGCGCAGAGACCTGGTCGAACGCTCGCGTTATTTCTGTATCTGGACCTCTAGCGGCACCGGCAGGTTAAAAACGCTTTTTCCACAAGTCGCCAGCCTGCGCACATCTATCGGCTGCGCGTTTTCCTGCACTTTCTGCGTTATTCATCACCTGATGCACCGAAGATATTTACAACGCCAGGCGCTAGATGTAGTCAATGAAATAGCGGGACTAAAAGAAGAACATATTTATTTTCTAGATGATGAGATGTTTTTAAATAGCCAGCGCTGCCAACAGATTGCTGAATTATTACTTAAGCACAACATAAAAAAAGAATACATTAGTTGGGCCAGGAGTGACACGATTGTAAAACACCCGGAGATTTTTAAACTTTGGAAACAGGCGGGTTTAAGCACGGTTTATGTCGGTTTAGAGAGCATGGATGAGAAGAAACTGGTAGAATATAAGAAACGGCTATCAGTAGAAACTAACCGTAAAGCCATCGCCATTTTAAAAGAAATAGGAATTACTTTGCACGCGGCTTTTATCGTGCATCCGGATTTTAATGAAGAGGGCTTTAAACGCTTAGAAAAAGAAATTCTGGCGCTTTGCCCGGCAGAAGTAACTTTTACCGTATTATCCCCATCACCGGGAACACCCTTTTGGCAGGAAAATAAAGAGCGGTTCACCTGTGATCCGTATTATTACTATGATTGCATGCATACGATTTTACCCACTCGCCTGCCGTTGAGAAAATTCTATAGGCATTTTAGCCGCTTAACTGAACTGGCATTACGCGCCAATCCTTTACGCGTGAACAAAATCAAAGTTCCTTTTGGTGATTTTATCCGCGCCATTGTTCGGGGCACAAAATATATCATTGCCCTGCAGTTAATTTATCGGGATTATCCGCCTTCGCGCAGAAGACCACGGTGGTGTTCCATTTACCCAAAAAAGAATGATTAATATCGCCCGAGTAATCGCTAAAGAAACTAAAAATTACCTAAATCGCAACGCAGTGATTGATGGCGATAAAATTATCACTTACGCCCAATTATTGGAAGCAGTAGATAAAACGAGCACAGAATTAAAAAAACTAGGGGTAACCAGGTTTAACCGCGTGGCCTTACTCTGCAACGATAGCATTGATTACATTGTTATGAGCTTAGCGGTGCTTTCGCTCTATGCGGTGATTGTTCCGGTGCCTTTTGCTTCCGCGCAAGATGAAATTGACACCCTTCTTGAGAATATAAAAATAAATTTCCTTATCTTCCAGCAGGGAAGCTATCCGCAAAAAGGCGCTCAAGCAGTCGGAAAAAAAACTTTTATCATTAAGCTAAAAGTTAAAGGCAGGGTTAATCCTGATTTCTATAAAATCAACCCGGCATTCATCCGTTTTTCCTCCGGGACTACCGGAACAAATAAAGGAGTGGTGCTTTCGCATAAATCCATAGTTGAAAGGACAGAAGCGGCCAACAAGGGTTTAAAAATCAAACCCGGCGAACAAATTATCTGGGTGCTCTCCATGAGCTTTCATTTCGTGGTGACCATACTTTTATTTTTACGCCGCGGCGCAACCATCATCCTAAGCAGCCGGAATTTTCCCCAAGGCCTATTGCATAATTTAAATCGCTATCCAGCCACTTTTATCTATGCCTCACCGCTGCATTATCATCTGCTGGCCTGTTTAAATATCCCCAAGAAATCTTTAGCTAAAGTGCGGCTGGCAATCTCTACCGCCATCAAGCTGCCCGCGGAGATTGCTGAAAAATTTAGCCGGAAGTTTGGTTTCCAGTTGGCGGAAAGCTACGGCATCATTGAAATGGGCTTACCTTTTACCAACATCTCCGGCAATATCGCCAAACGCGGATCAGTAGGCAAGATACTTCCGGATTATAAAATAAAAATATTAAACAAGGACGCGCAAGGGACAGGCCAGATCCATATAAAAGGCAAAGGCATGTTTGATGCTTATTTTTATCCCTGGCGATCCAGCCGAAAAGCCTTGGTTGGCGGTTGGTTTAATACCGGAGATTTAGGCTGCCTGGATCAAGACGGTTTCTTATTTATCTTAGGCCGCCACAAGCAGGTAATTAACTTCAGCGGAATGAAGATATTTCCTTTTGAAGTAGAAAGCCTTTTAAATACGCACATTTTAGTTAAAGAATCTTTAGTCTATGGCAAGCGGCATCCGGAATACGGCCAGCTGCCGGCTGCCAAAATTATATTAAAAAACAATCCCACCGGCCTTGATGCCGGCACCTTAAGTAAATTTTGCTATCAGCATTTAGCAGCTTACAAGGTTCCCAAGGAGTTTGAATTTGTAAACTGTCTTCCTAAAACCGTTAGCGGTAAACTAAAGATTGTAGTATAATAAATTCCATGTTGAACCTGGCAATCATCTACCATATGCATCAGCCATATTACAAAAACCTTCTGACAGAACAGAGCGATCTTCCTTGGGTCAGGTTGCACGGTGTCAAAGATTATCTAGATATGGTGCAAATCTTAGAGCAGTTTCCCAAAATGAAGCTGACCTTTAATGTTGTGCCGTCCTTATTCGAACAAATCGAAGATTATAATAATACCGGGCTAAAGGATGAATACCTGCGGCTATCCAGAAAACCCGCCGAGCAATTAACCAAAACCGATAAAGAATTTATCCTGCAGAATTTCTTCTCCATAAATAAGGACAAGGTCATTGCTTTTTCCCCGCGCTACTACCAGCTGTATTTTAAAAAACAATCCGGGCAGGAATTCAATCTCGGCGATTACCTTGACCTGCAGGTCTGCTTCAACCTTTTTTGGATTGATCCATCATTTAGAAAAAATATCCCGGAATTAAAGAAGGTAATGGATAAAGAAAGGTTTTTCTCGGAAAATGATAAGCAGATTGTTTTAAACCAGCAGTTAGAAATCTTAAAAAGAATAATTCCGGCTTATAAAAACGCGCAGAACAACGGACAGGTTGAAATCAGCGTAACGCCTTATTATCATCCTATCTTGCCCTTACTTTATGATACTAATATCGCCAAAGAGGCAAATAAGAAAACTGTCCTGCCTCAGGAAGTGTTTAATTACCCCCTGGATGCCAAATATCAAATTGATAGCGCGATAGAATTCTATAAACAAAGATTTGATACCGCGCCGCTGGGCATGTGGCCCTCTGAAGAGGGAGTAAGCGAGCATATCTTGCCTTATATTATTGAATCCGGAATAAAATGGATGGTTACTGATGAAGTAATTTTATTTAAATCTTTGAAATTAAAAAAACGCGATACCAAACTGCTTTACCAGCCTCACTTACTTAAAAGGAAGGAAGGAGAGCTGAATATTGTTTTTCGCGACCGTAATCTTTCAGACTTAATCGGCTTTGTCTATCATCAGATGAAAGAGGTTGATGCGGTAAATAATTTTATGAAGCATTTAGAAAATATCAATAAAGCCTTTTCCGCCAAAGGCGGATCCGCCTCCGGCGAAAAGGGCAAAGACATTTTAGTCACTATTGCCTTAGACGGAGAAAATGCCTGGGAGTTTTACCGTAATGACGGAGTAGATTTCCTGGAATTGTTTTATCAGCGCATAAGCCAGGCAGATTTTATAAAGACTACTACAGTCAGTGAATATTTAAAACTTAATCCGGCCAAAAGAATAATCAAACGCCTAAGCGCAGGCTCCTGGATTTACGGAGAATTCGGAAAATGGATTGGTAATCCCCATAAAGTAAAAGCCTGGGAATGGCTGGCGCAGGCGCGCAAAGCAATCCAAGAAACTAAAAACCCCAGTGACCTGGCCTGGAAACAAATGTACATTTTAGAGGGAAGTGATTGGTTCTGGTGGGCAGGAGAAGATCCGGATGGATCATTTGACCGGCTGTTCAGGCTGCATTTAACTAACTTTTATCAGCTAATTAAACAAGAACCTCCGGCATATCTTGCCAGCCCCTTAACCTCTTAGCATTAACTTCACGTCATTGCGAGGAGGCGAAGCCGACGAAGCAATCTTTAAATCGCGATTGCTTCGCCACTGCGTGGCTCGCAATGACTGCTAGACCATAACTCCTTGACATAGTTAGGGTTTTATGTTATAAAATACAATCAATGAATAAAAAAGAAATTTATGAGCATTTGGCTAATATTTATCTGGATGCCTCTTCGAAGTCTTCAAAGAAAAGACACAAATTTGGTTCTTATTCTAAAACGGTTCAGGGGGTAATCCTTGTCGGATTGGTGATGGTTTTGGGATTAGGCAGTTTTACTACTTATTCCCATATCCAAAACCGTAACCAACCGGGCCAGATTGCTTTATTCTTGCATCAAGATACGGCAAAAATTAATTTTAATTTTGACCCGGCTAAAAAAGAATCCTTTTCGCTGAATCTTAAACAGTTAAACTTATCCAAATATAAATTCTTGGCTTTTAGCATAAGAAAAACTAACTCTCAAGACATAATTTCATTAAGAGTAGAGTTTACTAACCGCTTTAACGAAAGATCTGAAATTTACATCAAAGATATCTTTGATAAATGGACCGACCAAAAAATAGATTTTAATAGTTTCGCTAAAATGAATGACTGGGCCCAAATGAAAGAATTGGCTTTTATCATTGAAGAGTGGAATGTCAGAGAGAAATCAGGAATTGTCTATCTGGATAACATTAGGATTTTAAAATAGGAGGAGAGGCTAAATGCGCATTATAACCATCTCGAATCAAAAGGGAGGCTGCGGCAAAACAACCACATCCATTAATTTAGCCGCGGCACTGGCAAGCAATTCCCGCAAGGTTCTACTTATTGACCTTGACCCGCAGGCGCATGCCACCAGCGGCCTGGACATAAAAGCGGATTTAAGCATTTATAATGTCCTTTCTAAAATTACCAATAAAAAAAGCAAACTCGAAGAAATTATCCAGAATTTAGGAGAGAATTTTGATATCGCGCCTTCCAGCATAGTTTTAAGCACGCTGGAACAGGAGTTAAGCGGTGAAATCGGAAGAGAATCCCGCCTCTGCGATATCCTGAAAAATTTTAAAAACAACTACGACTATATTTTAATTGACTGCCCGCCAAACTTAGGAATCCTTACCATTAACGCCATCCGGGCGGCTAATGAAATAATTATCCCCGTGGAAGCCAGCAGATTTTCTTTAGAAGGCGTAAGCCAGCTCACCAGTATTATTAATTTGATAGCGGAAAGATTAAATCACCGCGTGGATTTCCGGGTTTTGGTTGCCAACTTTGATTCCCGCCTCGCGCATTCATTTACTATGCTTGAAAAGATCAAAAACGATTATAGAAATAAAATGTTTTCTAATATCATCCATGTAAATGTTAAATTAAAAGAGGCGCAGAACGCGGGATTAAACATCCTGGCTTATGATAAATACTGCCGTGGAGCAAAAGATTATTTCTCACTTTCCCGGGAAATTATCACTCAGGAGAATAACCCAGAACCCAGCCAGGCAGTAGAAAAAACTTTCCAGAAACGCATGAATGAAATTCTTAAAAAAGAGCTGCCCAGGTTAAATGAAGTCGTGCTTAGCATTAATGCCCCGGATGCCAAAGAAGTTTATCTAGCCGGAGAATTCAACAACTGGAAACTCGATGAAAACAGCCGCATGGAACAAACTAACGGCTGCTGGACTAAGCGCTTAAACTTAAACAGCGGCAAATACCGTTACCGTTTTGTGATTGATGGAAACTGGTCTGAAGATCCAGTTAATCCGTTAACGCAATTAAATACTTACGGAACCTTAGATTCTCTACTTGAGGTTAAGATTTAGGCTGAGGTTTAGGAACCTTTACACATGACTAATCCGCAGGAAGAACAACAAGTTCGCGAAGGAAAATTTTTTGCCGTAATTTCGTATGTTTCCTTCCTTTGTATAATTACTTTAATTTTAAAAAAAGATAACAAGTTTGCCCTTTACCATGCCAAACAAGGCTTGGTGCTGTTTGTAATGGAGGTGGCAGCATTCATACTCTCGATTATACCTTTCCTAGGCTGGCTGATCGGGATATTTGGATACGCCTTATTTCTGCTGGTTTCTTTATGGGGAATCATGCAGTCTATCCTGGGCATCTACAGCCGTATACCGATTGTAACTGATATATCAGAGAAGGTCATCCTTTAAAATAAAGAGGGAGGGTTACATGGCTTTAAAAAAGAAAATCAAAAAAGCAGCAAAGAAATCTACTAATAAGATGTTTAAGAAAAAAATAAAGAAGGCAGTAAAGAAAACTGTAACGGTTAGTAAAAAGAAGCTGGTTTTAAAAAAGAAGCCCACTACCAAGAAAGCTGCTAAAAACGAAGGCAAACTTATCGGCTTAATCACGCATTATTTTCCCCATGTCCAAGCCGCGGTAATTAAATTAAAGGGCCCCTTAGCTAAGGGGGATACAGTAAAGATAAAGGGGCATACTACTGATATTACCCAAATTGCAGCCTCCATGCAAATTGACCGGGTAGATATCCAAACCGCCAAAAAAGGCGATGAAATCGGCTTGCAAGTCAGCTCCCGGGTAAGACAACAAGACAAAGTTTATAAGGTTTAACCTACTCAACCTATTCCCCAATTTGTTTATAAAATAAAACAAAACTCCGTTTTGACTATTTAAACCTAATAAATAAACTTAAACTGCTTATATTCTAATAGTCATATCTCATTGATATATAAATAATTACAACTTTAATTAATTATTATCATTACTCTCGCCAACTTGGCACGGAAACTGCTGTAATAGTAAGTATATGACAATCTCGGACATACCTGGACATACACAGACATACTAAGAAGAGGGGGATAAATTGGGCAACGAAAAAATGACGATTACAGATGTGGCAGATCGAATTGGCGTCACTCCTAAGACCATTATGCGTTGGGAGAAATCCGGTAAGGTTAACAAGCCTAAACGCGATTGGAGGCTCTGGAGGGTTTACGATAAGAACGATTTCAAAAAACTTAAGGCTTTTAAAGAAACAGTTGTTTATCTAGAGGAGGATTCCAATGCAAGGTAAATTTATACCCATTTTAACCATCAGTTTAGGGCTATTGATTAGCTCATTTTTATCATCTGCCACAGCGGAAGATAAGCCTCCGCAAACACCCAAGCCTGCTGCCACCTTAGAAAAAATTCCGGCAGGCGGCTACGCCTTAGCTATACCTTCTAATATACCTGGATATGATGCTAAAACCACTCCTTCAGAATTTAACTCTGTAAAATACACCTTGGGGCCGGATGATGTCATTGATGTTACGGTTATGCGCCATCCGGAATTCAGCGGGTCATTCCCCGTTAACTCTGAAGGTAAAATTCAGTATAAATTCGTAGGAGACATTGATGTCAGCGGCCTAACCAAAAAACAGGTTGAAGATAAATTAGTCAAGGTCCTTTCCAGTTACTTGGTGGGCCCAGAGGTCAGCGTAACGATTACCGAATATAAAAGTAAATTTGTTTTTGTCTTAGGAGAAGTTAGTCAACCCGGAAAATTTTACATCAAATCCGAAATCATATCCGTAAGAGATGCCGTAGTTAACGCCGGACTGCCCACATACTCTGCGGCCATGCGTAAATGCAGCCTGATCACCCCGGATAAGAGCGGAAGAGTCAAAAACAGGCCCGTGAACATATATGCCATATTATACGTTGGTGATTTAAGGCGAAACATAGACATGCATCCCGGGGATGTCTTATATGTGCCATCAACCATAATGGCCAAAGTTATCCGGATAATCAGCCCGGTGGCCACCACCGTAGGCCTAGCTTCATCGCCAGCGGAAAATACTTCAACCATCAAAACCAGCGCCAAGATGCTTGCGCTATAGAGATCGTAAAAGAGAAGGTTATAAGAAAGGAAGTTATGGATAACCCTGAATCTTCAAACAAACAAAACCCGGTAGATTTTTTAAAATTATTCTTCAGGAGAAGATGGCTTTTTATCGGCCCGGCATTTATCGGGCTGGTTTTAGGTATTATTGCCTGTTTCTTAATGCCACGCTCTTACGAGGCTAGCTCGCTTATCTTAGTAGAAGAAGAAAAGATCATCAATCCCATGATCCAGGGATTAGCGGTTTCTACCTCAATGGTTGACCGGATGCAGACCATTAAAGAGATGCTCTTGGGCTGGAACAGCTTAGTTGAGCTTACCAAAAAACTGGACCTGGCCAAAAATGTCCAAAGCCAAGTCCAGTTTGAACAACTAATCATGGGCTTAAGAAAAAATATCAATATTCAGATGCGCGGTATGAATATTATAAAAATTGCTTATACCGGAGAAAATCCCGAAGAAACCCGCCTGATCACTCAAACCCTGGGAGATATACTGGTAGATGAAAACATACGCAAGCAAACCAAAGAAGCCGATGTAGCCATAAACTTCTTAACCGAACAGCTCCAAATATATAAGAAGAAAATTAAAGAAACCGAGATTGCCAACCTTGAAGATCAGCTTAAAACACTATTGATCGATTCCACTGAAGAACATCCTTTAGTTAAAGATTTGAGGCAACAAATCGCCAAAGCCAGAAAAGAAATGGATTCCGGAGAGTTCAAGGTCCCGCCTTTAGGAACAATTAGCAATAACCCTACTTATCAAGCCTTGAAAAAAGAGCTCAATAAATTAGAGAGTGGAGAGACTATTGCTAGCGCTCAGCCAACTGCAACCGGCTCAGGGGATAATCCCGAAGACACCAACACCACAATTTATAAGCTAATGGTCATTGATAAGCTCGATTCAGCCTTGGCCAGAGACAAAAATGTAAATGAGACTATTTATAACCTGCTCCTGCAGAAATTAGAAACCGCTAAGATCACTCAGCGCCTTGAGGCTTCCAAATCCGGGACCCGTTACACGGTAATTGACCCAGCCAGGATGCCGCTAGTACCATCAAAACCCAATAAGCTGGTAGTCATTTTATTAGGCCTCTTACTAGGCGCGGCCAGCGGAACAGGCCTGGTTTTTGGTTCCGAATTCATGAATCAGTCTTTCCTGGATATAGAAGATGCTAAGACCACACTGGGGTTACCGGTATTAGGCGGTATCTCCCGCATCACCACCCAGGAAGAAATCGACAAAGAGAAATATAAAAAGCATAAATTTATCACCATTACCTTAATAGCATCAGTAATACTGATTATTACGGCAATACTAATTTCATTCTTCAAGCGTTAGTTTTCGGGAACTGTCCCCGCAGGGGACTGTCCTCAGATTTTAATTAACAACGGAGCGCTAAATGTACAAAAAATTCTATGGATTCTCCGAAAAACCTTTTAACACCACCCCTGACTCTAAATTTTTCTTTCCTAGCGCCAAGCACGCTGAGGCCTTAAACAGCCTGGTTTATGCCATCGATGAAAAGAAGGGTTTTGTGGTGATCACCGGAGAAATTGGAGCAGGCAAAACTACGGTTTCCCGCACCCTGTTAAACAGGCTAAATGTGGATACCAGAGTCGCGCTGATCACCAATACGCATTTAACCTGTAAAGAATTGATTGTCCAAATACTGGAAGAATTTGAAGTTTCCTATCAACCCGGAAGCAAACAAAAGCTATTGTCACAGTTAAATGATTACCTGATTAAACAGCTGGCCAGTAACATTAATATGGTTTTAATGATTGATGAAGCCCAGAATTTATCGCCTAAGGCCTTAGAAGAGGTCAGAATGTTATCGAACCTAGAAACAGAAAAGGAGAAACTAATCCAAATTATTCTAATCGGCCAGCCCCAGCTTAAAGCAAAATTAGAACATATTAAACTTGAACAGTTTAAGCAAAGAATCGCGGTTTTTTATCATTTAAACTCCTTAAGTCAAATTGAAGCCCAGGAATACATCCTTCACCGGTTAAAATTAGTCGGCACTGATGTAGAAAATATTTTTACTCCAGGCACAACTAATCTAATTTACGCGCATTCCCGCGGCATCCCAAGAATTATAAATATTATTTGCGACAGCGCGCTTCTCTCTGGGTATATTTTAGAAACCAAAACCATTACTCCGGAAATTATCACCGAAGTAATTAAAGAAAGAAACTTTAACCGTAAACAACCTGACGCGCTGGATATCAACATACCGGATTCTGTATAAATTTTCGGGGACGGATCCCGAAGGGGCCTGTCCCCATGATTTTCAAAAAATAATTATAAGGAGAACTAATGGGTAAACTTACCGATGCCTTAAAAAAAGCCGCTCAAGAAAGATTAGCCAGAATCGAAAGAATTGACGGAAAATCTGAAGTCAAGTATGAATTTATCGCCAAAAAAACTCTCAATTCCAAGATTGACCCCAGAATCATCGCTTTCTATGATCCCCAATCACCCATTTCCGAGCAATATCGCTCCTTGCGCACTAATATTCAAGCAATAAATTCAAAAACACCGCTTAAGGCCTTAGCCATCACCAGTTCAACCCATAGCGAAGGCAAGACCATCACCGCCATAAATTTGGCCATTTCTATGGCCCAGGATTTAAATAAAAAGCGGATTTTGCTGGTTGACGCTGACCTGCGACGGGCAAGCATGACTAAATATTTAGGCTTAGACGCGCACCCGGGGCTGGCAGACCTGATTTTAGACGGCATCAATGTTGATACTGCTGTACTTGATATAGGAATAGAAAATTTAACTATTTTGCCCGGCGGTAAAATTCCTCGTAATCCGGCTGAAATCTTAGGTTCACCCAAAATGGCTAACCTGATCGGCCTGCTTAAATCAAAATATGACTATATTATTTTTGACACGCCTCCAATTATACCGGTAACTGACGCCGGAGTAATCGGCGCGCAAACTGACGGCGTAATTATGATTATCATGGCCAATAAAACCCAGAAGGGGGTAGTTAAGCATAGCGAAAACCTGCTTAAACAGTCCCACTCCAAAATTCTCGGCTATATCCTTACTAATATCCAATACCATATTCCGGCTTATATTTATAGATATCTATAGACCAGCGCTTACGTTTAAGGGGTAAGATATGAAGAAACGCATGTCCTTACAAGATAAGGCGGAAGCAGCGATGAAAAAAGCGATCCGCCAAGTTGTTGTCCAACATAAAAAGACCGGCCGTCCGCTGGCGATTTGGGAAGATGGGAAGGTAACCCACATTTCTCCCGATTCCATAAGGTAATTTGGTAATTCTGGGGACATGTAATTCTGGGAAATTCTGGGGACATGTAATTCTGGGGACATGTACATTTTGTACGTGTCCCCAGAATTACAGCTGTGGTGGTCCCCAGAATTAACCCTTTCAGCTGTGGTGTCCTTTTTGAGGACGTCCCTAATTCCGCCGAATTTTATAACCTATCATTGACAATGAGAATTTTATATGATATTCTCTCATTAGTAGTGAGAACATAAAGAGGACAAGATGCAGAAGTCATTATTAAAAGAAATCATCCTTGAACAAGAAAAAGACCGTCAGGATACCGATGCCGGCATACCCCGGGCGGCCCTGCGCATTACCTTACAGCAGGCAACACTGCCTCATGCGGTTGTTGTTTCAGGAGTGCGTCGTTGCGGCAAGTCCACACTGCTCAATCAAGTTATCAATAAGCTCTATCAAAAAGGTGTTTATTACCTCAATTTCGAAGATGAACGGCTCGTGGACTTTACTGTTAAAGATTTTAATTATCTTTACGAGGTATTTTTGGAGCTTTATGGGGATAAAAAAGTTTTCTTTTTCGATGAGGTTCAGAACGTTCCCCAATGGGAAATATTTGTGCGTCGGATGCAAGGTAAGGGGTGTAAATTTTATATCACCGGCTCAAATGCCTCATTACTAAGCAAAGAGCTTGGCGCAAAACTAACCGGTAGAAATGTTAATATCGAATTGTTTCCGTTCTCTTTTATGGAGTTTCTTATCTTTAAGGGGTTCCAATTATCCCAAAACAGCTTATCCTTAACTTCAGAAAGAGCCGTTATCAAGAAACATTTTGCTGAATATCTTAAACACGGAGGAATGCCAGAATATTTAAAGTATCAAGACGCGACTCTTTTAAAGCGGGTTTATGAAGACATACTTTACCGGGATATCGTGGCACGCTATGGCATCAAACAAGTTAAACCATTACGAGAACTCGGGCTGTACCTTTTGAGCAATATTGGCGGAACATTCTCTTATAATAATCTAAAAAAAGCCTTGGGATTAGGAAGCATGAATACCATCAAAAGCTACGCAGATTTTCTGGAAAACAGCTACTTGATATTCTCTGTGAACAAGTTTTCTTATTCCCTTAAACAACAGATCATTTGCCTTAAAAAAATTTACTGTATCGATAATGGTTTGGCCGAAGCGGTCGCATTTCAATTTTCTAAGAACAAGGGAAAGTTTTTAGAAAATTTAGTGTTCCTTGAGCTCAAGCGCGCTCTTGGCGAAATTTATTATTACAAAACTACAAATAACCTCGAAGTTGACTTTTTGATTAAGTCCGGTAAAAATAATCTAGAGCTTGTTCAAGTTGCGGACAATTTGGATAGCGAGAAAACAAGGCTTCGAGAGCTTACCGCGTTGACAAAAGCCATGGATGAACTTAAATTAAAAACTGCGCTTATTTTGACTGAGGATACCGAAGAAAAGATTACGTTAGAAGGAAAAGTTGTAACAGTTATGCCTATTTATAAGTGGCTGTTAAACAAGGCTATTCCATAAGGTAATTTGGTAATTCTGGGCATAAAGTAATCTGGTAATTCTGGGGACATGTACATTTTGTACGTGTCCCCAGAATTATCCCCTAAGACGGTCGAAAGGAATCAGAAATAGGGAGGACTGAATTAAGTGTCGTGTCCCCGAATTTTTGGTAAAATATGAAAACCGTATACATAATTGCCGGTTCGAATGGATCCGGAAAGACTACTTTTGCCAGGCTCTTTCTCCCTGAATATGTAAATTGCCCTAATTTCGTGAATGCCGATCTCATTGCGCAAGGATTAGCTCCGTTTGCCCCGCGAAGTGCCGCTATTAAAGCTGGTAAACTTGTGCTAAAGCAGATCCACGAATTTGCGGAGCGCAAACTAGATTTTGCTTTTGAAACCACCTTATCCGGAACTTCGTACGCGCGATTGTTACAGGAGCTGAAGAGCCAAGGGTATTTGATGCATTTAATTTTTTTATGGATACCAAGCCCTGATTTAGCAATTCAGCGTATTAAAGAAAGAGTGCGAGAGGGTGGGCATAATGTTCCAGCTGATGATGTAAAAAGAAGGTTTTCCAGAGGCATTAGCAACTTCTTTAAAATTTATGAGCCGATTGTTGATTCATGGATGATGTTTGACAATTCTAAAGAAAAACCAATATTAATCGCAAAAAGAAAAAACGGTTCTACGCAAGTAATTGATCAGAAATTGTTTAACGCGGCGCTTACGTTTAAGGAGTAAGATATGAAAAAACGCATGTCCTTACAAGATAAGGCTGAAGCAGCGATGAAAAAAGCGGTTCGCCAGGTTGTTGTCCAGCACAAAAAGACCGGCCGTCCGCTGGCTATTTGGGAAAATGGGAAGGTAGTCCACATTTCTCCTAATTCCATAAGGTAATCTGGTAATTCTGGGGACGGACATGTACATTTTGTACGTGTCCCCAGAATTATCTGGCAGGGAAATAAATTATACCTCTTATACTCCCAAAGAATTCGATCAAGAGCGTAAAAAAATAGGCAGTTTTCTTAACCTAGTGCTTCAAAAAGGATTTATACCTTTAAAAAGTAAAATCTAGGAATCCGCAAATAGAAATAAATTTTTCTTTGGACAACGATTAAAATCTTACTATTGTGAGAATATCCAAAGGTGGGAGATTGAATTAAATTATGAAGGATTTTTAAATAAATTCCCCTCCCCAGGTGGGAGGGGTCAGGGGCGGGGGATCACTATCCATAGACTATCGACCAACTAAGGGTGTCCTTTTTAAGGAAGTCCCCATGCATGATATGGCTAATTAAACGTAAAAACTTGAAAAACATCAAATTTGTGCTATACTTGTTTCTGTAGATATATAAAAACTATAATATAGAGAAATGAAACTATCAGAGTTCGTAAAAAAATATAAACCATATCCAGTCATTGACTCCTCTACCTTTGCTTTGCTCGGAGAGAATCTTCAAACGCTCCGTTGCCAAGTGCGGTATTGGTTAAAACACGGGCATTTAATTCCACTTAAGCGTGGTGTTTATGTTTTAAGCGAAGATTTACGTAAAGGGCCTTTATCAATGGGATTCTTATCAAACTATTTGCTTTCCCCTTCATACGTTAGCCTGGAATACGCTTTGAGTTACTATGATTTAATTCCAGAAAAAGTATTGGTTTATACTTCAATTACAACCAAAAAGACGACCGAGTATACAGCTGCTATCGGTAAGTTTAATTATCATTCTGTTAAAGAGAGCCTTTTTGGTGGTTTTACCAAAAGCGTTGATAATGGCCAAAGTTACTTTATTGCTTATCCCGAAAAGGCGTTGCTGGATTTTTTCTATTTTCATCGTGAGTTAAAAGGGGCTAAAGGTGAATTTGAATCTTATCGCTTTCAAAACCTCGAGATTCTTAATTTCAGGCGTTTTGATAAATTGAAAACTAATTACAATAAAAAAACAAATACTATCGCCAGGTCTTTTATTAAGTTCTGCAAGCTAGAGAAAAAAAGATACAAGGCTCTAAAATGAAAGATTACATTAAATCAATTCTTGATCCTAAATTAGACTACAATACTAATTTAAATAAACTCAGAGAATATTTACAATCTTATTTTCTCTATGTTATTTACAAAACAAAAATTTATCAGAACATTGTTTTTACTGGAGGAACGGCCTTACGTTTTATCTATAAAATTAGGCGTTTTTCAGAGGACCTAGATTTTAGCCTATCCAGCAAGGCCAAAAGTTATGATTTCGATGAAACGAACCGGCATATTCAGCAAGAATTCAAGCTAGCAGGCTATGATTTAAAGATTAAAGCCAGCCGCGAGCGAACAATACATAGTGCTTTATTAAAATTCTCGGGGATTCTTTATGAATCCGGCCTTAGCCCGTTAAAAGACCAAAATATTCTTATCAAGGTAGAAATTGATTCTAACCCTCCACAAGGCGCGGTAGAAGAGACATCGGTATATAATTCAATCTTTATGTTTTACATGCTGCACTATGACCTTAGATCATTATTCGCCGGTAAAGTCCATGCTTTGTTATGCCGAGAATACACTAAAGGAAGAGACTGGTATGACCTGATGTGGTATT
Organism: Candidatus Omnitrophota bacterium; assembly: GCA_026387315.1. GTDB lineage: Bacteria > Omnitrophota > Gorgyraeia > Gygaellales > Profunditerraquicolaceae > UBA6249. The sequence goes on from JAPLLY010000007.1 coordinate 70,008, forward strand.
TATCTAAATTTAGCGGAATTGAACCTAATTACATTCAACTAAATAACGCTATGGCCCAAACTTCTAAGAATTCAGCTTCATTTACACCAGAGAATTGGAAATCAGAAATTAAAAAAGTGGCTCAAATCTTAGATTGGGCAAAAGTCAAAAATGACGTAGAAAGGTTTCTTGAGGATCCAAACGAGTTAAGCCTCCTTACTCCTGAAACTTTTTTGAAATTGCTTAGTTAAAAAAATAACTACCTGGATGCAAAAGCTAACACGGTTTTTTAATGTGTAATCCCCACTCAAGTGGGGATCTATATGACATTTCAAGATAAAGCTGAAGCAGCGATGAAAAAAGCGGTTCGCCAGGTTGTTGTCCAGCACAAAAAGACCGGCCGTCCGCTGGCTATTTGGGAAAATGGGAAGGTAGTCCACATTTCTCCTAATTCCATAAGGTAATCTGGTAATTCTGGGGACCCAGAATTCCAGAATTACCCCCTAAGACGGTTGAAAGGAATCAGGAATGGGGAAGGCTGAATTAAGTGTCGTGTACCCGGAATTTCTTGTGCAATTTCTTTTGTCAATCTGTGCATAAAAATATGTTGTTTTGTGCATAATTATACAGTATGCTTATGTATAAAGGAGCAACAAGCATGAAATATATTCCAAGATGGCTGGAAGCAAGGCTTAAAGAAGTGCTCAAATCGCACCCGGTAGTTATTTTAACAGGCCCTAGGCAGGTTGGTAAGAGCACTCTTTTGGAGCACGCGGAATATTTAAAAGGCTGGCGGTATATAACGTTAGATGATCCGGATGTGTTAGAGCAGGCAAAAGAAGATCCTAAGGGCTTATTCTGGGAAGACAAGCCTACCATTGTTGATGAAGCCCAGCGCCACCCAGAGCTAATGCTTACCATTAAATATCTTGTTGATAAATCCAATCGGCACAGGAAATTCATACTTTCAGGTTCAGGGAACATATCGTTACGGCAAACTCCAAGGGAAACTTTAGCAGGGAGAGCAAAATATTTACATTTATCCGGGTTTAGTTATAGAGAAATGTACGGGCTTCCAGCGCAGGGGATCTTTGATCAAATATGGAACGGCCAAGAAGTTAAAAATTCAAATACCAGGTTAAATATGGGCCTGTCGCAATCTATATGGCGGGGATGTTTACCCGGCATAGCACTTGCTTCGAATGAGAAAATAGCATTAGAGCGGCTCAGCAGCTATATTGATACTTATATTCAGCGCGATATACAAGATTTAGTAAAAGTCAGGCATCCGCAGAATTTTCGCCGCTTGATGGAGGCTTTAGCGCAAGCGACAGGCTGGGAATCCGTACAAGATGAATTGTCCAAATCCTGCGGTGAAACCAGAACGAATGTCAGCAGGTATATGAGCTTATTAAAAGACACAAATCTTTTGTATAAACTAAAAGGCTATGCCTCCAAAGGCGAAAGGGCTTATAAGCAATCAAAATATTTTTGGTTTGATTCAGGCACGGCATGTTTTCTAGCCGGTATTCATTCGACCGCTCAGCTTAAGAAATCTAGTATCAGGGGGCGCTATTTAGAGAATTTTGTCTTGCAGCAGATTTTATCCTGGGCTTCTTTGCAACTAACAGCGCCAGAAATACTTTACTGGAAACCGAAAGCGCACGATGTAAAGGTTGATTTTGTCATCTCTTTAGCAGGCAGGCATATTGGCATAGAAGTAAAGTCCTCTAAAGAGATTACATTTGGCGACACTAAACCAATGCGTGAATTTCTTAAAACGCATCCGGAGATCTCAAAAGGCATTATTGCCTATACAGGGAATAAGATTTATCCGGTAGCTACAAATATTTATGCTGTTCCTTGGGATTCTTTTTAATTGATAGCCTCTTAAAGCAACCTAAGGTAATTCCAGGGACATGTACATTTTGTACGTGTCCCTGGAATTACCCCCTAAGACGGTTGAAAGGAATCAGGAACGGAAAGACTGAATTAAGTGTCGTGTCCCCGGATTTACAATAGTCGCTGGTCGATAGTCTGTGGACAAGCTAAAGAAACCGAATAAGGAACAATTATCCATCGTCTATAGACTATCGATCAGCTAAAAAAACTGAACTAAGCGCCCTTGGAATTATTGTTTTTTTCATATACTATATGTTATACTTAATAAGTTAATTAAAATACAACAAATAGTGTAACAATTACAACATTTAAATAATGGCTAAATTATTTTTTAAAAATAAATTACAACAAGAAATATTAGCTTACACCTTTACTCATGAGAAAAAAAGCTTCTACGTGCGAGAGCTCGCTGGGCTTATTAACGAAGATGCTGGTAATCTTTCCCGTGAAATGAGAAAGCTAGAAGAAGAGGGCCTTTTTTTATCTTCTGTTAAAGGTAGAGAACGGTTTTATTGCCTTAATAAGGCTTATCCTGTATTTAAAGAGCTGCGGGATATTGTATTTAAAACAGTTGGGATAGAGGGAAGCCTGAAACGGGCTTTTTCACGTATAGATAATATTGATTTTTCATGCCTTTACGGGTCATACGCTCAAAGTAAAGCAAAACTGGCTTCTGATGTTGATATTATTGTGGTTGGAGATTTCTCGCAAAAGAAATTTCTCTCGGCCATTCGTAAGCTTGAACAAAATTTTGGCAGGGAGATTAATTATACCTCTTATACTCCCAAAGAATTCGAACAAGAACGTAAAAAAATAGGCAGTTTTCTTAACTTAGTGCTTCAAAAAGGATTTATACCTTTAAAAGGGAAATTAAAAAATAATGCGTAAAAATATCGAACGGCTCTTAAAAGAAGGCAAGCTTAAAAAGCAGAAAGCTGGGTTTACCCAAATTGATGCTCTTTTAAAAGAAGCGATACTTGATCTTAGAGAAGCAAAGAAAATTTCAGGATTAGCTAAGCGCGCGACATACCTGCTTGCGTATATGGCCATGCTTAAGACAGGGAGGGCATTAATGCTTTTTGAAGGATACGTTCCTGACGACGGCGCCCAACATAAAACAGTAGTAGAGATGACTTATTTGATTTTGGGAGAAGAATTTAGGGCCCTTGTTGATCACTTCGAAATAATGCGCAGAAAACGCAACGAGTTAACCTATGAAGCAGGGGTGCTTTTATCGGCAACTGACGCGCAAAAAAGTTTGGCTGACGCAATAACCCTGGTGAAAAAAGCGCTTTCAAAGGTAAAATCTAGAAATCCGCAAATAGAAATAGATTTTTCTTTGGACAACGATTAAAATCTTATTATTGTGAGAATGGCAAAATTGGAAGAAATTAGAAATAAGGTTCGAATGGAAAAGAAAAACTAGGATTAAAAGCTAGGCCATCGACTATCGACCAACTAAGGCTGTCCTTTAAGGAGTCCGGAACAAAAAGACTGAATTAAGTGTCGTGTCCCCGGATTTAAACGCGGCGCTTACGTTTAAGGGGTAAGATATGAAAAAACGCATGTCCTTCAGCATAAAAAAACCGGCCGTCCGCTGGCGATTTGGGAAAATGGGAAGGTAGTCCACATCTCGCCCTATTCCATAAGGTAATCTGGTAATTCTGGGGACATGTACATTTTGTACGTGTCCCCATCAAAAGTGACTGTCACGCCTTTTGTGGCTGTCACTTTTGATGAAATAAGGAGGGGCTAGGGGGTGGGGAGTAAGCAT
>JAPLLY010000057.1 GCA_026387315.1 Candidatus Omnitrophota bacterium
TAGGTGATGCCGGTTTCGGGCCTAAATCGAATTCATTCAAAGCCGCCTTTAATTTCTTAAAAATTTCTCTACTTATACAAAGAACTTTCGTTAACTTTACCTCACAGGGGAGGGGGTAATGATGTATGGTATCATTCCCACAAGGGTAGCGGGATTCCCTTGACTTAGGTTTTTTTTTGTGTATAATTAATAAGTTGTCTAAAATTAAAAGTTTCAAGAAAAATCTAAGCAAAGTAATGTTGCCCCCTCGCGGGAGCTCGGGGTCATTTTTCCCCAAGCGCCGGAGGCTGGGGAAAAATGAGGAGAGTTTAAGATGGCTAAGATTAAGCGAGTTTTCGCGCGAGAAATTTTAGATTCACGCGGCAACCCCACAATTGAGGTGGATTGTCTTCTGACCAATGGTATTTTAGGGCGCGCCGCAGTTCCTTCGGGCGCCTCTACCGGAGATAAAGAGGCTTTAGAGCTAAGGGATAATGATTCCGCCAGGTATTTAGGCAAAGGGGTATTAAAAGCAGCAGCTAATGTTAATACTCTAATTAACTCTGCCATCAAGGGCCAAATCGCGGATTTTGCTAAGGTCGATAAACTTTTAATTAAGCTCGATGGCACAGAGTTTAAGTCTAGGCTTGGGGCAAACGCCATCTTGGGGGTTTCCCTGGCAGTAGCCAAGGCAGCCGCGCTGGCTAAAAAACAACCGCTTTATCGATTTCTCGGAGGAGAAAAAGCAAAAATTTTACCGGTCCCCCAGATGAATATTTTAAACGGCGGCATGCATGCGGATAACAATCTGGATATTCAGGAGTTTATGATTATGCCGCAAGGTGCCCCGGCCTTTTCCGATGCCCTGCGTATGGCCACTGAGGTATTTCATAGGTTAAAATCAATCCTTAAATCTAAAAAACTTTCTACATCTGTTGGCGATGAGGGTGGCTTTGCGCCCAGCCTTAATTCCAATGAAGAGGCCCTAAGCTTAATTATCGAGGCGATTAAGGCAGCCGGATATATCCCGGGTGAAGATATCTCTTTGGCCCTGGATTGCGCGGCCAGTTCTTTTTGTAAAGATGGTAAATATACTTTTGAAGGATCAGTCAAAACTTCCCTGGATTTAATCGCTATTTATGAGGGGTGGCTTGGCCGTTATCCGATTTTATCTATTGAAGATGGCCTTTCGGAGCATGATTGGGCTGGTTGGCGCCAGATGACTAAAAGAATCGGTGATAAAGTGCAGTTGGTGGGGGATGATATATTTGTTACTAATCCCAAGATATTCAAAAAAGGGATTGCGGAAAGAATTGGCAATGCTATACTAATTAAAGTTAATCAAATTGGTTCGTTATCGGAGACTCTGGAAGCGATTGCGATTGCGAAAAAGAATAAATATAAGGTTATAATTTCGCATCGTTCCGGTGAAACTGAAGATACGACGATTGCGCACTTAGCGGTGGCTACCGGCGTAGGGCAAATTAAAACCGGTTCTTTGTCGCGCACCGATAGGATTTGTAAGTATAACGAGCTGCTTAGGATTCAAGAGGAATTAGGCAAAAAAGCAGTTTATGCGGGGATAACTTGGGAGAGATAAATGCTCTCCATGTTAAGAAAGTCGCTTTGGCTTTTTAGCTTTGCAGTTTTGCTTTTGATTTTATTCCTGCCGGGATATACTAAACTGCAGGAATCAAGAGTCAAGAACCGCCAATTAGAAAAGAAGTTCCGCAAGATAGCTATTGAAAATGCTCTTCTTCAGGTGGAACTCAAGCGGATTGAGAATGATCCGTTTTATCAAGAGAAAATCGCCCGGGATAAGATGGGAGTGGTAAGGAAAGGCGAAATTCCCATCAAGATTTTCTCCGGTAAGAAGCAAGAAAATCGGTTTTGGTAAATAAATTAATAAATCACTTTGTTTATACCAAATAAGTGGTAGAATATATTTGTTCCGGTCCGGTATAGGGAAGTATAAATACTATACCACTGCGAAAATTGCAGTAAATCATTGTTGGATGCAATTTTCTTGTTTGAAAAGTTTCGCGGGGTGGAGCAGCTTGGTAGCTCGCAAGGCTCATAACCTTGAGGTCGTCCGTTCAAATCGGGCCCCCGCAATTGAATACACACCTGCGCCGAGGGGCGCAAAAAAGGCGGGTTTTTTGCTATTATTTCGAAATAGAAGTGGTATAATAAAAACAAGTGAGAAATCTATTGGAAATGAATACCTTTAAGAAGTTATTAATCAGAGGAGGTGAGCATGCTTGTTATCCTAATATTCTTAGCAATAGTGTCGAGTTTTATGCTTGTTTTTATCTTTGATATATCGTTTAATCTGCGTCGGATGAATAATAATATTATGAAACTGCTAAATAAATAAGCAAAAGTTTCATGATTAACATGTAATAAAACTAGCTTTAACGATGATTTTTGGAGACGGCTTAAGCAAGCAGGAGAAGCCGCTGGAGTTTAGAGTTTTATAAGGGCTCATAACCTTTAAAACCCCTGTAACTAAAAAAGTTATGGGGATTTTTTATTGTTGCCATTTTTGCAATAGAAGTGGTATAATTGCTAAAAATGGAGAGATTATATGATAGAGCGCAGAAGATGCGTAAGAATTCCGGAAAGCCTGTCAATAGTTTATGAAGTTGTTCCTGGCCAGACAAGAAAAGAATATATCACCAAGGACATTAGCCAGGGTGGGATGAGGTTTCTAATCAATGAGTTTATTTCTAAAGATAGCCGTTTGAGAATTAAAATCAGCTTTCATGAAACATTATTTAGTCTTGAAATATGGGTTAAGTGTGCCTGGATCAGAAAAATTCCTTATAGCGATAGATATGAGATCGGTGTGGAGTTTGTAGATATGCCATCGAAAGCCGGAGATTATCTTATCGGCTTCATAAAAGATTACTTAGATACTAAAGCTAAATAGCAAGTTATATTGGTTAAGGTGTTTTTCTAAAAACAGGTAAAAATTAACATAGTAATGTTCCCCCTCGCGGGAGCTTGAGGGTCATTTTTCCCCAAGCGCTGGAGGCTGGGGAAAAACTCTCCCCCTCGCGGGAGCTCGGGGTCATTTTTCCACAAGCGCCGGAGGCTGGGGAAAAACTCTCCCCCTCGCGGGAGAATGAGGAGGAAAATTATGGCAGTAGTTAATTATTCATTTCAAAAGAACCTCAAAGAACAGGCAAGAAAAAAGAAACAAGAGGAGAAAAGATTATTGAAGCTAAATAAGAAGATGGCCAAGTTAAAAGTATCAACTCCGGAACCGGTTATTAATCAGGATGGGGCTTAAGTTTTTTATTGTTTTGTCTAATTGCCTACCAGTAACATTTTCAATGTCCTTGAAAAACTAAAAGAGTTTAATTTGAATTCCGATGGAAAATAATTTATATAATTTTATAGATGATTCAGGCAGTTTTAAATCTCTCTTTGCGCACAAGATAAAAAGCCTGTATTTACCGCTTTGTAATGAATTACTTATGTCTTCGGTAACCGCGGATTTAGGCGGAGATATAAAAAGCGGCCAGAATAGTTTTTTACTGGAGCCGGCCACTAGAACCAGCCTTTCCCTTTCTAAAGTTTCCAGAAATTTTTGGGTTTACGTAAATAAAGATAAGGTTTGGTCCGCGACGGGAGTTTCTAAAGACCTTAAGCAGCTTCGTCAGGATGAATTTGCCCTAGAAGCCGGGCAGCTTTGGCAGCGGATTAGCCGTCAAAATAATAAAATAGGTTTAAAATCTGAAATTTTATCATTCATACCTAGCGGACCAGAGGCATTGGAGGTTATGCAGGTTGCGATCACTAATGTCAGTAAAGAAAAAATAAGTTTTATTCCTTACGCGGCGATACCTTTATATGCCCGCAGCGCCGATAATTTACGCGATCATCGCCAGGTGACTTCGCTTTTAACCCGGATTAAAGAGGAAAAATATGGAATTAAGATCAAACCGACGTTGCTTTTTGATGAGTCCGGGCATCGGCCGAATAATACGGTTTACTATGTGGCTGGCTGTGATAATCAAGGGAGGGGGCCGCGGTATATTTATCCCACGCAGGAAATTTTTTGCGGAGAGTCCGGAGATTTAGAAGCCCCGGAGGCTGTTTTTGAAAATAAACTCCCACAGGCTCAGAAAACATCTATCCAAGGCAAGGAGCCAATGGGCGCAATGCGTTTTACCAAGATTACTCTACCTGCGGGCGCCCAAGCAACTTATATCATTATTATGGGCATTGCTCAGGGGGATTGTGATTTAGGCTCTTTGATCAGTAAATTTAATCATCGCGCGAAAGTAAACCCCGCTCCCCGTGCTAAAGCACGGGGCTTTACGGGGAGCGGGGTAAATACGCATTTTGAAAAAACCAAAAAGTTTTGGCAGGCGCAGTCAAAGTTAATCGAAGTTTCCAGCGGCAATAAGCATTTTGATAATTGGCTGCGCTGGGTAAGCATTCAGCCGCTGCTTAGAAAGATATTCGGCTGTTCATTTTTACCGGATTTTGATTATGGCAAAGGCGGCCGGGGATGGCGTGACCTTTGGCAGGATTGCCTGGGGCTTATTTTAAATAACCCTCAGGCAGTGCGTCCGCTTTTAATAAATAATTTTTGCGGGGTAAAAATCGACGGGTCAAACGCAACCATTATTGGCAAAAAATCGGGAGAGTTTATTGCCGACCGCAATAATATCAGCCGGGTATGGATGGACCATGGAGTCTGGCCATTAATTACTCTGGATTTATATATTCAGGAGACCGCTGATCTGGGGATTTTATTTGAGCCGGCTGTTTATTTTAGAAATCACCAGGTAAACCGAGCCAGAGGCATTGATCATTGCTGGAGCCCGGAATACGGCAACCGTTTAAAAACAAAGTCCGGGAAAATTTATTCAGGCACAGTATTAGAACATTTACTGGTTCAGAATTTGGTGCAGTTTTATAATGTCGGCGCGCATAATCATACGCGCCTGGAAGGCGCGGATTGGAATGATGGCCTGGATATGGCTAAAGAACATGGGGAGAGCGTAGCTTTTTCTTCGATGTACGCGGCGAACCTCCTTACTCTATCGCGGTTATTGATTAAGGCAGGCATTAAAGACTTGGCGGTGGCCCAAGAGTTAAAGATTCTACTGGTTGATTTTAACTATGCGGATATAACGCGAAAACATAGAATTTTGGAGCAGTATTTTTCTAAAACTAAGATTCATCTCTCGGGCAAGAAAATTCGTTTAGACGCCTCTGTCTTGAGCCGTTCTTTGAGAGAAAAGTCTCTTTGGATGAGGGAGCATATTCAAAAAAGTGAGTGGTTAAAAGCAGGATTCTTTAACGGGTATTACGATAACCGCAAACATAGAGTGGACGGTAAAAAAGGAAATTTTGTGCGGATGACTTTAGCTTCTCAAGTATTTCCGATAATGAGCCAGGTTGCCAGCGCCGGCCAAATTCAAAAGATATTATCAAATGTTTATCGTTATTTATACGATCGGCGCGTCGGAGGGGTTCGTTTAAATACTGATTTTAAAAAAGAGCAGCATGATTTAGGCAGGGCGTTTTCTTTTGCATATGGAGAAAAGGAAAATGGGGCAATCTTTAGCCACATGGTAGTGATGTTTGCCCATGCTTTATATAAACAGGGTTATGCGGACGCTGGTTGGAAAGCCTTAAGTTCACTTTATAAAATTGCCGCGCGTACAGCGTCCAGCAAGATTTACCCTTGCCTGCCGGAATATTTTAATCTCCAGGGCCGGGGGATGTATCCATATCTGACCGGTTCAGCCAGCTGGTTTATGCTTACTTTGCTTACTCAATCCTTCGGGGTTAAAGGGCAGAATGGGGATTTGTTGATTGAACCTAAATTATCTAGCGAACAATTTAAGCCGGCCAACAAAATAAGTGTTACCCGGGTTTTTGCCGGCAGGCGTTTAAAGATAGTTTTCTTAAATCCTAACCGGTTGGAAGCGGGTAAGTATCGTATCAAACGCTTTATGCTAAACGCAGAACGGATTTCCATTGAGGAGAATGCCCGGGTAGTTATCTCCAGGGAAGTTATTATTGGCCTGCCAAAAGACAAGCTCAATATCATCGAAGTGCATTTAGGATAGAAAACAAAGGAAAAACAAGGGGACGGTTCTGTTTTTTATAATATAAAAAACAGAACCGTCCCCTAGATTCTAAAGAAAAACAGAACCGTCCCCTTGTTTTTCTATTTTTTTTGCTTTACAAGATACGTTAATCTGGTTATAATAAAACTTGATTAATTTATAAAAAGGGAAACTGATGAAAAATAATGTATTAAAATTAGGTTTACCCAAGGGAAGCCTTCAGGAGTCTACCTTTAAGATGTTCAAAAAAGCGGGGTTTAATGTAAACCTTCCCAGCCCGCGTTCTTATTTTCCGTCAACAGATGATAGCCAGATTCAGCCGGTACTCTTGCGGGCGCAGGAAATGTCGCGCTATGTTCAGGATGGGGTATTGGATTGCGGAATTACCGGTAATGATTGGATTCTGGAGAATAAATCTGATGTAGTGAGGGTCACGGATTTAAATTATGCTAAGCAAGGCTTGAATAAGGTCAGATGGGTTTTAGCCGTACCGCAGGATTCCGGAATAAAAAAAGTTAAAGATTTGAACGGTAAGCGCGTGGCTACCGAATTAGTTAATGTAACTAAAGAGTATTTTAAAAAGAATAAAGTTAAGGTTGAGGTGGAGTTTAGTTGGGGGGCGACGGAGGTTAAAGTTTCAGGCGGCCTAGTAGATGCTATTGTTGAATTAACCGAAACCGGCAGTTCTTTGCGGGCGAATAAATTAGTGGAAATTGCTACTCTTTGCGAGTCTACCACTCAGTTTATCGCTAATGTTGGCGCTTATAAAGATAGTTGGAAAAGAGCTAAAATGGATCAGATTACTCTACTTTTAAAAGGAGCGATTGCCGCGGAAGATAAAGTCGGACTAAAGATGAATGTGAAAAAAGAAAATCTTAAGGCCGTGATCGCTCAGCTTCCGGCATTAAAAAAGCCTACTATTTCCGGTTTAAGCGATAACGGTTGGTTCGCCATTGAGACTATTATCGACGAGAAAGTTGTGAGGGTGCTCATCCCGGCGTTAAAGCAGGCCGGCGCCCAGGGGATTATTGAATACCCGTTGAATAAGGTTATTTATTAAGGAGAAGTAGTTATGCCTTGTGGAAAAAAAAGAAAAAGACAAAAGATCAAAACTCATAAGCGTAAGAAATTACGCCGCCGCCTGCGTCACTTGAAGAAGAGAGACTGGGGTGGTAAGGGTTAAATATCTTAACGGTGTAATCTGTTTTTGCCTTACATTGGCCTCAAGCGTTTTACCCGCCCAGGCTTTAGATACGCATAAAGAAGAGACCAGAAGTTTAAGCCACTATATTGTAGGGGTTTATTGCGAAGGCCTCGGGGATTTAGAGGGGGCGGTTGGGGAATATCAAAAGTCGTTAGAAGCTGACCCGGGAAGTTCTTGGTTGCATTTGAATTTGGCATTAGTTTTCATCCAAAAGGATAATCCGGTTTTAGCCATTAAAGAATTAAAGCAGTCGATTGAGTTTGCTCCGGAAATTGTGCAGCCGCACGCGTTATTGGCTTTAGTTTACGCCGCCCAGGATAAAGCGGATTTGGCGGACGGGGAATATATCCTGGCGCTCCAAAATGCCACGAAGTTTGAGCCAGAGAATATTGATATTTATAAGGGTTTAGGCGCGATTTATCTGCAGCAGAAGAAACTAAAACAAGCCGAGGGTATTTTTAAACTGATTCTAAATTTGGCTCCGGCAGACGCGCAGGCGCATTTTTATCTAGGCAGCATTTATTATAATTTAGAAGATTATCCTTCCGTAGAGAAAGAGCTAAAGAGCGCGGTAAAATTAAAACCGGATTATCCTGAAGCCTTAAATTTCCTGGGGTATTTTTATCTCCAACAGGGTAAAAATATTGATCAGGCAGGCTTAATGATTAAGCGGGCATTAGTTTTTGAGCCGGAAAATGGCGCTTACCTGGATAGTTTAGGCTGGTTTTATTACAAAAAAGGAAGCTTCCAAGAAGCATTAAGCCATTTAGAAAGAGCGGCTTCTTTTTTGACTGACCCGGAGATTTACGATCATCTGGGGGATGTTTTCTTAAAATTAGGTAATTTAGATAGCGCGAAATTGAATTGGGAGAAATCCCTGAAATTAGATTCTCAAAGCGCTAAAGTAAAAGCCAAGCTGTTTAAACTTACTAATCATGGCCAATAAGCAATTAACTCCCGATGAATTAATTGTTCAGGCTCGCCAAATTCGGCGTTTGATAATTCAGATGCTCGCGCAAGCCGGTTCAGGGCATCCCGGAGGAAGCCTTTCCGCCGCGGATTTAATTACCGCGCTATATTTTAATGTCTTACGTTTTAATCCAGCCGATCCACAATGGCCGGATAGAGACCGTTTCCATATGTCTAAAGGCCACGCCTGTCCGCTTTGGTATGCGGTCTTAGCCCAGGCCGGTTACTTCCCAAAAGAAAAATTATTCACCTTGCGGCAATTTGGTTCAATGCTTCAGGGGCATCCGGATCGCAGGACACCGGGGGTTGAATCTGCTTCCGGTTCACTTGGCCAGGGGCTTTCCATTGCTTTAGGGATGAGCCTGGCGGCAAAAGTAGATAAAAAAGATTATCGGGTTTATGTTTTATTAGGCGACGGAGAGGTGCAGGAGGGTAATATCTGGGAGGCGGCAATGGCCTGCGGACATTTCGCCTGCAGCAACCTTTGCGCTATTTTGGATTTTAATGGTTGTCAGATTGACGGAAGATGCCAGGATATTATGGGAGTAGAGCCTTTGGCTGCCAAATGGCAGGCATTTGGCTGGCAGGTTATCGAGATTGACGGGCATGATATGCGGCAGATTCTAGCCGCGTACGATCAAGCTAAAACAATTAAAAATAAGCCGGCCATCATTATTGCCCGGACCGTAAAAGGTAAAGGCGTGTCTTTTATGGAGGGAGTAGTGGGTTTTCATGGCCGAGCTCCTACTCAGGAAGAAGCTCAGAGGGCTTTAAAGGAATTAGCATAATGGTAGAGCAACTTTATCAAAGAGATGTTTATGGCCAAGCCTTAGTAAAATTGGGGTCATTGGATAAAAATATTGTGGTTTTGGACGCGGATCTTTCCAGCTCTACCCGCACTAATCTTTTTGCCAAGCAATTTCCGGACAGATTTTTTAACTGCGGCGTAGCCGAGCAAAATTTAATGGCCACCGCGGCTGGATTAGCCAGCTGCGGCAAGACGGTTTTTGTTTCAACCTTTGCCGTATTTGCCGCGGGCCGCGCCTGGGACCAGGTGCGGGTCTGTATAAGTTATAATAATTTTAATGTTAAAATCGTAGCGACGCATGCCGGTATTACCGTCGGGCCGGATGGAGCCAGCCATCAGGCTTTGGAGGATATCGCGCTGATGCGCGTGTTGGCGAATATGAATATTATTGTTCCTGGCGATGCTCCGCAGACAGAGGGCGCGGTAATGGCTGCTGTAGATAATCCTGGGCCTTTTTATATTCGCTTAGGCAGATCCAAGGTTACTACTATTGAGAATAAAGGTGAGTTTAAATTTGGCCAAGCCCAACTTTTAACCGAAGGTAATGATGTTACGATTGTCGCCTGCGGGATGATGGTCGCCCAGGCGCTGGCAGCAGTAAAAGATCTGGCGGCTAAGGGTATTGGAGCGCGCTTGATTAATATGCATACTATTCGGCCGCTAGATAATGCCATTATCCTTAAGGCAGCAAAAGAAACTAAGTTGATTATTGTTTGCGAAGAGCATAATATTATCGGCGGTTTGGCTTCCTGTATCGATGAAGTAGTTGCCGAGAATTTTCCGGTTAAGGTAATCCGCGTGGGCGTGCGTAATCGCTTCGGCCAATCGGGCGAGCCGGAAGAGCTATTAAAAGAGTATCATTTAAGCAGCCTGGATATCGAGAAAGCGGTTTTAGACAATATCTCTTAGTGTAGGGGAGGTTTAAACCTCCCCTACACTAGTCAAAAATTTAAGTTCATGAAGCAATCTTCTTCTGTGCTAGCCATTAAATCCTTCGCCAAATTAAATCTTTATCTGCAGGTTTTAAACAAGCGTAAAGATAACTTTCATAATTTGAGCACTTTGTTCGCGCGTATTGATTTAGCCGATACGCTAACCTTTAGAAAACGCAGCGATAGTTTAATTAAGATTAAGTGTGACAGCCGGCAGGTGCCTAAGGATAAGGCTAACCTTTGTTATCGCGCCGCGGCATTATTAAAGCAGGAACTTAAGTTAAGTTTAGGGATAGAGATAGAGCTTAAGAAACGCATACCCGTGGGCGCGGGTTTGGGCGGAGGTTCTTCTAACGCTGCCAGCGTGCTTTTGGGATTAAATAGATTCTGGAATTTAAATTTATCTAGAACAAGATTAGTAAAATTAGGGGCTAAATTAGGCAGTGATGTCCCGTTTTTTATATATCAGGCGAAATTTGCTTTAGGGAGCCAGCGGGGAGATAAAATTAAGCCGTTAATTTCTTTGAATAAGCTTAAGCTTTGGTTTATCCTGGTTTATCCCAATATTAAGGTTTCTACGCCTTGGATTTATCAGAAATTTGATGTTTATTTTTCGGCTGGCAGGACTTTTTCTCGGTTGACCCCGCACCTTGCGCGAATTCAAGATGGTAAAAAGCTGAATAAAAAACAAGGTGCGGGGTTGACAAGGCCAGGCTGTAATGTTAAAATATTGACTTCACAGCTACTGAAAAAAGGTAAGGTAGTTGATACCCGTTGTCTGTTTAACGGCTTAGAGGTTATCACGAGCAATCTTTATCCTGTAGTCAAACAGGTCAAAAACGCCCTTTTCGGTATAGGGTTAGATAAAGTAATGATGTCCGGGAGTGGCCCAGCGGTATTTGCAATCTGTGATTCTTGTATGCAGGCTCAGAGTTTAAGGAGAAAGTTGTGTAAGCAATATAAATCCTGGAAGGTTTTTGTAGTTTCTTGCGTTTAGTGGTGGCAGGAGGGCGTAGGCGTGGAGATAACGGAAGTTAGAATAATATTAAAGGATTCTCAGGATAAGAAATTAAAAGCCTACGCTACGGTTACTTTTGATAATGTTTTTGTGGTAAGAGATATTAAGGTAATCCAAGGAGGTACGGATTTATTTATCGCCATGCCTTCTCGCAAAGTGAAGCATGCTTGTCCCAAGTGTGCTTTTAAAAATGAATTGCGCAGTAAATATTGCAATCAATGCGCCGCGCTCCTGCCAGTTGAAGCTAATCCGCAGCGCGCGGAAGAGGTACCTAGCAGCCAGGCCGAGCACAGAGATATTGCTCATCCGATAACGCAGTCATTCAGGGAACACCTACAGAAAAAAGTTCTTGAGGTTTATACTCAGGAAAAAGCCAAGGCGCATTCTGGCCTGTCTGGCGAATAACTTTGGGATGTCGTCCAATGGTAGGACTCCAGAATTTGGGTCTGGCTATCATGGTTCGAATCCATGCGTCCCAATGAAAGTATATTACAAGAAAGGATAAATATGCCGCCAAAAACTGAAATATTAACGATAATGCGGTAGTATTTCAATGAGATAAAAACAAGTTGCCACTTTTTAGAGGGCAAGTTAATCGTATTTTGAGTAAAAGGGTTTTCAGCATTAACTAATTATTTTCTTGCTATACTTGTATAACAATGTTATACTTATATTGCAGGTTCCGCCTGCGGCGGAGTTTCACTAGATAAAAACCTTTTGTACTTAAGGAGAGTGAGATTATGACTTTATTAAAAGCATTTCGTTTACCGGCTGGGTTAGTTAACAGGTTAGCCTCATTGGCAAAAGCCACGCATCGCAGCGAAACTTTTTATGTTACTGATGCCTTAGCTTACTATTTGGAAGACTACGCTGACGCGCAAATCGCCAAAGACCGTTTTAATGATCCTAAATCCAGAATTATTTCTGGCGCGGAACTAAGGAAAAGACTTGGTGTATAAAGTTGCCTATCTTGATTCTGTTGAGGTAGAACTTAAGAGGCTAGATAAATCTACGGTTAAGAAAATTCTTACCCGCATCGAGGCCTATCTTGCCCAGGATCCTAAAGGATTAGGAAAGCCATTAAAAGGAGATTTCCAGGGGTATTGGCGGTACCGTTGGGGGGATTACCGCGTTATTTATAAGATAGCGGAACGAGAGATTTTGATTCTTGTTTTGCGGATTAGCAACAGAAAAGATGTATATAGATAAATATGAAAAAAAAGATCGCCGTAATAATTTTAGCCGCGGGTAAGAGTACGCGCATGAAATCTGAGTTACCTAAAGTATTGCATCAACTTTGCGGCAGGCCGATGCTCGGCTATGTCCTGGATTTAGCAGGCGCCCTGAAACCCGCGCAGATGGTCGCGGTTTTAGGATATCAGCAGGAGTTAGTGCGTAAGTTTATACCTAAAGGCATTAAAATTGCCATCCAGAAAAAACTTAGGGGCACAGCGGATGCCGTAAAAGCGGGGCTGGCAGAATTAAAAGGTTTTAAAGGCACGGTGCTAATTCTTTACGGAGACAATCCTCTTTTAAAGAAAGAGACACTCAAGAAGCTCCTGGATTACCATTTAGAGAATAATGTTGATGCTACTTTATTAACCGCGCGACTAAAAAAACCTTTTGGGTATGGCCGGATTACGCGCGATAAATATTTTAGTATCTGCGGAGTCGTCGAGGAGAAGGATGCGGATGAACTGCAGAAAGATATTAAAGAGATTAATACCGGGATTATGGCGTTTAAAAAAGAAAAGTTGCTGGCCAACTTAGGGTTAGTTCGGCCGAATAATCGTAAAAAAGAATATTATTTAACTGATATAATTGAGATTTTTGCCAAGAAAAATTATCTGGTTGATGGTTTAAAAATTAAGGATACTCAGGAAGCCCTGGGGGTCAATACCCGCGCGGAATTAGCCAAAGCTAACTGCCTGATGCAAAAAACGATTAATGATAAATTTATGCGGGATGGCGTAACGATAATTGACCCGGTATCTACCTTTATTAATTTCGGGACGGCGATTGGCAAGGATACGGTGATTTATCCCTTTACAGTAATTGAAAGGGATGTTAAAATTGGAAAACGTTGTTTCCTGGGGCCTTTCGCGCATCTGCGTGAAGGTGTCAGGTTGGGAGATGATGTGACTGCCGGTAACTTCATTGAGATGGTGCGTTCCCGGATTGGCGCGAAGACATTGATTAAACATTTTTCTTACCTGGGAGACTGCTCTGTAGGCGCAAACGTGAATATCGGAGCCGGGACAGTTACGGCTAATTTCGACGGTAGAAATAAAAATTACACGCTGATTAAAGATAATGTTAACATCGGTTCGGATACCGTGATGGTTGCTCCGGTAAAAATCGGTAAATTCGCGATTACCGGCGCCGGTTCGGTGGTGACTAGAAATATCCCGGACAAGGCAGTGGTGGCAGGGGTTCCGGCGAGAATTTTAAGGAAAAGGAAGGAAGGGCGGAGTGGACCCCGCACCTTCTAATGATTTGGATTAGACCTACGCGGTCTACATATATGTAGACCGCGTAGGTCTAAATATTCAGCTATTAAGGCCATACGGTTTAATAAATGAAATAAGAAAGAAGGTCGGGGTGGATAAACTAGCGATTTTTAGCGGTAACGCGAATCTGGAGTTGGCGCATAGTATTTGTAAAGATCTAAAGGTAAAATTGCAGGATGCCCTGGTGGGTAGATTTAGCGAAGGTGAGATCCGGGTCAAGATTAATGAGAATGTGCGCGGCAAGGATGTTTTTATCGTTCAGCCGACCTGTCCGCCCTCGAATGATAATCTCATGGAATTATTAATTATGATTGACGCGCTGCGCAGGGCTTCAGCTCACCGGATTACCGCGGTTATTCCTTATTTTGGTTACGCGCGCCAGGACAGGAAGGATCAGCCACGCGTGCCGATTACGGCAAAATTAGTGGCTAATCTTTTAACTGTCTCCGGGGCAAATCGGATTTTGACTATGGATTTACACGCCGGCCAGATTCAGGGGTTTTTTGATATTCCCGTGGATCATCTATTTTCGGTGGGTGTATTCGTGGATTATTTCTCTAAAATGAATATTAAAGACCTGGTGGCTGTTTCTCCTGATGTGGGAAGCATTAAGATGGCCAGGGCTTACGCTAAAAGAGTTTCCGCTGACCTGGCGATTATTGATAAACGCCGGGTTTCTCCCGAGAAGGCCGAAGCCATACATATTATGGGAGAAGTAGAAGATAAAAATGTAATTATTGTTGATGATATGATTGCCACCGGCAGTTCGCTGATTGAGGCGGTGGAGGCCTTAAAGAAAGCCAAAGCTAAAACTATTTACGCGGCAATTAGCCATGGTATTTTATCCGGGCCGGCAATCCAGCGCATTAATCAATGTCAAGGTTTAGAGAAGCTGCTTATTTCTGATAGTGTGCCTTTATTGGCTCAAAAGAAGAGCCCAAAAATCCAGGTGCTTTCAGTGGCCAATCTTTTGGCGGAAGCCATCAAGAGAATACACAACGAGGAATCGGTTAGCTGTTTATTTGATTAGAAACTAGGGGACGGTTGTATTTTTTAATACCGTTATTCCCGCGAACCACGTAGACCTACGCGGTCTACATATATGTAGACCGCGTAGGTCTACACAGGTAAATCAAGGAAAAATAGAACCGTCCCCATGATTCTTTAGCTAAAAAGAAAGGTAAAAAAATGGAAGAGATTGTTTTAGAGGCAGAGTTAAGAGAGGGTAAAGGAAGGGCCAAGGCTAAAGATTTAAGAGAGAGCGGCTATTTACCTGGCGTGGTTTATTTTCATGGCCAGGACGCCTTATCGGTAAAAATTTCCCGGAGCGCGCTCTTAAAATTAGTGCATCAGCATCGTTTAGAAAGTATAATTATTAATTTAAAGATTAAAGATGATAAGTTAGAGAATAAAAAGTCCAAAGGCAGGCCTTGCCTGGTCAAAGAGGTTCAGTATGACCCGGTGCGTGAAGATATTATCCACATAGATTTTAATGAGATCTCATTAACCGAGGCAATTAAAGTTAATGTTCCTATTCAGATTAAGGGTGAAGCTATCGGCGTTAAGCAGGAGGGCGGATCTTTAGAGCATTTACTTTGGGAAATCGAAGTAGAATGTTTGCCTACGAATATTCCCAAAGATATACAAGTAGATATTACCGCCCTTAAAATGGGCGAGGCTATTCATATCAAGGATATAGTTTTTCCGGAGGGAGTTAAGCCTTTAAATGATTTGGCCGCGATTGTCTTGCATGTGGCTGCTCCGATGAAGGAAGAGGCGCCCCAAGAGGCTATCGAAGGAGAGACAGCCAAGGAGCCCGAGGTAATTAAAGAAAAGAAAGAAGTTCCTTCTGAAGCCGCTCCAGCTGATGGGGCCAAAGAAAAAGATAAGAAGCCCCATTAGGAATAATATTCTAATGATTTCTGACGGGACAAAATTGATTGTGGGTTTAGGGAATCCCGGTTTAATTTATGCCGGAAGCCGGCACAATATCGGTTTTGTGGTTTTGAAATTTTTAGCTAGTTCTTTAAAAATTAATTTTAAGAGGGATAGTTCGGTTTCGGCATTAGTGGCTAAGGACAAACTGCTGGCGCAGGATGTAGTTTTAGCCTTGCCGCAGACTTATATGAATTTAAGCGGTATAGCGGTTGCAGCCTTGCTTAAGAAATTTAAAGTTAACCCGAAAGATCTTTTAGTAGTTTGTGATGATTTAGATTTAGAATTGGGTAAAATGAAGATTCGCCCGCAGGGCTCAAGCGGCGGGCAGCGCGGCCTAGAATCGATCATTGAGCGCTTGGGAACGCGGGATTTTGGACGTTTGCGTATCGGAATTGGACGGCCAAAAAGTTCAGTTGATGCCTCAAAGTATGTTCTTTCGGGTTTTTTACGTAAGGAGAAAGCAGCCGTCAAACAGATAAAAGAAGATGCCGTTAGCTGCTGCCTGAGCTGGGTAAAAAATGGCATAGCGCAAACGATGAATACATTTAACCTAAGGAGTAGAAATGAATAAGTATGAAGCGATGGTAATTATTAAGCCCGGCTTATCCGATGAAGATAAGAAAACGTTATTTAAGCAGCTCAATGATGCGATAATTAAGAATAGCGGCCAGATTACTCAGTCAGGAGTCTGGGCGGAAAGGCGTAAATTATATTTTCCGATTAATAAATTTATGGAAGGGATTTATTATTTGGCGGCTTTTAGCGCGCCGGCAGCGGCGATTAAAGAAATACGCGGCACTTACAAGCTTAATGAAAATATCTTAAGAGTCCTGTTTACGCGTATGGATATCTAAACCTGTTTTTTAAAGACCTGATGTAGACCTACGCGGTCTACATCAAATGTAGACCGCGTAGGTCTACAGCGGTAGACAAGGAGGTTATATGGCTAGTTATAATAAAGTATTATTGATGGGCAATCTTACCAAGGACCCGGAGTTGCGTTATACTTCGGCCGGCATGGCGGTGGCTAATTTACGCTTGGCGGTAAATCGTAAATACCGCACTAAAGATCAAGAATTAAAAGAAGAGGTTTGTTTCATCACCGCGGTGGTTTGGAATAAACAAGCAGAAACATGCAACCAGTATTTACATAAAGGAAGCAGCCTTTTTGTTGAGGGCCGGCTGCAGTCGCGTTCCTGGGAGGACGCTGCCGGTGCCAAGCGCTCGGTAATTGAAGTGCGGGCGGAACGTGTGCAATTTATGGGTTCTGGGGGCCAAGCTAAGCCGTCCAGCCCGGTTAGCCCGGCGCAGCCTGAGGTATTAGCTGAGGAGCCAACAAGCAGTGAATCAACCTGGTTAGCAGAAAGCGAGGATGAGCCCCGCTCTTCCGATGAATAATTAATTTAATATGTATATAATATAGAGGATAGGGTAATGGGAATTATATAATTAGAATAAAAGAGGAAGGGCGGGGTGAAGCACATGAAGGTTAAAACCAGAGGTTTTGGCAAGGACAAAAAGATTATTAAGAAAAAAAAGGACGCGCTGGGCCCGGTAAGAAAAAGATTCTGCCGATTTTGCGCGGATAAGTTAGGCAGTATTGATTATAAGGATATCAAGAGGTTAGAGGTTTTCATAACTGAGAAGGGTAAAATCAATGCCAGCCGTTTTTCCGGTAATTGCGCTAAGCATCAGAGGAGAATTAAGGGGCTGATTAAGAAGGCTAGATTTTTATCCCTGCTTCCTTATACCCGATAAATACTCAAGCCTCCAATAAATAATGTAAAACAGGGGACGGTTCTCTTAAAAAAAAGAGAACCGTCCCCGCGATTTAAAAAAGAAGGTGCGGGGTGGATCCCGCACCTTCTGAATATTCAACTATTAAAGCCATACGGTTTAATAAGTGAAATAAAAAAGAAGGTGCGGGATGGAAGTAATTTTAAATAAAGACGTGGAAAAGATCGGCCGGGCAGGCACGGTGGTTTGCGTTAAAGAGGGGTTTGCCAGGAATTTTCTTTTTCCGCGTAACTTGGCTAAGCCGGCTACGGCCAGCAGCCTTAAAAAATTAGAGCAAGACCAACTTGCTCGATTCGCTCAATCCGCTAAAATTAAAGAGGAGTCGGAGTTAGTTAAGCAGCGCTTAAGTACGCTGGCTTTAACCATCCCCGCGTTAACTCAAGGTGAAGAAAAGTTATATGGCAGTATTCACGCACTTGAAATAGCTGAAGCCTTAAAGGCGGAAGGTTTTTTCATTGATAAGAGTATTATTGATTTGGTTGAGCCGATAAAATCTTTAGGAATTTACCAGATACCGGTGAAACTGCATCCGGATGTAATTGCCACGGTAAAGCTGTGGGTAGTGAAGAAGTAGCTCAAAAAGCCACCATAAGCTGTAAGTTGTAAGCTATAAGCTATAAGCTATAAAATTAAAATATGGCCAAAGACTTAATTTTAGATAAGCTTCCCCCGCAAAATCTTGACGCGGAGATGGCGGTATTGGGATCTATGCTGCTGGATGAAGAAGCAGTTTCAATTTCTGCTGAGAAATTGGATGCTGCCTGTTTTTATAAAGATACCCACCGTAAGATATTCCAGGCAATCAGTGATCTTTATAATGCCAATAAAGCCGTGGATTTAATTACTCTGGCTGATGTTTTAAGGATGGATGGCGCGTTGGATGAGATAGGCGGGGCAAGCTATCTAACCTCTTTGGCCAATGCCGTTCCCACCGCGGCTAATATTAATCACTATGCCGGAATTGTGCGTGAAAAATATATTTTAAGAACTTTAATCAATAACTCTACTAAAATCATTACTGTTTGCCATGAGAGCCAAGGAAATATCACTGAAGTTGTGGATACCGCTGAGAAGCTTATCTTTGAGGTCAGCGACCGTAAAAATCAAGGCACCTATTTACAGCTTAAAGAAATTGTTAAGGAAACCATTGAAACTATTGATAGGCTTTATCAGAATAAGGCGCACGTTACCGGCATACCCACCGGCTATATAGATTTTGATATAAAAACCGCGGGGCTGCAGCCATCAGATTTAATTATTATTGCCGGCAGGCCTTCTATGGGCAAAAGCGCTTTTGCTTTAGGGATTGCCGAATATGCCGGAGTAATTGAGAAGGTGCCTATGGCGATCTTTAGCTTGGAGATGTCTAAAGAGCAATTGGTGCAGAGGATGCTTTGTTCGCACGCGCGGGTGGACGCGCATAAAGTAAGAACAGGGTATTTGGCGACGAGCGATTGGCCGCGCCTGACCGCGGCTGCCGGAAAGCTCTCGGAGGCGCCGATATTTATTGATGATACTCCGGCGATCTCGGTGATGGAGCTGCGCGCCAGGGCCCGGCGCTTAAAATCACACCATGGCATAAAATTGATTATTTTAGATTACATGCAGTTAATGCGCGGCTCAGCGATGAATATGGAGAGCAGGCAGCAGGAGATTTCTGAAATTTCACGCTCTTTAAAAGCTTTGGCCAGAGAGCTAAATGTGCCGGTGATTGCGATTAGCCAATTATCCCGGGCAGTAGAGTCGCGTACCGACCATCGGCCGCAACTTTCAGATTTAAGAGAGTCCGGGGCAATTGAACAAGACGCGGATGTGGTGGTGCTGATCTTAAGGGAGGAGTATTACAATCCTTCCCCGGATAATCAGGGGGTCGCTGAAGCAATTATTGCCAAACAACGTAATGGCCCGGTGGGGTCTTTGAAGTTAGCTTTTATTAAGGAGTTCACCAGGTTTGATAATTTATCCCGGGTTGAATAAGCAGCGCTTAACCCCAACGCCGGGGGTTGGGGGGTTGGATGGGTTGAAAAATTGTATTGATTTGGAGAATATGTTCTTATATAATAATTAAAATGCGTAAAGCTATCTTAGTATTCTTAACCGTTTTGTTTTTCTTTAGCGGAATGCCTTTTATTTTCGCTGAGGATGCGCTTCAGAATCAGGCTGAACAAAAAATAGTTTCTGTGCCTGAAACTGCCCCGGCAGTATTAAAAAATGTTACCGCGATAGAGGTTACGGGCAATAAATCTATCAGCACCAATGTTATTGCCTCCAAGATGAAGACGCGTATCGGCAGCGCCTATCAAGAGAATATTATTAGCGATGATTTAAAGAGGCTGTATCTATTGGGTTTTTTTAGCGATATCAAAATCGATACCCAGGATTATAAAGATGGCTTAAAAATCCTGATTACTGTCGTGGAAAGGCCGATTATAGAGAAAATTAGTTTTTCAGGGATTAATCTTATTACGGCCAAGGATGAGAAATTGAAGCAGCAGCTAAAATCCAAAGAAACACAGTATTTGGATTATCCCGCTCTAGCCGAAGATACGCGGATATTAAAAACGATGTATGAAAAAATGGGTTATAGCCAGGCGGATATTTCCTATAAAGTGGATGAGAACGCGCAAGCCAATAAAGCAAATATAGTTTTTACTGTTGCAGAAGGCAGGAAGGTGCGGATTAAAGATATTCTTATCCAGGGTAATCAGGCCTTTTCCGGCGGGCGTATCCTAAAATTGCTTAAGACTAAGCGCGCCTGGTTTTTTAACGCCGGAGTTTTAAAAGATGAGGTGCTCAAAGAGGACCTCGAGCGGATTAAATCTTTCTATCAGCGGGAAGGCTTTACGGATGTTACCGTAACTTATGAAGTTAAGCCCGACGCCAAGAAGGCTTACCTGTTATTTATTACGTTTAAAGTTTCTGAAGGTAAAAAATACCTGGTGGGTTCGGTGATGGTGCGAGGCAACCAAGATGTTACGGAGAAAGAGATTTTAAAAAGTTTGGCCGATTGTATCCCCGGAAAAGTTTTTAGCCAGGAGGCGATGAAAAAAGATGTAACTGGCATCCAAGGGTTATATTCTGACCGGGGATATATTTCCGCGCAGGTTCAGGAGTCTACTTTGGTCAATACCGATAGCGGACGGGTAGACGTAACTTATGAGATTATGGAAAACCAGGTTGTTTACGTGGATAAAATTAAAATCCGGGGTAATATTAAAACCAGGGATTTGGTAATCCGCAGGGAAATGAGGATTCATCCCGGAGAGAAATTTGACGGAGAGAAATTACGC
Organism: Candidatus Omnitrophota bacterium; assembly: GCA_026387315.1. Classification (GTDB taxonomy): domain Bacteria; phylum Omnitrophota; class Gorgyraeia; order Gygaellales; family Profunditerraquicolaceae; genus UBA6249. The sequence goes on from JAPLLY010000057.1 coordinate 20,541, forward strand.
CGGAGCAAGGAAAGATTACAGAATTTAGGATTCTTTAAAGATCCGCAGCGGGATGGCGAGGAAGGCGTGAGCTATGATACTGAGGAGACGAATGATCCGGCTAAAAAGAATTTAGTGGTGGATGTCAAAGAAACTAAGACCGGAGCTTTTAGTTTTGGCGGCGGCTATAGCACAGTGGACCAATTTGTAGGTTTTGTGGAGGTTGAGCAGAAGAATTTTGATTGGAGGAATTGGCCTTATTTTACCGGAGCTGGACAAAGTTTGAAGCTGCGCGCTTCCATCGGCAGCTTAAGTCAGGGTTATGAGTTGAGTTTTATAGAGCCATGGATGTTTGATTATCCGGTTGCTTTCGGGTTTGATTTATACCGCCGTACGCATACGCGCGATACTGAATCAGGATATGGATATGATGAAGCAGTGACCGGAGGGGATTTGCGTTTAGGTAAGGAGCTATCTGAATATTTAAGAGGTGATCTTATCTATCGGCTGGATCAGATAAAGATTAGCAATCCTACAGACGACGCTTCCCAGGATTTAAAGAATGAGGTAGGCACGAATGTAATTAGCGTTATTTCTCCCAGCTTTACCTATGATTCCCGGGATAATATTTTTAATACTCGAAAAGGAGATTACTTTACCGCGGCTTTTGATTTTGCCGGCTTGGGCGGAGATAAAAATTACACGAAATTTTTTGGCCGAGCGTCGCATTATTTCCCGATGCCGCGCGGCGCTGTGCTGGAGGTAAGAGGCAGGTTGGGGTTGGCGCAGCCGTATGGCAACACGGAAAAATTACCTATTTATGAGAGATTTTTTGCCGGCGGAGCTTATACGATTAGGGGCTACGAGGAGAGAGGAGTTGGCCCGGTTGATAAGACATCTAAAGATCCTTTAGGTGGAGCATCGATGGTGGTAGGCAATATTGAATATACTTATCCGTTATTTAGCTTTTTGAAGGTGGCGGCATTCTATGATGTTGGTAATGTTTGGGAAAAATTGGGGGATATTTTTTCCTCTAAAGATACAAGTGACCCGATTAATACCGGAGGTTTTAAATCGGGCGTAGGTATAGGTTTACGGATTAATACTCCAATTGGCCCGATCATGCTGGATTATGGTATACCGATGGATAAAGCATCTGGCGAGGATACTAAGAAGAGCGGGCGATTCTATTTCAGCGCCAGCCACGGATTCTAATAAAATAAAAAACAAGGGGACGGTTCTGGGATTCCTAGAACCGTCCCCTGGATTCTCAAAAAAAGGAGGGAATGGAAATGAAAAAAACAGCAGTAGTTTTAAGCGGGGTAATTTTTAGTTTAGGTTTATTTTTAGGGATTGCGCAGGCCGCGGATAAGTTCGCTTATATTGATTTAAGCCGTACTTTTAGCGAATATAGTAAAACCAAAGGATATGACAAGGCGTTAAGTGATAAAGAAAAGGCCTATACCGAAGAGCGGGATAAAAAAGTCGCGGATTTAAAAGCTTTTCAAGATAAAGTAAGTTTGCTTAATGATAAAGAAAGAGAAGCCAAGGGGCCTGAGCTTCAGTCCAAGGTAAAAGAATTTCAGGATTATGACCGCCAGAAGCAGGCGGATTTACGTAAAGAGCAGGATGAAAGAATGAAGGAAATCCTTAAAGATATTGAGGAAGCGGTGAAGAAATATTCCGAGAAACAAGGATATACCCTGGTGTTTAATGACCGGGTATTGGTTTATCAGACCAAGAGTATGGAAATTACCAGCCAGATTATTGCTGTTTTAAATGCTGGTGGCAGCGGGAAGAAATAAGCCTTAGAATAAAGGGGACGGTTCTCTTTTTTCTAAAAGAAAAAAGAGAACCGTCCCCGAGATTTTAAAATTCGTCCCCGAGATTCTAAAATAATTCGCTCATTAAATGCAAAAGACCCTAAAAGAAATAGCCAAACTTATTGACGGAGAGGTTATCGGTAACGGGGACACCTTGATTACCGGAGCCTCCGGAATCAAAGAGGCAGCCGAAGGGGATATTACTTTTCTGGCTAATTCCAAGTATAGCCCGTTGATGGATAAAACCCGCGCCGCGGCGATTATTACCTCTAGCGGCGCGCAAGGAACGGCTAAACCGATTATTTTAACCCAGAACCCTTCTTTGGCTTTTATCAAAATTATTTCTATGTTTACGCCTCTTGATGCCGGGCATCCTAGCGGCATACACCATACTGCTGTTATGGGCAAGCATGTTTCTTTGGGTAAAGACGTAACGCTCGGAGCTTATTGCGTTATCGGGGATAATGTCACCATCGGGGATAATGTAATAATTTACGCCGGCTGTTATATCGGCCACCACACAAAAATAGGCAGCCGGACATTAATTTATCCGCATGTTTCCATACGTGAACGGATCAGTATCGGCAGGGGCGTAATTATTCATTCCGGAGCAGTGATTGGTTCTGATGGTTTTGGATTTATTACGATTAAAGGGGCGCATCATAAAATTCCTCAGGTGGGGATAGTTCAAATTGATGATGATGTGGAGATTGGGGCTAATGTTACCATTGACCGGGCGCGTTTTGATAAAACGGTTATTGGCCGCGGTACTAAAATTGATAACCTGGTGCAGATTGCTCATAATGTGATCATCGGCCAGAACGCTCTGATTGTCGCTCAGGTGGGTATCGCCGGCACCGTGATTATTGGCAATAATGTAACCTTAGGCGGCCAGGCGGGATTAGTCGGGCACATTACTATCGGGGATAACGCCATTGTGACGGGCCAATCCGGAGTGGCTAAGTCCGTCCCGGCGGATACGATGGTTTCGGGTTATCCGGCCAGGCCTTTTATGACTACTCAGAGAGTTAACGCCAGCTTACAAAACTTGCCTAAACTATTTAATCAGGTTAAGGAACTAAAGAAAAGGATTGAAGAATTTGAAATAAGGGATAATGTCAAAAGTTCTATGAAGAATAAGCATAACTCGGGATAAAGATATGTAAGATTTTAGATAAATTCCCCTCCCCTGGTGGGAGGGGCTAGGGGTGGGGGGATTGCCGGGCATTTAAAATCCCCCCCCTCCCTAACCCTCCCCACAAGGGGGAGGGGAATCCGTTTGACAGAACGAGATAAGGTTAAAGGATAAATAAATGGAAAAACAGAAGACGATTGTCAACCAGGTTACCCTTAAAGGTGTTGGCATTCACACCGGTAATCAGGCCAAGGTAACATTTAAGCCGGCAGAGGCGGATTCCGGGGTAACTTTTATTCGTACGGATATTCCGGGAGCCCCCCGGATTAAAGCGGATGTGGGGTCTTTATTGCTGGCGCCTAAATTCAACCGGCGTTCTTCTATTGGCAATGATCAGGCAGAGGTGCAGACGGTTGAGCATCTGATGGCGGCTTTATCCAGTTTGGGGATAGATAATATTGATATCCAGATCGATAATAATGAGGTTCCCGGGCTAGACGGAAGCGCGATTAATTTCCTCGAGGCGTTGGAAAAAGCAGGGCTAGCGTATCAGGACGCGCCCAGATATGTTTATATTGTCAAGGAGCCGATATGTATTCAGGAGGGCTCAAGCTCGATTACTATACTTGCGGCTAAAGAATTTAAGGTTTCCTATACCTTAAACTATGATCATCCCATGTTGGCGGCGCAATTTTTAGAGGTAGTCGTTAATGCTGAATCTTTTAAAACCGCTCTTTCTTCGGCGCGTACTTTTTGCCTGGAGAGCGAAGCCAGCGAGCTACAAAGTCAAGGCCTGGGCTTGGGCGCTAATTATGAAAATACTTTAGTGGTGGGTAAAGCGGGCGTAATTAAAAACAAGCTTCGGTTTAATGATGAGTTTGTCAGGCATAAAATTCTGGATTTAATCGGAGACCTTTATTTGGCAGGTTGCCCTCTTTGCGGCCATGTGGTGGCTTTAAAAAGCGGGCATTCCTTAAATTTGAAGATCGCCCGGAAGATCTATGAGCAGAGGGTAAAAACACAAGGAACCGGTAATGCGCAAGGGGTTTTAGATGTTAATGAGATCATGAAGATTATACCGCACCGGGAACCGTTTTTATTCGTGGACCGGGTGATCCTTTTGGAAAAAGGCAAACGCGCCACTGGCGTTAAAAACGTAACGATAAACGATTATTTTTTTAGAGGCCATTTTCCGGGGCGGCCGGTGATGCCCGGAGTAATTATTGTGGAAGCGATGGCGCAGGTAGGCGGGGTGATGATGCTGGCCTCGGAAGAGAACAAAGGAAAACTGGCCTTCTTTTTATCTATTAATAACGTGAAATTTCGTAAGCCGGTAGTCCCCGGCGATCAATTAATCCTTGAGGTTGAGGCAATCAAAGTAAAGTCCAAAACCGGCCAAGTCCGCGGCAGGGCGTTAGTCGACGGCAAGGTCGTGGCGGAAGCGGATTTTGTATGCGCTTTGGTTAGTAATTAAAACCGAGCCTCCAATAAATAATGCGGATACATCCTAGCGCGATAGTTTCTCCTAAAGCAAAATTAGCCGATAACGTTAGCGTCGGGCCGTATAGTATAATCAGCGATAACGTGAGTATCGGCGCGGGTACTAAAATCGGCGCGCATTGCGTTATTGAGGGCAATACGACGATCGGTAAAAAATGCGAGATATTTACTGGAGCCGTAGTGGGCAGCCGGCCGCAGGACCTTAAATTTAAAGATGAAAAAGTTTTTTTAGAGATTGGTAATAACAATATTATCCGCGAGTATTGCACGCTTAATCCGGGGACCGCTGAAGGCTCTAAGACTTCTGTCGGCGATGATAATTTGCTGATGGCCTATTCACATGTTGCCCATGATTGCCGGGTAGGTAACGGTTGTGTTTTAGCCAACAATAGCACCCTGGCCGGCCATGTCAGCATTGAAGATAAAGCAGTGATCGGAGGCCTGGTGGCTATTCATCAGTTCACGCGCATCGGCAGGCTGGCAATTATCGGAGGATGCTCTAAGGTGGTGCGAGACATTCCTCCGTTCTCCACCTGCGATGGCCACCCGGCGCGCGTCTATGGCTTAAACCTTATCGGTTTAAGGCGCAACGGCATTGGCCATAATTCGATTAAGAAAATTGATCAGGCGTTTAAATTGATATTTAATTCCGGTTTATCCGCCAAACACGCCTTAGCCAGAGTAGAAAAAGAAATTGAAAAAACCGAAGAGATAATTTATCTGGTTAATTTTGTCAAAAGCTCTGAGCGCGGTTTGGCCCGCTCTTGTCGATAAAGAAATCGGCTTAAAAACAAGGGGACGGTTCTCTTTTTTATATTATAAAAAAGAGAACCGTCCCCGAGATTTCCAAGATTAAATATGAAAAAGATAGGTTTAATTGCCGGAAATAGAAAATTTCCCCTGCTTTTTGCCGCCAGCGCCAAGAAAAAAGGCTGTAAAATTATCGCGATTGCCATTAAAGGCGATACCTCCCCAAAATTAAAAAAATTCGTGGATAAAATTTATTGGCTCAAGCTTTCTGAATTCCAAAAAATGTTTGATATATTTAAAGCCGAAGCCGTAGAGTCGGTGGTGATGGCCGGGCAAATCAGCCCGCGCAGGTTATTTAGCCAAGAAACTCAATCCTGCCCGCAGTTAAGGCAGATACTGGATACGCTTAAAGATAAGCAGGCGGATACATTATTTGGAGCAGTAGCCAAAAGGTTAGAAGCTGCCGGGCTTACCCTTCTGGATTCCACCACTTTTATCGAAGAATATTTACCTAAAAAAGGCACACTTACAAAACAAGAGCCGGATTTTGATACCTGGGAGGATGTTTATTTTGGTTTGAGTTTAGCTAAAGCCGTGGCTAATCTGGATATCGGCCAGACGGTTGCCGTTAAAAGCAAAACTATAGTCGCGGTGGAGGCTTTTGAGGGGACGGATAATTTAATCCGCCGGGCGGGTAAACTTGGCCGGGGCAGGGTGGTAATTGTTAAGGTGAGCAAACCTAAGCAGGATATGCGTTTTGATATTCCGGTTATCGGGTTAAATACAATTAAGAATTTAGTTAAGGCAAGATGCCGCTGCCTGGCTTTTGAAGCCGGTAAAACACTTTTTATTGATCAAGAAGAAAGTATCCGGCTGGCAGACCGCCGAGGCATTTCCATAGTGGCAGTTTAAAACTGGGGACGGTTCTGTTTTTTAATACCGTCATTCCCGCGAACCACGTAGACCTACGCGGTCTACATATATGTAGACCGCGTAGGTCTACACAGGTAAATCAAGGAAAAATAGAACCGTCCCCCTGATTTTAAAGTAGCTTTTTTCTCTTGACAGCAGCTGCTTCTGATGTAAAAATATGGTTAGTTTTAAAGGTGCTCAAAAAAAGGGAGGAACTATGCCACGGATAGCTGAAACAAAACCAGCGGAGTTCAAGTTATACGCCCCTGGGGCCAAGAAGGTTGTGGTTGCCGGAAGTTTCAATAAATGGGATACCCAGAAATTGCTCGCTAAGAAGGATAGTAAGGGCAGTTGGGCGGCCAAGGTCGCGCTTAAGCCGGGAAAACACGAGTATAAGTTTATCGTAGACGGAGCCTGGATAAATGATCCTTGTTGCACCTCTTGCGTAGCCAATTCCGTCGGGTCGCACAATTGTGTGCTTGAGGTTAAATAGTTACTGCTGAAAAACCCAGCAGAAACTAGGGGACGGTTCTATTTTTCTGGAATTGGATTCGGGAAAAATAGAACCGTCCCCTGATTTTAAGAAATTCTTAGATCTCTGCCTGACGGCAGTCAGGATTCGCCCGCAATGACACTTCTCCTGTTCACTGACCTATTATTATGAAATATATCTATGGGCCGATAAAATCGCGCCGGCTGGGGCTTTCTTTAGGTTTAAGCCTTAGCCTGGATAAGGTATGCGACCTGGATTGCGTTTACTGTCAATGGGGCAGTGTCGGTAAAACAGTCCTGGAAAGAAAAGTTTACGCTAAAGCCGATGAGATTATCCGGGAATTAAAATCTTGGACGCGAGAAAATCCCCAAGCTGCCCAAGAGCTGAAATTTGTTACTCTTTCCGGGCTGGGTGAGCCGACATTAAATACTGATATTGGAGGGCTGATTGATCAGATAAAAAATATTACGGGTTTAAAAATCGCGGTAATTACTAATTCCACGCTTCTAGGAGATCCCGCGGTGCGTCAAGGGCTCCTGAAAGCGGATTTAATTGTGCCTTCTTTAGACGCGGTGGACCTGGAGATATTTAAACAAATCGACCGGCCCCATGCCGGTATAAAATTAAATGAAATTATTGACGGCCTGGTGGCTTTAAGAAAAGAGTTTGACGGCAAGATCTGGCTTGAGGTAATGCTTATCGCCGGGATGAATGATGGCCTTAGGCATATTGAAGAATTAAAAAAGGTAATTTGGCGCATAAATCCGGATAAAATTCAGCTTAACTCTCCGGTGCGCTCTACCGCGGAGAAAAACGTCTTTGGCGTGGGAAAAGCCAAGCTAGAGAAGATCAGAGAGGTTTTAGGGGATAAAGCGGAAATCATTTAGCGCCTATCGCCTAATGGATAAGGCACCAGTCTTCGGAACTGGTTATTGGTGGTTCGAGCCCACCTAGGCGCACTAAAAACAAGGGGAGGGTTCTCGTAAGAGAACCGTCCCCTGGATTTAAGGATGTAACTAATTGCGCCGCAGCATTAATCTAGTCTGATACAAATTTGTTCTGCTAGGAACCAAGAGAATAAGATATGAAACCGCTTTCTTTTTGCCCCAAATATCTCTTGACAAAGGGCTCAGGCAGTGTTACATTTGTTATACAAAGCTAAGGTAAGAATATTCGGGATCCTTTGCTGGAGGGCAAAGGAGCCACGTGATTCAACCGGATAAGACCGAAATTTGATCTGTCCGGTTTTTTATTTTTCTATTGCAATTGAAGCTAAATAATGGTAGAATTATGAAAATGCAAAAAGTATTTAAGATAATCATTTTTGGCCTAATAATGCTGGCAGGCTCTGGAATTTTCTGCCGGCAAGCCTTCGCTTTTGACTTAATTGTTGATGGAAAATCTCAGCTGGTGCTTGACCAAAGCACCCTTTCCAATGGCACCTTTTCCCAGGAAATAATATTTAGGACAGTAGACACGGTTAATAATGAATATGAGGTACGTCAGTTTATTGATGCCCCGCTGACGAGCGGGTCACATACTATCGGCGGGGATAATTTCAAAGTTAGGGGGATTCGCGGCTCGAATGTATATGGTAAATTATTTATTCCCACCGGGGGCCCTAACTGGGGTATTGACGTAAAGAATAATGAGCCTATTTATCATTCTAATGCTGCCGGAACAGCTGATTTATTTACTCTAGTGTATGGCATTACAACTTCGCCGCCACTGTCCCCCGGCTATTACACCGGCCACATTACTTTAGTTTTGATCCCGATTAATTCACCTGAGAGTCAAGAGATCCAACGCATTGATGTTATTGTGGATATTCCTAATGATGGCGGCTCGTTATCGGTTTCCGTGGCTCCGGCAGAAGGAGCAAGCTCGCTTATACTTAATCCTTTAGCTGCTAATGATCCGCGCGGCGCGGCTAACGCCGTGGTTACGATTAATAGTTCTTTTAACGGGCCATTCAGGATTATGCAGGTGCTTCCGGGGCCGATTCAGTCTGGCGATGGTAAATTTATTGATAATAGTAACCTTCTTTTTAGTATTCCTGATGCCCAAAAAGGCGTGGCGATAAATCAGCCGACTCCGGTTTCAAACAATATCCAGACAATATATTCTTCCCGCCCTGACGGCGGCGCGGATAAGGCCTTTACCATCGCCTATTCTTTAGCCGATCCATTAAGCCTGGCAGCCGGTAACTACCGTTCGCGTATTCAGTACCTTTTGGAATCCGCGGGCAAACAGGTAAGTTTAGGAGCTCTGGATTTAGAAATCCGGCAGGAGCGTATCTTTGAAATTTCTATCTCTCCGCAGGATCAGCGCTATAGTATTGATTTTGTGAATCTTAAACCTAGCGATGGCCCGCGTTTAAATGAAGTGTTGATTGAAGTAAAATCAAATCTTGGCCGGCCGTATCAGGTAACCCAAAATGTTCTTTCGGGACTGGTAAGCGGCGAAGGAGAAAAAATTCCTTCCCAGTATTTTTCACTGCAGGCTCTTTCGGTAAATGATACTACTAAAGGAAATTTAAAGATTGCCAGTAAAATTCCGGTTGAAAAAGGCAATGTCCTGTTATTTGTTTCCGATGCCAATGGTTCCGCTGATAAATTTAAAGTCGTTTATGAATTAACTTGCCCAGCTGATTTAAGGGCGGGCAATTATTCATCGCGAATAACTTATACTTTAACCGAAATTTAGAGAGGAGGGAGAGATGTTTAAAAATAACAACTCTAAACAAAAAGAATCAAAAAAGGAGGTGATAAAAATGAAAAACATACTTATTTGTATGGTTTTCGTAGTGGCTGCCTTTTGCGCGACAAGCGCTTGGGCAAGGGTTACGAGTGTTCCCATTACCGTTAAGGCTGAGATTCCTAAAATGACTGAAGGATTATCAGTTGGCATTAGCAAGGTAACCGGTGAGGCCGAGAATGGTACGGGTGGGGAGTGGACTACTCTGCCAGCAGGATCACCGCTCGACTTCGGAATATTGAAGTGGACTACCACGAACAATATCAATATTTTTCTGCCTACCTGCTATTTCGCTGTTGATATTGGCGTGCAAGACAACTCTGGATCTACCTGGACCATAATTCATGAATTTACGTCACTCAACAATTCATCAGGCGGTAACATTGATGATAAAGTTAATGTTACTTTTGCAAACCAGGCTGATAAAACTCACGGCACAACACTTCTGTATACTAGTTTCCTTGGCAGTGGGAATATTTCTTATACTAAGGAGGCCTTAGGGAAGGGTTGGTTACGAATATATTATGGTATTGGTACTGGAAATCTCACGAAACCTGATGCCTCGGGTGTAACACCGATTGGCATGGATACACCATACGGACAATATTCTGGTTCTGTTAAGATTACGCTTGTACCGTAATTCGGGGTATTTTGTGTACCATAAAGGTGGTGGTAAAAATGAAAAACATACTTATTTGTATGGTTTTCGGAGTCGTTGCCTTTTGCGCGACAAGCGCCCGGGCTGATTTAGCTCAAACCGTTACTGTTAATGCTAATATTGCTACATTGGCTGATGGATTAAACGTCACTGTAAATAAAGTTATTGATACTGTTTGGAATGTAGATACGTCTATCAATTTCGACACTTTAGCCTGGGATACCGTAAACCAGATCTTTCTGCCCAACTGTTATTACGCTGTGGATATTGTTGTAAGCGATAACACCGCAACTGAATGGACGGTGACGCATACCCGCGCGTCTCTCGTGGGCCCAGGAGGAGCCAACATTGATGATAAAGTTAATGTTGTTTTCGTTAAGCAGACTAGCCCTAGCGTTGGCATCGAGTTGAAAAAGCTTAGTTTCGCCAGCAGCAATGATGTTGCTTATGCTAAAACATTCTTAGTGGGTGGTTGGTTACGTATATATTATGGTGTGGGTACTGGAGATCCAGCAAAGCCTGATGCTCCGGGCGTAACACCGATTGGCTTGGATTCGCCGGCAGGAACATATACTGGTTCTGTCACCATTACGCTTACACCGTAATTGATACAGGTATAACTGTAATATGATAAAGGGGGTATTTTGTTTGCTCGACTACGTATAATAAGTATTTGGTCTTGTTTTATTGGCAGCCTTTTTGTTTCGATTGCGCAAGCAAATCAGCTGCCTTTTATGAGTCAGTCAAAAATTCGAGTGGTGGTTTCTCCGGGAGAACGCGGTTTCGGAGAAATCACGCTGGATAATCCGACTGCTGAGGCCAAAAGCATGCATCTTTATCTGGAAGATTGGTATTATCTTCCGGGAGGCACAGGGGCTAAGGAATTTCTTCCGGCGAATTCTATTCCCACTTCGGCTTGTCCGTGGATGAGCTTCTCTCCGGCAGATGTAATGGTGCCCGCGTTTGGGAAACAGAGAATAAACTATTCCGTTAATGTCCCTCCTGACGCCACCGGCGCGCGTTTTGCCACTCTCTTTTTTGAGACATCGATTAGTAAAAGCATGCTTTCGGGCTCCGGCCGTTCCGCGGGGCTTGATTTTAATGTCAGGGTGGCTACTCTGTTTTATGTGGAAGTAAAGGGCACGATAGAGAGAACTGCTAAAATCAGCAATTTAAATATCCAGCCTTCCAAAGAGGCAAAAGGATCTTTGGATCTTACCTTGGATTTTGAAAACACCGGCAATACCGACATCACTACTTCCGGGAATTTCAACCTGATGAATAATGAGGGCTTGGTCAGCGCCCGCGGGGCATTTAATAATGTTTATACTTTTCCGGGTGGAAAAGGGAGTTTCTTAGGTACCTGGAAAGACAAAATCCCTGCCGGTGATTATGACCTGGTAATAACCGTTGATTTGGGAAAAGCGCTTACCGACGCTGGCATCGGCAGAGGGCCGGTGATGACCAAAGAAGCCTCGGTTACAATCGGAGAGAACAATCAAATTGTTCAGATCGGCCAGCTTCAGTAATATGTTTTTTATTGCTGGGAGGCCGCCTAAAAAATCCCGCCAGAGTACAGGGCTTTCTGGAAAATTCACTTCTTTTCTAAGTATTTCCTTTCTAGTTTTTAGCTTATTTTTTTCTATTATCATCACTCCACATTCAGCTTTTGCTTATAGCCAGATTGCCGAATTTCTCTGCGAGGAAGGCATCAAGGATTTAAATAAGGGTGATTTTCCGGAGGCAGAGGATGAATTTAACCGAGCTCTTATCGCCGAACCAGGTTATCCGCCCGCAATTTACTATCTTGAGCTGATCAGCGAAATGTCAGGTAAAGTTACTAGCGGCGGCAAGTTTAACATTCCGGCTTATTCTTCTTCTGCCGGATGGGATCGGCAGACGGTAATGGAGAATGCCTTGGATCAGGCCAAAATCAGGGAAACTATGGGAGAAGATCAGGGGTTTAGCGCGCAGGACCAGTTTACTGGCGGTATTGTCAGAAAGAAGTACCCAATAAGCTACCTGCTCAATGACCCCAGCCTATCTATTCAGCAGCCAATAGAGATTGAAGAAGGTAAATATGTGATTATTAGCGGCAGTAATATTAAGCGTTTTCTGGTGGTGCAGCCGGAACTTCTTTACGCGGAAAAGTTAAATGACAATGAAATTTCTGTCATGGCTAAAAGCAGGGGTTTAGCCTCGATTGTTGTCTGGGATGATTTCGGACGCACGAGCCTAGAGTGCACCGGCATTATGCCTATTCCTGAGGGTTTGACCCTGGAAGAAACAATGCGTAAGGAAGAGAAAAGTATGGGTAATTTTAAGTTACGCTATGACCTGGACTGGTATTCTTATTATACCGGGAACAGGTTAGAAACAATCCAGCGCAGTGGAAGTTATTCCTGGATTCATAATTTGCGTATGGAGGGGGCTACTCCTTATGGGTTACTTGACGCGGCAATAACAGAGCGTGTACTGTCTACTACTACTGATATGACTTCTATCAGCGCGGGCCTGACTAACGGAAAGTTGGGTGATTTTAAGGGTTTTAAGCTTCGGGCGGGAGATTACAGTTCCAATTTCAATAATTTGGCAATATCGGGTTCGAGTTTAAGGGGTGTTTATTTTTCTTCGCCCGCCTTCAATAATAAGCTTGATTATGCTATTTTCTGGGGAAAGGAAAATGGCGGACGTTACGGGACATTGTCTACTACTTATAAATCATTGCACTCCTTTATGAGTGGTTTTAATTTAAACTTTTCTCCGGTTACTTGGCAGAATTATAAGTTTAGCGTAGCCCATGGCTGGGGGCGCGACCGGCAGGATTATCTTAAGGATTATGCTTATGATTTCATGGGAAGCTGGAATTTTAAGCATTACGGTTATAGCTATGAAATCGCCAGCGACACTAAGAATTTAGCCCAGTTATTTACCAGCCGTTATAACGGGGATAAGCTCTACGCGAATCTACAGCTTAGAGATATTGATAAGCAGTTTGTGAGTATCACCGGCTCCGGATGGCGGCAGGGAGAATTCGGCGCTCTTTTAAATTTAAACTACCGGCCGACAGATAAGTTTACCTTTACCCAGCGTGTTGATATATACCGCGACCGGCTTTATCCGGCAGAAGATAATCTTAATCGTTTTAACGAGGATCTGGATAGCACGCTTACTTATAAGTTAGACCCGCTAACTAACCTGGAAGCCAGCTATACCCTTCAGAATGACCTGGGTAAATTATCGCAGACAAGATACCAGTCTTCCGGCCTTGGCGCGAACAGGCTATTCTCGTTATTCGGTAAAGAGGTTTCTACCTATTTGAAATATTCTCATCAAGACAATCAGAATTTTTCCGCTTCCGCCCTGGATTACACCAACGAAAAGTTTTACGCGGGATTACGTTTTAGCGTTATCGGCGCCTTATATTATTATTTTAATCGAGAGTTGAATTGGCTTACCGGGCGCAACATCGGCAGCCGCGTACGGCCCAATGTTATGGAAACTGGCCTGGACTGGTATGATCGTATCGGCAGGTCTCCGTTTTGGGGATCGATGCGTTTTACTTATCGGGATGAAGAACGGGCAGACTCGCCGCTATCATTTCTTTCCGGCGAAGATTATATCGAGGGTTATGGCGAACTTTCATACCGGCCTGCTGATGGCCAGGAAGTTTACGCTTCTGGCAGGATTAGAAATGTCTGGAAAGAAAATTCTACGGTTACCAGCCGGGTGGAGGCTAGTTTTAACGTAGGGATGAAACTGCTTTGGGATACCGGCCTGCGTTGGGATGCTGTCTCTACCATCCAGGGCTATGTCTTTAAAGATTACAATTCCAATGGCCTGATGGAGCGTGATGAGCCTCCGGTCTTTGGTATCAAGGTTTGGCTGGGTAAGAATAAATCTCAGATTACCGATGAGCTTGGGTATTTTAGATTTGTTAATGCCCGCGGTAAGGTAGCTTATGTAACTCTGGATACCGGGACTCTGCCGGCAGGTTATATGTTGACTGTTCCGGTGACCCAGGAGATTCCTATTGCCAATGCCGCCGCCTCTGGAGTTTATTTCGGGATAACTTCGCGTTCAGAGATTCGCGGTATAGTTTTTGAAGATTTAAACCAAGACAATGAATATTCCATGGGAGAAAAAGGCGTTCCCGGAGTAGCGATAACTCTGGATGGCAATAAAACAGTGATCACCAGCGTAGACGGCAGCTATGCTTATTCGCAGGCGCTTCCCGGGGAACATGAGCTAATTGCGGATTTAGACTCAATACCGGTTTATTACTTACCTTTAGTTGCCCTGAAAAAGAAATTCCCCCTGCAAGAGGGGGAATCTTCGGTTTGGAACATTCCTCTGCGTAAAATACAAAAATAGGAGGAGGGCGCGTTACCGGGTATAAATTGTTTTTACTTCCGTGGTAACTTTTTCTCCTTGGGCAAGAAGGATTTCTTTCCTCTCCTCCTTTTCTATAATTTCTTCTCCTACCGTGGCAGTGGAGTTTTTATTGGCGACATCTTCTCGCTGGTAATTCCTAATTAACACCTCCGGAATACGAGCCGGAGCATTTACTCCCGGAATAGCAGGTATAGTGCATGACATGCTGATAGTCACACTATCACCAGCCCAGACAGTGGAAACCATCAAAAGAACCAGTAAACCCGTTAAAATCCCCTTCCTTTCCATTTTGCACCTCCTTGCCCACTAGGCTTACGCCCATTAAAAAACCCCGGTTTTTAAGAGCCGGGGCCATAAAAAACCCTAAAAGGATAGTTTTAGGGTCTCATCCTTTGGCAATGCAGCCCTCCGAAAACTTTCGGAGCTGTCACTTTGCGCCCCAGCATTACTGCTAGTTAGCCTTTTTCAAAGCTGTTCCTGATTGTAGTAAAAGTGTAACATATACTTTGGAAGATTTCAATAGCCTGGGAAAAATACTTTTTTTCATAATATATTGCTAATGCTATGGTTATGATTATTATCAATTTAACCATTTTAAAAGTCCCCTTTATTTCTTGCAAAACTTGCTATTTTAAGTTAAAATAATTAAACTTAAAAAAATACACGGGCCATTAGCTCAGCTGGTAGAGCAGGACACTCTTAATGTCAAGGTCGTAGGTTCGACTCCTACATGGCTCATTTTCTTTGTTTCCCTAAAATCCACACTGGAATCCAGGGGACGGTTCTCTTTTTAAAAAAGAGAACCGTCCCCGTTATTTCTAACCGTCAGCAGATATCTTATTGAAAGAATTAAAATCTAAAGGTATAATATAAATACTTCTATAGTTAGTATATTAGCAAAATAGGTGATTGCGTTTGTTGGCTTAATAAAGGAAAAAATGTTAGATATTAGATTCATCAAAGAAAATCAGGATTTAGTAAGGCAGGCAATTAAGAACCGGGCTTTAAAGGTTGATATTGATAGCGTCATTAAAATTGATGACGCGCGGCGAGTGGCCTTAAGTGAGTTTGAAGAACTAGCTTCTTTGCGGAATAAAGCTAATGACCAAATAGGCGTCCTGCTTAAAGAGAAGAAAGACGCCAAAGCCAAAATTTCTTCGATGAAAGAAATCTCTAGAAGGATTGGTGAGTTGGAAGCCAAAATAAAAGAGCAGGAAGTAGAATTAAATAAGCTGCTTTTGAATATTCCCAATGTGCCGCATGATTCTTTACCAGTGGGGGATGTTTCGGCGAATAAAATTGTGCGCAGTTGGGGAGAAGAGAAAAAGTTTAATTTTAAACCCCTTAGCCATATTGAGATTTGTCAAAAACTGGATATTGTGGATTTCAACCGGGCAGCCAAGATTACCGGTTCAAATTTTATTCTGTTTAAGGGGTGGGGGGCAAAATTAGAGCGCGCGCTGATCAATTTCATGCTGGACCTGCATACCAATAAACATGGTTATACTGAAATTTTCCCGCCTTTTCTGGTTAACCGCGCTTCGATGCTGGGTACCGGGCAGCTTCCTAAATTAGAAGAGGATATGTATAAATTAAAAGATGATGACCTTTTTCTTATCCCTACCGCGGAAGTTCCGTTAACCAATATGTTTCGGGATGAGATATTAGAAGAGGATAAGCTTCCAATTTGTTATACTGCTTATACGGCGTGTTTTAGAAGAGAGGCGGGTTCTTATGGTAAGGATACTAAGGGCTTAATCCGCGTGCATGAATTTGATAAGGTGGAAATGGTTAAATTTGTCAAGCCCGAAAATTCTTTTGATGAATTAGAGAAACTGGTAGATAATGCCCAGGAAGTTTTACAGTTTTTAGAGCTGCCTTATCGGGTGGTGATGCTGGCCACGCAGGATTTAAGTTTCTCCGCCAGTAAATGTTATGATTTGGAAGCCTACGCTGGCGGAACCCAGAAATGGTTGGAGGTATCCAGCTGCAGCAATTTTGAAAGTTTTCAGGCTCGCCGGGCAAATATAAGATTTCGCCGTAAGGAAGGTAAAAAGATAGAATTTGTACACACCTTAAACGGTTCCGGTATTGCTTTAGCCCGTACCGTGGTAGCAATATTGGAAAATTACCAACAGGAGGATGGTTCAGTATCAATTCCTAAAGTACTGCAACCATATTTAAATGGCCAAGAAAGAATTTCCTGATAAACAAGCAGCAAAAAGTAAGGAGAAGCCTGTTCACAATGATGTTGGCGGTTTTTCCGGTGATTTCTCCAGCAAGATCTCCGGGTTATCCAGTAAACTCTTCGGGATAATTAAATTTATCCTGGCGATTATTCTTTTGCCCCTGGTTTATTCATCGGTGGTATCTTTTATTAATGAGTTTGCCCGGATTGATCAGGCCTTACAGAAGATCTTTTATAATGGCATAATCAGTTTTTTGGCAATCTATCTATTTGTTTGGGAACCGGCGGTAATTTATAATAAAGGGCATAAACTGGTGGAAATTATGTTTAGCTTTTTTAAGCCCATGGTTAATGTCGCGCCTTTTCTTTTGCCGATCTATACGATTTTGTTTTTTATGATTTACGGCTTATTGGCATTGGCCGTTAATTCGGGCTGGTTGATTGAATATACCATTTTTTTGATTGGTTTTAGCAGTATCCTGCATTTGGTTTTTTCCGCTAAGACTATCCGCACAAAAAAAGGAGATTTCCTAAAAGCAAATTACATTTTTGGTTTTTCATTTATCTTTATTCTAAACCTGGCGCTTTTGGCTTTGGGTTTTAGCTTAATTTTTAAAGAGTTCTCATTCGTAAATTTCTGCAACCTATCCTTTACGATGTTCAGGAACATATTCCTCGCGGTTTTTAAGCAGCTTTTTTTGTTTTAGATAGAAGGAGGAGTGCCGGAGTGGCCGATCGGGATTGTCTTGAAAACAATTGAGGCCGTAAGGCCTCCGAAGGTTCGAATCCTTCCTCCTCCGTTATTAATATAATTTATAGATGGAAGGATGGGAGAGTGGTTGAATCCAGACGCCTCGAAAGCGTCCAGGCCGCAAGGCCTCGCAGGTTCGAATCCTGCTCCTTCCGAAACTGATACCAATTCGAACCTTTAGCGCCACAGGGACTGTCCCCGCAGGGGACTGTCCCTGAGTTTTTAGTGCTACAGGCGCCCTTGAGTTTTGGTATTGCTCATCAAGTAAGGCAAGCGTTTGAATTTTTGTATGGGCGACATAATAGGGTTTAAAATTTCGTTCATCCCCGCTGAATAGTTGGTAAAAATTACCTTCTTTAGTTAAAACCGGCTCTAAATTTATAGGCGCAAGCAGTTCTTTAAGCGCCAGGGAAGAGGAGACGGTGTTCTTATTTAGTGTCTCGCGAATAATGATTTCTTCAATCCTTTTTCCGGTCATCGGATCCCTGACAACCTTAGATTTTCTCCAGTTCCATTTACCGATATATTTTTCATTCTTAAGGATTCTTGCTACCGTTGAGATATTCCAGCCGCCGCGCCAGTTTCTTTTAGTGGGTATTTTTTCTTCATTTAGCTGAATGGCTATTTTATGTATACTTTTACCCTCGTCAAACTCTTTAAATGTTGAAGCTTTCCTTATGATTTTAGCCCAGTGCACAAAATTCCATCATAACTCAATGGTGAGCAGCATATTGTAGAAAAAACCGGCTACAAATTTAGGAAAGCTTCAGATATGTTCATCGCTAACAGTAATTTCGTGCTCTTTGCAGTAGTTTTTACATACTCTCACCTGATCGTCAATACTTTTTTCGCTTTGATTTTCAGAGGAATATCGTGCGTATATCGCCGCTTTCATTTTCTGCCTCCGTTTATTTCTCTCCTTTATTCCTTCCTGCGGGGAGGGATAGGGAGGGGGGATACTCATTCGGCACTCTGCAAACACTTCCGGATTCTGCTTAGCTATCATGATGTATTCTTCAGATATGATCGAACAAATTACATCCAGCAGGCGCTGCGCGGAAGGAGAGTCCTTCCAGCATAGTGAAGGGACTGTCCCTGAGTTTTGTTGGATTTACTTTCCTCGGTGTCATTGCGAGGCACCGCAGGTGCCGAAGCAATCTCAGTCATACTCATAATTTCCTTGCGCTTCTTACTAAACAGGTATATATTAACCCTTAGAAGTATAAAAATCTAATATACTCTTAATGACTAAATTATACCTCTAAAGGTATAATTGTCAAGTAGTATTTTAAGGGGTTAATTTAAGTGGGAGTTCTTGTTTTAAGGAGGGAAAGTTAACATGGATACTCATCAATCTAAAAATAATCAATTTGATATATTAAAAGAAACAAGCGTAATTGCCTTTTTGGATTTAACAAATATGTTTCATTGGCAAGATACGTTGAAATGGAATTTTTCAATTTATTATGTAATTAAACAGCTTTTAAGTATTAAGTCAGTAAAAGAGATTAGGGTATATTATGGATTAAATACGCGGGAAATGCAGAAATCAGAGAATTTTCATCAATGTTTACGCAAGGCAGGGGCTATTGTAATAAGTAAGCCGGTTAAATGGATAAGAAAGAATATAACTAAAAATCTTTTTGTAAAACAGGCTACGCTTAATCTTTTTGATGGGAATGCGCATTCTAAGCTGGACGAGTTGATAGAATATCTTCAAAAGCAAGGTATTGTTATAGAGGAGCCGAAATGTAATTTTGACGTAGAGATGGCTTTAGATATGCTGGATAGTATAGATAAGGTTTCAGGGATATTGTTATTTTCAGGTGATTCTGACTTTAAGGAGCCTTTAGAGCGCTTTAAGCTGAAAGGGAAGCATAGTTATGTTTTTGGCGTTCGGGGACAGGTTGCTGCGGAACTATGGAAGGTACTTTCGGAGTACATTGATTTTGGACGGTGGTATGAAGGACCTAGAAAGCGAAAAACCCGCTTGTGAAAGCGGGTCCGCGTGTATGCGCAAGTCTGAATTACTTCAGCTTGCAATAAAAGTATAACATAGCAAGGGTTGTTGTCAAGCACATTTTTCGCTCTGATTCTCAGAAGAATATCGCGCGTATATCGCCGCTTTCATTTTTTACCTCTGTTTATTTCTCCCCCCATATTCCCTCCCCCTTGTGGGGAGGGATCGGGAGGGGGAATACTCATTCGACACTCTGCAAACACATCAAGATTCTGCTTAGCTATCATAATGTATTCCTCAGCTAAGATAGAACAGATTACATTCAACAGGCGTTGCGTGGGAAGAGAATCTTTCCAGCTTAACTTTTTTTGTTCGTCTTTGCGAGGCACCGCAGGTGCCGAAGCAATCTCGGTCATACTCATAATTTCCTTGCGCTTATTACTAAACGGGTATATATTACCTTCAAGAGGTATAAAAACTAATATTCCCTTAATGACTAAATTATACCTTAAAAGGTATAATTGTCAAGTGTTATTTTTCCGAGGAATGAAATGATAAAATTTAATTTCAAAGCTGCAAAAACATTTATTTTGTTTATTACTACGTTGGGATTATTAATTTGTGGGGTTATGCTTTCTTTCAAAGGTCAATCTGGAAGCGCAACGGCAACATATGGCGTTGCTATTCTTTGTCTTATATTTACTTCTTTACAAGAATTTGAATGGTTTGAAGGATTCGGAGTAAAGGCTAAACTCGATAAAAAAATTAAAGAAGCAGACGATGCTATAAAGAAACTTAAAGAGATAGCAATTCCTTTTTCGGAATTACTTTTGACTCAGACGGCTCGTTCTGGAAGATTGGGAACCATGATAAAGAGAAGAGAGCGGTATCGTTTGGTGAAAGATATTGAAAAGCCGCTTTTAGGTCTAGGTGTAACGGAGCAAGAACTTGAAAAAATAAAAAAGGATTGGTATGGTTTTGATCTTTTCGATCTTTGTAACCCAATTTGGGATAATTTGAAAGTGAATTTGAACGCTAAGCTTGCGGAAAAAAGAGCGAATCTTGCCATAATAAATATAGCTGATGCGCATAAAATGCACGAAGAAATGAGGCAATTAGAGGCATATAAAGAGATTCTTAAAAAAATTGCCTATCAAAATAATTTGCATACTACTTATCAAGACTATGCCAATTTTATAAACAACTGTTCAGCATTTGATCAAAAGGAAAAGGAAAAGTTGCTAAAGGAAAATGCCGACTTGATCGCTGATCTAAAGTATTACTGCGAGAATCATGATTTTCGGAGACCTGAGTATTGGTTCAAGAAAGACGATGAAAACGATTAGGTTATTTATTATTTGGAGGCCAAATGGACGCCAGAAAGTTAGGTAAGAAGATTAAGATAGCCAGGATTGAGCTTGATATGAACCAAACTGATCTAGCAGATAAGATTAAGGCTAAACAGAAAAGTATTTCTCGCTACGAAACCGGCCTTTCGATGCCATCTATTGAGACATTAATGAAAATTTCGAAGATACTCAAGAAAGAACCAGCTTATTTTCTGGAATAAAGTATATTATTATAAACTGTTTTTTAAAATAATCCGTTAGAAAATGTTTATTTATGCGTCTATTGTATTGGGAGGGACGCATGGAAAAAGCGCGTTTTAGTTTTAAAGGAATTAAAAATTGGCCGAAGGTCGAGCGCCCTCGTGAGAGATTACTTAAACACGGCGAACAGTATTTGACGGATTCGGAACTTTTGGCGATATTACTTAGAACCGGAACTCGCGGGGAAAGCGCGTTGGATTTGGCGAGGATAATTCTGCGCAAGTTCGTCGATTTTCGAGGCATGATTCACAGGGATTATCGATCGTGGAGAGAGATTAAGGGTGTCGGGGACGCCAAGATCGCGCAAATTAAAGCCGCCATAGAAATCGGAAAAAGACTTTCTTTAATGGAATCTAATGGTAAAATTAAGATTGGGAATGGCGGAGACGTTTTTAATTTCTTAAAATCGGAATTGCGAGGAGCTAAAAAGGAAAAATTCCTCGTTGTTTTGCTTAATAGTAAAAATTACGTCATCAGAACGATTGAGGTTACCGACGGGAGCGTGTCGGAAGTTAGGCCCTTTATCCGAGAAGTTATTTCCAGAACGCTTGAGTATTTCGCCGACAGGTTGATATGCGTTCATAATCATCCGTCCGGCGATCCAAGTCCAAGTCCCGAGGATAGGGCGTTGACGAATGATTTAATACGAGCGGCGGATTGCGTGGAGGTAAAATTACTCGATCACGTTATTATCGCTGATGATGGATATTTCAGTTTTAATGAAAACGGGGAGATGGGGAATGGTCAAAAAAGAGAATAAAGACTTGAAACTTTTGTCACTTTTTTCCGGATGTGGGGGAATGGATCTTGGGTTCGAGGGTGATTTTGATGTTTTAAGTCAGAGCTTGAATGAAGATGTTCATCCGGATTGGGTCGAGCGGAAGGATTCACATTGGGTGAGATTACCATCTACTCGTTTTAAGGCCGTGTTTGCTAATGATATTATGCCAGCCGCAAGAGCGGCTTGGGTGTCGTTTTTTAAGGCGAGAGGGAATAGCGATAGCGATTTCACATTGGAGAGCATCGTGGATTTGGTTAAACGGCATAGAAGTGGAGAGAAAGTTTTTCCGAATGCTGATATTGTTGTCGGCGGTTTTCCGTGTCAGGATTTTAGCGTGGCGGGTAAGCGTAATGGATTTAATTCTCATAAGGCTCACCATTTATATAAGGGGGTATCATTATGACTAAGAAAGATATGGATCTAATTGTTGATGCTTTACAAGAAGCTCGTTCATTGATTTCTGAAGAATACCAAGCTCTTTTGGATGAGGAATTGCGACACAGGTATGATGAGGTGCTTGGAAAGGTTGAAAGGGCTATTAAGCAAATAGGGAAAAGTGTATGATTAGCGAATTTGTTGTGGGAGAACTTTATTCAAATGAGGAAATTTTTAATACGCTTAAGGTTGCTAATGCGGGTGGTATACGTTTTTCAATCCAAGATAATTTTGTTGTTAGGGGAGTAATAATGACATCTAGCCAAGATTTTCATTTATCAGGAGAAAATCCTTATCAAGATAGGTTGGAAGGAGAGATTTTAACTTATACGGCAGCTGGCAAAGTTGGCGAGCAAACATTGGGGGGTATTAATAATCGCATTATTGATCAAAAAGATTATTTGTTTCCTATCCATGGTTTTGCGCTGATCGCCAGTAGAAGAAATAAAGCAGTTGGCCCAAAGCGTTGGCAATACCTTGGATTAGTTGAGTATTTGCGACATTATCCAGATACCCAATTGGACTCGGACGGCAAAATTCGACAAGTTTGGCTTTTTGAATTTAGAATCCATCAAAATATAAAAACGATTCCGATTTTATTAGATAGTAATATTTCAAGAGAAATATTGAAAGATTCAAGAAAATATTATATTGATGATTCGGATAACGAGATTATTAGTCGAGTCAACGAGGAAGCCATTAATTTTAAAGAGATTGAAAAAATTCGAGCTAAATTACTTGTTATGGAACCTAGACAGTTTGAGCTTTTTTTAAAGGATTTATTAATAAGGACTGGTTTCACGGAAGTGTGTGTGACTAAGTATACTGCAGATGGAGGCATTGATGTTAATGTTAAAGTTGGCAATAGGATGTGGATATTTGAACACTCCTTTGTTCAGATACAAGCAAAGCGCTGGCTACATTCAGTTGGCCGTAAAGAAGTAGCAGAATTAAGAGGAAGTTTACAGCCATTTGCAAGAGGAGCTGTTGTTACTACAAGTCATTTTTCCAAAGCTGCTATCCAAGAAGCAACGGAAGAAGGTAAAAATCCCATAGCGCTTATTGATGGATTTAGGTTATCTAAAGTTATTATTGAAAAACAATTTCCGATTGATTCGAATAAGTTTTAGGATAGTTGGGATGATCTGAATTAAACATGATCCATCTTTTAATTTGATGAGATAAATAAGATCACCTCTACAATGGCCTAATGGTTTAAAGAATATCTTGTTTGAGCGTGATTTTATTAAGGCGTTAAAGAAGCGAACGTCGTTAAAGTTTTTTGTTAACGTTACCGCCATTAAGGGAAAGCCGGATATTGTTTTCTGGAAGCAAAAAGTTTGCGTCTTTCTGGATAGCGATTTTTGGCATGGCTGGCAATATCCGCGATGGAAACATTTACTTAAAGACGACTTTTGGCGCGGCAAAATCGAAAAGAATCGGATTCGTGACAGAAAGACTACTTTGTCTTTACGCAGGAATGGTTGGTTTGTTTTGCGTATTTGGGAACATCTGATTAAGAATAATGAAGCTGGGCAGATCCATGAGGTTGTTAAGGTTCTGCAAGGTAAAAAAGATAGCGTTTAATTGAGGAAAATTTGGGGACACATAACATAATTCGGAATTAAGTGTGATGTCCCCAGAATTCCCCAGAATTCCCAATTTTATACAATTAACGAGAATAAAAATGAACCCACCTCCGTCAATAAAAAGAATATCAAGACGCTGTTGATAACTATCTGTAAGCGCTTAAGTTAAGACATAATTATCCATACTAACCCCAATACTGACAGATAGTTAGGCAGTTCTAACATCAAAAGCTTTAAAAATTTCCCCGCTCCCCTCTTTTTTAAAGAGGGGTGAGTTTTGGGAATAACGAGGGTGATTTAACGGGAATTTGAGAATGAGTGGTTTAGGCTAGCTTTGGTCGGTGTGATTATAATAAGAGGGGAAAATTACCGTGTAATGAGTTGTCCGACAAAATCGGACAACTGAAGTTGATGTCTTCAGATGGGCGGAATTTTATGTAACTAAAAAATGGGACCGTTTCTATTTTTCAGAAACGTATTGCTTAAAAATCTCCCCGTTCCCCTCTTTTTCAAAGAGGGGTGAATTTTGGGAATAACGATGGTGATTTAAATGTCGGTATACATATATTGCATTAGAGAAAATTACAGGTATCCATCCTCAATAACCGGACGGGAATTTGAGAATGAGTGGTTTAGGCTAGCTTCGGACGGCCTGATTATAATCAAAGGAACAAATTACCAGGGATATGCCTGGGATGGCTGCAGCCCAAAGTTTAAAATAAAAGATATTTATATCGGAGTACCAGAGGCAGTGTTAAATTTTGGCACCGGCCAAAGCAAAACCTACTATGCTTCTTTAATCCATGATGTATTCTATCCGCAAAGAAGTTGACAGAGAGTTTTACGCTATTTTAAAAAGAGATGATTTTAGGTTCGCGGGGCTTTATTATTTTTCCGTGCGCTTGTTTGGCTGGATATGGTGGGATAGAAGATAAGTATAAAAATAGAAGAACGATAAAATTTTTTGTTAGATATTTTCTTTCTTTTCGTCTATTGATATAGAAAACAGGAAGAAGAGGGAAGATAGTCAAAGCTAAAAGAGGAGTTGTCAAATGGAAAGTAAAGAAAATAAGTCCGAATTGATAATTTATCAAACTGAGGATGGGCAGACTAAACTTCAGGTAAAAATGGAGGATGAGACTGTTTGGCTTACGCAAGACCAGATGGCGGAGCTGTTTGATAAAGGGCGGACAACTATTACTGAGCATATACAAAATACGTTTAAGGAGAGAGAGCTTGTTGAAAATGCAGTATGTCGGGAATTCCGGCGAACTGGCCCTGACGGTAAAGAATATGCCGTAAAACATTATAATCTCGATGTTATTATTTCGGTTGGATATAGGGTGAAATCGTTACGGGGGACACAGTTTCGTATTTGGGCTACACAGCGGTTAAAAGAATATATCGTTAAAGGGTTTACGTTAGACGACGAGCGTTTAAAACAAGGCGGCCAGAAAGCGCGGTATTTTCAGGAGCTTTTACAACGTATCCGCGATATCCGCAGCAGCGAGCGCAATTTTTATCAGAAAGTTACCGATATTTACGCCACCAGCATTGATTACCGCAAAGACGACTTGTTGACTGAAGAATTCTTTGCGGCTGTGCAGAATAAAATGCACTATGCCGTCCATGGCCATACTGCCGCGGAAATAATCGTAAAACGCGCGGATAGTAGGAAGCCGTTGATGGGGCTTACCAGTTTCAAAGGTAATTACATTACAGCGCAGGATACTAAAGTTGCTAAAAATTATCTTACTGAAAAAGAGTTAAACCAGCTTAATCTTATTGTATCTATGTATCTTGATTTCGCGGAATTACAGGCGGCTAACGGTAGATCGATGAAAATGGCAAATTGGATAGTAAAACTTGATGAATTCTTGAAATTAAGCGAACGAGAGCTTTTGGCTAACGCGGGAAACATAAGCGCCGAAGAAGCCGCGCAAAAGGCTCAAGAAGAATTCGAAAGATACAGAAAAGGGAGAGATAATAATCGCGTTAGTGATTTTGATAAGGCAGTTAAAAAACTTACAAAGAAATAAAGGGAAATGGTCGCTATCCTTTTTTGTGGCTTTGGTGGGCTACAATGAATAACTTTTCTTATGATATCCTGCCCGCTGATTTTGATAATCTAGAATTATTTGAAGAAGCAGGTGATATTTGGCTCGTTTGAGCATTAGGCAAAAATCAGGTTGTTTTCTCTTAATTCTTTCCTTTCTGGCTTTCGTTTTTTCTCCCCTATCCGCCCAGGAAAACTTTTTGCCAGCGCAAGTAAGAGATATTTCAGATCGCGCCTATGAACCGGCGATGATCGAACTTCTGGATGGAGCTAAAAAGTCTATCGTTATTTCTATGTACAATATTAGCCTTGGCGCGAAAGAAAGGAATCCGATAGCTTTTCTTCTTCAGGATTTAATAGAGGCGCGCCAGCGTAAAGTTGAAGTCACGGTTTACCTGAATACCAATTTTAGGGAAATTGATAAAGAGCCGCATCAGCTTATTAATACTCCTTTCTTTAAGAAACTAGTGGATGCCGGATGCGTTTTCCATCTTTTACCTTCGCGCCTGCGCCTTCACGATAAACTTGTCATCGTGGATAGCCGCTTCGTAGTTGAAGGGAGCACCAACTGGTCTATCTCTGCCCTGAAGAGTAACCGTGAATCCGCCACACTGATAGATTCGCCTGAACTTGCCAAAATAAAGTTATTGCGGCTTAAGATGCTGCCGTTAGTCATCGAGCCAAAAGAAAAAGAAGTCCATAAGGCATTATATTTGGAAAACCTACCCGACAGTATAGCTATCCCCAAGCTTCTTCTCCTTGATGGACGATATTTTTCTAAAATGTTTACCGCGCAGGATTCCCGCGGCATGAATCTTTATTTATTGCTTTTGGCTCATAGCCAGGTGGTGGGCAAATCAAGTTTTTTTGTTGATTTGGAAAGTATGGCGCTTAGCCTGAATATGCCTGTTTCCTGGTTTGACTTTGGCCTTAGGCGTCAGGTTATCAGAAGCCTTAAAAGACTAAGAGATAATTATGGTTTGGTAGGTGTTAAGTTTTTCCATAGCAAGGATGCCTGGGTTGAATGCATTGATCTTCCCCAGGAGGCCTTTAGCATAAACTCTAAACTTATCACTAACCAAAAAATATCTTATCGCCTGAAATTCCTGCTTATGATAAAATCCCTGCTTGAATCCCAAGGAGAAGATCTGTATTCCATCTCCAAACAGGAGCTTGCCAGGCGTTTCCATATTCATCCCTGGACCGTAGGCGAAGCCTTTAAAGAACTAAAACAATACGAAAAAGGGGGTTAACATGGCCGAAGGCGGATTCTTGGTTAAGTTTGACGGAAAAGAGGTTGAGCGTTGTTACGCGGTAAGCTTTGATTATGACGACTGGCAATATGTGGTTAATGGTGCTGAAAAGAAAGAATTGCCTGCTGGGGTAAAATCTATAACCATTGAAGTAGAACGGCAATAAATTTTCGTTAGATTATACCTTTTTGCGCGTCTATTATAGTAGGAAAAAAGCTGAGATTAATTTTTTATTAAGGAGCGATAGAATATGAAAAAAGAAATAATTGTGCAATTGAATAAAACGTTCGAAGAGTCGGCTTATACCCAAAATGGTGTTGAATACTGGATGGCGCGGGATATACAGAAGTTATTAGATTATACAGATTGGCGCAATTTTCTATTGGTTGTAGACAAAGCTAAGATTGCGTGTTTAAGGTCTGGGCAAAATATTGCCGACCATTTCGTTGACGTCAACAAAATGGTCAAATTAGGTTCAGGTAGCGAGCGGCAAATCGAAGATATTATGCTTACCCGGTATGCCTGTTATCTTATTGCTCAAAATGGCGATCCTCGTAAGGAGCAGATCGCTTTTGCTCAAAGTTATTTTGCTATTCAAACCCGCAGGCAGGAATTGCTGGAAGAACGTATTGCGTTGGTGGAGAGGGTGCGTGCGCGCGAAAAACTAGCTGATACCGAATCAGAACTCTCAGGGGTTGTCTATGTGCGTGGCGTTGATGGAGAGGGTTTTGCGCGGCTACGTAGTAAGGGCGACCACGCTCTTTTTGGTGGAAACACAACGTTGGATATGAAAAAGAAGCTAGGCGTGCCTGAGAAGAGGCCGTTGGCCGATTTCTTACCGACTATAACCATTAAAGCTAAAGATCTTGCCGCGGAAATAACGAGCTTTAATACCAAAAAGAATGATTTACGCGGTGAATCGGCTATAACGGGAGAACATGTAAAGAATAATAGAGATCTCCGTGAATTACTTGGGAAAAGCGGCATAAAGCCTGAAGTTTTGCCTCCGGAGGAAGATATTAAGAAGCTACAGCGTCGGCTTAGCTCTGAAGGTAAAAAGATTGCCAAGGATGTAAAAAAGTTAAAGTAGGCCTTGAATAATTATCTTACAACGCTTTCTTTAACATAGATCTCAAAGGTATTGCCCTTTAATCTTATCCTGTATATTCGCGACTTGGGAATCCATGATTTCCTGCCGTTATCTATTAGTATCGCTTTATCCGTTTCGTGGATTATTCTAACTGGCGCCCAGATGAATCTTTCCTTATGGTATATGGCGTTATGGACGCTAAATGGCCAGCTCATTTTTCGCCTCCTTGAATAGTTTTATAAAACTTATAGGCTTTTATAACTGTTCCTTTCGAAATATTTAAACTCTTGGTTATGTCTTTGCAAGGCATACCCAGTAAACGTAATTCTGTTATCTTTTTGGCTAATTTTTGATATAATGGGGTTCGCTGTAAGGGTTGGATTATAATATTGGCGGTTATTTCGGACGTGGTTCGAATTGGTTGCATTCGGGTCCGTAAAATTGCCTTAGTTTAATGTCGAGCAAATTTAGCCCGAGTGCAGCGAGGACTAGAGTTACTTTGAGAAAAGGAATATACAATTTTCCCTGGTTTGTTTATATTTTAGAGTGCCAGGACAAAACTTTATATGTAGGTGTGACATTAGATGTTTTAAGGCGTTTTAAGGAACACAATACTACCAATAAATGTAAATACACGAGATCCCGCAAGCCATTGAAATTAGTCTATCGGGAAGAATGTTTAGATTATCACACTGCTAGAAATAGAGAGTCAGAGATTAGGAAGTTTAGCAGGAAAAAGAAATTAGAATTGATTGATATAGGTAAAGATTCCTCGCTCCGAAAAGCGGGGCTCGGGATAAAAAAAATTACTGTGTAAATTTTGGAGGGGTCGCGTAGTGGTCGAGCGCGCGTGTTTGGAAAACACGTAACCGCAAGGTTCCAGGGTTCGAATCCCTGCCTCTCCGTTTTGATTTTTAAGCATAACTGATAGATAGACGATAAACGCCTTAACTTGTGTAATTATGACAGGTTAGGGCGTTTTTTGTTTTCTTGGTATTCTTGGGATTTATGATGTTTTTGGTTTGATTTGTGATTTGTTACGCTACGGGAGGAATCTATGAAAAGAATGACTCCAGCTACAAGGCTGCTTCGTGATGTATTAAAAGGCAAATACTTACTGATTGCTTATTCTCTAATAGAAGGCTACCTCAAAACATGCTACGAATCTCTGTATAAAACCAAGATCTATTACCTGGCTCAGAAAGGTACGGATTTTATTGATGAAGAAGAATGCTTAGCTAAAGACTACCGCTTTGAAAAAAGCTGTCTTGGAGTAAACACATATATCCAGCACAATATGATAGTAGGGGCCTATTTTCAGCTTAAAAAGCACCTAGTGATTAAAGAATGGGCCTGCGCATGGATTTTAAGAATAGGCGAGCATAGAAGGGCCCTAGTACCCGACAGCTTTATAGTGCTTCAGTTCGGCACAGTTATTGCCTTGGAAATCGAAACTCAATCTAAGAAGCTTTCTGAGTTGAAGAGGATGGTTGACATATACCGTTATGATATTGACAAAAAGTCCAAGTATCACGGAGTTTGACTATGAAGGTATTAAAAAGAGGCTGTTTCATCTTGCGCCGGAATTTTGTTCAAGGGCTTTTGTTTTGGCGGATTTAGATATGTTTAATCAAGGATTGTGTTTTTATGCAAATGAAGTAAGGAGTTTAGAAGAGGTGTTTAAATTATTGGCGGAGAAAAGAAAAAATGGACAAGAGCTTTAGCATAAGAAAATTAGCCGTCAGATTATTATTAATACTTCCGCTTATCTATATAGGCTTTGGCTGGTATGTCGGCTTAAACTACGGAAGAAAGGGTGTTATTTTGGGGCCCTATCCGGATATTCCTGTGGTAATGAAGACTAAGCTTTTAGGCTCTTCTCTTGAGGATATTTCTGGCAGCAACGCGCTAGTTATGGTTGTACCGCCAGGAGAAGCGGCTAAACCTGATCAAGACTCAACCTATTTTAAAATAACTAGCTATTTTGAAATTCCTGGAACTTGGGACTTTGATTTTACATCTTCTAACACTGGCCAGAGGTCCTTTGCTTTAACCGGAAGCTACTCCCGCGTCATAACTCATGAGCTTAAAAATCCGAAGCGAAGCTTAGGAAGCATGTCAGTAAGTCAGCTTAATGATTTTCTTAAAGCAACCGGAAGAATCAAGGATATGGAAAAGTTAAAGTCTTATCTTTTTCTTGCAAGGCTGGAAGAGAAATATCCTTGGTTATATTCTGATACAGTGTTTTTATCCAGGGCAATGGGAAATATCTTTAACGATAATATGGCCCCTTATGACATCTTGGGTTTAACAGGCTTATTGGTTTTATTTATCGCTTTAAGTATAAGGAGTATTTGGCTATGGATGTATTATTTATTTTGGGTATTTGCTTATTGGCTGGCTAGGATTGGCTATCACGACCCGAATCTTGCCATGAGTAACGATGGATGGCAGGTAATCCTCTGGAGTTTTTGGAACGGTTTTATCCAGAAAGAAGGCAGGTTATTTTTGGTGATTGCTATTGGTGGTTCGGTAGTCTTCTTTGGGGCAGCCGGTCTAGTACATATAATCAGATGTATTCTTAATAAAAATGAGAAACAGGAGATCTTTAAATCTTAAAGGGAACTTAAAATATGCAAATGCAAAATCTTAGTTTAGCAGAAATAGGATTAATAATTATTGTCATCTTTGGCTTGTATCTCCTGCCTGCATTAATTTACTTTCTAAGGCGGAATAAAAACTGGATGGCAGTATTTTTACTTAATCTTTTCTTAGGATGGACTGGTATTGGTTGGGTAGTTGCTTTAGTTTGGTCTGTAATGCGTTAATCCTTCCTTTTCTCATCTTCTTTAGGCTTTAGCCTCCCTTAGTGGTTTTGAGTGATTTTTTTGTGCCTGATATGCGGTTGTCTTCGCAAGGCTTGTTGGAGGGATTGCGCGAAGGCTACCGCAGGCAAATAGCTTTAAGTGCTTGGGGATATTTTTTGGTTGTTTCTTGGGATATCTCTGATATAATATGGCATAAAATGTAACAGAGGAGCCCTAATGAAAGAAT
This sequence comes from Candidatus Omnitrophota bacterium, assembly GCA_026387315.1. Classification (GTDB taxonomy): domain Bacteria; phylum Omnitrophota; class Gorgyraeia; order Gygaellales; family Profunditerraquicolaceae; genus UBA6249. The sequence continues at coordinate 51,710 of JAPLLY010000057.1, forward strand.
TGTCTGAAGCTTATACCGCAGAAGATGTCGCTCAATATCTTAAACTCCATCCTTACACTGTACGTCGTCTAGCCCGCGAGAAGAAAATACCGGCGTTTCGCGTCGGTGGCCA
>JAPLLY010000005.1 GCA_026387315.1 Candidatus Omnitrophota bacterium
CGATCATTTCTTTAAGTGTTGTCATATTTTTGACCTCGTAAAAAAGCGTAACATAGATTTTTGGAAGCGTCAAGGTAAATTGTGGAGTAGGAATTTTTGGCGTGCGATGAAGCGCCTGGCGCCGATGCTGTTATTGCTGCCACTTTGGCCGATTTTAGGGGCGGCGGGGGCGATGGGAGCGGGGGGGGCGGTTGCAAAATCCGCCCGACGGCTCGCCGTTGCGGATTGCCGAGATAATGCGGCAGATGCGCGGGCAGGGTGGCGAGGAGTTAGAAGAGATTGTTTCGTCACCTGCGGGGACTCACAATGACACGCTGCCTTGTGAGTGGGTGACGGCGGAAGATATTCGACTGCGCACCAAAGGCCGCATGCTTGATGGCCATCTCTCGCTTGCCACGGCTGGGGACGCTGGTGTATTTGGGGGTGGTGGAGAGGAGAGTTGTCAGTTGTCAGTTGTCAGAGAGAAAGAGGCGGAGTATAAGTTTAATCTAACCGATGAGGAGTGGGATGCGGTGAAGGAAACGGTGCAAAAACTTGGCTGCCGGCCGACGAAGCGAGAGAAAGAAGAGGCAAGGAATATGATTAGCGCTAGTGTAAATTCTAAGGCCGCGCTTAGTCCGACTGCAAAAGAAGCATATTTTTATCTTAGAGAAAAATCAAAAAAAGATTTAAGAGAACTTGCTGAAGTAGAGATGATTGAGTCGTTAGATATAGGCAGTAACGATTATATTTTATTTATAGGCGCGGGGGTTGGATATTTGCATCCTCTTCTTTGTGCCGTAGAGGGGGCGCGCAGAGTGAATATTTGCCAACCACCCGTTATTTATATAGGGGAGAAGCGCTATTCTCAAACCGAAAAACTAAAAGAAATTCTTATTTATTCGGGTAATATGTTGGAAAACTTTTTTGGAATAGATATAGTAGCGAGCAGGATTGATATGGATAGTTATCAGAACTACGCGGAATACGCCGGATTACCCGGTAGAATGCACCGCTACTGTTTTCTCTCTAATGTAATAGAAAATATTTTTAGTCTAAAGTTAAAAAGAACTTTAATTAAAGCTATACTTGATTCTTTACAAGACGAAGCCTACATTTTGATTAGCGTATTTGTCGCTTCTGTTGATGAAGAAATAGCGATCATACAAGAGGAGGGTAAGAAATTAGGATATTCTGTTGTTAGGGGGAGGAAATTTATTGGGTTTAACGGTACTTACGAACTCATCGTGCGACGGGGCGCGGGTGGGGATGAGGCGGATGAAGGGAGGAGATAAATGCAAAACCGCAGGCGGTCAAGCAGATGGTGCGTGGGTAAACCGATTAAGGTAAAACTTACCGGAGCGCTGGCTTTTTTGGATTGTGTCCTCATAGATATCAATTTTAGCGGGCTGCAGATTACTTTGGGGCGCAAACTTCCGCAGGATAGTTTTCGCGGGTTGACAATCGTTCTCTGTGAAAAACATGGGGACGGTTCTACTTTTCGGCCACTAGGTTCGGGAAAAGTAGAACCGTCCCCTGGATTCTTGGAAGTAGAAGTTTGGGTGGTTTGGCATAAAACTGTAGCGCATACGTTGCATCTTTACGGGATTTATTTCAGCAAGATTAGGGAGTCAGAGGCTAGGGTGGAGGATGTCAGCGCCAAGGGTATAGGGATGATGGTTGATAAAGAGCTTAAGCTTAATGATGATCTGGAATTGTGGCTTTTGTTTCCGGATGGGATCGAGCCTCTTTATGTCAGGGGAAGGGTAGCTTGGCAGAAGGAATTAGCGCAAGATTTGTTTCGGGTAGGCATAAACCTGGAGAAGGCGGATATGATGGGCCTGGGACGGGTTTTGAGAGCCGAAAAACAAGGGGACGGTTCTCTTAAGAGAACCGTCCCCTTTATTGATTGATTTTGCGGTTGATGGCAGTATAATAAATTATGGCAAATTTAAATTTATCGGAAGAGTTTGGTGTTGAAGAAAGATTAATTTTACAGATTGCCAGATGGCTGGTTGGCAATGGTGAATTTTTTGGAATAGAAGGAATTATTAGAAAAGATATAAACTGGCAGAAATTTATGGGATACCTAAGGTATCATGAACTTTTGCCTTGCGCTTACCCTTTTTTCAAGAAAATCCCCTCCTTTTTAGATGGCCAAGAAATGGGTTTGTTAAGGCAGGGTTATTATTCTTGCCTAGTTCATCAAACCCGCTTATGGCAAGAATTCAAAAGTATTGCAGATGTTTTTACGGAGAGAGGCGTAGAATTTGTGCCGATCAAGGGAATTGCTTTTATCGCGGATAATCTCTACGCTGATAAAACTCCTCTTAGGCCTTTATGTGATATAGATTTACTGATAAATAAAAAGACGTTTTCTTTAGCTGAGAAGATTCTAGAGGATTTAGGTTATCAGAAATGTGGAGGCCTGAAGGAGGAATATTGGAAAGAAAAAGGTTATCACTTGGCTTTTATCAGGAAGGATAGCCAGAGACTATTTTATTATGTTGAGGCGCACTGGGATTTGGATTACAAAAGAAAAATCTCTCAGTTGGCTAATTTGTGGCGCAGAATAACCAAGCCTGGCCCGGAAACCGAAAACATTTTTCTGCTTTCTCCAGAGGATACTCTTTTTTCTCTTGCTCTGCATCAGCGCCGTTTTGGCAAAATGCTTTGTTTGAAAAATGTTTGTGATACGGCGGCGGTATTAAATAGATATGGTTCTAATTTTGACTGGGATTATGTTTTGAGGGAAGCCAAAATTTCCCAGACGCGCGTAACATTATATTTTGTCCTTGCCCAGATCAGGCTCTTATTTAATATGTCCATCCCGGCCTTTGTTTTAGAAACCTTAGCTGTGCCTGAATACAAGGAGAAATTAATTAAGAAGTTTATTCTAAAAGATACCTTTTTAAGCAACGGCGAGCCGGATAGCGATATGGCAGGTATAAAAAATCTCTATCTAAAAAGCCATTTTTTGCTCTATGATAATCTGTGGGAACCTCTAAGATGCATATTGAATGTGCCGCAAGAGCAGTTTGCTAAGTTTTATGGATTAAAGCCATATGCCAGTAAGACAAATTTGCTTTATCGTATACGCTATTTATATTTTTTAAATAATATATTTGTAATTTTGTTTAAGGTAATAAAAAAAGGAATAACATTTGGAAAAAACCGGATCAAAAGTGACAGTCACAGAAGGCGTGACAGTCACTTTTGTTTAAAATAATTTGGACAGTTTGGCTTCTTGACACCTATTCCGATTTATATTAAAATAAGTAAATTTAAAAAGGAGTGACTATATGCCAAAGCTCAAGAAACCAAAATGGAGCAAGCCAAAATTGATTATTTTAATCAGGGGAAAACCTGAGGAGAGGGTACTCACTGCATGCAAAGGAGTCGTCACGTCCTCGTGGCATTGGGACTATGGGTCCTGCACCTTGTTTGAGCCGCCCAATCAATGTGTGGACTGTAGCTCAATCGGTTCGACCTAGCTCCAACTAGCCCTTGATCCATTGGTTTTGGCCATTGGAAACCAGTTGTAAGCCGTAAGCGGTAAGTTATAAGCTAAACTTACGGCTTAAAGCTGAAAAAGCGCGAAGGTGGCAAGAATCTATGGATTCTGCCTGCGTAATATAAGAGTATGTAAAAGGAAATTATAAATATGGCACAGGAATATTTGCAAGAATTAGAACTAACCAATTTACCCCGCTTACCTTTAGAAGGCATTATTGACCTTGCCTATCGCTGCAATAATAATTGCCGGCATTGCTGGCTGCGCATTCCGCCTGATGCGGTAGAAAAAAGAGACGAGCTTACCTTTGAGGAAATAAAGAGGATTGTTGATGAGGCCAAGAAGCTGGGCTGCCGCAGGTGGTCTATTTCAGGAGGTGAGCCGATGCTTAGGCCGGACTTTGCCGACATATTTGGCTATATTACCGCGAATTTTGCTTCCTATTCCATCAATACCAACGGCACCTTGATTACGCCTAAAATAGCCCGGCTGATGAAAAAAAAGGGAACTAAGATGGTCGCGCTTTATGGCGCAACTAAAGATGTGCATGACCATATCACCCGTAACCCCGGCTCATTTGAGGCGGCGATGCGCGGATTCCGCTACTTAAAGGAAGCCGGCGCTGGTTTTACAGTCCAACTTATTCCGATGAAGGATAATTACCACCAATTTCAGGATATGGTTAAGCTATCCGAATCTTTAAGCAAGCATTATAGAGTAGGGGCTGCTTGGCTCTATCTTTCGGCTTGCGCGGATAAGAAAAGAAACACCCAGATAATCCGCCAGAGGTTGGCACCTAAAGAAGTAGTGGAGTTGGATAAGCCGGATTTATCCTATGAGGAATGGAATAAACAAGAGAATAACGGTTGTCATCAAGCGGCGAACAACGGCTACCTATTTTCTTCTTGTATAAATAACCGCCGCGATTTTCATATTGACCCTTATGGAGAGATGACTTTTTGTTGTTTTATTAAGGATCCGGCGATGCGTTATAACTTAAGGAAGGGTAGTTTTCAAGACGGTTGGGATAATTTTATTCCTTCTTTAGCTGTGAAAGTAAGAATCACCGAAGAATATAAAAAAAATTGCGGCTCCTGCGATCTGCGCGCAGACTGCCGTTTATGCCCTGTTTACGCGTATCTTGAGCATGGTAGGTTCGCCGCTAAGATAAATTATCTTTGTGAAGTTGCGAAAGAAAATAAAAAATTTAAAGAAAACTGGCGAAAGAAGCACCGCCGCTACTTTAAGATTGCCGACATAACCATTCAGGTTGAATCGGATTTACCGATAAAAGAAAACACCTTTCATCCTAAATTTAAACATTTCCCGGCCGCAGGCCCATCTTGCGATATGATTAGTATAAGGCACCATTTTTCTCTACCTGATCTTGTTGGCAAGGAATTAGGAGAAGAGGTTTATCGTAAGGCTCCTTGGGCAATATACAAGAAAGACAATTCGTGGATTTATCAGGGGATTTCGCCAACCCCAGGCGATAAGAGCTTGCATCGCGTCGCTGTTTTTAATTCTGATCATACCCGTGGACGCATTTATAATGACAGAGAAGAGATATTTATTAAAGGGAATTTGCACTCTTTAACGTTTTTTCCTTCCGACCAAATCCTTTTGGCGCGGATTCTGGCAGACAGGCAGGGCTGTTATTTACATTCCTGCGGGGTAAATCTCGACGGCCAAGGCCTGCTTTTTGCCGGCCACTCCGAAGCCGGGAAATCTACTATGGCTACTATGTTAAAAGGTAAAGCCGAAATACTTTGTGACGACAGGATGATCATTCGGGGAACGCTAACCGCTAACCGAACACCGCTAACCGAATTTCGTATCCACGGCACCTGGAGCCACGGCGATGTGCCGGAAGTCTCCGGGAATTCCGCGCCTTTAAGAGCGATTTTATTTTTAAAAAAGTCAAAAGAAAACCGCGTTACGCTGCTTAAGGATAAAAGAGAAATTACCAAACAGCTCTTGAGCTGCGTCATCAGGCCCTTTGTAACTACGGATTGGTGGGAGAAGACACTTTCGCTGATTGAAAATATCAGCGATGTTGTTCCTTGCTATGAACTATATTTTGATAAGAGCGGGGAAGTGGTGGAGTTGTTGAAAAGATTATAGTAATCGGTTTTCGGTTAGCGGTTTTCGGTTAGCGCCAACCGCACACCGCTAACCGAACACCGCTAACCGCACGAAGGAGGCGCGATGCCCAAGAAAAAATGGACTACTCCCCAGCTGATTGTGCTGGTGAAGGGGAAGCCTGAGGAGGGGGTGCTCGTAGGTTGTAAAATGCTCGGCCCATCGGCAAACCCGAATCTCGGGAATGGCCCCACCATGGTTTGGGCGAATTTTTGTTATGAGTCGCAACCCGCTTGGCCTGGTGGGCCGTATGTCTGCCGGGCTTGTAATGCACAGTGTTTTTCGTAACCATCCCATTAGCCTTTGGTCCTTTTGTGGGTTTTTGATTAGAGGTTAGCGGTTTGCGGTTGTCGGTAAGCGCAAACCGAACACCGCTTAGCGAATGTGGGTAAAGCGGGAATGATGTATGGCGGCGGAAAAACGAGTTTGCCGCAGAAGAGAGACCGACATGATAGTCTATGATCAAGATAAATTAATCCGGATATGCCGGGCATATGGTGCGTTTTCATCATGAACTTCCTATTAGCCCTTGGTTCCTTTGTGGGTAAAGCGTGATAGAAAAAGATAGTGTATAAATCAAGGGGACGGTTCTATTTTTTATAATATAAAAAACAGAACCGTCCCCAGATTTAAAAAACAGAACCGTCCCCTGGATTTTACAGCCATGGCATTAACTTACGTTACCAAACAACCAATACACCAAGCCAATTTATGGCGCGACAGCAAGCCGTCGCTCCTTGGCCGCTTGGATATGGAGCTTACTGAGCGCTGTAATAATAATTGTATTCACTGTTGTATAAATCTGCCGGTGGATGATCTTGACGCTAAACAAAAAGAGCTTTCTTGCGCGGAGGTAAAAAAGATTCTTCTGGAGGCGATTTCGTTAGGCTGTATGTCTGTGCGGTTTACCGGCGGCGAGCCGCTCTTAAGGAAGGATTTTGAGGAGTTATATATTTTTGCCAGAAAATCGGGCTTACGGGTTTTGGTTTTTACTAACGCCACGTTAATCACGCCGCATCTGGCGGAATTATTCAGCCATATCCCGCCTTTAGAGAAAATTGAGGTTACAGTTTATGGGATGAAGGAATCCTCTTATCAGGCAATAACCCGCGCTCCCGGCTCATTTACGGCGTTTCGCAAGGGGGTAGAGCTGCTTTTAGAGAAAAAAGTCCCTTTTGTGGTTAAGAGCGCGCTCTTGCCGCAGAATAAAGATGAGATGGATGAATTTGAAAAATGGGCAGCGACCATTCCCTGGATGGATAGGCCGCCTGCATACTCTATGTTCTTTGACTTACGCTGTAGGCGCCAAGACCGCCTAAAGAATGAGTCTATAAAAGATTTAAGGTTAAAACCGCAAGAAGGCTTGAGAATTCTTACTCGCAGGAGAGATGAATATGTAAAAGAGATGAAAGAATTTTGTTCCAAATTTATGCGGCCGCCAAAGGATAAGCTTTTTTCCTGCGGCGCGGGCTGCGGCGGGTGCGTGGATGCCTACGGATATTTTCAGCCCTGTATGATGTTACGCCATCCGGATTGCGTTTATGATTTAAAAAACGGTTCATTAAAAGATGCGCTGACCAACTTTTTCCCGAAATTAAGAGAAATAAAAGCAAGCAATCCTGAATATTTGAAACGCTGCGCCAAATGTTTTTTAAAAGGCCTCTGCGAGCAGTGCCCGGCAAAATCCTGGATGGAGCATGGCACTCTGGATACGCCGGTTGAGTACCTCTGTGATGTCGCGCACGCGCAGGCGAGGTTTCTGGGGCTGGTGGGGGATGCGGAAAGGGCGTGGGAGGTTGGGGAGTGGAGGGAGAGGGTGAAGCGGTTTGTAGAAAGCGGTTAACGGTTAGCGGTTATCGGTTAGCGCAAACCAAACACCGCTCACCGAGAGGGGGTCAGATATGATAACAAGTTACCGAGACCTAGATGTTTGGAAAAGATCAATAGAATTAGTTAAAAAGATTTATATTGAAACTAAGGGCTTTCCAAAAGAAGAAATATATGGTTTAACTAGTCAGATGAGGAGAAGCGCGGTATCTATCTCCTCGAATATCGCTGAAGGCAAAACAAGACAATATAAAAATGAGTACATACAATTTTTATATATTGCTCTCGGATCTTGCGCGGAACTTGAGACGCAAATAGTAATTTCGAAGGAGTTGGGGTACATAAATGAAGAAAATAGAACTAGTTTATCAGAAGAATTAGATCATATTTGCCGGATGACAAGGAACCTTATAAAGAGTTTACGTTAACCGCTAACCGAGAGTAGGGATGCGCTATGCGGTTAGCGGTTAGCGGTTAGCGCAAACCGCTCACCGAACACCGCAAACCGAACGAAGGAGGAATTCATGAGCAAAAAATTTTGTCTAAGTATGAAATACGCGCCATCCGAAGATGTTGTAGCACGGGATGTGCAGGGAGAATTTATTATTATTCCCATAACTTCCGGTATTGGTGATTTGGAAGACGAGATATTTACCTTAAATGACACAGGCAGGGCGATATGGGATAAACTAGACGGCAAAAGAAGTTTAAAAGAGGTAGCAAGCGCTTTATCAGACGAATTTGACTCTTCCTCGGAAGAAATTGAAAAGGACGTTTTGGGGATAACCGAAGAACTCCTAAAAAGGAGAATGCTAGTTGAAAATAAAAGAGGCTGATACAGCATTTACAATAGAGAGCGGTAAGGAGTTCCATTTTTCAGGAGATGCCTTGGCTGAACTTTTACAGGCAACATTGGCTACAGGAACCTCCTTTCGCTTTAAGGTGAAAGGTTTCAGCATGACCCCTTTTATCAGGGATAACGATGTGGTGACAGTTTCGCCGTTATTGAATCCTCTGAAAAGTTTTGGTAAAATGGCCGCTTTTATTAATCCCGAAACAGAAAAACTCGTTATTCATCGGATAGTAGGCAGAGATCGCGCCGGCTATATTCTAAAAGGCGATAACTGTCCCCAGGCAGACGGTGTTGTTTTACAAGAAAGAATTTTAGGCTATGTAACAAAAATGGAAAGAAACAACAGAAAAAGCAATCTGGGGTTAGGCCCGGAGCGGTATGTTATAGCCGTAATCAGCCGCAGGACAATGATTTTTCCTTTTCTGCTTTATATCTGGAAATGCCTGCGTTTTGCGAAAGTCAAAGGAGGAATTTATGCCTAAGAAAAAATGGACTACTCCCCAGTTGATTGTGTTGGTGAGGGGGAAGCCTGAGGAGTTGGTATTGGCGGATTGTCGGAAAGCGACGTCGTCGGAGGTATCTATGAACTCGACTGCAGGTGGATGCGCCCTCCAGGCGGGTACGCCGGGTGACTACTTCTGTTGGGATTGTTCGGGGCGGAACTCGTAACCTGCCCATTATCCCTTAGTCTCTTTGTGGGTAAAGCGTGATGGGTGATTCGTGATGCGTAATGGGTAATGGGTGAAGCGTAGACGCATAACGCATAACAAAAATGGAGGAATTCATGAACAAGAAACTTAGCCTTACCGCCAAATACGCGCCATCCGAAGATGTTGTGGCGCGTGATGTCCAGGGAGAATTCATCATTATCCCTATAACCAGCGGCGCGGGGGCCACCGAGGATGAAATATTTACCCTGAATGAGACAGGCCGGGCTATCTGGGATAGGTTGGACGGCAAGAAAGCGCTGAAAGATATAGCAACAGAACTCTCCGTGGAATTCGAGGCACCGCTAGAGAAGATCGAAAATGATGTTTTAGGGCTGGTAGAGGAACTTTTAAAGAGAAAGATGCTGGTGGAGCCTTTGTAAATGATCAATGAAAAAATAGACAAAAATGACACGCTATTTCCGAAAGCTGAACTGTTGCCGTCTGACTCTCTTTTTATGTTCACCAATTCCGCAGGAGAGAGTTTAATTCTACAGCTATTCGATTTAGGTAAATTATTCGTGGATAAAAAAATGGTTACCTTTACCGCCCTTGGAACATGTATGTATCCGTGTATTCGCCAGGGAGACGTTATTTATATACAGCCAAAAAATGTTGAAGAGATACAGGTAGGGGAGGTAGCGGTTTACCGCCGGTATAATCGGTTATTCAGCCACCGCGCTATCGCCAAAGGGACTGACGAAAAAGGCGCGTATGTGATTACCCTGCCGGATACCGCTAAATATGGAAACGACGGGGCGACTTTTAATAAGGACATATTGGGTGTGGTGGCGCAGATGAAAAGAAGAGGTAAAATTTTAAAGCCTCTAATGCGGCATTATAATTTAATAGAAAAAATATGGTTTGGTTTTTGTTTTAAGTGTTTTTATTTCAAAGGGCTCCTTTTAGAAAAGATAATATTTCTTGCGGCATTCTTGCAACAGTTTTGGCTGTATCATCTGGCAGCCAGGCTATTTCCCCAAAAATTAAATAAAGAAACAACTTTCGTCTTTTCTACGTCTTTGTATGGCAAAGCAACAGACAGATTTTATCGCAAGATTACCGAGCAAGAGGTACTCGGATTAATTCTTAATAGTGATCATAATTTAATGTCAAAATGGAGGATCGCCCTGAAGATAAATTCTCAAGAGGCGGCAGTGATGTCTTTTCTTTTGAAACCAAAGAGCTGTGAATTTGGCGGCTGGTGGCTTATTGACGCCGGGATCAAAATATGGCACCGGGGGGTCAGCGTAGAAAAAGCGTTATGGGATAAGGCGGATGGATTATTCAAACAGGCGGGTATAGCGGAGATATTTGCCGGCGTCTTGCGAAAATCTGGGCCTGAGCGGATGTTTTTGAAAGGATTGGGGTTTAGGCCGATTCATGAGCAGGTAATGAGAAGAAAGATAGCGTAAAATAAAGGGGACGGTTCTATTTTTTACTACCGTCATTCCCGTGAAAACGGGAATCTGATCCCCGCTCCCCACTTTCGTGGGGACAAGTTTCGCGGGGCTTGCCCCCACGCAAGTGGGGGATAACAGCTTGAAGGAACAATAGAACCGTCCCCTTGTTTCCTATCCGCTAAAAAATGGAGGCTCTATGTCTAAGAAAAAATGGAGGACTCCCCAGCTGATTGTGCTGGTGAGGGGGAAGCCTGAGGAGGGGGTGTTGTCATTGTGTAAGAGCAATTCGGGTGGCCCTGCAGATCCTGCCGGCCAGTGGTCGGTCTGTGGCACCCACAATCCGCAGGGTCAAGAGTACGGTTGTGATTTCCCCGCGCCGGGGAAGCATTGTTATGGGTGTTCTCCATGCCATACTACTGGTGCGTTTACATCGTGAATCTCCTATTCGCCCTTGGTTTCATTGCGAGTAAGGCGTGATGGGTGAAGCGTAGACGCATAACGGATGACGCATAACGACAACATGAAATCCAACTTTCTAAAATCTCAACCTCTCCCTGAATTCCTTCTCTGGGAGAAGATGAAAAAAAACCGCAGCGTGGTCTCCTTCGATTTGGAGATTACCGCCCGATGTAATAATAATTGCCGGCACTGCTATATAAACTTACCTGCCCGTAACGCGCAGACAAAATCAAAAGAGCTTAAACTTAGCCAGATCAAGGATATCGTGGATCAAGCGGTAGATTTAGGCGCGTTGTGGTGCCTGATTACCGGCGGCGAGCCGTTTTTAAGAAAGGATTTTTTCGAGATCTATCTATATCTAAAGAAAAAAGGCCTTTTGGTTTCCGTATTTACGAACGCCGCTTTAATCACCCAAGAGCATATCGATATTTTTAAAAAATACCCTCCGCGGGATATCGAAGTGACGGTGTATGGGGTTACAGAAGAAACTTATGAAAGGGTAACCAGAGTTGTTGGTTCGTATGAGGCTTTTATAAAAGGATTAGCCTTACTTCTTAAAAATGGCATCAAGGTGCGTTTTAAGGCGATGGCCCTGCGCTCCAATGTTCAGGAACTGCCGCGGATAGCTAAGTTTTGCCGGGAAAAGACCAAGGACTATTTTAGGTTCGACCCGTTTTTACATCTTAGGTTTGATAGAGATTCCAAGAGAAATAAGGAGATTAAAAGCCAGCGGCTGTCACCTGAAGAAATTGTGAGGATAGAAAAAGCAGACACTCAACGCTACGGCGCGCTGGAAAAGGGATGTAACCAGCTTATTGTCCCGGAATTTGAGCATTACCAATGCGATCATCTTTTCCATTGCGGAACAGGCAATGGAAGTTTCACCATAAGTTATGACGGCTATTTCCGTCTTTGCTCGTCTCTATGGCACGGTAATTGCATATATGACCTTAAAAAGGGTAAACTTGAGGAGGCGTGGAAGGATTTTGTGCCTAAAGTCCGCGCAATGCGCTCAAAAAATCAAGAATTTTTAAAAAAGTGCCGAAGATGCCCGATCATAAATTTGTGCCTTTGGTGCCCGGCGCATTCCCATTTGGAAACCGGCGAATTAGATACTCCCGTTGATTACTTCTGTGAAGTAGCGCATGCCAGGGCTAAGGCGCTTGGAAATAAAGGGGAAGGCCAGTGACAATCTTTAAGGAAACACAAGGCTTAAGATCAAAGTTAATTGTAAATAAAGAATTCTGGGCGATATTAATTATCACGATTATCGCTTTTGGGCTGAGGTTATACCGTTTAGGGGCATGTGATTTTTGGTATGATGAGGTGTTTAGTGTTTTAATTTCTAAAAGCTTTTTGCACAATTGGAATCCGCCGGTTTATTTTGGTATTCTGCACTATTGGATAAAGTTATTCGGTGTTTCTGAGTTTGCTTTACGTTTTCCTTCTTTAATGTTTAGTGTTGTTAGTATCCCCTGCCTATTTTTTTTTAGGTAAGCAAATTTTTAACAGCCGGGTTGGGTTGTATGCTTCACTGGTTATGTGTTTGTCAAGTTTTCACCTTTGGTATGCTCAAGAAGCGCGGCCTTACAGCTTAAGCGTGCTTTTAAGTATTTTATCGGCCTATTTCTTATACCGTTTTTTAACGGAAGGAAAAATTAAATTAGGTTTTATTTATGTTTTGTTTTTTATTCTGGGTTTTTATTCTAACATCACCTACTATCATTTATTTTTACTAGCTGCCCAATTATTAGCGGCAGTTATATTCATAAGAAAGAATATTTATTTAAAGTTATTTCCCTTTTTTTGCTTAATATTTTTAGCTTTTTCCTTACGTTTAGAGTTTTTTATTTCCAAGTTTTTGTATGTTAAGGGTGGTTTCTGGATTCCCGTTCCGAGTTTAAAATCCCTAATCTCTACATTAGAAAATTTTAATTTAGGGTATAATGTTTCAGTTGGGTTATATTGGTTTTCAGATTTGATAGTTTTAATAATATTGGTGGCAGGATTTTTGACCCTTAGACAAAAAAAGTCAGGGAGAAAAAATTTTATTTTTGTAACAGTATTATCTTTTTTACCGCTGGCGTTAGCCTTTGGTTTTTCAAAAATATTTTTTCCAGTTTACCTGGACCGGGGTTTGATTATTTTTAGTCCATATTATTATCTCCTGTTGGGGGTAGGGATAGGTTATTTAGGGAATAAGCGGCTAACCAAGATTATTCTAAGCGCTTTTTTAATGATTTTACTTATCAGCTTATCTAGTTATTATCGAAATTTAATGCCAGTAGGGCCCGAGCATCATCATGGTGTAATTTTAAAAAAGCCATTTAAGCCGGCGTTAAGGTTTATTGAGAATAATTTTAAGTTAGGTGATATAATTATGCATACGAATTCTTCTTCGCAGGAAGTTTTTAAATTTTATTCTAGCAATAAAGAGATAGCGCAGAATTTTCTATTTGCCCCAAAAATGATTGATTCTAGCTGGAATAGGCCATATGAATCCGGTTTAGGAAATGTAAATGTTAAGGAGTTAGCTTCTATTAATGCCAAGAGGATATGGGTGGTTTCTTGTGATTGGCAGCGCGGCAAAGAATTAGATAAAAATTCTGAAGCTGTAAATTCTGAAATGAGTAAGTTATATAAACTAGATTTAAGTTTAGAGTTTGATGGATTATGGGTATATAGATATTTGAAGCTTTCCTAATTAATCACATGTTATTCCCATATGTCTTCCAGTATTGTTTGTGCCAGCGTTCGTTTGACGCTCAACTTAGGTTAGGAAAGATTCTTCTTGCTTAATTTAATAATTAGAGGATAATATGTGTAAGTTGACTTGTCGCAGTAGCTTAGGGCAAGGAGGAAAAAGTGGATGAGCGCAGGATTAAGCCGAGATGGCAGATTAATCAGGGGGCAGAGTTGACTGTTGAAGATGGGGTTAAGGCTATTCATTGTGTTGTAGAAGATATAAGTCCTGCCGGTATGCGTATCTCTTTGAATAGGAATTTGTTCGATGAAGTCTTTACCGATTTTAATCTAGTTTTGGACGAAGATTTCGAATTTAACGTAAGTGCGCATGTTGCCTGGCGCGACGCGGCATATGAAAAGAATATTTATGGGCTTTCATTTAACAGGATTGATGAATCAGTAAAAAACGGGATAAGCGAATATGTTAAGAAAAATTTCCCGGGTGTGTTAGTTAAACAATGGTGGAAGGGCATATAAATGCAAGAGCGTAGGAAATTAATAAGATGCCAGGTAAACCAACGTGGCGGGCTTAAGTTGAAGCAAGCCGCGGAGGAATTATTTTGCCAGGTTAAGGATATTAATTGTAAAGGAGTGAAAATTATTTTAAGCGCGAAACTGCCGGAAGATACTACGTTTAGGATAAATTTGCGTCTTTCTGAAAAATGTATTTTTGAGGCTGAGGTTTGGGTTGCCTGGCGTAAGGTTGTTGATGGGATTAATCATCATGGGCTTTATTTTATTAAAATAGGGGACGCGGATAAAAATAAAATTGATAAGTTCATTAATACCTTTTATCCTAATAGTTTAAAACAAAAATGGTTAGGGCCTGTAGCAGCCGAAAAAGAGAAAGGAGGTGAAGATGTGAACGATCATCGGGTATTTGAGAGATTTAGGAAGGAAGTTTCCGCTCGCTTTATAGGTTTAGACGGAAAAGAGGGTGTGGCGCGGACTTTTGATGTGAGCGCCAAGGGTTTGGGGTTATCCACCAACCATGAATTGGAATCGCGGGCTAATCTGGAGATTTGGCTGGATGTTCCTAATAGCACCGACCCGTTGTATACCAGAGGGCAGGTTGTTTGGTCCAGGTTAGCAGGAACAGGAGGTTTCTGCTCAGGCATTGAATTGGAGAGAGCGGATTTGATGGGCGTTTCCAGATTGTTACGCGCTTAATTTTAGCTTGAAATTAACCCTGCCGCAGGCAAGAAAAACTTGACCTGTTGGCTAAAATATGTTAGATTTTAGCGTTACGTCTTTTTGCAGCCTATTCCTAGTGGATAATTCCCCCATATGGAGAAAAGGAAAGACCCCCTCGTCCGCCACCGAATTAATGGGGGGCTTATTAAGGAGATATAATATGTTGTTTAAGAACTTATTTTTAGGTATTTTTGTATTATTTTCAGTATTAGGTTGTTCCGAGCAAAAATTGAATTCAAAGCCTACCATTAATATCTGGCATTGGATGACTGATCGCGATGCCGCCTTTCAAGATCTGGCCAAAAAATATGAAACTTTAACCGGCGTAAAAGTAAATTTTGAGCTTTATGCTCCTTCGGATGCTTATACGCAGAAGGTCCGCGCTGCGGCGCAAGGCATGAATCTTCCGGATGTTTTCGGTATTTTAGGCGAGAAGAGGGATTTTGCTTCTTTTATCAGAGCCGGGCACATCTTGGATCTTACCTCTTATATGGAGGCCAATAATAATAGCTGGAAGAATAGTTTCTTCCCCAAGGCGCTGGCAGTAAATGAATTCGGGCCGGGCAATAGTTACGGAATAAATCCGGGTATTTTCGGCGTGCCCATAGATATTATGACCATTCAAATGGTTTATAACAAAAAACTTTTTTTCCAGTTGGGCTTAAATCCTAACCGCCCGCCCAAAACTCTCCAGGAGTTTTTAGATATCGGCGCTAAAATCCAGGCTGCCGGAATGCAAGGCCTGGTTTCCGGATGGGGTGAGGTTTGGATGATTGATTGCCTGGCTAATAATTATGCTTTTAATCTTATGGGTAAAGATAAAGTATTGGCTACGCTAAAAGGCGAGGTTGCCTATACGGATCCGGATTGGATTAAAGTGTTTACTATTTTTAAGCAGATGAAAGACTCCGGTGTCCTGGCTCAAGGCCTGGTGACGATGATTAATAAATCCGCAGAGCAGCTTTTTGCCAATGAAAAAGCCGTGTTTGCTTTTAACGGTTCCTGGTGCGTGAATGTTTATAAAGGAATGAACCCTAGCTTAGAATACGGAGCGATGCTTCCGCCGGAAGCATCGGACCAATACCCTATGGCTATTTGGGGAGGAGCAGGCTCCTCTTTTATGGTCAATGCGCGTTCCAAAAATAAGGAAGAAGCAGTGAAATTTTTAGTTTGGTTGACCCAGCAGGATCAGCAGGCGTATTTAGCGGCCGCGACTAATAATCTGCCGGCTAATAAAAATAGCTTGTCTAAGATTCCGGCGATACTCGCCCAGTTTGCCCGCGGCATGGATTACGCTACGCATCCGAATATCTGGGGGGTTTCAGAGTTTTCTTTGGTGATTGAGGCTTTTGACCGGGGTATCCAGTCCATTATTATCGGAGAAAAAACTCCCCAGCAGGTAGCTAGCGAAGTGCAGCAGATTAAGGAAAGGGAATTAGCCAAGAAAAGAGCGCAATGAAAATAAAGGATACCTTAGAAAACTACGTTTTTGTTTTACCGGCAGTAGCGATATTTTCTATATTTTATATTATTCCCTTTATTTGGGTTTTTCAGCTGGGGCTTTTTGAGTGGGATGGAATTTCCTTTACCAAGGTATTTGTGGGGTTAGGGAATTTTAAAGAAATTTTTCTGCAGGACGTTAATTGGTGGCGCGCCATGTGGAATGCCAGCTACATTACTCTGATTGCGCTCACCTTCCAGAATATCTTAGCCTTTATGCTTGCCTGGGCCTGCGACCGTGAAATAAAAATGAAGAATTTCTACCGGGTAATTTTTTTCATCCCCCCGGTTTTATCGGAAGTCGTGGTGGGGATGGCCTGGCGTTTTATCATTAACGATATTGATGGAGCAAATATTATTAACCGTACATTGGTGGGAATGGGGCTTTCTAATCTGGCGCATAATTGGTTGTCCGATCCAAAAACCGCTCTGACCACGGTGGCGATTGTACATTGCTGGAAGGGGTTTGGCTGGGGTTTTCTTATTTTCTTAGCCGGCCTGCAGACTATTCCGCGCGAACTTTACGAGGCGGCGCGGGTTGACGGAGCCAGCGCCTGGCAGTCATTTAGAAAAATAACCTTGCCCTTAATGATTCCGGTTGCGGTGTTGGTGGCTATTCTTACCGTGCTGGGTACGATGCAGGTGTTTGTATTAATTGTCAGCTTGGTGGGAGGAGAATTCGCCGGCCATACATCGGTGCCGGTTTTAAGAATCCTGGCTTCTATGCGCGGTTCATCGCGTTTTGGTTATGCCTGCGCGCAAGGAATCACTTTTGGTATGGTGCTAATTGTAATATCTTTTATCCAGTATCGTTTTTCTAAGAAAGGCCAGTAACTTTAAATGAGAAACGCCATCTATTATCAGAGTAAAAAAGTTATTATCAACACGCTGATACATATTTTCCTGATTAGCGTGGCAATCACCTGCCTGTATCCGCTGCTTTGGATGATTTCTTCCAGCCTTAAAACCCAGGAGATGATTTTTAAAGACATTTCTTTGATTCCGCATCAGTTTCGCCTGGAGAATTATGTTTTAGCCTGGAAAGAGGGAGGGTTCGGCCGTAACTTTTTTAATAGTATTATTTATACCTCATCAGTAGTTTTTGGCATAGTGATTATTTCTTCTATGGCTGCCTACGCTTTTAGCCGCTTGCGTTTTGTGGGGAGCAAATTTTTGTTTATTATGTTTATGGCAGCAATGATGATTCCTATTCCGGGAAGTTTTGTCGCTCTCTATGTTTTATTGAACAAGCTGCATTTAAGAAATACTCCTATTGGTTATATCTTATGTATGATCAATGTGGGCCTATCCACCAGCATATTTTTACTTAAAACATTTTTTGACAAGATGCCCAAAGAATTAGAAGACGCCGCGCGTATCGATGGCTGTTCGAAAATTGGCATTTGGTGGCATGTGGCTTTACCGCTGGCTAAGCCGGTATTAGCCGTAGTAATTGTTTTTAATGCCCTGGCAGTTTGGAATGAATATATTTTAGCCTTAATTATCTTTGATAACCGTTTGTTCATGCCGCTTCAGGTGGCTTTACAATCTTTCCAGGGTGAGTTTGTGACTAATTATCCGCTATTAATGGCAGGTTTAACGATTACCGCTTTACCGATTATTTTAGTCTATTTGTTAATGCAAAAGTATATTATTAAAGGGGTCACTCAGGGAGCGGTGGTGGGATGATTTTTAAACCTAAAAAACAAGTTTTAGCGTATAGCGTAGAGGGTATAGCGCATAGGAAAAACAGAAATATATTTTTTTCTTTTCTATCCGCTATCCGCTATCCGCTATCCGCTGTGAGTCTTATTTTTCTATTTTCAACTTTTACGCTTGCTCAAGAAGCGCCTTCCTCGGGTGAGCTGACTACAAAATCCTGGATTGCTCATGGCAAAAGAGATATTGAGGCAACGAATAAATATACTCAGGAGTGTATTGATTTATATAAAAAACAGGCGGATAAAGAGCAGGCAAGTTTGACTGCTTTGCCTAAAAATAAAAAAGAAATTGAAGCAGTGCAGGCTTTGAATGATGTGGCTACCTGTTATTTTATTCAGGCAGAAAGCCTGATGCGCCGGCAAAAAGATGTCCAGGCCAAGAAGATATTTAAAGTAATTATGGATAAATATTCTTACGGCCAGGCCTGGGATCCGCGGGGTTGGTTCTGGTCGCTCAGGCTGGCTGCCGAACAGAGTATTAAGAAAATCGAAACCGGGTCTATTGAAGTTACCACTAAGAAAAAGGTTAGCCAGCTAGCGACAAAATTAGTTTTGTCTGATTCGGGAAAGGAAGATCTTGTCGACTATACCAAATACGGCGAGTTCCAAGATGCCGGAACCAAAGATTATAAATACATTGTTACGAATCAGGAAGGGCTGATCGCGGCAGTCGGAGAAGGCGTTTATCCTAATAATATCGCCGTTAGAAGGGATCCGATCTTTAAGCAGGTAATTAAAGATAAGCGTTTAGAAGGGGATGTTTGGGATTTTCTTTATTCTCCGGATCAAGAGGCGGCATTTGTCAAGTGGACTACCTCTTCTGAACCGCAAGGAGTGAAATTATTTTGTACCGGTTTAATTCTTGAGCGAGCGGGTTTGGTTACTCAGGCGATTAAATGCTATTATTCCATCCTGGTGCATTTTCCCGGAAGTTATGGTTGGACTTATTGGCATACCCCTTGGTATGTGGGCCAAGCTGCGATTGCCAAAATAAATTTTCTTTTGCGGCGTAATCCTCAGTTAGGTTATAAGCTTGAGGGGGCCAAAGTAGATATTCTTAATGGTTTTGATAATGATATTTCTAATGATACTGCGATTGCCAATCCCGGTAAATTTGTGAAAATTGACCTGGCTCAGGAAGCGGCTAAAGTTAAGCCCTCAGCGGCTTCCGTAGGTATTAAGAAAGAGGTTGGCCATGGTAAAGTACGCTTGGTGCAGTATGAAAATGATGACTGGCAGCTGTTAGTGGATGATCAGCCTTATATTATTAAAGGAATTACTTACGCGCCGACTAAGGTTGGGCAGTCTCCGGATGAAGGGACTCTGGGTAATTGGATGGAAGAGGATTTCAATAAAAATGGGAAGATCGATGGGCCATTTGACGCTTTTGTGGATAAGAATAAAAATAATATTCAGGATGCTGATGAGCCGGCGGTGGGTGATTTTAAATTAATGCAGGATATGGGGGTTAATACTATTCGCTTGTATCATCATCCCTTGAAGGTGAATAAAGAGTTAATGCGCGATATGTATAAAACTTACGGGATACGCGTGATTATGGGGGATTTTTTGGGTAAATACGCTATTGGTTCGGGCGCTGCCTGGAACCCTGGCACTGATTATAATAACCAAGAGCATAAAAAGAATATGATTGCTTCAGTCACCAAGATGGTCAATGAATTTAAAGATGAGCCGTATATCTTATTTTGGCTGTTGGGCAATGAGAATGTTTATGGTTATGCTTGTAATGCTAATGAGCAGCCAGAAGTTTACTTTAAATTTGTTAATGAAGTAGCTAAAATCATCAAATCTATCGATCCGCAGCACCCGGTAGCTATCTGCAACGGAGACATTTTATTCTTAGATAAATTCGGTAAAAATGCCCCGGATATAGATATCTTTGGCATTAATGCTTACCGGGGAGACTATGGGTTTGGGGCTTTCTGGGGACAGGTTAAAGAGCAGGCAGGTAAACCGGCCTTGATTACAGAATTTGGCTGCCCGTCTTATGCTGAGGGTAAAAGTGCTGATGAAGCTGAACAGATGCAGGCGCAATATCATTTAGGCTCTTGGGAGGATATAGAAAATAATCTGGCTTTTAATGGTTCGGCGGGCAATGCTTTGGGCGGAGTAGTCTTTGAATGGTTAGATGAATGGTGGAAGGCTTATGAACCGGCAATTCACGACGTAAAAGGTTTATGGGCCGGGCCGTTTCCTGATGGATATATGCATGAAGAATGGCTGGGGTTTGCCGGCCAGGGAGATGGAAAACAAAGCCCGTTCTTGAGGCAATTACGTAAAGTTTATTATATGTATCAGAAAAAATGGAAATGAGATTCAGTTATAAGCCGTAAGCTGTAAGCTTATAACTTACGGCTTACAGCTAATTTTTAATTTAGTAAGTAACAGAAATAGAAAGGAGAGGTGGGTATGAAGAAGTTATTAGCAGTATTGTTGGCTTTAGCTCTTTTGGTTCCGGCAATAGCCGCCGCTGAAGATAAAGCCGTCGGCCCTCAGGAATTTGTGATTTTCTCGGATAAAAATGCCAAAGATAATCATTACATTCCATCCGGCTGGATGGGTGATTACGGTGATATCAAAATGAATGATCTGTCAGCGGATAATCCGCATGGCGGAACAACCAACATTCAGTTTGTTTATAGCGCCAAAAAATCACAGTCCCTAGGCTGGGCAGGTGTTTACTGGCAAAATCCGGCAAACAACTGGGGAAATAAAAAAGGAGGGTTTGATTTAACGGGTATGGCCAAGCTTACTTTTTGGGCGCG
>JAPLLY010000051.1 GCA_026387315.1 Candidatus Omnitrophota bacterium
CCACCATTCCTTCCCCACCCCTACCCTCCCACAAGGAGAGGGGGAATTACATTTTAATTCTTCTCCACCATTCCTTCCCCACCCCTACCCTCCCACAAGGAGAGGGGGAATTACATAACTAACAAGTCATTCCCTTTCCCAGCCCCTCCCACAAGGGGGAGGGGAATTGCAAATGATCGTTCCCTCCCCCCGCGCGGGGAGGGTTAGGGAGGGGGGAAAAATATCTACTATTCGATTATCGTAACTTCCGTGCCCACGGGCACAATGCTATAGAGTTGCTCGACATCCGCATTGCTCAGGCGCACGCATCCTTGAGTCACTTGTTTTCCCAGCTCTGTTGGTTGGATAGTCCCATGAATACCGTAACCGGCAAGGTCAAAACCCATCCAACGCGTGCCCAGCACATTCTGGGCGCTTTCCGGCGGCACCACCGCCCCGGCCTTAAACCAGGTGGGATTGGAAAGTTTATTTACTATTTTAAACGTGCCGACGGGAGTGCAATTATTTTTTCCCGTGGATACGATATAAGTCTTAATGATCTCTTCATTATTTTTAAGCAACAATGTATTTTGAGATTTATCCACCAGGATATTAAAAGGCACGCTGGAAATTTTAATCTTACGGCCGGGAATAATCAGCGCGTCATTAATATTATTACTTTTCATAATAAGTTCGGTAGTAGTATTATGCTCGCGGGCGATCTTATTTAAGGTATCTCCCGGGCGAATTTGATAAAGTATGCTTTTGGGCGTAAGCGCGCTGGAGAATAATAATTTAATATTTATATCTTCTGTTTTATTCTGCCAATCCATTACCTCCGGCGATTCCGGAAAGTCATTCACCAGCTTCTGATACAATAACTTGGCCTCCCACAGGCTGCCCTTGGCCTCAAGCCCGCGCGCTTGGCCGGACAAAGAACGCGCTGCTGAATGGCTGGCAATTCCAACCGCTTTGCTTATTTTTTTGCCGCTTAGAAAAACAATAATACTTCCAATAGCCATCACCGCGATAATTATAATTAAAATTTTTTTATTCACTATAAACCCCCTCTTTGTTTGACGCTGTAGCCCCGCGAAAGCGGGAATCAGGTTCCCGTTTACCTACGTAGACCTACGCGGTCTACATATATGTAGACCGCTTAGGTCTACGTGCTTCTTTTATCTAACCCCAGATACCAAAGCAATCGCGATTCCTAACAACAACCCCATAATTACTTCTACCGGAGTATGGCCGATAAGCTCACGTAAACGCAGCTGTTGAATTTTACCCCGCCAGTAAATATCCTCCATAATCGTGTTTAAAATACCTGCTTGTTTACCGGTGGAGCGGCGTACTCCTTGGGCATCAAACATCACCACAATCGCGAAAGCAAATGCCAAAGCAAAATAAACACTGTCAAACCCACATTCCAAGCCGATGCTTGTTCCTAAACACGCCGCGCCCGCGGCATGCGCGGAAGGCATCCCTCCGCTTCCGATAAATAAACGAAAATCAAACTTCTTCTTACGAAACACCCCAATAACCACCTTCAGCGTCTGGGCAATTAACCAGGCGGAAATGGTCGTCATCAGAATCTTATTTCTAAATACCTCTATAAAAAAATCTCTCATTAGAATCTAGGGGACGGTTCTCGTAAGAGAACCGTCCCCTTGTTTTGTTTTTATTTCGGGGCAGAATTAACTTCAATCTTAATTTTCTCTACGGTTGACCGGCCATTCCAGATCAAAAACCCCTGGTTTCCTTCTGTTCCTAAATCCAGGGCTTTGAACATCTTCGCCCTTAATTCCCGGATTGCCTTTCTTAGCTCAACCATTGAATTTAGTTTTAATTTAAACTGTTCATTTTCGATATAGCTGCGTTTATGGCTATCAATCAGCGCTCTATTTTCCGCTTTTAATATAGCAAACTTAGCGCTTATCTCTTCAAACTCATTCTGGGTTTTAGAGTTATCCCGGAAAAGGCGCGTCATCCTATCTTTACTTGCCTTTAAATAAACCTTAAGATTTACGTTCTTTGCCGCTAACCGCTCATTAAGCTTCTTCTCTTTCCCCAGTTCTTGCAATAAGTTTTGTTTCTCTTGTGCCAATACGGCCACTTCGCCCTGAGCCTGAGTCAGGTTATCTTGGAGCCTGAATCTTGCTTTTAATTCACTTACGTATCTGACCATGCTAAAAGCAGCGACACCTAACAACAAAATAAGCGCTAGATTCTTAACCGCATCTTTATTCATAGACTCATATTATATAATCCTCCATCTAAAAAGCAAGGTATTTTAAGTAGTGTGGGAGGGAGATAAACCTCCCCACCCCCAGCCCCTCCCACAAGGGGAGGGGTAATTTATATTACAATACATATTCCCTCCCCCCGCGTGGGGAGGGCTAGGGGGGGGAAAATGTTTCTTTAAATAACCTGTTAGATTCTTGGTTTCTAAACGTCTATTGCCCCAGGAGGAAGAAAATATGATCTCTAAAACTTACAGTTTTGGGCTTCTGGGCCTGGATGCCTATCCAGTGGAAATAGAAACTGATGTTGCCAGCGGCCTTCCGGCGGTAAACCTGGTGGGCCTGGCGGATACGGCAATCAAAGAAAGCAAAGAAAGGGTACGCTCAGCCATCAAAAATTCGGGATTCCAATGGCCAACCCAAAGAATAACCATAAACCTGGCCCCCTCTGATATCAAAAAAGAAGGCGCTTGCTTTGACCTGGCCATTGCCCTGGGTATTCTGGCGGCAACCGGACAGATCAATAAAGATCCTCTTAAAAATTACTCTTTTCTAGGGGAATTGTCCCTGGATGGGCAACTGCGGCCGGTACATGGTGTTTTAACAATAGGCTTAACCCTGGCTAAATTCCCCATAAAAAACCTGGTTCTCCCTGAAGAAAACGCCAAAGAAGCGGCAATTATACCGGAAATATCCGCTTGGCCGCTAAAAAGCTTAAAAGAAGTTGTGCAATTTTTGGTTGACCCCGGTTCCCGGCAGCCTCTTAAATTAGAAATTAGCCAAATCCTTAAAAATAACGCGAATTACACCTTGGATTTTTCCGAAGTCAAAGGGCAGTATTTCGCTAAAAGAGCCCTGGAAGTAGCGGTATCCGGAGGACATAATATTCTGATGATCGGCCCTCCGGGAAGCGGCAAAACTATGCTCGCCAAAAGAATCCCCACCATCATGCCCAGCCTTTCTTTAGCAGAGACCCTGGAGATAACCAAAATCCACTCCGTAGCCGGCACACTGTTAAACAGGGATGGTTTTATCGGAACCCGGCCTTTTCGCTCTCCGCATCATAGTATCTCAGATATCGCCTTAATCGGCGGAGGCAGTATACCTAAACCCGGAGAGATCAGCCTGGCGCATTACGGAGTCTTGTTCCTGGATGAGCTGCCGGAGTTTAACCGCAAGGCCCTGGAAGCATTGCGGCAGCCATTAGAGGATAATTTAATCTGCATCAGCCGCGTGAAAAGGACGTTAATTTTCCCGGCTTGCTTTATTTTAGCGGCAGCGCTTAACCCCTGCCCCTGCGGAAATTATTTCAGCCCAGAGAAAATCTGTTACTGCAACCCGGCGAAGATCAGAAATTATTTAGGGAAAATTTCCGGCCCCCTGCTGGACAGAATTGACCTGCATATCGAAACGCCGCAAGTAAAATACCGGGAATTATCGGATAACCAAGACGCGGAATCATCGCGAGCAATTAAACAACGCGTGGAAAATGCCCGCGCGATTCAACAGCGAAGATTTTCCGCCGCAGGCGGAAATACCGCTAGAATATTTTGTAATGCTCAAATGCCTAATAAATTAATTAAAGAATACTGTGTTTTGGATAAAGAAGCCCGAGAGTTAGTGCGTATGGCGATAGAAGAATTAGCTTTATCAGCCAGAGCTTATGATAAAATACTCAAGGTAAGCCGAACTGTAAGTGACTTGGCTGGCAGCGAGGAGATTCGAGCCGAACACGTTGCCGAAGCTATCCAATACCGCTCCCTCGACCGCGCCTTCTTGACTTAAATGTTTCAATCTCTCTCCCCCCCCCTCCCTAACCCTCCCCACGCGGGGGGAGGGAATCACGATTTCCCCTCCCCTGGTGGGAGGGACTAGGGGTGGGGGAAATTCGAGAATAAAGGGGACGGTTCTCTTTTTTTTTAAGAGAACCGTCCCCAGGTTTTTCCCTTGATTTTTATTTTGTGATTACTTCAATTACAGTGCTAGCGATAGAGGTATTACCGGCATCATCTCTTACCGTAAGTGTGGCGGTAAAATTACGCGAGCCAAAAGTAGCGCTCCAATAGGTATTCTCGGAATTTTTCTTAGTAGAAGTATCCCCGTCACCAAAATCCCAGAGATAAGCAACAATCTTCCCTAACTTAGAATGTGATTTCTGGCCGGAAAAATTCACCTTAAGCGGAGAGCAGCCTTTAACGGGTTTAGCCGTAATCACCGCAACCGGAAACTCTGATACTTGCTTGGCTGCCGGCGCTTGAGCGAGCGCGACGGGCTCTTCTTTAAACAAAGGGGACGGTTCTATTTTTAAAATAGAACCGTCCCCTAGTTTTTTAACCTCTCCAACCACAAGCGATACCAGGGCCGGTTGTAGAGGTTCCCGCGGTAAGGATTCTTTAGATAAATCTTCAGCAATATAAATATTCAGTTCTTTTCTTAAACTATCTACGCGCGCTGTTTCCAATACTTCTTTTTCTTCATCCAGCCTGTCCACTCTGGCTTTATATTTAGGGTTATGATTATATTTATAATCCGCCACGGCAATAAACGGCCAGCGTAAAACTCCGCCCAAAAATCCGGCAATCATTACCGGCGGCTCCCAGAATAATTCTTTTAAACGCGGCTCAATCTGCCCCATCTGTTTATAATAATGCTCCACGGTTGCCCGGCGGCGTTTAAAACGCTCCTGGGCTAAAGTTAAATCTGGCAGGGATTTTTCTTTTCCCACGGTATATTCTAAAATAGGCTTACCATCATAACAGGCCAAATACCCCTGGGCGCCGGAGGCAGTGGACTTCTGAAATTTATAAGTAGCACAGCCGGATAAGATGAATACAAAAAATAATAAAATCAGTATTTTTTTCAAACTTTCACTCCCTTCGACATTATAATTCAATCTCCCCACCCCTAACCCCTCCCACAAGGGGAGGGGAATTTCATTTTAACTTTTCTCCGTCATCCCCGCGTTCTTCCCCACCCCTAACCCCTCCCACAAGGGGAGGGGAATTTCAGGGGAATTTCAAATAATCGTTCCCTCCCCTTTTCAAATCTTCACTCCCTTTCCTGTCTTAACTATAAATTTTTTTACTGACGCATTAATGCCAATGCTTCCGAACGGGTTTTTTCATTATCCTTAAAAATCCCCCGCACGGCACTAGTTACCGTCATCGTCCCGGGTTTACGTACACCACGCATCGATAGGCATAAGTGCTCTGCTTCAATAACCACCATTACTCCCAGAGGTTTCAATTTATTCATCACAATCTCGGCAATTTGAGTAGTCAGCCTTTCTTGAACCTGCGGCCGTCGCGCCAGAATATCTACAACCCGGGCCAGCTTGCTTAATCCAGTTACCCGGCCATTCTTAGGGATATAAGCGATATTTACCTTACCTAAAAAAGGCAAAAGATGATGCTCGCAGATAGAATACAATGGTATTCCCCGTAATAGAATAATCTCATGATGCTTTTGCTCTAAAATAACTTCCAGCTCTTTTTCCGGATTTTGTTTGATACCGGAAAAAATCTCTTCATACATTTGGGCAACCCGCCGGGGAGTCTCTAAAAGGTCTTGCCTTTTGGGATCCTCGCCCATTGCCTCTAAAATCTGGCGCACAGCCTTCTGTATTTTAATTTTATCCATAATCTACCCCTTAAGTTTCACTTGGCTATTATCTAACGAAAACTGCCTTTCCGCAATAAGTTTTTCACGGGGGAACCACGGGGGGGGACGGTGCCAAAAAGGGACACCCTTGTTCAAGGGTGTCCCTTTTTGGCACCGTCCCCTATTACCCTATTGACTATTTGCTTAAAATAAATTATACTATCTATAGTCAGTTTAAAATTATTAAGCTTTAATTATCTAAAAATTGAATGCTTAAAAAGAAAATATTTATTGCTGATGATCAAGAAGATGTCCTGACATTATTAAAAGACTTCCTGAGCACCCATGATTTCGAGGTGATGGTCCTCAAAGAACCCAAGAATATTCTTGCCTCGATAATCTCCTTCAAACCCGATCTTATTTTACTTGATCTATTAATGCCGGATTTAGGCGGATTTGAAATCTGCGAAATTCTCAATAAAAATTTAGAAACCCGCGAAATCCCCATAATTATTATCTCAGGCTTTGGCGATTTAGTGGATGTAAAGAAGGCTTACAGTTTAGGAGCGGTGGGATATTTCGTTAAACCTTTTTCCCTGAGCGACTTATTTGCTAAAATAATTAAAACTATTAATAATAAAGAAACAGAACTTTAATTATTTCCCGATACAAAAATCCGCGAAAATTTTATCCAGAAGATCCTCAGAAAAACTTTTACCCAAGATCTTATCCAAATAAACACAGGCGTCTTTTAAGTTTTGCGCGATGAATTCTATGGGCAGTTTATCGGCTAAACTAACCCTGGCTTCACCAACCAGCTTCCGGGCATCCCGGAGAGCGTGAATATGCCGCAGGTTGCTCACCAGCATAAACTCCGGGCTAGGCAGTTTTCCCTGATAAACAAAATCATAAAGAGCATCCTCCAGAAGATTTATATTTTTTCCCGGCCTGGCCGCAAGCTCCACGGCCCTGGAGAACACCGCGGTAATTTCATCTTTTTCAATACGCGGCTTTAAATCAATTTTATTAATTACCGCAATAACATTTTTATTTTTTACTTCCTTAATTAATTTTCGGTCCTGGCAATCCAGTTTACTGCCGGAGTCAAATAAAATAATTACCAGATCCGCTAAGCTAATTTGTCTCCGGGCGAGCTTCACCGCTTTGGCCTCAATCAAATTGCGCGGCTTAAGGATTCCGGCAGTATCCACGATCCTTACCGGGATACCTTTTATGTCGATTACCTCTTCGATTGTATCACGCGTAGTTCCGGCAACCGGAGTAACAAGGCAGCGCTCTTTCTTAAGCAAGGCGTTTAAAAGTGAAGATTTTCCTACATTGGGCTTACCGCAAATAACTACATGCAGGCCTTCACGCAGGATCCTGCCGCCTGAAGCGCTGCTTAATAACGCGTTTAACCGCGCGTCAATAGCGGTAAGGCCGAGCGATAAATCCGCCTGATTCTGCGGCGCGATACCTTCTTCGGGAAAATCAATATTTGCTTCCAGAATTACTAAAATATCTAACAGCTGCCGGCGAATTTTATTGACCTGGCCAGACAGGCCGCCGCTTAACTGAGCTAAACTTATTTTAAGCGCGGACTCTGTTTTGGCGCGAATAATATCAATCACCGCTTCGGCCTGCGCCAAATCAATCCTTCCATTTAAAAATGCCCGCTGGGTAAACTCACCCGGGCTGGCTAAACGGCAGCCGTGTTTAAGCGTTAACTCTAAAATCTTACGCAAAGACAACCAGCCGCCGTGACAGTTTATCTCCACCACATCCTGGCGGGTATAAGACTTGGGGCCGCGCATAACGGTAAGAATAACCTCATCAATAATTTTATGATCATCCACAATCTTACCGTAATGCATCGAGTAGCTCTTAAAACGCGTTGGTTTCTTTTTATCCAGGCCCTCAAATATTTTATCAGCAATGGCTAAAGATTCTTTGCCGCTAAGGCGGACAATGCCAATACCACCCTCGCCCAGGGCGGTAGAAATCGCGGCAATTGTATCTTGCAGGTTATCTTCCCACATCTCTAAATTCTCCCACCACGAATAATGAACCCGTGACTAAAATTAAATCTTTTTTACCGGCTAAACTTCTGGCTAAAAGTTTAGCTTCTTTTACGCTTCGCGTCAGGAGTAGTTTTCTCTTAAAATAGCCGGCTAACTTCGCCGGATCAGCCGCCCGGGAAGTCGCGGCACGGGTAAGAATAACCTCATCGGCCAAAGGGCTAAGTGTTTTGCATATTCCGGCAATATCTTTATCATCTGAAATTCCCAAAACTAAAATAAGTTTTCGATATTGAAAATTATCTTCTACTGCGCTCCTTAAAACCCGCGCGGAAGCCAGATTCTGCGCGCCATCTAAAATAATTAGAGGATTTCTTTGGGCCAGTTCACATCTTCCCGGCCAGACGGCATTATCAAGCCCCTGGCGTATAGCAGAGGCCTGAATATTAAAACCATAGAAACTTAAGGCCTCAACCAGGCCAACCGCCAAAGCCGCGTTCGCTGCCTGATGCGCCCCCAGGAGGTCAAGATGTAAATTTTTGTAATCATTTTTCAAACCTTTAATCACCAGGCCTCTTTTAGACTGAGAATATTTTATCTGTCTGCCTACTTCATAAAGCCTGGCTTGAAATTTCTTACATCGATTATGGATTATTTCTCGCGCTTCCTTAGCCTGCCAAGCCGAAATTACGATTGCGCCATTATGCTTAATAATCCCCGCTTTCTCAGCGGCAATCTTGGCCAAAGTATTGCCTAATTTCTGCGTATGCTCAAAACTAAGCGGGGTAATCCCGCAAACCAGAGATTTGGCAACATTAGTCGCGTCCAGCCTGCCGCCCATACCAGTTTCTAAAACAGCAAAATCAATTTGCTGGCGCTTAAAATACAAAAAAGCTAAGGCGGTATAGACCTCAAAGAACG
Source organism: Candidatus Omnitrophota bacterium (assembly GCA_026387315.1). Lineage (GTDB taxonomy): Bacteria > Omnitrophota > Gorgyraeia > Gygaellales > Profunditerraquicolaceae > UBA6249. Next base: position 8,762 of record JAPLLY010000051.1, read on the forward strand.
AAAGCTGGCCATATTTTGAATAACGATTATATTTATTAATCAACGGCTTTAATTCTTTAACTAGGGCGGATAATTCCTTTTTAGAAATCATGCCTTCAAAATCTTTGGCCATCCTCCTGCGGTTGCCAACAAAAGGCAAAAGAATCCGGATTCTTTCCCTAAAATCATTCAAATGGGGCGAGGTATAGAGCCCGACGCTAAAACCTGCCGCCTTAAGGATATAAGCAACCAAGGCGCAAGTTGAACCCTTGCCCTTGGTTCCGGCAATATGAATAATCCGCAGGAACTTTTGGGGATTACCGATAATCGCCAGGAAACCTCGGATACGCGCTAATTTTAAATCTTTTTTATAGGAATATTGTGTGTGTTTTTCGTAGTCAGTAAAAGAATTTAGATAGCTTATTGCTTCCGGGTAGGTCATCTTTTATAAATCCAGGGGACGGTTCTATTTTTTCTTGCTATCGTCATTCCCGCGAACCACGTAGACCTACGCGGTCTACATATATGTAGACCGCGTAGGTCTACACAGGTAAACGGGAATCTAATCCCCGCGGGGATGACAGCTTGAAAAAAATAGAACCGTCCCCGTGTTTTTAATGCTTAAAATGCCTGATACCTGTAAAAACCATGGCCAGCTTATATTTATCGCAAGCAGCAATAATCTCCTGATCAGCGATAGAGCCTCCAGGCTGAATAATTGCCTTAGCGCCTGCTTTACGCGCCCAGGATATGGCATCAGCTTTGGGGAAAAAGGCATCGGAAGCCAAACAGCATCCCCGGCTAAGTTGAGAAGATTTGGTTTTGGCAATGATTACCGAATCTACGCGGGACATTTGCCCGGCGCCAATACCCACGGTTTTAGTCCCAGCAGCTAAAACAATCGCGTTGGATTTTACGTGCTTGGCTACCTTCCAGGCAAAAATCAAGCTTTGCATTTGAGCCTGGCTGGGTTTTTTCTTAGTCACCACTTTAAGATTATTGATATCCAGAGTAAGTGAGTCATTAGTTTCTAAAAGCATGCCGCCAGAAACCCGCTTCATCTGCAGGTCGCTAACCACACCCCAATCATTCAACTGGAGCAGGCGTAAATTTTTCTTTTCTTTAAATAGATCTTGAGCTTCTTGATCAAAACCCGCGGCAATAATACATTCCAAAAATCCGCTTTTAATTATAAGCTTGGCCGTCTTGGGATCCATCTTCCTGTTTAATGCTACAATGCCGCCAAATGCCGAGAGTTTATCGGCTTTCCAGGCATTTAAATAGGCCTTACTTAACTCTTGATCTTCGGCAACGCCGCAGGGATTATTATGTTTAACCATCACCGCCGCTGGATTTTGGAACTCTTTAGCTAACTCCACCGCGGAATTAAGATCAAGGATATTGTTAAAAGAAAGTTCTTTTCCTTGTAACTGCTTAAAATTAATCAAACCCGCACAGGCGCCTCTTTCTTTATAGAAAGCGGCTTTTTGATGCGGGTTTTCCCCATAACGCAGGCCCTGAATCTTTTCAAAAGCTAAAACCAGCTCCTGAGGAAAATCCTCGGCTGGCGGGTTGGTTTTAAAATGCCCGCTCAAATAATTATAAATCGCCGCGTCATATTTGCTGGTATAACCATAAACTTCAATACCTAATTGCCGCGTTAAGTCTTCGCTCAGGCAGCCGTTATTTTTCTTTAATTGGGCAATTACTCCGGAATAACGCCGCGGGTTACAAATTACCGCTACAGACTGATAATTCTTAGCCGCCGAGCGCAGCATCGCCGGCCCGCCGATATCAATATTTTCAATAGCTTCGGCGATGTCTACAGGCGATTTGCGGATGATTTTCTCAAAAGGATATAAATTAACTACGAGCAGGTCAATCAACCCGATGTTATGTTCAATTAATTTTTGCAGATGCAAAGGGTTATCGCGCCGGGCAAGCAGGCCGGCGTGAATCGCCGGATGCAGGGTTTTTACCCGGCCATCGAGCATCTCGGGGAACCCCGTGTACGCGGAAATTTCAGTTACCGCGATGTTATTTTCACGCAGAAATTTTGCCGTGCCACCCGTAGAAATAATCTCCACGCCAAAATTCCTTAATTCTTCGGCTAACTCCACAATACCGGTTTTATCCGATAAACTGATTAACGCCCGCTTAATTTTAATCATTGAACCTACGTAGACCTACGCGGTCTACATAAATGTAGACCGCGTAGGTCTACGTTTGGGTTACTTATTGAATCTAAAATTAACTAAATCCGCGTCTTGCATAATATAATCTTTTTGTTCCAGGCGCATCTTGCCGGCTTGTTTGCTTTGAGTTTCTCCACCACAAGCTATAAAATCAGTAAAACTAATAATCTCCGCTCGAATAAAACCTTGTTGAATATCAGAATGAATTGCCCCGGCCGCTTCCCAAGCGCAAGTTCCTTGTTTAATTAACCAAGCGCGATTTTCTTTGTCTCCCACGGTTAAAAAACAGATATATTTACTTTCCGCTAATACCCTAGCCAAAAGCGTGCCCGGATCATCTAATTCTTCTTTTTTAATTACCACTACCGGTTTAAGGGTAAATAAGCCGTAACCGGAAATAATCTCACGCTCAGCAGCCGTCAACCCTAGGGTTGAAATAAATTCTTCTTTTTCTAAAGCCGCTTTCATCTTATCTAAAACTATTCTTTCCTGCTCCAGCGGGTTTTTAGCTAGGCGGGTTTCCATGAACTCTAAATCCTTAAGAATTAAATCCATTTTAGCATCTTGAGGCAAGATAATTACATCCGCATCTTGCGCTAACTCTCCGGCAATTAATTCTACCTGCGGGTAAGTTTTCTTCTTAGCCTTAACTAATTTATCAACCTGGTCAAGCCTGGTTTCTTTAACATTATGCTTACCCAAAGTAATTTCGCTAATCGCAAACGCGCTTATTTTCACCCCGCACCTTCTTTCTTATTTAATTTCTCAAACCGTATGGCTTTAATAGTTGAATATTCAAAAGGTGCGGGGTTCATCTGATGCCTTCTTTCTTAGAATCTAGGGGACGGTTCTCTTTTTTATATTATAAAAAAGAGAACCGTCCCCTTGTTTTTATTCCAGGTAGGTATAAATCTTACCCTTGTAATTACGCAATACATATTTACCCTTGGCCTGAGAAAGAATATAATTTGGCCCCACCGGGATCTTCCCGCCGCCTCCCGGGCCGTCGATGACATAGGTCGGAACAGCGTAACCGGAGGTATGCCCGCGTAATTTTTCGATAATATTTATTCCGGTGGCTACCGGAGTACGAAAATGCTGCGTGCCCCTGACCGGATCGCACTGATAAATATAATACGGCCTTACCCTGATCTGCAAAAGGTCATGCACCAGGCGTTTCATAATAAACGGCCGGTCGTTAATCCCCTTCAGCAGCACGGATTGGCTGCCTAAAGGTATACCGCTTTCAGCAAGCAGATCACAAGCATTTTTACAACGCTTAGTGATCTCTTTAGGATGATTAAAATGAATGCTCATCCAGATCGGTGAATATTTTTTAAGCATCAAAACTAACTTTTCGGTAATCCGCTGCGGCAAAGATACCGGGATGCGCGTGCCAATCCTTAGTAATTCAATATGGGATATCGCGCGGATTTTTGAAATTAAAGATTCTAATACTTCATCTTCTAATGTCAGCGGGTCGCCTCCGGAAATTAACACATCCCGGATCTTGCGGTTGGCTTTAATATACTCTATGGCCGCGTCAAATTTAGTTTCGGGATTAAGGCCTTTTTCTTCGTGATCCCCGACTAAACGCCGGCGGGTACAATGCCGGCAATACATCGCGCAATGGTCTGTGGCTAATAATAAGACTCTATCCGGATAACGGTGCACCAAATGCGGCGCGGGAGAATCCCGGTCTTCAGCGCAAGGGTCAGCCATTTCATGGGGAGAAACAGAAAATTCATCATTTACCGGAACGGATTGCCTCCGGATCGGGCAATTTGGATCTTCCGCGTCAATCTGGCTTGCCCAATAAGGAGTAATCGCCATGGCTAAGCGGCCCTTGGCTTTATCAATTCCCTTTTCCTCTTCCGGCGTAAGCTTAATAATCTGGACTAATTCTTCTTTGGTGCAAATTCTGTGCTTGAGCTGCCAATGCCAATCTTCCCAATCCAAAGGATTAACATCTTTATAAAGAGAAATCTGTTGATAATCACGCGCGCGTTTTACGGGCCGGTAGATAACCGGAGTTTCAATTTGTGGTTTTTGATTTTCTAAGCTTGCGGGGTTTATCAATTCAGCCTTTTCCTTTCCGAGGCGCTGATGAGGATAGCCTCAATAAGATCTTCGTATTTCATCCCGGCGGCATAAGCCATGATCGGAAAATTAGATTCTTTGGGGTCTAGCCCCGGCAGGGGATTGATCTCCAAAACATAAGGCACATTAAATTTATCCAAACGGATATCCGTGCGCGAAATATCCAAACAACCCACGGCCCGGTGCGTGCGCAAGGCAACATCCTTAACTTTTTCTTGGATATCTTTATCCAGCCTGGCCGGGCAATAAAACTCCGGAACTAATCCTAATTCCCGATTGCCCTGAAATTCTTTCATCTTCCAGGAATAAAAGTACTCTCCGCTTTTTTTACAATTAGAAAAGTCAATTTCTAGGATTGGTAACACATGTGTTTTCCCATTTTCCAGGATACCTACCGTCAGCTCTTTACCCTCGATAAACTCCTCAACCAGAGCCTCCTGCCGGTAGATATGAATACACTCCTTAACCTTGACCGCCAGGTCCTGCCCGTTATGCACGACATTTGTTTTATTAATGCCTTTGGCTGACCCTTCGCAATTAGGCTTAACAATGAGCGGGAATCTTAAATCCGGATTCAATACCTCAAAACCTTTGACAAAAAGTTGAAAATTAGGAGTAGGAATATTATCCGCCTTAAGTATTTTTTTGGTCAATGTTTTGTTTAACGCCAAAGCTAAAGAAAAAGTATCTGAACCGGTATAAGGAATATTTAAATAATCCAACACCGCCGGAACTTCGCTTTCGCGAAAACGACCGTGTTTTCCTTCGGCAATATTAAACACCATATCCACCTGGTTCTTTTTAAAATAGGAGAACAGCGCCGGATATTCCACGTCGATGGCCTCAACGCGGTGGCCTTTAGTTTTAAGCGCCGCGACCACGGAATTAATCGTCTCCTGGGAATCGCATTCAGAAAAATAATCCGCCGGCTTTAAGGGGTCTTTCTTTTTTAAATTATAAGTCAAGACAACACGCATTCTGTTACAAGCCTCCGTCTAATTTATTCCTGACCATAGCGCTATTTAAAATCTTACCCACCATTTGTTCATAGGTAATACCGATATTTTTAGCCAAAAGCATAAAAACATCCTCCGTAGATAAAGAAGGCAGGGGATTTATCTCTAAGACATACGGATTGCCGTTATTGTCAACTCGAAAATCGACTCGGCCAAAATCCCGGCACTCTACGGCGCGGTAAACCTTTAAAGCCAGATCATCCAGCTTTTTCTTCAGGTCGCCGGCGATCTTGGCCGGGCAGATATACTCTAAACGGTCGGAAGTAATCCGCGCGAAGGTGTAAAATTTATCATTTAATTTTAATTTTCCGTCTATTTTAATCTGCACTACCGGCATCACTTCGGGATTTTCATTGCCGACGATCGCCACGGTAAATTCCTGCCCGCAGATAAATTCTTCAACCAGGGCGGGCTGCTTATAGGTTTTAACGATAAAATCCACTTGCTTGGTAAGTTCATCCAGGTTTTCCACGCGCGAACTTTCGCTTAACCCCTTGGAGGAGCCTTCGAAACGCGGCTTAACAATTAAAGGAAACGCGCAGTGATCCTGATTAATCAAGCTTTGAACGGAACTAACTTCAAAAAATTTAGGGGTGGGAATTCCTTCGGCAATAAAAATTTTCTTGGCCATCACCTTATCCAAAGTAAGCCCTAAAGTTAAAGCATCCGCTCCCACAAAAGGAACTCCGGCCATTTCCAGTAAAATGGGCACTTGAGATTCCCGGTTTCTTCCGCTTATGCCCTCGGAAATATTAAAAACAATATCCACCTCCAAGTGATCGATTTTTTCCAGCAAATTAGCGGCATTACCGATCTTTTTGACTTTAAAACCGTTGGCGGCAATCGCCTCAGCGATAATATCAATGGTCGACAAAGAATCAAATTCCGCGTTGGCATCCAGCGGATCCCCTTCTTTAAATTTATAATCAGTCTTTAAATCGTAAGTTAATCCGACAGTTTTCATAATTTTACACTCGTAAATCTAGAGACGGTTCTGTTATTTTTTAGAATCCCGGGGACGGTTCTCTTAAGAGAACCGTCCCCTTGTTTTAAAAAAATAAGGGCTCAGTTTCAATTTCTTTAGTTTTGAGCCCTTAGGTATCTATCCAATTTTTTCCAACTTAGTTATAAACCTCCGTTAAATTTAGCCAAAATATAACAGCTATGTTCTTTTTTTACCACAATCTATTGGCATTGTCAAGTATTTTTTGCTTAAACGCGTAAAACGTGTTTATGATTTTATCGTCGGAGGATTTAGTTCTTGAGGGCTAAGGCGCTGTATTTTATAAAACTAAAAGCTGTCATTGACACACCGCGGCCAAGGAATAATTCCGTTGTCCTTAAGATCATTGATTAATTGGCCAAAATTAGTAAAAACATAACCTTGGATGCCTAAGGATTTGGCGCTTTGGACTAATTCCGGCCGGTCATCAGTATAAAATATTTCTTGCGGGCTGACTCCGAGGTCCCGGATAACCAAATTATAGATTTCTTTATCCGGCTTAATTAAACCCATCTGAAAAGAAAGAAAAATCCTGTCAAAAACTCCAAATACCGGAAAATTTTTCTTGAGATACTCGTAATGCAAAATGTTGATATTAGAAAGCAGGGCTGTTTTATAATTAGCGCGCAAGTTATTCACTAAGCCAAAAACCGAGCGATTCTTAGCGCTTAAGAAAAATATTTCATTCCAAATCGGCTCAAACGAATCATAACTAAGCTTCAGATCCAGCATCTGTTTAACCTGAAGATAAAAATCCTCCGGTGTTATTTTTCCGGACTCAAAGTCAATAGTCGCGCCGGATTCAAAAAAAAGATCATAGATCTGGCGCGGGGCCTTGGAACAAAAAACCGCTATCCTTTCCGCTGATCTAGAATGGTCAAAATCCACCAGAACCCTGCCCAGATCAAAAAGCAAAACCTTAATTTCCCGGCGCATGGGATTAATTCTCCAGCAATGGAACCCCCCTCCCTAACCCTCCCCCCGC
>JAPLLY010000029.1 GCA_026387315.1 Candidatus Omnitrophota bacterium
CTCTTTTTCTAAATACCTAAGCGTCCTATAGACCATTGCCGGATCGGGATTGGCTTTTGGGAAACCGAAGCTATCCAGCTTAGCCATTAATTCATATCCGTAAGAAGCCCCTTGGGAAAGAAAAAACAATAGGCACGGCTCAACAAATCGCGTCATCTTCCCGCTGGGGCATTCACATTTCTTTATCTTATATTTCTTTGCTAACGGGCTGCCTTCAAACATAACAATCGCCTCCTGGTTTTATAACATCTATATGTAATATACATATAGTATACAATAATAACTAACTCTCTGTCAACTAAATCTTTTTATTAAAAATGAGGAGAACCGCGTGAGGACGGGCAGTAATATCGCACAAGGGGAAGACCTCTCTGTTTACAGCTATTGGTAAATTTGAGAGGTGTCCCCGGTAAGGACGGGCAGTAATACTGTACAAGGGGAAGACCTCTCCGCTTACAGCTATTTCTAAATTTAAGTAAACATAATAAGAGACCTTGCTTCGAATAAATTCAAAAGCAAGGTCTCTTTTTGCAGATCTAATTACACTCCCAAATACTTTACTCTTTTACTCGCTATTGCGGCTACTGCTACCATTGCTCCCCACATTAAAACAATAGCCAGAGTCATCGGAACACCCACTCTCATCATTTCCGGCCAAACTTCAGGGAGGCCAGCGGTCAAGAATGGTGGATAAGGAACAAATTCACCGTGGGAAACATGTTCAATCGCCAACATTGCCACTCCACCCCACAACATTGAATTTAACCAATTGAAATGGTATTTCTCACTTGCCTTTTTTCCTACGGCAGTTGTTACTATTGCCGCAGCCGTTGGAACAAGAAAACAAGCCATTTTTACCTCCTTTTTAAATTCGAGATTAATAATGAAATCCCCAAAATGACAAACACAGGCACTAACATCACTATTCCTAACACAACGCTATTAGCAATCATCCCATCAGTTGTCTTCTCCAAGAATGCTCCTCCCTTATATCCTAGGATATGATCGACAAGAATCATTGCCGCCGCCCCCCAAAGCATTAAAGCTAGAAAACCTAACTTGTAATCTTTGGGTATAACAAACTTACCTAAAGTTGCACCCGCTGCCGCGATAGAAGTTGTTACTAGCCACATTTTCCCCTCCTCTCTTAAAAAGTATAAACTCCGGTTAAAATCACTGAATCGTTAGCATCTGCGTTAATGCCCCACAACGTCCTCTGGTAAGCTAATAAGAATTGAACCTTATCATTTGACCAGCCTATACCCGGACAAACCGTTAGATACCTTGTATCCGAAGAAGGAACCCTGGCCCCATCCTGCCAGATATCCCCTTGTAAAAAATTATTCACTTCAAGCAAAAGGTTAAAGCCCTCCGGAAGGAAATATTCCACTCCAAAATCATAATTAATATAGCTAGCATAACGTGTCTTAACCTCATCAATACTCGTTCCTCCCTGTGGAAAACTATAAACAGCATCAGCATGGAGCATGAATGGCTTAAACTTCTTGGTCAAAGTTATGCCGAACCCGGGATCCCAGGAACCAGTACCCATGGAATCGGCTTCCATTTTTTCCGAGTCCAAATGTTCGGATTTTCCTGTAGGCATCTTTAACTGAATTAAGCCAGTTATATGCGGTAACCATCCTTTTTCTTCAAGAGCACAATAACGCAAAAAAAGATAACTGTCGCCAAAACCTTGCGCATGCGCACTAACACCATCCTGCTTTACATAATTCTCCTGATAAACTACCTGACCATCAACTTCTAACTTGTCTGTAATACCGTATTGCATGAAAAGCTGCTCTTGATATTGGTGCTCCGTATCACCACCGCGATATTTTCCCTCTGAATCAAATTCTCCTCTTGTCCTATTATAGAAAAAGAAAGGCTGAACAACGAATTTACCTTTACCGCATAGAGGCGCAGTCCAAGTTGTAATTGGGCCTGCGGAAGGAGGTGACCACTCTTCCTGGGCTGCGAATCCAGGAACCTCTTCTGCGGTAACGGTTGTATTTAAAGAAAGCATGATAAACCCCATTGACAATAAAACCAAAATTCTGCGTAGCATTTTTATCCTCCTTCGTGCTATTAATATTATATTCGTGATACTAATGGACAAAAAAATAATACCGGTTATTCAATCTCTTTGCCGGTGGTTGACATACTTAGCGTCCCATGCTTGACCCCCTTTACCGACTTTAAGCTATCGGCTAACTTTTGAGCTTCTTTGGGCGAACCTTTAACCGCAATAATCTCCAGGCAATTGTGATGATCTAGATGCACATGCTGGGAAGAAATAATTATATCGCCAAATTCATGCTGGATATCCATAAGTTTATTAACCAACTCTCTCTTATGATAATCGTAAATAAGGATAATCGCTCCGGCAACCTCCTGTCCACTCTGCCATTGTTTCTGGATTAACTCCTGGCGAATTAAATCCCGAAATGCCTCTGAACGATTGGTATAGCTTTTGGATGCGATTAGTTTATCGAATTTTTCCAAAAGCCCCTTATCTAAAGAAACCCCGAATCTTGCTATTGAAGACATCTATCTTCTCCTTGTATTACGAATGTAATAATTGTAACACCAATATATAGTTTGTCAAATTATATTTGTGCAACATTCAATAGAGCACGGATCAATTTATCAAAACAATTTTTTCTTGTTCTTAGCCTCTGCGTCTTGTATAAAAAATAGGCCTGCGAGCTTCTTCTTCCCTTTTTCATCAGTGAAATATTCCTGATGCGCGTAGAATGTACCTGTGACTTCTATAAGAGGAGTAAATGGAGGTTTTAGTTTCTCCCCTGTTTTCATGGTAACAAACACTACGTTAAATATTGTAGGTGGCGGGCTGGAACCCCAGTTACAACACGGGCATCCATAGGGATTTTTACCTAAGCCAAAATTATCCAGTGAATCTCCTGAAAGATACGCATCATAAGGTATCAAAAGGTAGCCTGTTAATTTTACTTTCTTACCATATAAATGAAGAATATCAATTGGAAAACCTTTTATATCATCCCCTTCTTTAGTGGCCTGGCTTTGGACTTTCTCAAGGTCTCTTATGTCTAAATTATACACCTGTTTATCTTCTTTATTTTCTGATTGGCTGGCAAGGGCATCATTTGTAAATCGTACAGAATGAAACGACTGATTTTGATTTGGCTTTTTCATTACAAATAACAATATTACTATTAAAACAAATGTATATTTTAAGATGGTACCGAGCTTTCTCATTGCTTAAACAATCTCCTAGGTTTTGCTTCATCAAATATCACATTATCCTCGGGATAATACTTGTGCAGTTCTTCTAGAACTAAATCCCTCTTTTTAAATTCTTTTAAGGCTCCATAGCAGTTCGCAAGTAATCTCAATGATGACTTATGATAAGAAACAATATCTATCGCCTGGCCCTTCTCATCCGGTCCGAATGCTATAATTTGCTCGAAATACGGTACCGCCTCCTTATATTTCTTTTCAGATGCCAGGATTACTCCCAGGCTAAAGTTTGCGCTCTTATCTTTAGGATCGGCTTTCATAGCCTGCTGATAAGCGGATATAGACTTTCCCAAATCGCCATTGCTTTTATAGCCATATCCAAGCATATCCCATGCCATAACGTTATTTTTATCAATAAATACCGCCTTCTCATAGCTCCTTATCGCATCATTGAACAGTTCACACGTCATATACGAAGATGCCCTGGATAGTAACTGTTTCACTATGAAGGGACGCATGACGAAAAAACTCAAGGAGATAAAAACTAGGCTAAGCGCCCATCTCAAGACAATACTTGGCCACCTATTATGATCATGTAAATTACTACAGCTACAAGATTCGTATTTTTCCATAAAGTAATCCCTTATGCCAGAATAAAGAAAAATAATGCAATTGCTATAAGAATGTTACCTGCCACAAATTGAGTATATTCTTCTATTCTTTCGACCTTTGGAGCTAAATGTTTTACCAGAGTCGCAGATGAACCAATCAATAATATCGGCATGCTTTGGCCGATTGCAAAACTTAAGAATATAATAATGGAATAAATCCACGAATTCCAGAATCCGACTATACTTGCAATCACAAAAAGGACGGAAGCGCAGCAAGGACAAGCCGGCATCTCCAGAAAAGCAAACATAACGCCGAATAAAAATGAACCTATAAAACTTCTTTTCTTCAATCTAGTATTCGTTTCACAATGCGCATGGTATGACTTGCCAATCTTAATCAACCCTGCATAAAAAATCCCAAAGGTAAGTAAGACAACCCCTAAGAATATATATAGATACCTGCTTATAAATACTAAACTAAATGCTAGATTCTTAAGTAAAATTAAAGCTATTCCCAAGAATGTATAACTGGTAATTAACCCCAAGGCTAAACAAAGAGCTGATAAAAAAGATCTCCTTTTGGTATGGTGGGATGCTCCTGAAACGTAACCGAAAACAATAGGAATCCTAATTATAGTGCAAGAACTCAAGGATGCAATGAACCCAGCCCAAAACACAATGAATATCACTATAAGAGGCGACTTAGTTATAATTGCTTGAAGTGTATTCGTCATTTGTTTAAATGCCTGCCCAGTAACGCTGATATGCCATAACATCCAGAGGCAAAAAGAACAATTGTTGCCCCTGATGCTGTTCCCCAATAATACGACACGATTAATCCCACAATACCGGAAAAAACGCTTATAATTACTGCTCCTTGAGTATATGAATGCATATTACGTGTAAAGTTACGGCTAGCAGCTGCAGGTAAAACCAATAGCGAATTTATGATTAAAATTCCTACCAGCCGTATTGAGACAATCACTACAATCGCAAGGAGTATTGTAAAGCTTGTCTCTATAATAAATGTGTTAACCCTGCGGCTGCGCGCCAAAGATGGGTTAACGCTGGTTAGTATCATAGCGTTGCTGGCTATATACCAATAAATTAAAACAACTAGTGCTATCAGAAAAAACCAGGCAATTTGTTTGGGTGTAACTGCGAGAATATCTCCGATTAAATAACTCGTATATTTAACAAATCCTCCCTGCCTGCTTAAAATAACAATTCCCAAAGCAACGAGAAACGCCATAAAAACACCCAAAACAGTATCTACGGAAGACTTGGTAATGTTTTTTAGAAGATTTATACTAACAGCTAAAACCACCGCTAAGATAATCATGGGCAGTGTCGGGTCATGAAAACCTAAAAGCACGCCTATGGCAATTCCCGTAAGAGCGGAATGGCCTAATACATCAGTGAAGAAAACCATGCGGTTACTAACCACAACTGTTCCCAAAAGCGCAAACAAAGGAGTAACCAGCAAAACCGCTAAAAGCGCATTATTCATGAAATTATAATGCGTCCAGCTAAAAGGAAAAATGCCTAGTAATTTATACCAGGCTTCAATGATTGTCATTTTTGTTATCCTCTTTTCCTGCCAAATTTGGAAGGCAAGAAATATTCCATAAGCTTGGGCCGAATGTCTTCACTAGCTTTTCATTTGAAAGCACTGCTTTTGGCTCTCCCTCTGCGATTACTGAACGATTAAGAAGTATAAGCCGATCAACATAACATGACACACCTGCTAGATCGTGAGTAACTAGGATTACTGCGATATCATGTTTCTTTCTTAAATCATCTACGATTTGGTAAAAAAGGGATAACCCTTTGACATCTACCCCGCTAGCCGGCTCATCTAGAAGCAACAGATCCGGCTCGGGGGTCATCGCAATAGCCAAAAGAACCCGCTGCAGTTCTCCACCCGACAGCTCTCCGATTCTTCTTTTTAGTAAGTGTTCTGCTGAAAACAAAGACAAAACACTTTTTACTTTTTCTAATAAATCATGATTAATTCCAATCCAGACAGGATGGCTGCTTATTGCCGAAGCTACTATATCTGCTACGCTAATAGGAGAACTAAGGTCAAATTGCAGCTTTTGCGGAACATAGCCTATTTTCGGCCTTTTAGATACACTACCCTCTATCTGAAATCTTATTCTTCCTTGATAATGTATCTCGCCAAGAATCGTACGTAACAAGGTGGTTTTCCCGGCACCATTCGGGCCGACTACACCGATAACCTCACCGCAGTTAACATGCAAATTAACATTATCAAGTATGGCATTATCGCCAAATTTGACTGTTAAATTATCAATCTTCGTACAGCAATGTTCACAGGTTTCCATTAAAATGCTTACTGCCCCATTAGTTTAGCTCTTCAAAAGCTTGTTTTAAAACTTTAAGATTATTCTCCATTATATTAATATAGGCGTCATAATCATCCGGACCAGTTACCGCAGGATCAAGCACATAAACTTTAGCGCCTGTTTCTCTGGCTATAGTCCCTGCCGCAGATGCTGAATATTGTGGTTCACTAAACAATGCCAAAACTCTATTTTTTTTAACAAGCTCAATGGTATAGGCCAGTTCTTGCGCGCTGGGTTCGCTCCCCGGCTCTCTCTCGACTACAGCAGCAATCTTTAAGTCAAATTCCTGGGCAAAATAAGGGAATGCTTCATGAAACGTTATAATCGAATTGCCCTTATAAGGAGCTAACTCAGAGTGCATCTTCTGACGTAGTGTTTCAAGTTTTGCAACATAATTAGCCGTATTCTTCACATAGAGTTCTTTATGGATAGGATCAAGCTCTCCCATTGCCCTACCTAAATTCTTTACCTGGATTATCGCATTGGGAATACTTACCCAGAGATGCGGGTTATCGCCTTCGTTACCCTCTCCTTTAATAAGAGGTATACCACCGGCTAACTGTATTATTTTTATATTAGGATGCCCAGCTACAATTTTATCTAAGAAAGATTCCATTCCCGCGCCATTAGCCACAAAGACCTGCGCATCAGCAAGTTTCTTCATATCGTTGGTTGTAACCGTGTAGTCATGCAAACAACCGGTTAATGGAGGCGTAAGGTTCTGGACTGAAACGCCGGGAACATCTTTTACTACATTCTTCGCCATGATATACATCGGATAGAATGAAGCGACTATTTTGATATCTTTAGCCTCACTGGCAGCAGTGCCAACAGAAACAAAAGAACAGATCGTAAAGAAAATTGATAAAATAAATGCGGGAATACAATGCCTAAGCATACTTTCTCTTTTTTAAGCTATAAATTTCTAACTGGCCCCTATTAACAAAAGGGCGCCCTCTCTCTATACCGCTTAATTAAGGCTCTGGAAATAATTATAAGTGAGCAATGCTATATTTGAAATAAGTTTTTTTGCGGGCTCCGCAACCTTATTTCCATGCTTAATTAAAACACAAATCAGAAAATTACCTTTTGGAGTATATACTATTCCTACATCATGACAAACATGCCTTTCTAAGCCTGTCTTATGAGCAATAAATGTCCCTTCTTTGGGAAGCTTTCTGGGAATACGGTCATTGATTTTCTGTTGCCCCAGCAATAGAAGGCATTGCTTAGATACTTCTTTATTCATGAAATTACTACGATAAAGTTCCTCCAAGACAAAAGCCATATCTTCGGCAGTCGTATAATTCTCTACACCCTCTTTCCTTTCCTTAAAATCCAACATCTTACGCGCTAAATTAGTATTTTTTAAACCTATTTTCTTAAAATACGCATCCAGTGTATCGAAACCCAGGTAATCTATAAGCAGGTTAGTTGCGGTATTGTCACTCTGCGTAATCATCGGCTCAATCAATTCTTCTACTGTAAAAACAGAGCCTGCCGGCTTCTCGCCTAATGCTTTTGATCCTTCCACTTTTTCGGAAGCTTTAAGATATATAGTATCTTTCAAGCCGATCTTTTTTTCTTCTGCCGCGTAGAAACAAGAAAGCATAATGGGGATTTTAACCAAGCTCGCCGAAGGAACCAATTTGTCCTTGTTATAATCGATTTCCCAACCCAGATCTAAATCTTTAATAACAACGCTGGAGTGATTGCCGAAAGCCTCGATTCTATTTTTGACCGCAATTTTTAGGTTATCCCATGCGGCCTTTCTTTTTTCAAATAAAACCCGCTTCTCTTCTGCTTTTTTGAAAATTTGATACCTAGTGTAAGAAAAATAAGTAATTGAGCCCAAAAAACATGCTAGCACACATATAAAAATAATTCTTTTTGTCATAATTCAGCTAATAATTTTATTGATTGTCCGAATTTAGATTGTTATAAAATTAGATTAAGCATTACTCCTACAGATATTGCCACAATTATCATAATCAAAGCTGACTTTAACATATCTTTTATTCCCAATTCACGGAATAATACTACAAATGCAGCTATACAAGGGAAATATATTGCCAAAATCGTAGAACCGATTACTAGTTGTTTAGTAGTCAAATTAAGCGGCCCAAGCATACCCACAGCGACATCTTTTCTTAAAAAACCAACTATTAAAGCAGGTATAGCTTCTTTAGGAAGCCCCCATAAACCGGTTAAAACCGGAGTAAAGAGATAAGCAAAGAAATCTATAATCTTTAGAGTATAGAGTATATTAACAAAAAGTACGCCTAAAAGCACCAAAGGCAACGCTTCCTTTAAAAAACCGGATAAACGCATCCAAAGTTTTTTAATCACAGCGGTAAACTGCGGGATCCTGTAAGGAGGAATTTCCACTAATATTTCAGGGCTTGCTCCCTTTAAAACTCTATTTAAAACCAAACCCTTAATTATTAAGAGTAGAAAAAGAACAAAGAATATGATGGCTACATACTTTGCGCCTCTTTGCCCTACCAGCCCTACAATCATGGCAATTTGCGCCATACAGGGAATACCAACTGCCATTAAAGTGATAGCGATAAATTTCTCGCGCCTTTCCTCTAAGAGCCGAGTAGCTAAGATACCCGGAACTTTACAGCCTAAACCTAAGACAAAAGGAATTATCGCGTATCCGTGTAAGCCCAAATGATGCATAAAATTATCTGCCAAAACTGCCAAACGAGGAAGGTATCCTAAATCTTCCAAAAACCCTAATATAAGATAAAAACTAAATATATAAGGCAGAACCATAGCAATAGGAACATAGAGGCCTGTGGTTAAAAGCCCAAAAGACTGGCCAAAATTTATTTTACCTTCTATAAAATTACCGATAAGGATATGGTGTAAAAAACTTCCCTCAACTAAAAATGTGCTTAATTTCATCAACAAAGGCAACCATAACTTTGTGAACAAGGGCTCAAATATATGCCCAATTAGATTTTCCCCAATAAAACGAACTACCCAAAAGGAACAATATATAATACCTAAGGCAATCGGTAACCCTGTAAGTGGCTCAATACTCAAATCTTCTAGTATTTCCAAGAAAGTGTGGTGACGGTGAGTTAATCTCTGAACCTCTTCTATAATTTTACCTATTCTCTCCCATTTCTGGCTGTCGGAAGAGATAGATAAATCTCTCGTTTTTGTTTCTGGCAAGCGATCGATTAGTTCTTTGATGCCCTCTCCGGTTAAAGCGCAGGTAGGGATTACCGGCACTCCTAACTCTTCTTCTAATTTTTTAATATCAATATAAATCCCCCGGTGCTTGGTATCATCCCACATATTCAAAGCTACAATAAGCGGCATACCTTTTTCTAAAAGTTGTAAGGTTAAATGAAGATTCCTCTCTAAATTCGTGGCATCAATAATATTAATCACCAAGCCGCCTTCTTTTACCATCCGGCAAGCCACGTCTTCGGCTTTACAAGTCGGCTCTAAAGTATATGTTCCCGGCACATCTATGATCATTACCGTTTCATCGCCAAGCTTCATTTTACCTTGGGTAAACTCTACTGTTGTTCCGGGATAATTAGAAATTATTACTTTTGCTCCGGTAAGCCGAGAAAATATGGCGCTCTTGCCGACGTTGGGATTACCGATTAACAAAATCTTTTCTATCTTCACCCCGCACCTTCTCTATTATTCATAATTATTTTTATACCCCATGCCTTCTAACGCTTCAGTTCTTTAAGTTCCCTGAATATATAGAAGGTGCGGGGTTCATCTTTTGACTTCCAATAAGATTCTTTTGGCCATACCAAAACCAACGGCAATCTGTATATTGCCTACTTCTACTGTCTGGGGGCCACGCCAGAAATGAGAACTTACCTTAGTTATTTTCTTCCCCGGCCTTAGCCCCATACTTTGTAATTTTCTTACGATGCCGCGGCCACCCTGAATCTCTTTTACTATGCCAGTTTCTCCTGGTTGTATTTGGGTTAAATCTATTATCATGATTAACGTAGCCTCATTAAAAAGTCACCACTTTATCGCTTTCTTTAACAATTTCATACATATCTTTCATCGTTGAGATAGGACACATCTGTGATCCTTCCTGCTCTCTGCTTTTAATACATGTTCCGCAGGCGTAAATTTTACCTCCGGCTTGAAGCAATTTCTCTGCTTGTTCAACGGTGTTAAACTTCTCTGTGCTAATTTTCTGATATTCTACGCCCTTACCCATAAAGAAAACACTAATCTCATCTTTCTGGCCAATAGCAAAATTAGTATAGCGTAAAGCATTCCAACAGGTTTCTGTGTCGTTACTTGAAATAATAATCCCTATTTTCATCCTAACCTCCTGGTTTAAATGATCTTCAATGCGTCAACCGGACAAACCTTTACACATCCGCGCAGGCGATCGCATTTCAACTCATCAGTTACCTTGCATTTTCTGCTTTTCTCATCAATATACAAAATCTTTTTTGGGCAAAGCTCAACACAGGCGCTGCAACCAATACAAAGCTCCTCGTCAATAATCACAATCTTGTTCATAATTCTATGCTATCCCCTGCTTTGGCTCGTACAAAATCACTGGCAAATACTTTACTCATCATCTTTGTCGCACGCTTACCCACGCAGTGCATTGGCGCGATCCTGCGAACACCGAGTTCTCGTAGGTCTTTTATGATACGTGCATTCGTTTCGTCATCATTATTTTTTAAATGAAAACCACCGATTAAAGAATGAACATCATTATGAAAACGTTCCTTAACATGCCGAACAATATCCACTATTCCGGGATGCGCACATCCGCATATAACCGTTAAGCCTTCGGCTGTTTTTACTACAACCGACTGCTCGCAGATCTTTTCTCCATCGGATTCTCCGCAAAGCTCTCCGGTAGAATAAATAGCATCTTTGATCTGCGTCACGCCTCCTGCCTCAACAACCTTAACACTAAACGAAGCGATCCTATCTTTTATCTCCTGTTTAAATCCCGGACATAAATAGACTGTGATATCTTTCCGATTTGGGATCAGATACCATAATCCTGAGATATGATCCCAGTCGTCATGCGACAATACAATGTGCTTAATCTTAGCGGTATCTATATTAAACTTCCGCATATTCTTTAAAAGCACTCCCGGATTGCCAAAAGTATCAAAAAGCACATCTTCGCCGATTAAAAACGAAACGCCCCACCTGCGAATGAACCGCTCCCACTTGCTTGAACCTGTGGCTATAACTTTGATTTGCATTATCTATGCCTTCAATAAATAATCCGCTATCGCACGGTAAAGCGTGCTTACCGATAGTATCGAACAATGTAGATGATCATCGGGTAAGCCCTTAAGCCTCGCAATTACTTCTCCGGCAGAAATCGACAGAGCCTCTTTAATAGTTTTACCTTCTGCCAGTTTTGCCGCCATAGCCGCGCAGGCCCTTGTAGCATGGCAACCTTCGGTATAATATTTAATTTCGGTAATTTTATCCTTTTCAATCACTAGATAAAACTCCATCGCGTCCCCGCAAGGCCCCTTTAAATAAGAAGAGCTTACAGGATCGTTCATCCTGCCATAATATTTCTCGTTTTTAATTAAATTTAAAACCTCTTCAGGATAATTAGAGAAGTTTTCTTGCGTATTATCTCTCATTCTAGATCCTCCCATATTTTCCTCGCCTCATCGCTAGCAGCACATTCTGCGTATTCGATGATAGTTTTGCCTTCAACCAAAGCTTTAACAACCGTCATATCAAAAGCGATCTTGCCAATAACCGGCACATCCTGTTCACGGCAGAATTCTTCAATCTTGCCCGTCATAGTTAGATTTAAATCATACTTATTCACAACGAATTTGACTAGAATATTAAAATGCTTTGCCACTTCCAAAACGCGCTGGGCGTCATGCAAACCTGAAAGCGTCGGTTCAGTCACGATTAACGCACAATCAACGCCTGATAATGACGCGATTACCGGACATCCTATTCCCGGAGGCCCGTCAATAATAACGTAGTCTAAACCGCTTTTCTCTGCTAACTCTTTAGCAACCTGCCGTATTTTTGCCACAAGCTTACCGGAATTCTCTTCGGCAATGCCAAGCTTTGCATGGACAAAAGGGCCATGTTGAGTATCCGAAACAAACCACTCTCCGGCTACATTTTCTTCCATTTGAATTGCTCCATGCGGACATATCTGGCTACAGAGAGCACATCCTTCACAAGAAAAATCCTCAATCGTATAATCGGTTTTTATTTCCCCAAATCTACATACTAACGCACATTTCCCGCATTTCCTGCAAAGCTTCTTATCAATAACCGCGGTCTGGCCGCTTCTAAATTCATGGCGCTCTTTAACCGTAGGATGCAACAAAAGGTGCAGGTCTGCCGCATCCACATCACAGTCAACCATAACTTTATTCTTAGCCAAAGCGGCAAACGATCCCGTAACAACTGTTTTACCTGTCCCGCCTTTTCCGCTGATAACAACTATTTGCTTCATTTTTTATTCCGCATATATTCAAATATAAATTAATGAATTTATCCTGATAAGAAGTATCCTTTTCCACAATAGGTATGCCTTCGGAATAACTAACTGCTATTTCTCTACTAAAAGGTATTTTCATTAAAATAGGAATATTCTCATTTCCACAATAATCCTCTACTTTTTCATCGCCTATATCAGAACGATTAATGACAACGCCGAATGGTATCTGCAATTTTCGCAATACCTCAACCGCTAAAATAAGGTCGTTCAAACCAAAAGGCGTCGGCTCAGTTACCAATACACAAAAATCGCTTCCTTTAACTGCCGTAATGACTGGGCATGATGTTCCGGGCGGCGCATCAATGATAACTGTCCTTGTGGCATTTATATATTCTTTAACCTGACGGATTAAAGACGGCGACATTGCCTCACCGATATTGAGACGACCATGAATAAACTGCATATCGCCTTTCTCACCAATTTCGATTACGCCGATTTCCTTGTTGACTTCTTTTATCGCCCCTTGAGGACAAAGCAAACTACACGCTCCGCAACCATGGCAAAGATGCGGAAAAACTAAAACATTACTCTTTTTACCTTCGCTTCCCGGCAATACCGCGATAGCGTGATAAGCACAAACCTCGCGGCACTTACCACAATAAGTGCATTTTGCTTCATCAATTTCGGGCACAGCGATACTCGCCTTTCTTTCACCGCCAATACGCGGTTTTAAGAATATATGCGCGTTGGGCTCTTCCACATCGCAATCAACGAGCTGAATATTTTTAAGCGACAACGCTAGATTAACCGCTACAGTAGTTTTGCCCGTGCCACCCTTACCGCTAGCAATTGAAATGATCATTGATTTTGTTTAAGTCTTTGCTTGCAATTAATACTTGCTGATATATACTTTGAATACTCCTTACTAAAAAACATTTCCCCCTTAAATAGGCCTCGGTATCTGTTAATTTAGTTTTACCCACTTCATGCGCGTTGCCTTCAAGAGCGTGAATCTTATCCATAATTTTAAAACCTTCTTCGGTAAAATCCGCTAAGATTAATTTTCCATTTTGCGAAAGCAGCCTAATTAACTCATCAAAAACTTGATAAGGATTGCGCAGGTGATGGAGGACGTTTACAGAAAAGACTGTATCAAAACTGCCTTCGGAAAAACTAGTACGTTCACCGTTTTCGATCCTAAAATCTACTTGCTTTTCGAAACCAAAATGAGCGATGTTCAGTTTTGCGAAACGCTGCTCAACCGCTGATATATCAAAAGTAACAAATTGATATCCAGCTTTAGCTAAAGCGAGCGCAAAATGCCCCTTACCAGTTCCGGCTTCAAGAATTCTTCCATAGAGAGGCTTCGCCTGCTCTAAGATAAAATCCCTTTCCTTGTCTACGTCGTAGCCTAAACTTTTGTATAGCGCTTTTCGTTCTAAATATTTTTTATGATTCTTTAGTATTTCCTTATTCAAAATACCCTATCTTACTTATTCGGCATACCGAATTTTGATCCTACGTTCGGAGCATCCGCGAGTTTATATTTCCCATTTTTATAACCCTCTATTGCCTCTTTTACTGTTCCGGAAACTCCGGTAAATATGCTGATCCCCGCGGCTAATAACACCTGATGCGCGTTGGGCCCGACGTTTCCGGTAAGAACTGCCTTAACTCCTTTGGATACCACAAGCTGGCCTGATTGAATACCTGCTCCTCCCTGAAACTGAGAGTTGGCGTTTTCCTGCGCCTCAAAATTTTCGGTATCGGTATCAAAAAATATAAAATTCTGGCACCGGCCGAAGCGAGGATCAACCTTAGAATCCAAAGTTTTTCCTTCTGAAGTAATACATATTTTCATATTTAAACCTTCCTTCTTAATGGCATCCTTCGCCGTCACCATGATCTTTACAAGCATCAAGGCCACCCAAAGTATTATTCATAAAATCATTCAGCGCTTTTTGCACATTACCAGAATAGCCAAACACCTGAACTCCCGCTTGAGCGAATTTTTGCTGAGCGCCCATCCCCATACCTCCAGCGATAACATGGGTTATCTTATGCTTTAGGATCTCATCCACTGCAACACACCCGCCACCGCCATGTACAGTGTTATTCGGCACAATGCGCGAACTGATTATTTTCTTCTTATCTTTATCAATATCCGCTAAAAAGAAAAACTTACACTGCCCAAAATGCGCGCAGACATTACCATGTACACCATTCTCATCTTCCAACACAACGCCGACTCTCATATTTACACCCTTCCTTTCTTAATAAAGCTTTAGTTATTATTTTTCCTTTGGTATTGAGCAACCAAAACCGCCAAATGCCTGCATACCTCTTTGAGCCCTGATCCAACCCGAAAGCCCGGTAGCGTTAAAACAATTTCTATGTCCGTGGCCACTACCTCTACCGCAAAAAACGCGGCCATTCATTGGCCTTACACCTGTACTATTTAATTCTACCGCGCAATACCCTCTACCACCGCCTGTCATTGCTCCTTGGCCTCTTGGCCCTGTTCCGTCAAAACCTGGCATGATTACCACCTTCCTTTCCGTTACTGAAAATCATTTCCATTAATAGGTAAAAAATATAGCGATTACTTTTTACCGCTACATTGCTCGCATACACCGTAAAACTGTATAAGGTGATTAGTGATTCTAAACTTATACTTCTGCCCCAATCCCTGCTCTGTCTGATTAAGCAGTTCGACTTCTTCATCAATAAAATCAGTATAATCGATCACCTTGTTGCATTGCGTACAAACCAAGTGATGGTGATGATGCGCTCCCTTAGGCCCTTCGGCAAACTCATATCGTGCCCGGCCATCTCCAAAATCAAGCTTATATACCATACCCAAGTTTGATAATACTTCCAGCGTTCGATAAACAGTAGTCAACCCCACGCTGGGATACTTTGAATGGATCTTCATATATATATCTTCGGCGCTTAAGTGGCCTTCGGATTTAGACAGAATATCAAGGATAGCCTCCCTACCAGCAGTAAGCCTGTATCCGCAGCCCCTGAATTTCCCGTGCCACCACCCTTGCCCCTGACAATTACCTTTTGGCATATATCTCCTTAATGAAAATGATTTCCAGTTTCAAATATACACTATACTGCTATTCTTGTCAAGCTTTTTTATTTTCGTGGAACTTAAGAGGTACCCCCGGTAAGAACGGGCAGTAATATTGCACAAGGGGACGGCCTCTCTGTAAACAGCTATTGGTAAATCTGAGAGGTAAACCTCGTAAGGACGCCTAGAAATACGGCGCGGCAGAAAGACTCTCTGTATACAGCTTAGAAAATCGAGTAGGAGGCAGGATTACTCCCGCCGTCCTCTCACACCACTGTACGTACGGTTCCGTATACAGCGGTTTCTGTCATCTCCTGCTCTTTAGCCACAATGCCTGCGCCATTTAACCGCCCATTCATAACTCAGGGATTCCGTCCCTTACTTTTGATTGTGGCTTCCTTGCGGAACTTCTAGTCATGGCTTCAGAATTTTAGCTTAGCTTCTTATAACAGATTCAACCCTTCATCATCTTGCGACAATTACTATGGCCTCTGCTGACTTCTGCATGCTCATCCCATCACCTCACGGCAATAGTAGCCTTGCGGCAAACCTGCAGACCTCCCCGGGTAATACGCACTTACCTTCCCGCTTATACCCGCCACATCTACGTCCATGCTTTCCGGATAGAATTTGGACTTTAGAGATAATCGACTCCTCATCCAGCATGTCCGCTTCTATGTGATTCTTGTTCGTCGAGCCAGCGCTTTGCCTGCGGCTTCCTTCAGATTCTACCTCACGATAGACACCCTTGCCGTCCAGCTAACAGTTCCTTCTATCAGGCCTGTAAAGGACTTACATCTTCAAGTAAATGCGCACTGCCGGGCGCACATAAAAAAGATGGGTACCTGACAGGAGTCGAACTCAGCGAGGAAAAATTCTCCCCGTGGTAGATGAGTTTAGCAACTGGGTGCAATCGGTGGAAACGGATATATTTTACAAAATTCACGAACTTTTGCAGATGTAAGCAAATATTTTTCTTGAATATTGAAGATTAAAAGAGGATAATAAATCCATAACCAGGAGGTTGTATGCATAGCAAAATTGGTGTTGTTTTTATGGCATTTTTCGTTGTCGCCTTATCCGGTTGCGTAAGCGTTAACCGCATCGGCGATTTCACCATCATTTCCTCTAAGAATATCGATTTATCCCGGGGCGCGAATTTCAAAAGAGGAACGACCAGAGTTAAAGGACAGGATATGGTCAGTACCGCTTGATTTGTCCCTGTCACCGCGAACATGAAGACTGCGATCGACAAAGCTATCGAGAGTACCCCGGGGACCGTTGCCCTTCTTGATGGAGTTATCTCGCAAAAGATCACCCCTTTTAAGGTAGGATATGTTGTAGAAGGAACGCCGCTCATCGACCCGGCCCTTTTGACCGATACGATCCCTACGCCGGTTGATCAATCGTCGCCAAAGTCAAAGTAAATGCGCATCAGGTGTTTAAAAGTTCTGAACCAGAGATAAAAAGGCAACTTTTGAAGTTGACACTTCAGAACTGCGAACTAAAAAACGCAACTCTATACCCAACAACAAGAAGGCCCTTCAGCATATTCGCCGAAGGGCCTCTTCGTAATAATTGGCTCCCAGAGGAACACTCGAACTAATCACCTTAATCAACTAATACGCTACAATTTATTTAATTATAGCCACTGTAAATAGAACTGCAACTAACTGTTTTCGAGGTAAAATACCTCACTATTCCCTTGATATATCTCAAATATAATCTTAACCAATTTCCCCAAAGTTGTTCCTAACACCTCATAGGGGAAGAATTTTAACTTAATAATAAATTAACTGGAACTGCCCATATTTTTCTATCAACTTTTAACACTTCTCGGCCATTATAAACCAATAATCCACCTAAACATTCTTTATTGCTGGCTAAATACGCTTTTATGCCTACAAGATCACTTTCTTTCCACCTGCTGCCGCTTTTTACTTCAATCGCAAGCGTTCGACCGCCAACCTCTATAATAAAATCTACCTCATGTCTACCCTGAATATTCCAATAGTTAATCTTCACATCAGGATAATAAGCAGAAAATATTCCCTCTAAATTCTGCGCCACGTAACTTTCTAACAATGATCCTCTTACCAGCTCGTTTACATTTGAATCTTTGATTTCCTCAAGGTAAGCGGATAGCCCTGTATCGGATAAATATACTTTAGGAGATTTAATAAGCCGGCTCGTTTTATTTCTAAAATAGGGTTGGATTCGATTTAAAATAAATGAAGTCTCCATAAGCGAAAGATAGCGCGATGCAGTAACCACATTCAACTTTGCGTCTCGAGCAAGTTCACTCATGTTTAAAATCTTTGTATTGCGAAGAGCCACAAGATGCAAAAGATTTCGGAATGAAGCCAAATCCGCCACTTGACTTAAGGAACGTATATCGCGCTCTAGATATGTCTGTTCATAGCCGCGAAACCACACTTCTGGCTTCTTTACCTGACCAAGGCATACTGAAGGCATGCCACCTTTTAGAATTTCCTTTAACGAAACAGGCTTGATTTGGCGCTTAGGAAACGCACCTGTATCAATAAAATACGCGAGAGCTGGTTTTTCTTTAGTCGCCCCCAACATCTCCCTTCGAGTAAATGGATGAAGTGTAATATAGACTGCCCTTCCGGCTAGGCTTTCGGCGACTTTTTTAAGGAGCAGGAAATTAGCCGATCCGCTTAAGAGAAATCTCCCGGGCTTGCGATTTCTATCCACTTCTTTCTTTATAACATTTAAGATTTCAGGATACTTTTGTGCTTCATCAATAGTAATGGGTTCTTTGCCGGACAAGAGCTCTTCCGGATTACTGTTGGCTAATTCCAGAGTGTTAAAATCATCAAAACTGAGATACCTTCTTTTCTTTAATTGCGGCTGGTTTAAAAGGAGGGTGCTTTTACCGGTCTGGCGCATTCCGGACAGCACCACTACCGGCATATTTTCGAGAGACCCTATTAATGTTTTGCTAATTTCACGAGGCCTATACGTTGTCATAATTTAACATGTTATGTTATATCCTGACATTTGTCAAGATAAATTCTAATACCTTTTGCCTTGCTTGTAGAAATCAAAAGCGCTTTTGGTTTTATTCTGAGAGATATCTATTCCTATTTCTCTCATGACTTCGACAGCTAAAGAATTAAGCTTGCCAGGTTCCAGGCCAGCGCTTTCGACATCAAACCTATCTCCTGCTATTTGCTTCAAGAAGGCCCCTGCTATTTGGCTACGCGCTGAATTATGGACACAAACAAATAAAACCCGTTTTTTACTCATTAACGATTCCTTTCAAATTATTATTCTACCTAGGGATTGTTTTCTTCTCCGGTTCAAACCAATGCCGTGTTTTATTGGAAAAATAAACCAGACTCAGCATTATCGGCACTTCGGTAAGCACGCCTACTACAGTAGCAAGCGCCGCTCCGCTCTTTAGCCCAAATAAAGAAATTGCCACAGCTACAGATAACTCAAAAAAGTTACTCGCGCCAATCATTCCCGCAGGAGCAGCAATATCATGAGGCAATCGCCATTTCCTAGACCATAAATAACCTATGAAGAAAATGAAATAAGTCTGGATAATTAAAGGAACGGCTATTAATAATATGTGGAGTGGATTCCCAAGTATAATGTTACCCTGGAATGCGAAAAGAATGATTAGGGTCAATAACAACCCAAAAATTGTTACCGGTTTAAGCATTTTTAAAAACACATTTTCAAACCACTCCCTGCCTTTTAGTTTCAGAAGATACACCCTGGAAATATATCCAGCTGTAAGCGGGATAACAACAAAGAAGATAGTAGAATAAATTAAGGTATCATAAGGTACAATGATTTGATTCACGCCTAACAGAAATTTAACAATCGGAACAAAAGCAACTAATATTACCAAATCATTCACCGCCACCTGAACCAGGGTATAAGCAGGATTCCCCTTGGTTAAATAGCTCCATACAAAAACCATAGCTGTGCAAGGCGCAGCTCCTAAAAGTATAGCACCAGCCATATACTCTTTGGCTAAAGCAGGGCTAATAAAGGCGGCGAATACGTATTTTAGAAATATTGCCGCAAATATCGCCATCGCCATGCTAAATGGCTTGATCAGCCAATTCACAACTAATGTTACTACTAATCCCTTTGGTTTTTTCCCTGCTTTTAGTATACTAGAGAAATCAATCTGCACCATCATTGGATAAATCATCAACCAGATAAGCACCGCAACCGGAATATTGACTTGCGACACTTCAAGCTTGCTTAAGAAATTTACTCCCGCAGGAAATATTTTCCCAACGATCACTCCAGCAATAATACAAAGAACAACCCAGAGAGAAAGATACCTTTCAAAAAATGGAAGCTTTACAGCGCTTCTGATTTCAGGCATACAAAACCTCCTCTCAAAACAGTTTCAAGATATAAATTCCTGTGTAGTACAGGCCAACAAGGATAAATACGACTCCGGTAATCTTTCGAGTATAGTATTCAAGCCGCGTGACCCTATTAAACCAACGGCTTAAGGACGTCACGCCCAAGGCGATGGCAACAGCGAATACAAGAACCGGTAACCCTGTGCCAATTCCGTAAATAAATGGCAAGACGATGCCACTCTTACTATTAATCGCCAAAGGAATAAGATTCCCAAAGAATAAAGCCGACGAAATTGGGCAAAACGCCAGAGCGAAAATAAAACCAAGTAAAAAAGCGCCCGGAGCACCGGACTCAGCAAGCTTATTATGATGCTTTTGCGATAGCGACAGTCCCGGTAGACGGATAGTAATTATTTCTAACAAAATAAGCCCGGTAAGAATTAAGAGTGGCCCTAAGGCTTTACCCATATATTTTTGTAAAAACTGGGCAACTTGGGGAACACTTAAAAGAGAACTAATGATAATCCATCCCAGAACAGCATATGAAACCATCCGCCCCAGCGTATACGCCAATCCTGAAATAAACACCAGCGCCGGATGCGTTATCTTCTTAGACAGAAACGAAATGGCAGCCACGTTACTAGCCAAAGGACACGGGCTAATGGATGTCAGAATCCCCAGCCACAAGGCTGAGGCAAAACCTATAAATATCTCTGTCATTGGGCTTCCTTCAATAAATCGGCGACCCCGCTCTTTACATAATCAATAAATCTCTCTTTATTACCAACATACTCCCAAATCTTATCAAAATTTATCCATTTTGTTTCTTTACCGTCCTTGATCAATGATAAAATAAGCGACTTTGTGTAAAGTTGGTAATCCTTTGTATAATGTTCGTTGCCTTTGTCTTCCACGTTAATAACTTTAAACTCCAGCTTTCCGGACGCAAGCGCATCTTTAAAGTTAGTTTCTATAGCTTCCTTTGAATACTGTTCTAGCTTATAGCAGGTCGGACAGCGAAATGTGCCATGCAAGTAATAGGCAACAACATGCGCGCCTTGAGTAATCTCCTTCGCTTGAGCTAACGGCGAAAGAATTATACTACTGCCACTTAGTACAGCAACCGCCAGAAGAACGAGAAATAGTTTCTTCAATTTTGCCTCCTGTTATTTTACTAGGATTTTCTTTATTTCTTCCTTGTTCAATACCTTACCCGCTGATACCACAGCACCATCTACCGCCAAAGCAGGTGTCATCATTACGCCATATTCTACAATCTTGCCGATATCCGATACCTTAGAGACCTCCGCGGAAATGTTTAGCTCTTTTACTGCCGCCTCGGCGTTTGCGGTCAATTGCTTGCATTTAGGACAGCCTACTCCTAAGATTTCTATCCTCATCAATTCTCCTTATTTCAGGATTAGATTAAACAGATACCCTGTAAATATAATTCCCATGCCTACAACCGAAGCAAAAATTATGAGCAACTTCGACTTCATGGCTTTTCGAAGGATGATAAACTCAGGTAAAGAAAGCGCGGTTACCGCCATCATAAAAGAAAGCGCCGTTCCCATCGCCACCCCTTTTTCAGTCAATGCGCTGACCAGAGGAATAACTCCGGCTGCATTTGAATAAAGAGGAATGCCAATAAGTGTCACCAAAGGCACGGCAAACCAATTCCCCTTACCGGCATACTTAGCAAGAAAATCCGCAGGGACATAGCCATGAATCCACGCCCCCAAGCCTATACCAATAATTACAAACAGCCAAATCCGTTTTAAAAGATCTCCCGTATATCCCCTAGCGTAAGTGATCCTGTCATCAAACGTCATACCGGTTGGTTGAGCGCAACAGGCTTGCTTTTTACTATCAAAATGTTCAACCAGCTCTTCGACTTTAAGCCTACCGATCACTATCCCAGAATAAATAGCTATAACAAGCCCGCTGCCGATATAGAGCACGGATATCTTCCAGCCAAAAAGCCCCCACAGCATAACCAGCGCCACCTCATTGATCATGGGCGATGCAACTAAAAATGAAAACGTCACTCCCAATGGTACCCCTGCCTCTAAAAAACCTAAAAATAAGGGAACTGCGCTACACGAGCAAAAAGGCGTTACGATTCCTAAAAGCGCTGCAAGCACGTTACCCCAATAACCTTGGCTTTTGCTTAAAATCGCCCTGGTTTTCTCGGGAGAAAAAAACGCCCTAATGATGGCAACAACGAAGATAATTACGGTCAACAAAAAGAATATCTTAATCGTGTCATAAAGAAAAAAGTTCAGGGCTTCAGAAAAAAGAGCGCCATGCCGCATCTTAAAAATATCATATACCAGCCAATCAATTATCGGTTTAATCATGACTGCCCCTTCATCTTCTTTTCTTAATAACCTCGCAACAGCCGCCTTCAATGCGTATAGCTTTAATATTCACTAGGCCATCGGCTATCTTTCTATGGGCTGAAGTTATAATGCGAGAAAATGTCGACCGGGAAATCTTCATTAACTTTGCCGCTTCGATCTGTTTCATTCCTTCTAGGCAAGCCAAGCGCACGGCTTCAAATTCATCGAGCGTTAAATAAACCCCCTTTAGCTTATTTAAAGGCTTGCAGAGCGGCTTAAAACACCTTTCGCCTGGAACACACTTTACCCATCTAGTTTTCTTAGGCCTCAAAATAGCCTCCGCTTGTTATGCACATATGTGCATAACAAGTTTATCATATTGCTTTATTTCGTCAAGGAAATTTTATTGGGACTAGATTGAATTACTGGTCATGGCTTCAGAATTTTAGTTCAGCTTCTTATGACAGATTCTGCCCTTCAAGAGGAATAATGGTTGACGTTAATCATGTTCTGCCTAAAAGAAATAAAATCTTCAGAAATAGGCAGAATCAAAGGGTTAAATACCTTAAAAAATAGAAAAACAAAAATTCATCAGGGAAATTTTATTTTTGTAGAGTTTTGAAACAGGCTCTAGAGACATCGACAGATAAAAAATCCCCGATAGGTTTCCCCATCGAGGATTTGTCCTAACTCGTTATGCCACATAGAGATAGGATAAATATGGGTCCCTCTCGTATACCACAAGGGGAAACCTCTCTAAATTCATTAGCCTAATTATATGTACAATGCCTCAATATATCAAGAACATTCTGGCTTTAGAGAGGGCAATTCCTCGCGAAATTAAGCACCTTAAAGCCTCTATCCAGCGCAATCCTGCGAAGCCGAAGGCGTAGCAGGAATGTCCGCTTTGTCCGGTTATTTCTGGCATGAAATTGCCTATCTCATTTAACGTTAGATAATTAGGATTTGTCCGCTTCAGAATACCAGACATTGCCTTGAAAAAGAATTAACAAAGAATCCATTAATTAATGTAGATCATTAAATTTGACTTAGCGCGCTTTATTTGTTAAAGTATCTTAATAGTTACAACTCTTTAGGAAAAACAACGAAACCATGCCTAAAAAAACAGTCTTTGGATTAACTGATATCCTACAAATCCTCCCTCATCGGCCGCCATTTCTTTTTGTAGACAGAGTAATCAAATTTATACCCGATAAAATGATCGTGGCCGAAAGAAAAATCGATGCTCAGGAACCCTGGTTTAAGGGGCATTTCCCGCAAAAGGCGATTATGCCGGGCGCCTTAGTACTTGATGCGCTCGCTCAAACAAGCGGGCTTCTTTTAGGATTCAGTAAAAAAACAGTCAGCGATACTAACGCGACCCCATCTCAATTATTCTATCTTGCATCATCAAATATTAAATTTTTGAACACTGCCTATCCAGGAGAAACTCTTGAACTGATAGCAGAGGCCAACGATAAATTTGGAGCACTATATTCATATCTTGTAGAAGCGCTGGTGGGAAGAAAAATTATCGCAAAAGGTATGCTTACGCTGGCTGCTATTGAGGTAAAACAGCAAAACAATATCTAAAACAGATAAAAAAATATCTTTTCATTAAAGATTTATGCTACTGCTAATGCAACTCCCCTTAAATTATTTACGCTGTAAACATCAACTCCCTGCATAAAACCATTTGCCCGGGCAAGTCCGGCTAATACCCGACCCGGGCCTATCTCTAAAATTTTATCAATTTTTTGATTTTTACAATATTCCATGCATTGCTTGAAATATACCGACTGGCATAACTGCAAAGAGATTAATTTTTTAATTTTTAGAGGGTCTGATTCAGGTTTGGCTGTAGCATTAAATATAATCGGGACATGCGGCTTACTGAATTGAATAGGCTCTACCCAGGCATTGAATCGTTCATAAGCACCTCTTAGATACGGGCTATGCCAGGGGCCTGAAACATGTAATTTCTTGGATGAGCCTCCAGCCTGGGCTATGCTAGCCGATAAATCATCCAGTGCAAATATATCGCCTGATACAACGTTTTGATTAGGAGTGTTCTCATTAGCAATAAAAATTTTATTCTGTAATCCTAATTTATTAATCAACGCGCTAACCTGTATAGACTCCATGGATAAAACCGCCATCATACCACCGCTACAAAGCGAGGCAGCCGCATCCATAAGTTCGCCTCGTTTTGCTGAAATAGCTATCGCTAACTTATTATCAATCACCCCTGCAGCAGCTAAAGCGGTTATTTCGCCGAGTGAATGGCCCAAAACAAAATCAGCCTTAACCCCCTTTTCTTGAATATGCCTCAAATACCCAAGTGAAACCGCCACAATCAAAGGCTGCAGGTATCGAGCTTGCATAAGTTTTTTTTCAGGACCTTTTAAACACAGCGTTCTAAGATCCTCGCCGGTTATTGCGCTTGCTTGATCAACCAGCGAACAAAAATGTTCATCATCCCGAAATAAATCCCTGGCCATACCGATCTCTTGCGATCCCTGACCAGGGAATAAAAATAATTTTTTACTCATAATTAAACTGTGGTTGCTGACAATCCTCCGTCAACCACGATTGCTTGACCGGCAATATAAGAGGCAGAATCTGAGGATAAAAATAGAACTACCCGAGCAATCTCCTCAGGCTTACCGAAGCGTTTTAAAAGTATTTTTTCCATACTCTCTTTTTTTATCTGGCGGGACATTACGGCAGTCATATCGGTTTCAATAAAACCGGGAACTACGGCATTAACTCTTATACCTTTGGGCCCAAACTCAGCCGCCAGAGAACGGGTAAAAGCCAACAAACCCCCCTTAGAAGCAGCATAATTTGTCTGACCGGCAGTACCCACGAGCCCGGCAATAGAAGCAATGTTCACGATTATGCCGGTTTTAGCAGATAGCATCGGCCGGCTGACCGCTTTTGCCCAACGATACGCACCCTGCAAATTAGTATTAATGACTTTTTCCCACTGCCCAAAAGCCATCATCATCAAAAAATGGTCGCTAGTTATGCCGGCGTTATTAACTAATATATCGATCTTTCCGTTATCTTGAATAACTGAAGCTATAGTTTTTTCAATACAATCATTGTCTGTTTGAGAGCATTTTACCGGCACAGCCCCGCAGGAATCTTGAACCTGGGTTGCGGCGGCGTCATCCTTATGATAAGTAAAATATACCTTAGCCTTATTCTTAGTAAATTCTTCAACGATCGCTTTACCTATACCTCTGGACCCGCCGGTCACAATGGCCACTTTATTATCAAGAATCATGGGTTACCTTCCTACTTAAGATTTATATACCTGTTCCAGATAAACTCCGGCAACTCTTTTACAAGTTGTTTTGTTTTATGATTAACTACTAATACGCTGGATGAACCGCTAGCTATCTCAATTTTCTTTTTCTCATGCATTATACAGTGCGTAAAATCGAACCTGCCTTTATACACCGGAGAAATGCGATGAGTCGTGTATAACACCAGGGGTTCGCCATAGGTAATATAATTTTTATATTCACAATGGTTTTCCGCAATCATAAATGTCATACCGGTATTCACAATCTCATCTAATGTGATTATCTCCAACATAATTCTGAAACGCGCCTCATCAAACCATTTAAAATAATGGGCATTAAAAACAACGCCCACCATGTCCAAATCACAGGTCTGTGGCTGAATGTACATTTTACGCTTGATTAAACTTCCTTTAGCATTATTCATATATTCTTATAAAAGTTTATAGTTCATCAAGTTTAACGCTTAAGCTTTTGGGCACAATTGGCGGCATAGATATTGACTCTACCGCTGGTCCGTCAGATTTTCCCAGATTAAATTTCAGGCCGGCATAAGCAATGTCCACGGGAAACACCGCCAATCCTAAGCGGGAATCTAATATATATGAAAGACAACAAGCCTCGACAACCGCTACTTTTTTACCTTCACTAAAGAGCTCTGCTCCGGGGATAAGCCCTGAAGCTGAAACATCAGCTTTGATACCAATAATCTTATTTTGGATACCTTTCTGGCGTCTTCGAAGTATCAGATCACGACCGACAAAAGCCTCTTTATCAAAGTCGATCATCCATTGCAAGCCAAGCGTTAGAGGATCTTTAACCCGAGCACCTTCAGCAAAAATATTAAAGAAACGCCCCTCAAGACGAAGCACATCATGAACTTTAATACCACAAATCCCGCCATCATGTTTTTGCGCTGCATCAATCAGCACCTCTATCAGTCGAGCCCCCAGTTCTTTTGGCGCCATGATCATGTAACCAAATTCAGAAGTTTTGCCAGCTCGCAAAAGCGATATATTCTTACCTTCAAAAGGATAGGTCTCAATCGATAAATACGGTAAGCCAAGCACATCAGTTCCAAAAAGCTCTTTAACCACGCCCCAGGCCTTATATCCGTCAATGCTTATAACAACATGCGTATCGGTCAAATCTTGCAGCCCGGCTTGTGTTGCTCCATTTTTGTTAAAGATTTCCTTTAGAACCTGATCGTCTACGATACTTTCGCAAAGAATAATAAAATCTTCATCGTTGTTAGCTACATAGCAATCAGCAACAAGATTTCCTTCTGGATCAGCGAGAAAAGTGTGTAATACTCTGCAAAAACGCGTCTTGGCCACATTGCCGACAAATAGATTATCCAGAAAATCTAAACCCGCATCTGCTGAAATACGAAACTTCTGCATATAGGAAAAATCTGTAATGCCAACTTTATCTCTAATCAAACGGTACTCGGTCTCTAAATCGCTAAAAGCTAAAGGCACCTGGACCCCGTAACGCTCTTGGAATGCAGTCCCCTTATGCTCCAGGATATCACGAAGCGGCAACGTTCTCATTGAACACCTTCTTGCTTGTGCTTTTGTTCCAACACATAGTCTGCCAACGTATTAATTGAGCGTAGAATAGATGGGTCGTTGTCGGGTATCTTAATATTAAAACAATTCTCTACACAAAGTACAACTTCCAAAGCATCTAAAGAATCTAAGCCCAGGCCTGCTCCAAAAAGCGAGATATCTTCATGTAAATCTTCTGGTTTATAAGGCAAATTAAGATGTTTTATCAATCCTTCTTTAATCGGCTTAATAACCGCAACGCGCTTATCTATTGCAGCCTTCATTGCGCTGTTCATATTGTTCAATCTCCTTTAAAACCATTTTAAATTAAGAATAACACTAATCCAAGATACCCGATAATAATTAAAAAGTCAATTCCGAATCATCCGGAAGCTCAAACAGGTTTTTTTAGTTTTTCCGGTTTAACGACTACTGCAAAATTATATCCCGCATCGCTACTGGCCAACACTAATATATTCTGAGGATCTTTTCCTAATTTTTTATTATCAATCTCAAAAATTCCTGTTAATTGTGGCCAAAGATAATTATCTTCCTGCAGAGCCGAAAGCGCGCAGGCAAGTGTGACCAAAACTGAAGCACTTTCAATATATCCGGTATTAAAGGTCGTGGTCACCAAGGGAACTTCATCATAACGTCTTAGAAATATATTCTTACAGACATCAATGACTTTTTTATCTTGGATGTTTCCTTGAGGAGCCCAGAGAACAAGATCAATATCGGTTATTTTTATTTCTGATCTTTTGATCGCCAAAGAACAAGCATGCATCAATCCTTCAATACCTAGGTTCTGCTCGATAAACGGGCCGGCATCCATTGACATCCCATAACCTAAAACCTCACCCAGAATATGCGCCTGTCTTTCTTGAGCTACTTCCAAGTTTTCCAGCACCAGCATACCTGCACCTTCACCCAAAACTTTCTGCTTTAAATTATCTAATCTAAGCCGATAGTCTTTTTCATGTTCACCCCGGCAAAGAAAATCTATAAGATTATATTTCCAATAACTCTTAGGATAGACCTCATCAGCGGCTCCGGCAATGATCTGACGAGCCTGGCCTTGCGCTAAAGCATCATAGGCATAGGCTAAAGATTGAAGCCCGGCGCCAGGCCCGGGAGCAAGTGAGATATTGGCACCTTTTAAATAAAGGGCTTTGGATACCCACCCGGCAGTAGAATTTGCCGTTATATTTGAGAAGTTAGCAATATCTGGTTTATAATCTTCAGTGGTAACAATACTCGCCATATGATCGTCCTCTGAAGGCCCATTGCATACACCTATGGCTATGCCGATATCTTCGGCATTACTTATACCCACCCTTATTCCGGCACTGTCCAGCGCACTTTTCGCGGCTATAGTAGCAAACTTGCTAATAGGATTCATACCTGAAAGATCAAGACGTTTGTCAAGCTGTGTTGCTTTAAATTCCGGCACCAGCCCGGCCAGATGAGAACTAACATCTTTAAGATTCAAACGTTCAATCGAACCAATTCCTTTTTTACCACTACGCAGCGCAGTAAGAGTATCTTGCATCGATAAACCGATTGATGTAATCGCACCCACACCTGTAATCACCACCCGCTTAGATTGTTTCTCTAAAACCGGTGTTTTAAAATCCCATTGCGTGATCACCACAGCTGCATTATTGCCTCCAAAAGCATAGTTAGATGAGATAAAAGCCTGATGCTCTTTTGCGCGGGATTTATTCGGCACATAATCCAAAGAACATCCTGGCCGGGCTGAAGAAAAATTTACCGTTGGCGGTATAAAGCCCTTATTCATACTTAACAGGCTACAGGTGGCCTCTAAAATTCCGGTGGCACCCATGCAATGCCCAAAAAACGACTTTAATGATACCGCTGGGATATCTCTTTCTTTTATAAATTTAGCGATCCCCTTGCTTTCAGCCCTGTCGTTAGCTTCCGTTCCGGTGCCATGAGCATTAATATATCCTATATCCTTTAAATCTATACCTGCATGACGAAGGGCGCGATCCAAAGTCCGGTAAACACCATCTCCCCGAGGATCAGGAGTCGTAGGATGATATGCATCCGAAGTAGTTGCGTGCCCAGCAATTTTCCCGTAACAGCGTGCATTACGAAGCAGGGCATGTTCCATTTCCTCTACAACCCAGAAACACGCTGCTTCTCCTATGTTTAAACCAACAGGTAGAGAAAAGGGGGCAGTTTGGCTTGAAGATAAAGCTTTTAGTCCATTGAAACCGGACATGTTTGCCAAAGATAAACTATCAGAACCACCCACCAAAACTTTGTTATAGTATCCTCTACTAATAAGCGTCTGAGCAAGACCCAAAGCAGCGGTTGTAGAAGAACAGGCGGTGGTAACCATCCACACTTCTGCGCCGATATTTAAAGCGCTAGCAACAGCTTTTCCAAACCCATAATACTTTACTAAAAGATTCATCTTTTCATCAAAAGGTACCTCAGACTTGCCGTGTATCCACTTATATTCATTCTCTCCTGATATAAGCCCTCCGTTACAAGTACCCAACACAACCGCAATATCACGCGTGATTACATCTTTGTTGGTTAAGAAACCCGCATCCGCAAGTGCCTTGCGTGAGGCAGCAATAGCGTATTGTAGATAAGGATCATCAAAATCACGGCACTCAGATTCACTCAGGGACTCTAACGGATTAAAATCTTTTATTTGCCCGCCAAGACCGGTACTAAAATGGGAAGTATCAAACTTGGTTATGGGAGTTATTCCAGGTTTACCGTCTTTTAAAGCCTGAAGAAGAGTTTCTTGATCGTTTCCTATCGGACTAAAAAAACCTATACCCGTAACCACCGCCTGACCCTTGATTCCTTTTTTCTGGAGTTGTTTCCCGGCTACAATTTTATCCCCTTCATAAACGATCGGAGCAAGATTAACGGCATGACGGTCTTTATTCTTTTTAAAAAATTCATTCCAAACTTTAAGAAATTGCCCATAAAGTTGATCGTCACTCATCGTAGGGTGGTGAGCAACAATGTGGGCGCCGTTATAATGCTTCCAGGTCTTATCAAAGATTCTTCCCTGACGTTCCAGACGCTCCCAATGCGATGTTCCAGGATAAGGGGTAAAAAGAAAAAACTCTGAAGTGCGAATATTAGCTTTATTGCTAAGCTCAATTATTCTATCGGCGATATTGGTATCATCCCAATCCCGGCCAATAGCAAATGACCCGAAAAATCTGGCCCCCCTTCCTTCGATATTTTTTACCAGTTCACACAACATCTCTTGCTCTTTTTTACCACCCTGGATGGCGCGTATTGAAAGTGGATCAACATTCATAGTGCAATAAAAATTGCGCACACCTGCTTTTACTGCCAGATCTAAAAATTCAGGTTCCGATCTTAATGCCATAGTTGAAGACACAAAATATTTTTTATTCAACGGGATAAGCGCTTGCAATAGTTCGGTCACGTAGGTATTAATTCTTCGGTGAGGAAAAAATAACACATCATCAGCAAGATATACATTATCAAATTTAAGCGACCGGATCTCTTGAACAACATGATCTATAGGCCGCAAACGGATACGGGGACCCATATGAGCAGGTATTGCACACATAGCGCAGTTATACGCACAACCCCGCGTAATCTGTACTAGATCTTCATCCCAATCATAATTTTTTTTGTTATAAAAAATATCCCGCTTAGGAATGCGCATTTTTGCCAGGTCAAACCTACAGCCACCAATATACTTTTTCTTTAATTCGCCCCGGCCTGCATCCTTAACGATAGTCTCCCAAACCGGCTCTGCTTCCCCTACACAAACTGAATCAGCGTGTTTAAGACACTCCTCAACCATAAACGAAGGGAAAAAACCACCCAGGATTACCTTTTTGCCGCACGCACGATATCCATCGGCGATTTCAAAAGCCCGGGTAGCCTGAGGGGTAAAACAGTTGATAGCTACTAAATCAGTCTGAGCATCAAAATCTACCACATCTGCGCTGTTATCATCCACGAGTTCAATTGCAATATCAGGCGGTGTCCATGAAGCCAAGATGGGAATTCCTAATGATGGCGGAGTAGTAAAATCACCCAGGAAATAATCTACTAACCCCTGGTCAAAATCAGTATTATTACTAAGGAATTTTTCAAATCGAGGATAAACAAATGCAATCTTCATATAAAAATACTTA
Organism: Candidatus Omnitrophota bacterium; assembly: GCA_026387315.1. Classification (GTDB taxonomy): domain Bacteria; phylum Omnitrophota; class Gorgyraeia; order Gygaellales; family Profunditerraquicolaceae; genus UBA6249. The sequence goes on from JAPLLY010000029.1 coordinate 31,472, forward strand.
ACTACTTGTGGGGCCCATTATTTCTTCTTTGTTTCTCCCATAACCTCTGTATAGAAAACATCGATTTTCTTAAATAATACGTCTTCAGCAAGCTCCCCTTCCCGTAAAGGCATAGTTGGGAATTTTTTGAGCGTGCCTTTAGATATCAAATCAGCAGCTTCTTCTATAGCATGTTCTACCCCGGTAAGATGGCAAATACCAAATAAGCCGATTTTTTTACCAGATAAATCATTCTGCATAATAAACGTCCTTACCGCCGGAGTAACATTGCCGAACCAAGAAGGCCCTCCGATAAGTATGGTATCGTAATCTCTGGGATTATGTTTGAGCGCATCAATAACAGTAGTATTGCTGGCAACAGCATCTTTGCCTGCAGAAGAAATACCAAATACCCCGGTTCTTTTGTGCTGATCAATTAATCGCTCTACATCAGCGCCGAATTTCTTAGCCAACTTTTCGGCTACCAGCTGAGTGTGGCCGGTGCGGGAATAATACACTACTAAAACTTTTTTCTCTTTTGGCGGAGTAGTTTCAGACCAAGCTAAACCAGGAATTAATAAACAAAGTAAAAACACAGCAATCTTATCTGTAAATTTATTCATTAATTGCTCCTTAATTTAAAATCACCAGCGCGACATTCAAAATGAACGCAAAACTTACCCAAATGATATATGGAATGAGCAACGCCGAAGCGATTCTAGAAAACGTAAAAAATCTCTTAATCGTCCAAAGTATAGCCAGCCATAAAAACACTATGACCACCAATCCTCCCACAATTGATCTACTTCCGAAGAAAACAATAGACCAAAGACTATTAAGCGCTAATTGTAAAAGAAATATACTCAAAGCAGTCTTTACTCCGGGAGTGTACAACCCCTTTCGCCAAACAAGAAATGCAGCAACACCCATCAGCGTAAATAAGCTTGCCCACACAGGAGCAAAGACCCAGTTAGGTGGATTAAAGACGGGCTTATTGATAAACGAGTACCACTCAGGTATAGAGCGGCGCGTAAAAAATGAGCCGATGATACCTGCGCACTGACAAATTACTATACTTATGATCAACTTAAGCATTAAGTCCACCCTTTACGAATACCTTGATGCATCAGTAACCACATTTATTTTCTTAACTTCAAATCCTTAAAAAGTCTTTGCACCGCCAATTCTTTCGCCTTTGCCTCTACCTCAACAGTAATCGTTAGTTTTCTCCATTCGACAGGAAAATCCTTTAAATTAATATAACCATGATGCCAACTTTGGTGAGTCTTACCCCAACCATGCTTAGGACTTGACAGATGAAACAACGGCTCCCTGTTCCATGTTTTTAAAGCACGCTGAGTAGCCTGCGTAACGCTTAGGTTATCCGACAAACACCGATGATGATGTACATCATACACCAAGGGAATACCATATTCTTTACAAAGCGGCAATAAATCAGCTGGGGTATATACACGATCATCATTTTCCAGCGTAAGCCTGGTACGAACACGCTGGTTTAATCTTAAAAAATTATTTCCGACACGCCTGAGCGCAGATATTTTATCACCATAGCCACCACCCCCATGAATATTAATCACATCTGCCCCAATCAGTTCACTTACCTCGGCCTGATAATCAAGCTCTTCTATCGATTTTTTCACAATATCAATATTTGCAGAGCTCAAAAGTATAAATTGGTCAGGATGGAAAGTAAGGCGAACGTTTAATTTCAAAGATGCATTACGACATTTCACAAATAAATTCTTAATCGCCTGCCAATCAGGCAAATCTTTTAATCCGTAGCCAATATCCGGATGAGTTTTCAAAGGTAATATTTGACTGTTTACCCGAAAACACCCGATATTATTTCGGCCACAATACTCGATTGCATTAAGAAGAGCCTCGGCGTTAACCAAACACAGTTGAGAAATCTTCGCTATCCGAACTACGCGACTAAAACCCTTTAAATACCTAGCAGTTGAAGTACGAAACCGTATAGGTTCTTTATAAAATTTACAGCATAAACCTAAGCGTAACATTATATGATATGGTTAATGATGCCGACTCCTGGTATGGCTAAAAAAGTTATTTGGAGTATTATTATACCTTTATTTTTAAGAAAAAGGAATGCAAAAAGCTACAATCGTTTTTAGCGATCGTAGCTTCAAACCTCTCTTATTTGTATAGGGAGATTAAAATATGGCCGCCCAGAAATACGGCGCGACAGAAAGACTCTCTGTATACAGGTAATTAAACAAAAGAGCTACTGACTGTCATTAATCAATAGCCCTTAATATTTCTTGTGAAATTATACTGTAGGTCCGAGAATAAATCGCGCTCGTTCGTGATGAAGCATTTCAAAGGGTGTCATACATTTAATTTTAAGTCCTATACAAACATTTGGTATCTGTATTTTTTTAACTGTTGCTTTTACAATCTCATGAGTCACTACTGTATGACCATGCGCAAGAGCATAAGCTATCAAATAATAATCGGCTAGCTGAAGGAACGTACTAACAGCGGCGGGTTCATATTTTTGTCCAGTGACCCAACCACTAACGGTATTAAGCGCAGCTAAAATCGCTGTGTCAGGAACAAGAAAAAAATCTTTTCCACGTTGAGCTGCCCACTGAGAAAGTTCGTCATTTCCTGCATTAATCTCGTCACCAACTTTTTCAATACTAAAAACTTTCTTATCTTTGTTATTCACTATTAGCCATTCCCAAAATGCAGGGCAAAAATCCAACCCATAATACAGATTCTTAGCCTGAATAAATACGTTAGCATCAAGTAAATAAGCCATTATACTACCCCTAAAGAATGGCCGAGATCTTTAAAAGTTGCCTGCTTCGAAAACCCAAGCATACGGAAAGCGTCTCGATAAAGAGTTTGCCCATCAAGGGTACTAGAAATAAGCGCTCTAGCGAATCTCTTGCTAGCCCGCGCTGCTTGTGTTAGATAAAAATTCCCTCCAGATCCAGAAGGAAGTTCCAATAGACGTCTAAGCTCAGCATTATAAGCTTTTTGAAATTGCTCTTTACTCAGACCACCTGCATCATGAATTCTTCTTAGTATTACCAGAGTACTAACTTTAAAATAACGAGCAAGACGTTTAACCTCTTCATCTAATGGTTTATTTTTTTTATACTCGCTTCGCATCACCGCTAAGGGGACCAAAAGTTCAGCGGCAACCTGATTACACCAACGCTCAACTTTATTGCCTGTTATCTGGGCGGCTTCAGCATCGGAAAGCGCAGTTTGTCCTAACCAAATGTGTGCCAATTCATGGGCAAGCGTGAACATCTGAGCAGACTTCGTATCAGAGCCATTAATGAATACAAGCGGCGCTAAATCATCTACCAAAGCAAACCCCCGGAATTCATAGGGATTAAGTTTCCTACGGTTGTTATTCCCGACAACCCCGTTTACCATAACCAGAATACCAAGTTCATCGGCCTGCTCGATAAAACTGCGAAGGGCATCGGTCCATGTCGGCATCTCCCGGCGTTCCTCAATATTAAAACCAAGAGTACTGCGAATACGTGCCGCAAACTCTTCTACGCTATTATCGGGATTGGCGGAACCGACGAATTCAATAGGATCTTCTCCTGCAATACGCACATACTCACGATACCACTCCTGTCGCTGTTGACAAATATAAACAGTATCAAGCAAATCGGGACTTGGTTGCTGTTGTCCCCCGCCGGTACCCACCCTAAAATCAGGAATCGGGACCTTCTCTACTAACGGTTCCTGCATAAAAAGGAACCCTATGGGAGTATAAGTGGCTTTAGCAAATTTCTCCAATTGTTTAAGCGTTGGACTTGCCTCCCCGTTTTTCCAAAGCTCAAGCTTTGGGAACCGGTTAAGCAAGCTTTCAATGTTTAAACCCGAACGCTTGCATGCCCAAAGTAACATTTCAGGTTTTACTGTTACATTATTCATAAGACAGCCTCTTGTCTGCTACAAAATATAAAAACCTTCGCCGGGCGTATGCCACCCAACGGAGGTTTTACTTTCTTTAACGTCCGAAATTTTCCCGGCTTATAACGAACTATTAAATTCACATGCTTATTATACAATAACTACTTGGCATGTCAATAAATTGCGCGGTTAACCTCATCCGGCCGCGCAGAAATATGGCGTAGCAGAAAGACTCTCTGTATACAGATATGGATAAGGTTTAATTCAAGATGCTAAGAAATATTCGGTAGGGTAATATAATATTTTCTAAGCCTGCCTTTTGTATGAGGCTTATTATCAAATTTATTTTTACAGGATTTATCTATTCTATACGCAATATTTAACCAACAGGCGAGCTCTGCTCCATCATCCTGCTTAAGTAACCACTTCAATTTACGTAAGTCTTTATTATCTTCTTCTTTAGGATTATAAGGCCTTCTCCACTCGGGCATATACTTAATTTCACACACCCAAAGCATACGCGGATCGTTTCTCTTCTCCTCATACTGGCGCTCAAAAGGAGAATTGGGATTCTTTATGTCATCCCATATTACTATATCCGGTTTATACACTTCACTTTTTCCGCTCTGAAATCGATGGTAAATTGGCGGCTCACAACCGACTCTGGGATAAAATTGTACTTTGCCACGAAACCTGTCCCCTACCGACCTCGTATATCTTCCCCATATTTTACCCCATTTAAGTTTTCTAAATCGATCCTTTATTCTGCTTGCTATCTCAAACTGGACATCCCTCTCATTATACCACTCGTGAGGAGACTTATGCCAATCCTTGATAAACTGCTCTATTTGTTGCCAAGCAATCTTTACTAATTCTTTCTTTTGCCTCTTATTTAACGGCTTAGGAACCCTCATATCAGCCTCCATATCAATCATTGCCATATAATCCAGCAAATAGCAAGTTAATAATAGTTATAGCACCGTAGGCACACGGTGTAAAGAGAAACAAGGATATGCGATAATTGCATCTATGGAAAAAGATGTGCAACTTAAATTAGCAGATAGATTAAGGCAACTTAGAAAGAAATACAAATACACTCAATGGAAGCTTTCAGAGCTTGCTGAAGTCGATTACAAGCATATCCAATTACTAGAAAGTAAGAAACCTTCTGCCGCAAAGATAGATACCTTACAAAAGCTTGCGAAAGCATTCAATATTACCCTCTCAAAGTTGCTGGATTTCAAATAAATCTTAACATCCTCTAAATCAACAAATCACCTAATTAAACAAAAGCGCCACGGTTATAAGCCGCGGCGCTTGCCTTAACAAAATTTGCTTATCAACCTCTTCTATGCCAACTGTACCACTTGTACGACACAAGCCCATTCTTATCCGGCATAGTTTCGGCTCTTTTGCGCGCTTCTTCAGACGTAAGGACTTCTCCAGTCCAAGGGTCTGTTGTTTTACCTCCAACCCAACATGAAAACCCATTATCGAGCTCTCCACATAGCTGCAAAGAAATATGCAAGGAATCTGGGCCATCGTCAAAAGCACCCATAGGAAATGCGCAGAGCTGATCAATCAGCAATCTGTGATTCCTATTGAACCTTAGCCCTCCCGTTCTCGTAATAGATTGCATGGATATTATTCTTTCCTTCTTATGAGAAGTATTCTTAATCTCCTTAATATTCAGAATAACACTCTCCACCTTACATCGTTCTTTTAACTGATCAACCATTACCTGTTGAAAATTATTGCTTTCAACGCCGAATGCTTTAAAGGTGAATCTTTTAGCATAGGTAACGATGTCATCTATCGTCTGACTAACGCTCCGCCTTCTTATGTCGGAAACAAGCACATATATTAATTTTGTTCTATTATCCCGCACCAACACGGTAATCGCTGAATAATCCGACCCCATAGAAGGATCGCAGCTCCCAACATAACTTAAATCATCAGACAAATGCCTTATAAGATCTTCATCACCTTTGCTGTCATCTGACCAACAATGCAGCTCATCCCTCTTGTAAATCTGAGTAGTGGGATCAATCGGCATATTTTGATATTCTGAACTAAACACGACCGGATCATTCTCGTGTTTTACCATTAAATCATATACCTCCCATTTCTCAGGCCATAGCGACTTTGCGCCTTTATCCATTTCAGATTTATGCTCCTCATAGAACTTTAGTGCGGCATTTGGGCCTGTCTGTCCGAGATACTCTTGGCGATTATTGTAAATATTGCTCCATGCCTGCCAGAGCTCTTGATTTTCGGGAAACGACTCAAGAGCCCTGTAAATTCTCTTAGTCCATTCTGGATGTTTTTCCGAATCCAAATATTCTCCAAGTAAACAATAAGGATGAAAAAACGTTCCCAGCATAATAAAGTTTGTCCCTTCGGTGCCTATCCTCAAAAAAGTCTTATTAAATATATCTTTTACTCTTTCTATGGCTTCAAGCGAAACATACGCATCGCCCTTCTCGACGTCATCGGCAATGACCAAGGACGGTCTGTGCTCCAGATAGCGGATACCTCTTGCCGCCTCATGTATGCCGGCAGATATTACCTTTATTCCTGTCCTAGTCTCAATATTATTATCTTTCCAACACGCCGGCTTGGGATGTTCATTAAATTCAAACATTTCCGGAAAATCGGCCTGGATTAAAGGGTTTCCTATCAGCTCGCTTTTCACATTCCCCATCATCCTAGTTGCAAGCTTAGCCGTATTGGAAAGAATAAGAATAAATCTCTCTTTTCTGTAGCATAAGCTGTATAAAACATCTATAAGTGTTACCAGCGTTGACTTCCCAAAATCTCTAGGACCAGCCAAAACAAAATTCATACCTCTTTCCCTGTGCATTTGCTGCAGGATCCCATAAACCTCTTTATGCGCCCATGAGGGTGTAATTTTTAGGTAATGTTTCAGGTATGTCTGCGCAAAGGCAAGAATCGAAGCTTCCCCTGTCTGGCGCCTCATAGCACTAACATCTTTAAGAATTTTACTGATCATGGTTTTCCTCCTTTAGCTCATTTGAGCTTTTTAAAAGTTTTTCTACCTCTTGGGTTATCTGTGCTTTCTCTACTCTTTGCCGGAGAGAGTCAACGTTTTCCTGTAGCTCAGGGGTTAAGGTGCCACATTGTTGCGCTACGTCAATCACATCGGAAAGAGACTTACGCACATCCTGAAAAGACTTCTCCAAGTTTTGCTCATCGATATGATAAAATAAATCGCCGACAATTTCCTGCGGCTTTAGCGGCAAGTATCCTAGACTTTGCAGCTTTTCAACTAATCCTTTTAGAACCTGCCAAGCTGCAACTCTAGACTGAATCTTTTCTGCAGGAGAACAATCTTTACTATTGCTAAGGCGGACAAAATAATCATGATGTGCTAATGCCTTTATGACCACATCCCCTACGGTCTGTTTTGCAAACTCAATACTAGGTGTTAAAGGATTGTCTTCTCTTATCTGCTTAACATCACGGCGAATCTGCCGATCAGTTATTTGAAAAATCTGAGCTATTTGCGGGTTGGTATAACCTTCTCCTTTCATAATTTTGACGCATTCTTTGCGCGAATCTATAGATAATATTTTAGGATTTAAAGTCCCATCCTTAATCTGCTGAATAAGAGAAAGAATGGGTTCTTCGTCATCATGCATTGGTTTGTTATTATCCATTAGGCCTCCTTAAGATATTTGGCGCGCACGTCTTGTGAAACTTTATCGGCCCCCACATAATTTATGTACCTAAAAACAAGCCCGTCAATAAATCGAGGGTCTAGCTCAAGGCCATAGTAGCGCCGGCTAAGACTTTCGCAAGCGATTAACACCGAACCAGATCCTAAAAAGGTATCCAAAATAATATCTCCTCTTTTGGAACTATTCCGAATTGCTCTTGCGGCTAACTCAACGGGTTTTTGCGTCGGATGAATATAATTTTTTGTGGGATCTCTGTGCATTTCCCACACGTTACTTTCACCGGGTGGACCTACCCAATAATGAGGCGCGCCTTCCAACCATCCGTATAAGGCATGTTCACTCCGGAAGGAATAGTCGGCGTAAGAAATTACCGCTGCTTCCTTCATCCAACAAACGATACAGGATGTGTGAAAACCGAGATCAAGCAGAATCTGATACAGCGGAGGAATTTGCCTGTGTCCCTGCCAAATATAAACGGGACTGCCGGGCTTCAGGTAATTCTTGATATTAACCATAACTTTCTTCATCAAGAGCTCATATTCAGACTGTGGCAAGCTATCAGAATAGATTTGATCCCATTTACGTGATTTCTTTGGGCGAGTATTAACGCTAGGGCGATTATTTTTTTGCATGTAGGACACGTTATATGGAAAATCTGTATCCAAAATATCCGCCTTCTCACCATTCATAAGGATCTTAAAATCATTTGAATCTGTTGAATCCCCGCACAAAATCCGGTGCGGGCCAAGCTGTATCAAATCACCCTTCTGCGTCACCGGTTCTACAATATTGTCTAGCGTCGACTGAAAGTCATAATCATCCGCGTCCTTAGGTTCTAGGTAGCGGTCAAAAATCTGACCAATCTCAGTAGTGTTGAACCCAGTTACGTTTACATCAAAATCCGGTATCTTCGATAGTTCATCCAAAACACTGGCCAGTTTACCAAAATCCCAAGAACCAGAAATTTTATTAAATGCAATAACAGCAGACCGTTGCTTGATCGTATCGAAATCAACTATTACGGCTTCGGCCTTATCAATGCCTTTGGACTTCAAAACCCGCTTCCTTAGATGGCCGGAGATAATCTGACCTGTCCGGTTGTTCACGATCAACGGCTGCAGATAATCAAATTCATCGATGCTCTGGCTCAAAGATTCAAATGCAGGATCTCCCTTCTTGAACATAATCCTCGGGTTATCAGGAGAATCAACATAATCATCCAATAAAATTTGTTCAATACGCATATTATACCTCCTCTTTGTCTACCTAATTATATTTACATAATCATTTATTGGCAAAAAAAACCCTATTCTAATATGGCGGATCGCGCATACTCTTTATCCTCCTCTCTAATGTCTATCTTTTTCTTTTTTATAAGATCAGCACAATGCTGTATCGCAGCAATCATTATCGCTCTGCAATAATTAAGAGTATCGCCAACCTTGTTCCGCTCTTCCTTTAGCCTCTCTACCCCTGCTTTATGGCCTTCCGCGATCAAACGCTGTATTTTCTTGGTCAATTCAAAATACCGCTCACCTTCTGCCTGGCGATTCTGGTATATGTGATTTAACAGCTTCATATCCTGCGAATCATTGCCCCAGTCATAGAAACTGCCGAGCTTAGCCTTGGCTATTTGGAAATCGAAAAAGAAGCTCTCAAGCTCCATATGTTCGTCAACATTAAGATCCGCATCGCGCAGCCTCTTAAGGGCATCTGTTTTATCTTGCATCTTTATTTTAATCTCCGGGTAGGTAAGACCGTCTTTATCATGCAGATCTATTATCTCATCAAGATATGGCAGAATAGCTCGTAAATAAAAAATCCGGCGGCCATGCTTACTCTTTCTGCCAGATGAAATAAGCTTATCATATGGCTTGATGATCGGCTCATGGCGCATCCCGTATCGTGTGCGGATCGCATCAAACCAATTCTTGCTCTTACCCTTCGAACGCAGATGCTCTAAAAGGTCGTTATAAATTATTAAGGTGCTTCCTAAGAGTTCTATGGTATGCATAATGTTTACCTATACATATTTTAGGTAATCACTTTGATTTTGTCAAGGGAAATTTATTATTTTAACTGGAGTTTTTAACGAACTGACAATAGGGGCATTCTGGATCTAGTTCAGGGATTAAACCCTTAAGAAGCTTGTAAGCACTAATAATTACTTCTTCTATCCATGAAGAATCGCCTTCTAAGGGTTCAGGGGATAGATCAAAAGAAAGCTTTCCTTCTGCAAAACCGCCTTCCTTGTTAACCTTGGCAAAGAGAAAATACCCGGTTTTTGAGACTTTATAACCATTCATAGCCAATAACCACTGATAGATTTCCATCTGGCGCTTGTAGCTATCATAAACTTTATATTCTTTTGCGCCGGTAGCTTTATAGTCTACCACTATCAGCTCCCCATCTGGATTAACCCAGACATCGTCAACTGCGCCGAAAACCAAGAAATCTGTAGGCTTATGATGGAATTGAATACCAGTAAAATTATACCGCCATTTATCAATCTCCTCACATTTATAGGGAATGGCGTTGATGGAGTATTTCTTAATTATATAGTGGGCTGTACCGTTTTCGCGGCAGACATCGAATTCCTACTTTAGTAGACTGTCTATGGCTAAGTTGATTGTGTAAGGCGCCGGAGGCGGCCGCTTAACTCCTTTGTTCATTACCAGCCAAAAACAGCGCGGGCAATCTAAGAAGAGTTCGAGTTTGAACGAGAAAGCTTAATCATGAAATTTATGTATTGGGTTTCTCAACTTTCACAGCTAATCGGAAAAACATACATCCCTTGTGCTGGAAATTGTTTTTTTAGAAAGCGTGCTCAAAGGAATCACTGCCCATCATTAGAGACACTGTCCCGTTTACTCCAAGAAACATCCCCTATTTTTTCGATAACTCGGTTTATTTCATCGACTTCGGGAAAATTATTCTTCTTATAGATAAGCAAGGCCTGATTAAGAAAGCTTAAACTTTTATCATATTCTTTATTTTTAAAATAAAATCCCCCTAACTCTTTATATACGCTTCCTAATCCTACTTCGTCTTTATTTTTTCTGAATATCTCTAGACTCTCATTGAAATAAGTTAATGCCCGATCATTTTTATTCATAACAGCAGAAACTTTTCCTAGACACCTATAATCTCCTGCCAAACCTTCTTGCCAATCAATCAATTTATCGATCTCTAAACCTTTTGTATAATAAATTAATGCTTTATTGTAATCTTTTTGATCAAAAGCTATATCTCCTATATTTGTATAATTATCGCTTATTTTATCGCTGATTCTTTCTGTTAACCATTTAACTTGTTTTTCAGCTCCGAATGATTTAAACAAATTTAAACTTTTTAAAAAATAACTTAACGCCTTGCTGTATTCTTTCTTATAACTGAAAAGAATCCCAAATTCCTGATAATCACAAGCCAAATTATATTTATGATTATAAATACTTATTCTTTCCCTATTAATCTTAGAACTTTTTAACAAAAGTGTTAAGGCCTTATCGTATTCTCCTTTATCAGTATACCATCCTGCTAATTGTCGATACGCCTTAGCTTCATGCAACTTATCGTTGATCTCTACAGATTGAATAATTCCTTTATTATAAAAATCAACTGCATTTTGGTAATCGCCTTTATTTTGGTATATCCAGCCTATATTAATATAAGCATTCGCAAGATTTTCTTTATCCTCTTTCTGTTCACTTATTCGTGCGTATTCCAGATAGCTTTTTAATGCGGAATCGGAATCTCCCATTGTGTCATAGGTATTCCCTAATCTTTTGTAAGCATCCAAATACTCTGGGTCTATTTCTAAGGCTTTCTTGCAGAAAAGAATTACTTCTTGATAATTTCCATTCAGGAACAAATCCCAGGTCTTAGAAAAATACTTATAAGCTTCAGGATCGAATAAGTGCACTTTTTCAATATTTGCCTTTTGATTCAAAGGTAACGAAATATTTAAAACTTCGATTATTTTGTAGGCAATTTCGTTATGAACATTTAATATCTCAGATTCGCTCCAGTTACTTTCATATTCAGTAGAAGCTATCACTTTATTTTTAGCAAGGTTGATAATATTAGCCATTATCTTAAGCTTATTACCCACCTTGATGAAACTACCTTCAATCAAAAAATTTACGCCTAGTTTCTTTATAATTTCTTTCCCTTTTCCTTCTGATGCGTACGCATTGTTAATCAAAACATTTTCTCTTAAGCTACTTATATCTTGGGTATCTCTGATAACAAAAAGCTGTTCGCATCGAGCTAATTTGTTCTTAATAACTTCCGCTAATGCGCTACCGAAATAGTCAAGTTGCGTATCATTCTTTAAATTCTTAAATGGCAAAACTTCAATGACAGGGATATTATTTAATGCCTGAAAGCGTAAATACAAAAAAGATGACAGTCCTATTGCTAAAATTAACAGACTTAAACTTAATAAAATAACTTTTCTTCTCTCTTCCCACTTTTTTTTTTTTTTTTTCAGCAAAAATTCTTTCCACTTCAGACTTACAGTATCAAGAATATCCTCGCAACAAATTTCAGCTCTTTTTAATTCTTTTTCAGATATATTCCGGTGATGATAAAGTGCATTCCTTACTGGAATTATTCTCTCAATACATTCATCAAACTTATTTTTACTCTCAAATTTACTTTTCCCTACAAAAAATGTCCGAAAGCCCTGCCATTCTTTACAAATAAAATTTCGTAACGTACCGATATTAGTATAGTGAATTAATTCATTGTTTGATTTAAATTTATCTTTTTCACTCGCTTCGAACTCCTCTTTTGTCAGAATATTTTTCAAAACTTCAGGCCATTTTGAATGATATTTCTGTTGAAGATAGCTTTGTATAACTTGCCTCAATTCTATCTCCAGGATCTCAATTAAATCTCTTACTTTTTCTTTCATTTTGTTTACTTATAGTTAGCAATATAAAGGTCTTAGCCTGAACGATTGGCATCTCTTGCGATTGCAGAGTTAATCGTATATGGGCCGGTGGCGATCGCTTCACGCCATTATTCATGTCCAATCAGAAGCAGCGGGGGCAAAATCTAGAAATAATTCAAGTTTTGAACGCGATAACTTAATTGCCATTCTTTCTGTCAGATTTCCTAGAAGAATTAATATTGTTTTTTGCTATTCTGAAAACTCTTTTGTTAATATCTATCCCTATATATTGACGACTTATTTGCATAGAAGCTACCACAGTTGTTCCAGAACCCATAAAAGGATCCAACACTATATCCCCCTTTTTCGTAAATAACTTGATGAACCACTTTGGTAAATTGATAGGGAACGTAGCGCTATGATTCCTATATGCACATTCAGTCGCTAAATGTAATACATTAGTCGGATATACTTTTCTTTTTCCAATCCAGTTTGATACCTTTCTTCCAAAACCACTTTTTGATTTTGAACTTATTCTTTTGTTATCGTCTTCACTCATATTTTTAAGCCTAGTTTCTGCCCACTTTCCTATTGGAACTTTTACTGCATCTTGGTACATTCTAAATTTTTTCATTTTGTTAAACTGTAGGCACCTTTCCCAAGCATCCCTTAAACGATTAGGCCATTTCCCGGGAAAGCTATTCTTTTTATGCCATATAAATTCTTCTGTCCATAGCCATCCTTGATCTCTCATCCCAGATATTAAATCAATAACATAAGTATGGCGTTCTCCATTGACTACTTTTTCTTTAATATTCAAGACTAAGGTGCCCGTAGGTTTTAAAACCCTAAAACACTCAGCCATTCTAGGCAATAGCCATTCTGCATATTCATCTGGATGAACTCCCCCATAGTCTTCTTTACGACTATCCGCATAAGGAGGCGATGTGACTATTAAATTGATACAATTGTCCGGTAAGCCCCTTAAAACATCAAGGCAATCACCACAAACTATCTTATTCAAACTTTTTCTTAATTTACTTTTAATTTTCATATTTGCAGTATATCAAATTATAGTCTCTTGGTCCAGCAATTTAATTAGTAATCTAATGAGGAAGCTTCAAATAAAAACTCAATGCCTCTTGTGTTCTTTCCCATGCCTCTTTATTCTCATATATATTAATAAATGGGTCCCTTACTATTTTCAAATATTCAATTCTAAATTCTTTCTTCCCAGTATGAGGCAATAAATAAAGATAATACTGCCCGCGTAGAAACTTAGCTTTTTCAATTTCATTACGCGACCAGTAGAATTTATGCTCAAATGATGCAACCGCCTTAACTTCAATGTATATTTCTGAGGAAGAACTTTCATCAAAACTAATTATATCGTAGCCGGCAGATACATCTTCCGAAGATACATATTCAATTTTTTTAACTAAAGCTGGAAATTGAAATAATTTCCTCCTTTCATACTTAAGTACTTCTAACTCGGCGGCCTTACCTATTTCCTCATTGGCCTTTTGATTTTTTAAAAACTCTTTAAGGGTAATTTTTCTTTTATTTTTTATCTCTGCAAGCTCAAGATATTCACTAGAAAGGATATAGCTTTTCTGGTCTACAGTTAATTCAATAACACCAAGCTCCATTAGAAAATTTCTTGAGTCACTAAATTTATATCTTTGAGATGGTGTAGGTCTGAACAAATACTTTCCATCGTTTAATTTAAAATTTACTAAGAAATCATACAGTGGTTTACAAATTAATAATTTCTTTTTGAAAATAATATTAATCAAAAACTTTTTTATCTTCTGCTCTACGTTATTGGCATCTTTTGTTTTTGATAATAAAATTCTAAAATTAGGTGATAACTGGATATTACCTTGATTATATAAAATTAATCCAAGGCTACCTAAAAAATCTAAGGTTTCTTTAAAATGCATAGACTTCTTTAAGAACCGTTTTCTTAAAAACTCCTCACTCAACAGTGAAGACGAATTAATAATCTCACAAATAATCAATATTTGCTTCAGAGATATTTTTTTAAATGATATTTTATTTATTACTAAATAATCTTTCATATGCAGCAATTTCTTCATCTTCTGCAAACATATCCAATGAATAAATACCGTAATCTTGCTCAATAATTTCGAGCATTCTTGCGGCTTTTCTATCTAAATTATTTTTTATATCTTGATCAATAGTATTTTCATACTGCAGGAAGTAATAATTTGCGACATTTACCTCAGAACCACCAACTCTATGTATTCTATCCAATGACTGTAGATATTGCGCACAATTATAAGACAAATCATAATAAATAGAATGAAAACATGTCTGGTGTAAGGATATTGATTCGGCACAAGCAGCGGGATTAAGGATTAAAATATCCAGCCCGCTTTTGTTATCTCTAAATTTGTTGATTATTTTCTCCCTTGTCATTGCATCTCGGATAGAATCTTGTTCTGTTGGGGTGTCTCCATATATCAACTCACAATTAAATCCTTCCTGAGTTAAATGTTTTTTTATAAATTTAAGTGTATTAACAAAATTAGCCCAAATAATAACTTTTTTATCTTTTAAAAATATTCTTTTTATCAAACTTTCTAAGAAAACTAGCTTTCCAGGTTTTTCGAGTTTATCATAATTATAAATGGTATTCCGCAGGTCTTTGTCTTCTTTTACCAGATCTTCAGTATATCCATCTATACAGTTTACCAATAATTTTACATAAGAAACACATTGCCTAAGCCTCATAACCCGGCCCCTTCTTAACCTTAAAACCAAATCTATATTCTTTAAATAATCTTCTTTAGAATAGTTTATGATTTTTCTTTCAATTGCATCATATATAAGTCTTTCATTCTGATTCATTTTAATTACAAGCGGAGCGTGAAACTTCGGGCATTTTAAGCCAAGATCAGATTTTCTCACTCTATAAAATAAATCCCCAATTTCTTCTTTAAGTATATCTTTTATTAGAGAATCACTACGTGCGTCCTCCAATAATTTTATTCTAGTTTTAACCGTAGGAGTTAACGGGTTAAATTTGTTATATAGAAAATCGAACATATTAAAAATATCCGAATAACCCCTAGGAATGGGCGTACCAGTTAAAACACATTTATATTTTGCATATTGAGATAAAAACAGAATGGCGCTTGCCCAACCGCCACCTAACTGTTTAATATAATGAGCTTCATCTACAACGAAAAAAATATTAGTTCCCTTGCTATTAAAAAAATCTTTTACTTCAAAACGGTCATTAGAAAGCGTTTGGAAAGTAGTTAAATATAATTCACTCCTTGAAGAATTATCGCCGAAGTAACCATTTTTTCTAATTAATTGGTGACCTCCAGCAAAAATTTTTAATTTTGGCGTTCTTCCTAGAGTAGATTCAAATTCTTTTTTCCATGGTCCAAAACAAGATGAAGGTCCGACCACAAATAAAGTATTAACCTTGCCTTCCAATTTAAGTTTTTCATATACTGTTAAAATTACTGAGGTTTTGCCACTACCAGGAACTGAAAAATTTGCTGCGTTTTCTAATAAATAAAGATGAAAGGCTGCTTTAAGTTGGTGAGATTTTAATTTCCTAAGAATGGTTTTCTTGACAAACCCATTAAACTTATTTAGCGCTTCCTTATCTAATTTCCCCTCTTTAAATTCTTTGGCAAGCTTCTTTTTTCTATTAAACTCTTTGATTTCATCAACTAATCCAGAATAGTATTCTGTGCAAACGGGGGATAGTTGATAATTAATATTTTCCTCATTAAAATAACTAATTATTTTAAGCAGCATTAGATCGACATCCTTCGCTGCTTGCTGGAGAGTACCATCTTGGGGATTCTTTTTAAAACCAAAAAAGATTAGCTGACTAATTTGTTCAGGACCTAAATTGGGTTTAACACCCTGCAAAACTAAACTATTATTTAATATATCTACGTAAAGCGACCCGTCATTATTCATTTTTTCTTTTTCTTCGTAAAGTCAGATGCTTCTTTTTCCAAGTGGTAAAATTCGGACTCAATCTCTTGGGCACGTTTTTTGATATCTCTAGCTAAATCCATTGCTTTTGAAAACTGAGCTACTGGAACTGCCTCAGGGTCCATTGAGTCATGATTCAGCTTTTTTAATGCCGACTCTAATAATTCTAGCGGAGTTTCTCTTTCTTCTTTATTTTCTTGAAGAAAAGCAGCTTTTTTAACTTGGTTAATAATTTGTGATCTGTTTTTTGTACACCATAATTTGTCAACCATATTTACATCATATTCATTTCCATTTTTATCTCGGCACTCATCCTTTGATAAATGAATCTTAACTTCAACTAGTTTAAGAATCTCTTTCTTAGCATCACCATTACTTAACCAACTAGGAAGCCTTCTCATTACCTGATGCACTTTTGACAAACTAGGCACTCCATCAATCTGTCTTAATCTAATTATTTTAAAAGCCACTGATTCGATTTTGCCTACTTCGTTTTCTGCAATACCTAAAGCTGCTCTTTGATTAGAATCTTCTAGTTTTTTATAAACTGAATTGTAATAATCATAAAATGCTTGCCATCTTCCTTCGGGATCACCTAATCCTGAAGAAATGGTACCATAGAGTTCTTGTCTATCTAGCATATCAAGATATCTATCAATACATTCTAATGGTTTAAGATAATCATCCGTATACTCTCTTACTGCTTTTTCAAAAGTTTTTTTATCAAGTCCTGAAAAAACGGGGTCGTCTCTCAACTGTTCATCCAGTGACATACCTAGGGCCATTTTCCTCTTTATCGATAACGCGCGGTCAAAAGCGTAATATTCAGCCTTACCATCACTCTGAAGCTGATACCTGTTTTCGATTTGCTCTATTTCTAACAAATTTGGAGAGCCACCCTCATCATTTTTCCCCGGCAAGATTACAACTTTCATGTTTAAGAATCGATTGTCGTGAGTCTCATCCCAAAGCTTTTCTAAAACCATTTTTCTTCGATTTCCATTGATTAGAAATCCATCACACGTAATAATCGCTGGCTCTCGTTGTTCTTCATGCTTAATAGACTGCGTCAATTCTTCGGTCTTCTCCCCATCCTTTTCTTCAAGAATTTTCCGGAGTATTTTCTGAGTCTCTTCTGATTTTTCATCTAATAGTCCGTAATTTTTTTCATAATGTAATACGTCCGAGCTAATACGTCCATTGTCTTTCCTGTAGCGAAGGATATCGAATGGGACCAGATAAACATCTCGCTCAATACCATGCTTTCGTTCATTCCTAAAATCTATAACCGTTTTTGCAGGCTTTGGCCCTTTTGTCTTTCTTTTTTCTATTTCATCTGTAAAATCATCAATAATTTCTCTAACTACTGGCTTTGTTAATTTTCCCATTTCGCCCTCCTCTTTATACAGTAATAAAAAAGGACAATCTATGAACTTAATAGAATCGTCCTTTTTAAAATATTTTCCCGTCATATCTTTATGAAAATTAATATTTTATATGAGCATATTCTTTTTCGCATAGATTATGAAAGTTATTATTTTTGAGCTTATAATTATCTATAATTATACAACTTTTACGTCTATTCCACAACCTAAAATACTTCTCTATTGCCTTGATATATCTCAGATTGTATGGCTATATCTGTCATGAGGAAGCTGCAACACGCTAGAGAAAGGAGCCCAAACATGCCAGAAACCTTATCAACTCAAATCGAAGCGCTTAAAGAAACGCCCATAAATGAGCTTCAGAAGCAATATAAAGAGCTATTTAAAGGCGAAGCTATCACCGCGCTCCAAGCAACATATCTCCAAAGAAAGATTGCCTATAAATTACAGGAGCTGGAGTGCGGCGGATTATCCGCTAAAGCCAAACAGCGGTTAGAAACGCTTATACAGGAATATGAACCTATTAATAATAAAGCTCTTAGGCCTGATAAGCCCGTTATCAACCAGTCTGCGCCAGTTAAAGACAGGCGCCTACCTATCCCAGGAACTATTATCACTAAGAAATACAAAGGAACAAGCTACCAAATTAAGGTATTGGAAAAAGGCTTTGAATATAAAGAGAAAATCTACAAATCACTCACTGCTGTTGCCCAGGAAATGTCCGGAGCGCACTGGAATGGATACTTGTTCTTTAATTTGTAAGGAGAAGATATATGGAGAAAACTGAAAAACAAGAAAAGAAAATTGTCCGCTGCGCTATTTATACGCGTGTTTCAACGTCAGAAGGCTTAGAGCAGGAATTTTCCTCACTTGATAACCAGCGCGAATCCGCTGAAAGCTATATCCAAAGCCAGAAATCCGAAGGTTGGATAGGCTTGCCTGAGCGATATGATGACGGCGGCTATACCGGTGCTAATACTGACCGGCCTGCCCTCCAAAAGCTCATGGCTGATATTAGAGAAGGAAAAATTGACTCTGTGGTAACCTACAAAGTTGACAGGCTTTCTCGTTCTTTGCTGGACTTTAGCCAGATCTTAGAATTCTTTGATCAAAATAACGTAACCTTTGTTTCCGTAACTCAAGCCTTTAACACCAATACCTCTATGGGCCGGCTGACTTTGAATATACTCCTCTCCTTCGCCCAGTTTGAACGTGAGATTATCAGCGAACGCACTCGCGACAAGATGGGTGCTGCCAGGAAAAAAGGCAAATGGGTTGGCGGCATGGTTCCTTTAGGATATGATTCAGATAAAGTAAACCATAAGCTGGTTATAAATCAACAAGAAGCTGAGGTTATCAAAAAGATATTTGACCTTTATCTTAATAAAGGCTCATCCCTTGCGGTAGCCATAGCACTTAATGAAATCGGCCACACTACAAAAATTCACTTAAGACCAGGGCGCAATAAAATCGGCGGAATGAAATTTACAAGTTCAGGTGTACAACTATTTATAAAGAATGTTACTTATACCGGCAAGGTTAGCTACGGTGGACAGATTTACCAAGGCGAACATGAACCTATCATATCTGATGAAATATTCCAAAAAGCCCAGGAAATATTGGCTGATAACCGGCCGGAAAGAAGAATAGCCGTAACTTCAAATAATAAAGGCCTGCTTAATAACCTCCTACACTGTAAAGATTGCAACAGTACTATGTATTATGTCTACAGCATGAAAGGTAAACACAAATACCACTATTATGTTTGCATGAACGCTCAGAAACGCGGATACAAAAACTGCCCTACGCGTATCATTGCGGCTCAATTAATAGAAAATAAATTTATGGAGTTCTTAAGGCAAATATCGGATGATTCAAGAATTGAAGCCAAAGCCTGGGAGACGCTTACCCTAGAAGAAAAAATACCAGTACTTAAATCAATCGCTAAGAGCGCCCACTACGACGCACATAACGAAATCCTCGAGATAATGCTCCATAAGGCCGATATAAGCCACCAATTCGCGCTAAAACTGGCCGAATTAAAGCATATACCGTACCATCGCAGACAGGCCCAAGTTAGCAAAGAACCGCTAGTACGCCAAAACTTGATCCTTGCGCATCAGATAAGCCGAGTTTCAGCCGAAAGAAACTGTACCTTGCGTGAAATCGCCGGTTGGATCGGCATAACGCATTCAAGGATATGCCACATTGCAAATATGCTTCTCATATCACCAAAAATCCAAGAGGAAATTTTACTTTCTACCGATAAGATACTCTGTAACGTCCCCGAGTATAAGCTGCGTGATGTAACCAAAGAATTGGACTGGGATAAACAGCAAGAAATCTGGAAGAATCTTCTCATCCCTCAAAAAAATTAAACCCACCGTGTCAGGTCATTTACTAGAGATAAATCTAAAAGAAATAATTGCAACTTCCTAGTAAATGGCTTTTTTTGCGGATTCTAACTAGCGAATAAACTGCCAATAAAGCATTTACTACGCATAGTGCCAATTAGAGATGAATTGCGCATTTTTTTAAAAATATACGCATATTTTTTCTCTGTTCCCCGACGGAGATTTGACTATTAAATATTTTAAAAATCGTAAAAAAAATAATGCCGCATCTCCTAGGGACACCGCCAGATAAAAAATACCCGGCGAGTCATCCTCACCGGGTATTTGTTGTAACTTATTATCTCACAATAAGTTACGTCATTTGGGTGGCTGACGGGGAACGATCCCGCAACCTTCTGAACCACAATCAGAAGCTCTGACCAATTGAGCTACAGCCACCATAAATTTAGAAAGAAGATTAATTTGCCTGAGCCGGAACCGTGTTATCTATCCTGTCTTCAAAAAATTTCTTTATGCCGTTGCTTAAATCAAATATGCCGTCAATTATGGCATTCGATAAATCTATACCGCCCTTAATCCCGCTTTGCAGCCAACGGCCTGGCCAGGATAACATATCTTGAGGCCTTAAGCCAGCATTGGATCTAGCCTGCATCAGCTTGACCTCGAATGCCGATTTGATATTAGCAAAACCGAATTCCGGCCGATTCATCTTTGTATGCAAGACAAAATCTAAAACCACCTTGCCTTGATCCATGGATTTAAACATATCCAGCACTACATCCGTAATCCTCTCTGCTTTCTGCTGCGGCTCTTCAGGCAGGCGTACTTTACGCACCATATCTGTTAACTCTAAATGACAATCCGCGGATACATCGTTATTTACACCTTTGATATTACAATTAAAATTCAGCTTAGCTTTCTCAATACGCGCTTTTTCTAAATTCACCCAAGTTGAATAATATGGATAGAAAACAATGGCGTCGATATTTTCAATTTTCAAAACAGCCAGTATATCTTTTTTGTTAAAATCCACCCAACCTCGCAGTAAGATTTTACCGTCAGGCTCGCCGGTATTCCAGGATAAATTACCCTTCAAATCAAAATTACTTACGCCTTTTGTGCCAAAGGTAGATAGATTGGTAATATAGAAATCTATATCCTTAACTATAACGCTTATATTTCCACTGCTGGACGTTGCATCAATGAAATTTAATTTACCGGAATTAACTTTTAAATTTTTTATAATTACAGGAAAAACCTTGCCCTGCGTAGTAACGTGAGCAACCGGTTCACTTTGACTTTCCACAACCGGTGCGCGGCTATCCTTAACCAACTCAACCGGAAGATTACGCTGATAAGTAACTTCCGGGCTACCAATCTCCACCTTATTAAAAGCAAGCTTACCGACTAAAAGGCTGCGCAGGTTTGGCGCTAAATAAACACGGCCTGCTTTTATCAGGCCGGCAATCTCAAAACCCCTGGCTTCAATATTAAGCGGCGGCAGAATACTGAGCCTGCTTATGCTTGTTTTTAAACCGGTTGCCTTTTGGATTTTATTGGTAATTATAGTTTTAGCTGCCAGTAAAATAACCGCATAAACCAGGCTAAAAATAATAACTACAGTTGCAATTACAGTAAATAATTTTTTCCAGTCTTTCATAAATTTCTATGCGCCTGGGCCGACTCGGACGGCCAACCACCGGCTTAGAAGGCAGGTGCTCTATCCATTTGAGCTACAGGCGCATTTAAATTGTCAAAATATTGTATCCATTTGTCCCGTTTCTCTATATTTATTTTTGGAAACGGGATCCCGCCTAATTACTAAAATTCAGGCGGGAAGCTACAGGCGCATTTAAGTTGTCAATGTCGGGGAGGTGAGATTTGAACTCACGACCTCTTGCTCCCAAAGCAAGCGCTCTAGCCAAACTGAGCCACTCCCCGTTGCAAATTTTAATTATATCAATTCCCTACTTGCTTCTCAATATATTTCTCGATAATCCGTTTGGCTTTTTTTAAAGCATAATACCGGTGGCTCATTTTATGCTTTATCTTTTCTCCAAGCTGAGCAAAAGTTTTTTTATATTTAGGGATGTAGAATAACGGATCATAACCAAATCCCGCGCTGCCTTTAGATTCCAAGGCAATCAAACCGCTACATTCTCCCTCTACTACTCCCAGCAATCCCTGCTTATCCGCCAAAGCCACCGCGCAGACATAACGCGCCTTTCTTTCTGCTACAGGCGCATCTTTTAATAATCTCAATAATTTAAGATTATTCTTAATGTCGCTCTTATTACTGCCTGAAAAACGCGCTGAATAAATCCCCGGCGCGCCGTTTAAAACATCAACACAGAGCCCGGAATCCTCTCCCAGGCAAAACTGGCCGGTAAAACGCGCTAACTTCACCGCTTTTTTTATGGCATTCTCTTGGAAAGTTTGGCCATTTTCAACTACCGGCGGAACATTTTTATAGGCATCCAGAGAAAGCAGTTTTAAATCTAGGCCTTTTAAAATAGCTTTTATCTCGGATAACTTTTTTTTATTTTTTGTGGCCACTACCAGCAGTTGCATTATAACAATATATCCCCAACCAATTTTCTTTGAATGGCAAAAAGCTCCTGGATCCCTTTTTTGGCTAGGTCCAGCATCAAATCCATTTTATCTTTAGAAAAAGGTTTACGCTCGGCAGTGCCCTGAATCTCAATAAATTCCCCTGAGCCGGTCATAATTACATTCATATCAACTTCGGCTTTAGAGTCCTCTTCATAACATAAATCTAAAATCAACGTATCATTAAAAATACCCACGCTGGTAGCGGCGATATAATCTTGAATCGGCACCTTATTAATCCTGCCGTCTTTTTTAAGCTTCGCCAATGCATCTACTAAAGCGATAAAACTTCCGGTAATCGCGGCCGTGCGCGTGCCTCCGTCGCCCTGAATAACATCGCAATCCATCCAAATCGTGCGTTCGCCGATTTGCTTCATATCGGTAACTGACCTCAAGGATCTGCCGATTAAGCGCTGAATCTCATAAGTGCGCCCGGAATCTTTGCCCCTGGGAATACGCGTTCCGCAGGAGCGGGGAAGCATGCCATATTCGGCAGTAACCCAACCGGTGCCGGAATTTCTTAAAAACTGCGGGACACTCTCTTCAACCGAAGCAGTGCAGATTACTTTAGTATTGCCTAATTCAATCAAACAGGATCCTTCAGGGAATTTAAGATAATTCCTGGTGATTGTAACTTTTCTGATTTTATCATTACCTCGCCCGTCAATCCTAACCATAAATACACCCCCCCTTAACATCAATTGCCACGATCAAAGGAAAATTTTCCACTTCCAATTTTAAAATTGCCTCCGGGCCTAAATCGCCATAAGCCACTGTTTTGACGCTCTTAACATATTTACTTAAAAGGGCTCCGCATCCGGCATAAGTAATAAAATAAACCCCTTTATATTTTTTAAGCGCGTCTTTTACTTCCACGGAACGATTGCCTTTACCAATTATCCCTTTTAATCCATGCTTAAGCAATAGAGGCGTAAATTCATCCATACGCGAGCTGGTCGTCGGGCCGCAGGAGCCGATTACTTTTCCTTGAGGAGTTTGCGTGGGGCCGCAATAATAAATAATGGAGTTCTTAAGTTTAAATGGTAAACGACTTCCTTTTTTTATTGCTTCCGCCAATCTTTTGTGCGCCTGGTCACGGGCAACATAAATAGCGCCGCTAAATAATAACTCCTGGCCCGCTTTAAAAGTATCTATTTTCTTCATAAAATTACTGACGCGCTCCTTAGGGCATGACAGCTAATATTTACCGCTACCGGTAATCCCGCGATATGCGTGGGATAAGTTTGGATATTTACAGCTAATGCTGTAGTTCTGCCGCCCAAGCCCAGGGGGCCGATATTAAGATTATTGATCTCAAACAACAATTCCCGCTCAAAACCGGGGACAGTCCCCTTCGGGGACAGTCCCCTCTGTGGTTCCCTCTGGGGTTTAATTCTTTTCAAGAGCGCTTTTTTGGCTAACAAACAGGCGTAATCTGCTGTTCCACCGATACCTACGCCCACAACATACGGCGGGCAGGCATCAGGCCCGGCGCTTTTTACCGCTTCAATAATAAACTGTTTAATCTCTTCTATGCTCGCTGTCGGCTTAAACATTTTTAATTGTGATTTGTTTTCACAGCCAAAACCTTTAGGCAGTAGGATTAATTCTATTTTATTCCCTGAAACAATATCTATATGCAAAATACAGGGAGAAAATCCGGATTTATCTCTAAGCAAAGGATCCGGCAGAATAGAATTTCTTAAAGAATATTTTTTATACCCGGCTTCTACGCCTGAATTAATCGCGGCTTTTAGGTTTCCGGATATTTTTAAATCCTGGCCTATCCGCGCGAA
The DNA here is from genome assembly GCA_026387315.1 of Candidatus Omnitrophota bacterium. GTDB lineage: Bacteria > Omnitrophota > Gorgyraeia > Gygaellales > Profunditerraquicolaceae > UBA6249. The sequence goes on from JAPLLY010000029.1 coordinate 56,105, forward strand.
TATTACCGGCATACCCGTATCCTGACAGATAGCCAGATTTTCTTCTTGGGCATAAGCGGCATTATCCAGTATCGCTTTAAGGATAGTTTTTGCCCGTTTGTTTTTTTCGCGCCGGTAAGCCTTACGCAAAGCGGATAAAACATCCTTGCGCAGGGAAAAATTCGCGCGCTTTACTAATTCCATAACCGCCTGGATTATTTTTTCCGCTTTGAGCTCTCTCATTTGCTTTTATACTGTGCTGATACAGTAGTGGTAATGCCTCCGCGGGGATTAAATGTACCTATAATTTTTACCCAGCGCGGCTTGACCAAACTGGCAAAATCTTCCAGCATCTTATTGATTAAATGCTCATGAAAAATTCCCACATTTCGGAAAAATATGGTATACATCTTAAAAGATTTTAATTCCACGCAAAACTTAGCCGGAGAATATTCTATACGGATAACCGCAAAATCCGGCAAGCCGGTCTTCGGGCAAATACAGGTAAACTCCGGAACATCCAGATTAATCGTATAGGCCTTATCCGCATACTGATTCCGCCAAACCTCAATCTCCGGCGTCTTTAAATCCCTGATATTAATCTGCAACCCTTCGTAACTATTTTTTTGTTTTTTAGTTCTTTCGTTTTTTAGTTCTTCAGTTTTCTTATCTTTCATCTCAACCCCATTATTTTGTGAACCTGGGGGATGACACAAGCCATAACTCCCCCTCGATTGGCTATCTGTTTAAAATTTAATAACTTTTTATGTAGAACCGATTGATCCTCATAACTGTTGGGCTGTAAAACCAGGACGCTGGAAGGGCTTATCTCTTTAATTATCGCCAACGCTTCTTTCAAATCCTCTTCATCCGTTGCTTGGCAGATAATTGCCTTAAGGAAGACTTCTTTTCTGGAGGCAATTTTTAAAAACTTTCGATGCAGCTGCCAGAGATTGCCCATCCCGGTTGAGCTGGGAAACTTTAAATCCATAGCGATAATATCGATCCGGTCAATGAGCTGCTCTAGCTCAGAAAATAAAGTACCATTTGTTTCCAGATAATGCCTGTACCCATATCCGGAAGTAAACCTGAGAATCTCCTTTAGAAAATCCGCGCAGAGAAGCGGTTCTCCTCCGGTAAAAGAAATGGAATGATATTTATCACCATAAAGCCTGATCTTTTCAAAAAGTTCATTTGGCTCATACTCCGTAAACCGGTCAAGTTTAGTATCGCAATAAGTACAGCTTAAATTACAGTTAAAAAAACGCACAAAGATCTGCTTCTCTCCCAAATAAGGGCCTTCACCCTGCACGCTGTCAAATATTTCGGCAATCCTGGCTCTCATCTCTTTATTAACGGATCAATCAGGCCCGCCTCTTTAAAACCCTTAGCCCGATAATGACAGCTATCACATTCTCCGCAAGGTTTTTTTCCTGCCCGATAACATGACCAGGTTAAATTAAACGGCACGCCAAGCTCACGGCCTAAACCAATAATTTGCGCTTTATTTTTATTTAATAACGGAGCTAGAATCTGAATCCTATGTTTAGCGGCAAGGCCAACCTTGGCCATTTTAACAAAAGCCTTAAAAAATTCCGGGCGGCAATCAGGGTAACCGGAATAATCTTGCGCGTGCGCCCCGATAAAAATCGCGCCGGCCTTAATTACTTCCGCCCAAGACAAAGCAAAACTTAAAAACATAATATTACGCGCCGGCACATAAGTAGCCGGAACGCCTGGTGTGATTTTTTTAGGAATTTTTATTTTTTGGTCTAAGAGCGCGGACCCTTTCCAGGGAAAATTTATCTTGAGAATTCTATAAGCACAGCCGCTGGCCTTGGTAATCTTTACAGCGCAAGCTACCTCTTGCTTGTGCCTTTGGCCATAGTCAAAAATTAAAACCTGGCATTGATAACCTTGGGCTTGAGCCAGACACAAAACCACAGCCGAATCCAGCCCCCCGGATAAAAGCACCACCGCAGTCTTAGAAATTTTACTCTTCATAGGTAGCGCTGCTTGTGCTGTTCTCCCAAACCGTTACAGAGTTCAATAAAGGAATCCGGGGCTTAAGTTTCTTATAGATATATTTGGCGATATTCTCAGAGGTAGGATTTACCCCGTTAGAAGTCCCACAGCGTGGGGCGCCACTTCTTACGGGGTTTACTTCTTTAAAATAAGCCAACTGATTAAGATACTTATGATCCATCTGTTCCAAAACAGTATTTAATTTCTTCTTTAAATATTTAAAATCTAAAACCATGCCGATAGCATCGAGTTGCGCGGATTTAATCACTATTTCCACAATCCAATTATGGCCATGCAGGTCTTCGCACTTACCTTTATAGCCTCTTAGATTATGCGCGGAACTAAAAACTCCTTGCACTTTTAGACTATACATTATCTACTTTCCTCACGTTCATTAATTTTTTACCCATAAATCTTTGCGCCAGCGAGCTAAACCACTCAGGATTATCGGAAACAAAAAATCTATGCTTGCCGCCTTTACCACGATTAAGCAGATCTTCACTAGCCAGGATCCTTTTTATTTCAAAAGCCACCTGTTTGGCAGAATCAATTAAAATGATATGCTTGCCAAGAACCTCCTGAATTATCGGCTTAAGCAGAGGATAATGCGTACAGCCTAAAATTACCGTATCTACACCGGCGTCGCGAAGCGGTTTTAAATATTGCCTGGCTACGCTTAAAACAACCTCTCCGGAAAGCCACCCTTCTTCGACAAAAGGGACAAATAAAGGACAAGCTGCGGCAGTAACCTTAACTTTAGGATCAAGCTGTGAAATCTCTGTTTCGTATGTCCGGCTTTTAATTGTGCCCTTGGTCCCGATTACGCCGATACGCTTATTCTGCGAGGCATAGACTGCTTCTCTGGCCCCGGGAGTAATTACGCCGATGATCGGCACGCGGAAATTATTCCTGATTACCGGAAGCGCGAAACTGGACGCGGTGTTACAAGCGACACAGATCAGCTTAACATCGTACTTTAATAAAAACAAAATATTTTCAATAGAAAAACGGATTACGGTCTGGGGCGACTTAATCCCGTAAGGAACACGGGCAGTGTCGCCGAAATAAACTATGTTTTCATCAGGCAGCTGGCGAATTATTTCCCTGGCTACCGTAAGCCCGCCTACCCCAGAATCAAAAACACCGATTGAGCTCACCCCGCACCTTCTTCCGTATTCAGTATTCTGCTTATACTTATTCCCTTAAATCTTAACGCTTTAAAAAATGATGAATAATTAGAAGGTACGGGGCTCATCTTGAGGATACCTCCACTAACGCCATATTCTGTGAATATTCCCTGATTCCTTCTAATATACCGGCGGCTAATTTTTCCCGATAGGCGCCGGTTCTTAATAACCTCTCCTCATTTAAATTAGAGACAAAACCCACCTCAATTAATGTGCCGGGCATGGTAATTCCCTTTAATACCTGAAAACGGGCATTCTTAACTCCCAGGATGTTAGCGTCAATGCTAGAGTCCATAACTTTACATAAAGAACGCGATAGCTCGATTGACTCTGCCCGGCTGTTGGCATAAATCATATCCCAAACAATCGCCCTTAAATCCTGAGTATCACTGGAAAAAATAGTATCCTTTAAATTCAAAGAAGCGCTCCTGGCCGTAAGAGCGGCGCGTTTAGAATCACTTACGCTGGGAGCGACATAATAGACTTCAAAACCGCATAAAGAACGCGAACGGGCGGCATTGGAATGAATACTGATAAATAAACCTGCCCCGGACTTATTGGCAATATTAACCCGCGTAGAAAGAGGAATAAATTTATCCGTTGAGCGGGTAAGCACGGTCTGAACACCTTCGGCCCTTAAAAGACTGCTTAATCTTTTAGCAATATCTAAATTGACATCTTTCTCCTTTAAACCGTTCCTGCCTATCGCCCCGGGGTCATTGCCTCCGTGGCCGGCATCAATAACTACTTTATTTAATTTTATTTTACTCATTCCCGCTCGGCGGCCAACTAAACCAGCCTGTCTAAACAATACATCAAAAACCTGTTCTTTGAATTGTCTTGGCACCGCGATTGTGCCCTGATAAACATCTATCGGAGAATTTAAATGCAGGGCATTATCATTTACCAGCACCAAAACATCTCCTACCCTCAAACTTACGTGTTGGGCATCTTTACTTAAATAAGCAGTGCGCAAAAGCGCGTCATACTGCATCTGGACCCCGCGTAAATCGCACAGGGTAACCAGGGGATAATAAGTTACCCCGCCAATGGAATAAGCAGCAATATTCTCACCAGTAGGAATGGTGGCGCAGCCGGAGAGGAATAAAATAAACATAAACAAACCAATAAATAATTTTCTATACATATTAAATCCAATCGCCATTTATAAGTTTTAGTTTCTTAAAACGAGACCACTTTTTTATCTGAATCTCTCTTTTCCTAGCTTCTGATTTATTTAAGAATGGAGATGAAACATAAACTAATTGCAAGGAGCCTTGATTAATAGCAAATTTCGAACCCTTACCTAAATTATTATGTTCAATAATTCTATTCTCCGGACCATTACTTATGCCTATATAAAATCTTTCAGTCCGTGCTTTCGCAATATAAACATACCATTTTCCCATATTTGGCCCCTCGACGCGTCGCGCTTGCTCGGGGTCACTCGACCTATGGTTTACCACGAGCGAGGCACGCAGTGCCGAGTCGAGTGGTGGAGGTGGGCGGATCGAACCGCCGTCCTTAAGTAATCACCTAAAAGCCGCTACATGCTTAGCCGGGTAATTTATTCTTAGCCTTGCAGCTCCTGCCCGGCAGGATTTGCAAAACGCAGCCTTTTCGATTTTGCCCCGGTTTGGAAGGCTAACCGCCAGGACTATCCTACTTGAGCCCTAATCTATCCCGTAGGCAGGACAGTTAGGGGCTTCGGAATTAATTAATCCCGAAGGCTGGTACGAACATCGGCCTCGCCGCAAAAGACGGCGTGACAAATGTTCCTAAACGTGACACTTGCGTGTTTGCGTTTGAATTGTGCAAGGATTGTTAACGCGGCTAACCTTACATCCGCGGCATGCTGCTCTTAAGCGACATAGCTTAAGTCGAACCCTTTCACCCCCTCAATTTTTGCGAAGCAAAAATTAACTCCGAGTCCACAATATATTTTATCTAGGAACGAGGAGCATTTCCTACTTCCATTATCCTCTTCTATCCTTAATTACCCGGCGCAGGAGTTTATCCGTTTCCCTGCGCTTAACCGTCTCCCGCTTATCATAAAGTTTTTTACCTTTACAAAGCCCAAGCTCAATTTTGGCGAAACCCCGGTCATTAAAATAAATCTTTAACGGAATTAAGGTCAGGCCTTTTTGGGTAAGCTTGCCATTTATCCTTTGGATCTGCTGCTTATGCAGAAGCAGTTTGCGGTGCCTGTCCGGGTCAACGTTTAAATAGCTGGCTTGCGCGTAAAGGCTGATATGCGCGTTATATAAAAAGATTTCCGGCCCCTCAAAACGGGCGAAACTATCGTTTAAATTAATCTTAGCGGCACGTAAAGATTTTACTTCTGAGCCTTTTAATTCAATACCGCACTCTAAAGACTCCAGAACTTCATAATCCCTGTACGCCTTACGGTTAGTGGCGATGATCTTACTCATTTTAGCATAACCAGGAATAAATATAAACTTAAAAATAAGGGTGTGGTAAACAAACCAACAATGTGGCTAAAAAATACCCCCTGGCTGATTAACGCATCCGGCTTATTATAACGGCGCATAATCACGGATAAAGAAGTTGCTGAAGGCATGGCCAGCTGCATCACAATCAGAAAACCCAATAAATGCGGCAGGGCAAGTTTCAACACGATCACTATGCCTAATGCCGGCAGAATAATTAATTTCCCTAACAAAAATATAAAATTTATTTTCCTATCGACATTCTTCAGCCGCGCTAAAGCAACATTGCCTCCGACTACTAACATGGCTAAAGGTAAAGTACAGTTGCCCACCAGGGATAAAGGTTTAAACAAAACATCCGGAATAAATTTATTTAAACCCAGCACGATTAACGCCAGGCTAGCTAAATTCGCGATTACCGGCGGGCTAAAAACACTCTGCAGTTTAAATTTAACTTGTTTTTCATAAGTAAGCATATAAATACCTAACGACCAGGCCACTAGATCAAAACCCAACAAGAACAAAAAAATAAAAATAAATATATCCTTGGCCTGCTGGCCCGTAAATATCACCGCGGCAATCGCTAAAGGAATATACCCTGAATTCTGAAAAGTTACTAAACTTAAAAACTGCAACTTATGCGTTTTTAACCCTGACAGTTTAAGTAACAGCCAGCCTACGGTTAAACCCATAACTGTAATCGCCAGGCTCACTAACGGAAAAATCCACCAGTTTGGATAAAGGTTAAAGCTGAAGTTCTTGAGCATCTGGGCGAAAATTAAAGCCGGAAAAATAATCTGAATAACCAAACGGCTTAAAGCATCCAGGCCTTCGCCAGAAAGTATGTTTTTCTTAACTAGAATATAACCCAAACCACCCAAAATAAATATCTGGGCCATCGCCAGGCCGGTAATTTTAAATTGCTCTAAAAACATTAATCAACCCCCCTTTAACGGACAGCGCTTATTATAACAGCAAAAAAACCCAGCCGCAATTCATTTATAATAAAGGGGACGGTTCTCTTTTTTCTTTTAGAAAAAAGAGAACCGTCCCCTTGTTTTTAACACTTTTTTAACCGATTGACAGGATAAAGAGGCTAAGATATACTTAAAATGATTTTGCGGGGGTGGCGGAATGGCAGACGCGCACGTCTCAGAAGCGTGTGGGGTAACCCATAAGAGTTCAACTCTCTTCCTCCGCACTAAATTGTACGGTTGACCCCAAAGACTCTGCTCCCGTAGGGAGCAGAGAAATTTTGCGGGGCAACCGTACAATTTAGTGCCCTTCCTCTGAGGAATACCCAAAAGGCAATTTGTCAATTAAACTACTCACTCAAAGATTACTACAATAAT
>JAPLLY010000010.1 GCA_026387315.1 Candidatus Omnitrophota bacterium
GATAACTCCCCACGCGGGGGGAGGGAATATGTATTGAAATTCCCCTTGAAATTCCCCTATTTATCCCCATCCCCTTGTGGGAGGGGTTAGGGGAGGGGAGATTGAAAAGGGGGAAGTTATGGCAAAAGAGATAAATGTTTTGATTATCGAGGAGGACGCGGCTCTGGCTGGGCAGCTGGATAATACGCTCAAGGCCGTGGGTTATCATACTTGGGTAATGACAGATGCCGAAAAAGGAATAAACCTCTTGCGCAGCAACGCCTTTAGCGTGGTGATCACCGAAATGCGTTCAGCCAAAATGAACGGGGTGCAGGTTACTCAGGCAGTGCATAAGGTTTCGGAACAGGCCAATGTCATTGTAATTACTCCGTACTCTTTTATCAGCTCGGCTATAGAAGCGATGGAGGCCGGCGCTTACGGCTATATCACCAAGCCTTTAAACAGCTCGGAGGCCAGGATTGTTGTGGAGCGGGCGGTAGAAAGGTATTTTCTGCTTTCCGGCAGCGAAGAAAAAGAATTTCTGGTTGACCTGGCCGTGCGCGACGGCTTAACCGGATTATTTAACCGCAGGTATTTTAATCAGCTGATCGCGGTAGAAGTCGACCGCCTGAAGCGCTCTCCGGCGGCGTTCTCCTTACTAATGGTTGACATCGATGATTTTAAAAATTATAATGATAGCCAAGGCCATCCGGCAGGGGATGCTTTGCTTAAGGACGCGGCCAAGGTTTTTAAAAATTCCGTGCGCCCCTTAGATTCGATTTGCCGCTATGGGGGAGAAGAGTTTATCATTATCCTGCCGCAGACGGATAAAATAGCCGCCAAAATTGTTGCCGAGCGCCTGCGGGTGCAGTTTAGCCTATACCTGCCTACGACGGTTAGTATTGGCGTAGCCAGTGTCCCTGAGGATGCTCAGGAAGCCGATGCCTTGATTGCTAAAGCCGACGGGGCTTTGTATGTAGCTAAACAAACCGGCAAAAATAGATGGTGCGCGGCTTAGCTGAGCTAAAATGCAGGTTTCGATATTAGAGCCGAAAAAAATAGTCTGGGAAGGCCGGGCAAAAGAGGTGCGCTTACCGGCCCAAGACGGCGATGTTTGCGTTTTAGATTTTCACCAGCCTTTTTTGATTCGTTTACGCAAAGGCGTGGTAAGAAGCGACAAAGCGCGCACGGCAATTAAAGACGGAATTGCCTTTTTACGCGGCAATAATTTGATTTTATTCGTGGAGGTTTGATTATTAAAATCCCCCCTCCCTAACCCTCCCCACGCAGGGGGAGGGAATAACAAGGGAGCAGGCATTCTCCCCCCCCCCCCCCCCTATGCGGGGGGAGGGAAAAACAAGGGAGCAAGCATTTTCCCCCGCGGGGGGAGGGAATGAGTAAAGAAGATAACTCTCCACGCGGGGGGAGGGAATAACAAGGGAGCAGGCATTCCCCCCCCCTATGCGGGGGGAGGGAATAAGAGAAGAATTAAAAATAAATTCCCCCTTTAGCCCCCTCTTAATTCCCCTCCCCTGGTGGGAGGGGCTAGGGGTGGGGGAGGAATGGCAAAGAAGAATTAAAATGAAATTCCCTTTCCCTTGCGAGAGGGGTTAGGAGTGGAAATAAAAGAAAGATTCCCCTCCCCTGGTGGGAGGGGCTAGGGGTGGGGGAATGATACGTAGTTAATTAGGATAGCAATGACATGTCAACTTTAGCTTTGATTTTGGTTATGTTTCTAAGTACGGCCGGGCCGGCGGCAGTTATTGCTTTGGTCGGCTCGGCGGCAGTCAAGGCTGTGGCGCGTAACCCCTCGGCATCAGCCAGGATTTTTATTGTCATGATTTTATCATTTATTTTTTCCGAAGCCATAGCGGTTTTAGCGTTGTTGATTATTTATAATTTATTTGCTAAATAAAATTCCCCCCCCTCCCTAACCCTTCCCACGCGGGAGGAGGGAACGTATATTGGAAAATAAAGGAGGAGGGAACGTATATTGGAAAATAAAGGGGGAGGGAAGGATCATTTGAAATTCCCCTCCCCTTGTGGGAGGGGTTAGGGGAGGGGATAATTGGGGGCAGGATGCTTGTAAATTTATTAATTATTCAGACGATTACCTTTATCGGAATATTTTTCCTTTTACGTTTTCTTTTTTCCCGGCATTTAAATGCCGCCCTGGCCAGATTAAATACCCTGCATGAAGAGAATTTAATTAAAGAGCAGCAGCTTACCGATGAACTTAAACGCGCCAAAGAAGAAGGTGATGCCGAGATTAAACGGGCTAAAGATGAAGCCGGCTTAATTATCGAAGAGGCGGGCAATGAAGGTGTCAGGTTACGCGCGAATATGGAGGAGCAGGCCAAAATTCAAGTGACTAAAATTATCGCCGATGGCAATAATGAGGCGGAGAGATTTAAAGAAAAATGCATGAAAGAGACCGATGCCCACAGTTTGGATTTAGCCATGAAACTGGTCGAGCAGCTCTTGAGTGAAAAAGATAAAGAAAGCCTCCAGCAAGAGTTTATCTCTGAGATAATTTCTGAGATTGCCAAGCTCTCTAAAGATCAATTTAGCATAGCTTCGGACCGGGTTAAGGTTAATTCCAGCCATCCTTTAAGGAAAGATCAGAGAGAAAATTTGCAGCGGGTTTTAAAAGAAAAAACCGGAACAGAGATGATTTTTGAGGAGGTTTTAAGCAAGGACCTCATCGGGGGATTAATTGTTGAAATCGGCGGCTTAATAATTGACGGAACTTTAAAAAATAAACTGCAAAGAATTCTGCCTTATTTTAGGAAGAAATGATAAATAGGGATAGCGAATATTCCCCCCTCCCCAGCCCTCCCCACGCGGGGGGAGGGAATAACAAGGGAGCAAGCATTTTCCCACGCGGGGGGAGGGAGCGACGGAGAAGAATTAAATTGAAATTCCCCTCCCCTTGTGGGAGGGGCTAGGGGTGGGGAACAGGCAGTAAAAAATAGAAACGGTTCCTTTATTCCGGAGATGATAGGGGAGGGGGAGATTACTAAAAAATAATATGCAAATTCAAGCTTTAGATATTAAAGAAGTCGGCAAGGTCGAAGAGGTCAGGCAGGGGATTATCAAGATCAGCGGCCTGCCCAGCTGTTCTTATGGCGAGGTCATTGAGCTGGCTAATGGCTATAAAGGGATGATTATTGAATTTAATCCTAGCGGGGCCTACGGAATTGTTTTTGGCGATGAGCAGGGAGTGAGAGTTGGGGATCCGGTTTATAGTAAGGGAGAATTATTAAACGTTCCGGTGGGAGAGAATTTTATCGGCCGGGTGGTGGATGCCTTAGGCAGGCCTTTGGATGGCAGAGAAGAGATTGAACCGGCGGGTTTTAACCCGGCATTCCGGGAAGCCGCCGGGGTTATGGAACGTGAACCGATTAATCAGCCGCTGCACACGGGAATTAAGATTATTGATCTTTTAATTCCTTTGGGCAAGGGGCAGAGGGAGTTAATCGTCGGGGACCGGCAGATTGGCAAGACCAGCGTTGGCTTGGATACGATTATTAATCAAAAGGGGAAGGATGTTATTTGTATCTATTGCTGGATTGGAGGCAATAACGCCGCTTTTAATAAAATTATCCAGCAGTTAAAACAAAAAGGTTTAATGGATTATACTTTGGCGGTTTCAGCTTCCGCCGGAAGCTCTACTGCCGAGCAGTACCTTTGCCCTTATACCGCGGCTTCTTTAGGCGAATATTTTATGTATAAAGGTAAAGATGTTTTAGTGGTTTTCGATGACCTGACCAAACACAGCTGGGTTTATCGGCAGATGTCACTTTTGTTAGAACGCGCGCCCGGGCGCGAAGCGTATCCCGGAGATATTTTCTTTTTGCATTCTCAGCTGATGGAGCGGGCCGGCCGCCTAAAAACTAAATTTGGCGGCGGGTCAATGACCTTTTTCCCCCTAGCGGAAACCTTGCAAGGGGATATTACCGGTTATATTTGTTCAAATCTTGTTTCGATGACCGATGGACAGATTTATTTAAATACCAATCTTTTTCAGGAAGGGTTTAAACCGGGGATTGATTTAGAGTTATCGGTTTCACGTATCGGCAGCAAGGCGCAATGCCCGGCGATTAAAGAATTGAGCAAGGGCTTGCGTTATGAATACGTGCAGTTTCGTTCTTTATTGCGTTTAACGCGCTTGAGAACCAAACTTTCTCCGGAGGCTACCGCTCAGCTGCAGCGCGGCCGGACGCTTTATGAGATTTTAACGCAGGAGAATAACGCTCCGGTTTCTCAAGCGGAAGAAATTGCCCTCTTCTATGCTTTTGGAAAAAAGATTTTAGAGGCATTGGATATCGCTCAAGTGAAAATGTTTAAAAATGATTTTTTTAAACATTTAGAAAAATATAATCAGAGTTTGATTGAGGATTTAAATAAACGGGGGGAGTTAACCGAGGAGATTAAGCTGCAATTAGATAAAGTGATTAAAGAGTTCTTCAGGACTCTTCTGCCAGAATAATTTCAGATGATTCCAATCGATTCCCCCCCCC
>JAPLLY010000014.1 GCA_026387315.1 Candidatus Omnitrophota bacterium
ATCCTGTTAAAGAAAGCCTGTTTGGCTTTTTTTACCATTAGTCCTAAAGTACGGATTTGTTTTATTAATTATTCAGTTATCAAAGAACTTTTGACCCGTTTTAATCAGACTTTTGACACAGTCTGGCAAGCGGGAATCTAAGATTAACTTAAAAAGTCAAAAGTGACTGTCACACCTTCTGTGACTGTCACCTTTGATGTAGGTGAGAATTCGGAAGATTTAGAAGCGGCGGCAGAGATGCTGGCGGAAAGGTAAAAGTTATACTTGACAGATAATGATAATATTGGTATAATTTGCTTATACTTATGGAAATATTAAGTTCACCGATTGAATTTGAGTGGGATAAACATAACACAGAGCACGTAGGTAAGCATAAAGTAAAACCTGGAGAGTGTGAGCAGGTTTTTTTCAATATCCCGCTTACGGTTAAGATAGACCTTGTTCACTCGCGCGGCGAAGAAAGGTATTTTGCTTTGGGCAAAACCAATATGGGCAGAACTTTAGTGGTTATCTTTACTCTTAGAAAGACAAGGATTAGAGTTATTACTGCAAGGGACACTAACAAAAAAGAAAGGATAAGTCATGAAACTTAAGAAAATTCCCCTATTTAAAACAGAAAAGGAAGAAGCAGATTTTTGGGGCGTTCATGATACGAGCGATTATATTGATTGGGGAAAAGCTAAAAGAACAATTTTTCCCAATCTTAAACCTTCTTCCCACGCCGTCCCTATAAAGTTACCAAATTGGCTGATTGAAAGCCTAAAATTTCTAGCGAATAAACACAGTACTTCTTATCAGGCGTTACTAAGATCCTACTTAGAAAAGGAAGTAAAGATAGAATTGGGGATTTCAAAGCCGCATTAGGAGAATCCTGCCTTTACTATTACCCTGAATTTTATGTGGATGCCTGCCGGTAGGCCTATCCGCTGAAGCTTTAGCGTAGGTGGATGTTTCCGGAAGATCTGAAAGAAGCGGCAGAGATGCTGGCGGAAGCGCAACGATAAAACACTCAATTGAAATTATCAGAAATGGCTAAAACAATTTCCCCTGTTATTAACCAATAATATCAGAGGATACAATTCTAACAACTCAATGGGGCGGATTTTTTCCGCAACTTCGCTACTCAAAAAACCGTTTATTTTTGACGTTAGCCGACCGTCGTAAAAGTAACACTTTTGCGACGTTGGAAGAGGATTCTTGAGCAATTTTTCTAAAATTCCCCTTGACTTTACATACCCAATATGGTATATTCCTTATAGGAGACAATATGATACCTCGATCCAATATAGATGGATATTTGGTAAAGGGCATACATAAAGCTACGTTAAACGAGATCAGAGGAAGATTTGGCAGCAGCTCTTTGGAGCGCAAAGAATTATTTGAAGGGTTGCAATCTTTAGCGCAATTATTACATAAGCACAAGAAGAGCGTAAAAAGATTTTTGTTAAATGGCAGTTTTATCGCTTCTGGGGAATCACCAAAAGATTTTGATTGTATACTTATTGTCCAAATGGATTTTGATTTTGGTTCTTCTGAAGCGGAAAAGCTGCGGGCAGCTAAAGAGTTATTTGGCGCGCATCTTTTTATATTTACAGAGAAGGATGTCAGCCGGTACCATAGATTGGTTGACTTTTTTGGACATGACCGGGACCAAAAACCTAAAGGATTAGTGGAGGTGATATTATGATAAAGAGCGATCGTCAATATGAATATACAAAAGGAAAACTGCGTGAGCTTGAGGAAGACCTGAAAGCAGTACGAAAAGAATATTCTTCTGACAAGAAGAAGGCGGCACTGCTTAGCCAAGGATATACAGAACATATCGCGCAATTAAAAACCGAGATAGCGGAATATGAGAAGATGAAAGAGTCTCCTTTACCGAAGGTTCTTAAAATTCGCAATTTTGACGAAATAAGCCGGCAGATTGTCCGGTTAAGGCTGGCAAGAGGGTTTACTCAGGCAAAACTTGCCAGTCGGATAGGGTGTAAGCAAGCCGATGTGTCACGGTTGGAACGAGAGGATTATCAAGGTTACACTCTCGGTCAGTTAAAGAAAATAGCAGCTGGTCTTAATGCAGAGATAGAGCTAGATTTAATTCCTATTTAAAGATAAAACCTTCATTATATTCTTCAATCCACTTACACAAAAACCCATCATATTTCTTGACTTTTTCCCTCCTCTTGTTACAATATCTGTTCAATGACTGAACAACCCCAAAAAGAAGAAACCCTCTTTATTTTCAAAGAGTTAGAAGCCAACCCAAATACTACTCAGCGGGATCTTTCCAGCCGTTTGAATATCTCCTTAGGTAAAACTAACTATCTCCTGCGCGAACTTATCTTAAGGGGTTTTATCAAAGCCAAAACCTTCACCGGTAACCCCGGGAAACTAAGAAAAATCCATTATCTTCTAACCGAAAAAGGCCTGGAAGAAAAATTCAGGCTTCTTAAGCATTTCCTACGAATAAAAGAGGTAGAGTACAATAAATTAAAACAGGAATGGGAGTGTTCACTTAATGGTAAAAATGGGGGGGCTTAAGCAGGTAGAATGAAAATACCCAGCAGATCGTAGGTCAAAAGTCCTTTTGAAAAACAAGGGGACGGTTCTCTTAAGAGAACCGTCCCCGGGATTTACCCATGCGCGCAGCGGGGAGATTGAAGCAAAGTTGTCACGCCTTTTGTATCACCGGCTAGGACGATTCATATCTACAGGAAATTTTGTGGAAAAATTTGATTGTATAATAGTTGGCGCGGGTGTTGTTGGTTTGGCGATGGCTAAGGATTTGGCTATAGATGGCCGCTCAGTTCTGCTTATTGAACGGCATGATTCTTTTGGCCAGGAGACTAGCTCTCGCAATAGTGAGGTTATACATGGCGGAATGTATTATCCTACGGGATCTCTTAAAGCTGTTTTATGCGTTGAAGGCAGGCGTTTACTGTATGATTTTTGCAGCTCTTGCAAGATTCCTTTTAAGAAAACCGGCAAAATTATTGTTGCTACAGATCGCCAAGAAATTCCTGCTTTTGAAAAGCTCTTTCAGCTTGGGTTAGCAAATGGAGTTGAAGGTTTGCGTCTTATAGCTAAAGAAGAAATAAAAAGCCTTGAGCCGCATGTTTCCGGGGTCGCAGCCCTCTATTCTCCGGAAACTGGTATTATAGATTCACATAGATTAATGTCTTGTTTAGCTGATTCGGCAAAGGAGAGTGGAGCGATAATTGCTTATGACTCTGAATTTTTACGAGCTGCTAAAGAAAAGGAAAACTATAAAATATTTATCAAGAATGGAATCGATGAACTTAGTTTGACAGCAAGAATCGTTATCAATTCTGCTGGCCTTGATTCTGATATCGTGGCCGAGAATGCAGGTTTCGATTTAGAAAAATATCATTATAGTATTCATTATTGTAAGGGGCAGTATTTTCGTTTAAGCAGTGCCAAGGCCAGATTGTTAAAAATGCTTGTTTACCCTGTGCCCAAGCCTGCCAGCGGAGGGTTAGGGGTGCATGCTACTGTTGATTTGGCAGGTGGAGTGCGTTTAGGCCCGGATGATGAATACCTAAAGTTACGCGTTCAGGATTATTCTGTTGATCCTTTACGCCGCTTGAATTTTTACGATTCAGCAAGTAAGTTTATCCCCTTTATCTTCGAAGATGACCTTTCTGTTGATACAGCCGGAATACGTCCCAAGCTTCAAGAACCAGAAGGAGATTTCAGGGATTTTGTTATTTCTGATGAAACAGATAAGGGGTTCCCGGGTTTTATTAATTTAATCGGAATTGAATCTCCGGGGCTCACCGCTTCTTTGGCGATATCGCGCTATGTAAAGGGTATGGTTTCTAAATATTATTAGAGAACTAGGGTTAAAGGAAATAGAGGAAGATAAAGAGGAAATATGCAGGTAGTAATTTTAGCAGGTGGTAAGGGAACGCGGCTTAGGCCTATTACTAAGCAGGTGCCAAAATCTATGGTACTTATTTCAGGCAAGCCTTTCCTACAGCACCAGTTAGAATTCTCAAGATCCTTAGGCCTAAGTAAGTTTCTGTTTCTAATCGGCTACTTGGGAGGCCAGATTAAAAAATATTTTGGCGATGGCTCAAAATTTGGGGTGGAGATTAATTATTCTTGTGAAGAAAAGCTTCTGGGAACCGCGGGGGCGTTAAAGAACGCCAGGCATAAATTAGATAAGGAGTTCTTACTTCTAAACGGGGACACTTTTCTACCTATGGATTATAACAAATTGATAAAATATTTTAAACAAAGTGGTTCGATTGGCGTAGTTAGCGCCTATAATAATTTAGAAAAAACCGTTCAGAATAATATCGCGATTGATAAATCTAACAGGATTGTCAACTATAATAAAAAAGATTCTAAAGGAATGGCTTATGTTGATTCTGGAGCAATGGTATTTAAAAAAGAGATCCTGGGTTTTATTCCCGGCGCGCAGTTTTGCTCATTAGAGGAAGAGGTCTTTGACAAATTAATTAAAAAAAGAGAACTTATGGCTTTCGTTAACAACCAGAGATTCTATGATATGGGTAGTTTTAAAGGATTAGAGCTTTTAAAAGATAAATTAAAATGATTATCGTAAAAACGCCTTTTAGGATTAGTTTTGCCGGAAGAGGAAACGATAAGATTCTTAAAAAAAGTTTACTCACGGATAGTGGAAGGTCAATTAATATATGGGTTTTTGGGATACTAAAAAAGTAGTTGTAACCGGCGGAGCAGGTTTTTTAGGTAAGCATCTCGTTTCTCAATTGGAAAAACGAGGTTGCCGTAATATTTTCATTCCGAGCAGTAAGGATTACGATTTGGTTAATATGGAAGCGGTCAGGCGGCTTTACTCTGATGCTAGGCCGGATATTGTTATCCACCTTGCCGCTAAAGGAGGGGGTATTGGCGCTAATCGCGCGAATCCGGGCAAGTTCTTTTATGATAATCTGATGATGGGTGTTCAAATGATGGAGATCGGTCGGCAAGCTGGTATAGAGAAGTTTGTGGCCTTGGGAACTATTTGCGCTTACCCTAAATTCACACCCGTTCCTTTTAAAGAAGAAAATCTATGGAATGGCTATCCAGATGAAACTAATGCTCCTTATGGTTTGGCTAAAAAGATGCTTTTAGTGCAATCTCAAGCGTATCGTCAACAATATGGTTTTAATAGTATATTCTTGTTATTAGTTAATCTCTACGGCCCGGGAGATAATTTTGATCTGAATAGTTCTCATGTTATTCCCGCGCTTATTAGAAAATGCATCGACACCCAGAAGGCAAAAAGGGGACTGTCCCCAAAGGGGACTGTCCCCGAGATTCTAGTCTGGGGCACCGGCAATTCCACTCGTGAATTCCTTTACGTCGAAGACGCCGCCGAAGCCATTATCTTAGCTGCCGAAAAATATAACAAATCCGAGCCTGTTAACATTGGAGCCGGATTTGAAATATCTATAAAAGATTTACTTAAACTTATCGTTAAACTTACCGGTTTTAAAGGTAAAGTCATCTGGGACAAGTCTAAACCTGATGGACAACCGAGGAGGTTCCTGGATACATCTAAGGCTAAGAAGGAATTTGGTTTTAAGGCTAAAACCTCTTTTGAAGTTGGTTTAAAGAAAACTATTGAGTGTTACTGATTTTATTTATGATAAGTTTTGTTATTTACAACCTTATTAAGGTGGCACAAGCGGCGAGAAATTTATCGTTTTAGAATATGGATAGGTAGCTTAAGGCTCATTGGTATTTAAGAGGAATTATGGCTAAGAAAAAAGTTTATCTAATTACAGGGGCAACTGGATTTATTGGTTCTTGCCTTCTTAGGAAGTTAATTGCTAAGAATGAGAATACTCATGTTTTATTAAGAAAGCAAGCAAGCCTATGGCGGATAAGGGATCTTCTGCGGGATACAAACATTCATTTTAGTGATTTATCTGATGTAAAAAGCTTGTCTAAAATAGTTGAAAAAATAAAACCGGATATAATTTATCATCTTGCTACATATGGTGCATATTCGTTTCAAAATGATGTGGATTTATGCGTAAAAACCAATATTACTGGAACATGGAATTTGTTAAAAACTACTTCTAAAATTGATTATGAGTTATTTGTTAATACCGGAAGTTCATCAGAGTATGGTTTTAAGAAGTCGCCTATGGCAGAACGAGATTCTCTTGAACCAGCTAGTTATTATGCTGTTACTAAGTGTTCGCAAACTTTGCTATGTTCATATTTTGCAAAAGAATATCGCAAGCCTATAGTGACTCTGCGCCCCTTTTCTGTTTATGGGCCATACGAGGATAAAGGTAGATTCGTGCCTACTTTATTAAAAGCTTTATATCTCCACAATAGGATGAATTTAGTTTCTCCGAATATCTCTAGAGATTGGATTTATATAGATGATATAGTGGATGCATATTTATTAGTAAATAAACTAAAGAATTACAGCGGAGAAGTATTTAATATAGGCACTGGTGTGCAAAAAACCATTAAGCAAATCGTGGTTTTGGCTTTCAAGGTTACTAATGAAGAGTGCAATTTGCGTTGGAATAAAATGAAAAATAGGAAGTGGGATACGGGTTACTGGTTGGCAGATATATCCAAAGCTAATAAACTTTTAAGATGGGATTCTCGAATTAACTTATATGATGGCTTGTCTCTTACCTGGGAGTGGTTTAAGAGAAATCTCAGTCATTATTCATAGCGGATAAAATAATATGGAAATGTCCAAGACAGAGTGCCCGATTTGTGGTTCATTAGAAGACTGTACTGTTATCCATAGAAGTAATTTTATTTGCTCAGATATTAATCTCAATGTTTTTTCTGCAAGGAGGTTACCGGATTTAGTGCATTATCAAATCGTTAAATGCAAGAATGATGGACTTGTCAGGTCGAATCCAATTTATAAAGATGCTATTTGTGAAGATTTGTATAAGCATAGTAAGTTTAATTATTCTGATCAAGCTGATAATTTAACTGTTACATATTTGGATGCATTGGGTATGATTCTTCGTTACTTGCCTAAGGATGCCAAGATATTGGAAATTGGTTGTGGCAATGGGTTTATGCTCAAGGCTTTATTGGATAGAGGATATAATAATTTATATGGAATTGAACCAAGCCAAGATGCTATTCTAAAAGCAGATGATAGAATAAAAGATAGAATTATCGTGGATGTTTTAAGAAAAGGTCTTTATAAGAGTGAATCTTTTGATTTGATTTTCTTCTTCCAGACATTTGACCATATTCAATATCCAATGGATTTCTTAAGTATTTGTTATAATTTACTTTCTCTTGGAGGTAATATCCTAGCTATGAATCATGATATAAAAAGTTTTTCGGCAAGAGTTTTAGGTGAAAAAAGCCCCATAATTGATATTGAGCATATGTACCTTTATAGTAAAGAAACAATAAATAAAGTATTCGTTAAAGCTGGCTTCAGGCCATTTAAAATATACTCTCCAAAAAGTACGATTTCATTCAGGCATCTGATTTGGCTCTTGCCAATACCTAAGATGATTAAACTAAGGTTATTAAATTTTAAAGGAAGGTTTACAGATTTTTTATTAAATCAAAGCATAATAATTCAGTTGGGTAATTTATGTATTATGGCCAAGAAAACAGGCAGCAATAGTAAATGAATATTCAAAAGCTTGTTAATCAACAAAAAGAAACAAGAAAACGGATTGTAGAATTAAGTTATCAATCTAATTTTGCTCATTTAGGCTCAAATTTTTCAGCCATTGATATAATAGATGTTATTTACAAAACAAAGATGAGGGAAGAGCGTTTTGTTCTATCGGCTGGCCATGCTGGTATTGCCTTATATGTGATTTTAGAGAAAAATCGGCTTTTAGGTCAATCAAAAATCAAAGAACTCCATATCCATCCCGATAGGAATATAAAAATCGGTATAGATGTTTCTACTGGTAGTCTGGGGCAAGGTTTGCCAATCGCGCTAGGTATGGCTTTAGCAGATAAGACCAAAAGAGTTTTTTGTCTGGTGAGCGATGGGGAATGCGCAGAGGGGAGTATTTGGGAGTCTTTGAGGATAGTTTATGATGAAAAAATAAAGAATTTAGTCTTAATCGTTAACGCAAATGGCTGGGGTGCGTATAATCCTATTTTAATTCCCGTACTTTTAAAAAGAATAAGAGGGTTTGGTTTTAATGTGATTATCACAGATGGCCACAAAATAGACAGCTTGTTAATTTCAATTAAAGCCGCAGGAAAGAAACAGCCAGCGATTATCTTTGCAAAAACAAATGTTGAGCAATTGCCTTTTCTGAAAGGCCAAGATGCTCATTATTATGTTATGAATGAAGATGACTATAAAACAGCCATGGAGTTGTTGAGATGAACATAAATACAACTGTTAAGATGAGGAGATGTTTTGTTGATATACTACATACCAAAATGGTGGAGAATAGTGATATTTGGGTAGTTACTGGTGACCTGGGATACAAAATGTGGGGCCGGGGTCAGTATACACCCGGGAGTAAACTAACTTGAAGGTATTACTTATAAACCCTAGCGTAAGGAATAAAACGCAGCATCCGTTGTTCAAATCTATGGTAGTTACTTCCCCGCCATTGGGATTAGGCTATATAGCGGCGTACCTTAAGCGTCAGCATAAGTGGATTGATCTTAAGATTATAGATGAAGTAGTTGTTTTTTTATCGAACGAAATGCTTGAGAGCGAGATAATCAAGGCTCAGGGGCCTGTGATAGTAGGTATTTCCTGTCTGACAGCCACATTCTCAAGGGCAAAGGAATTGGCGGGAAAAATTAAGGCGAAAAGAAAAGATGCGGTGGTTGTTTTTGGCGGTGTCCATGTGACGGCTATGCCGGAGGAATCCCTAGCGACAGGGTTTGTGGATATCGTGGTGCGCCATGAAGGCGAAATCACGATGTCGGAAATTTGTGAAGCCGTTCTGAAAAAAAGCGCGATCGATGACATAAAAGGGATATCTTATTTGAAGAACGGCGAATACCACCAGACGTTGAATCGCCAGCCGATAAGTCTTGATATTCTACCGAAGTTTCCATATGAGCTTTTCGAAGAAAATATAAAATCTTACTTCGATTTAGGGCTTGTGGTTACCTCTAGAGGATGCCCATTTGATTGCATTTTTTGTTTGAATAGGCTTGTGACCGGTAGAGTCTACCGCGCGTTCAATGCGGATACGGTCATAGACCAGATAGATACCCTGGTAAATAAGTATGGGCAAAGGAACATTTTGTTCGCGGACGATAATATTGTTTCAGATAAAAAACGTTTCTTTAAACTGCTTGATACCATAATAGAGCGTGGGTTTCATAAAAAAGCGTTTTTTTTGGCTCAGCTCCGGGCCGATGAGATAACCGAAGATGTTCTTGAGGCTATGAAGAAGGCTAATTTTAAGATGATATCCTGCGGAATAGAGACAGCTTCACAAAGGCTGCTCGATTTTATCAATAAAAGTGAATCGATTGAAGAGATGAAGAAAGGAGTAAGGCTGGCGCATTCAAAAGGGTTTTTAACAGGTGCCACATTTATTTACGGTCTACCTTCTGAGACAAAGGATGACCGTAGACTTTCCGCGAAGCTGTCGCGCGAACTACCGCTGGATAGCGCTAGATTTAACATAGCTACACCGTACCCAGGAACTAGGTTGAACGAGATCGCCAGAAGCGAAAACAGGCTTACCATATCGCATGAATGGAAGAACTTTAATGTTCAGTATTATATGTTTGGAGACGATATTCCGTATGTGCCGGCATCGGTAGGCAGATTTACGCTTATGTTCGATACCATGTGGGCAAACTTGAGGTTCTATTTGAGGTTCAAGATATTGTTGACAACGTTTTTTAAGGCCGACATTACCGGCGGGGGCGTGATCTCTCGGCAAAATAAGAGGAATTTTTTTGTTTTGTGCTGGAAGGCTGTTCAGATAGCATTTCTTATAATGGCTAGGTTCGTTTACTTACGCGTCATGTCGTTAGCGGAAAAGTTTAAGAAATGAATAAAGGATGAATGGGATGAAGGACATAAATGTAACTGTTAAAATGAGGAGATGTTTTGTTGATATTTTGCATGCTAAAATGTCAATAAATAAAGATATTTGGGTGGTTACGGGAGATTTAGGTTATAAAATGTGGGATGAAATTAAGTCAGATTATGGTGAAAGATTCATAAATGTAGGCGCAGCAGAACAAACAATGTTAGGGGTAGGGATAGGTTTAGCTCTTGAAGGTAAAATCCCCTTTGTTTATTCTATAACTCCATTTTTACTATATAGGCCTTTTGAAAGTATTAGAAATTACGTAAACCAGGAAAGAGTCCCGGTAAAACTAGTTGCTTCCGGAAGGGGTAAGGATTATATCCATGATGGATTTTCTCACTGGGCAGAAGAAGATAAGGAGATTATGGGTATTTTGAGCAATATAAATTCAAAATGGCCAGTAGCGAATGAGGAATTGCCTGGTTTAGTAGATGAGATGATTGAGAATAAGGTACCGTATTATTTAAATCTCAGAAAATAATTAATGAAAATTAACTCAAAAAAAAGAGCATTATTTTCTTTGTTTGATCAAAGGAATTCTCTTTCATATGCGAAACAGCTTATTTCCTTGGGATGGGAGATCGTTGCCTCTAAAGAAACAGTCGATATTCTTAAAAAAAACCATATTCCCGTTATGGACATTTCTAATTTTTTAAAAATAAAAACCAAATATCCTTTTCCGCCAACCTTGCATCCTTACTTGGAACTGGCTTTATCTACAAATATAGGTAAATCTATTGACTTGGTATATGTTTCTACCTATCCTTTATCTCAAGGAAATGATGTAGGTGGGCATACAATGCTTGCATTAGCAGCAAAAGGAAAAAAAATTGTTATATGGGAAAATGAAGATATGCGAAATGTTTTACAAAGATTAAAGAAGAATAATAACCAGGTCTCTCCTTTTTTGCGGAAATTGTTAATTGACAAGGTTCATGATAAAATAATTGATCACTATTTATCGCTGAAAAATGATTCACAATTCAGGGAGTCAAAAAAAATTATTATTGGAAAAAAAATCAAGAATTTATTGGAAGGAGAGAATCCCTATCAAATTCCTTGCAGCCTTTTTCAAACCAATAAAAAAGACAACCTGGGTTTACCTAACTTCAAGCAAATAGCTGGAATCAAGCCTTGCTATACTAATATGGCTGATTTTGACTGTTTAGTGCATACGTTATGTTTATTAACTGAGGCTTTTTCCCTACGTTACAAAAAAATTCCTTATATCGTAATTGCTTCTAAACACGGAAACCCTATAGGATTTGCCGTAGACTGGGAAAATCCTCAGACTGCTATTGAAAATGCTTTATTCGGGCATCCTGTGGCAATGTTCGGTGGAGAAGTTATTACCAATTTTTCTATTACGCAGGAATTTGCCAGAATGCTAGTTTCAAGCCCTAGAAGAAAACGGCTATTAGGTAATCCTAATTGGATGCCGGATTTGATTATTGCTTCTGATTTTCACCGGGATGCTGTTAAAATTCTAGCACAAAGAAAGAGGCTTAAATTATTTAAAAATGAAAAGCTTGTTTCTGCTTATTTGAATGAAAAAAATTGGTCATACCGGGAAGTCCGAGGAGGATTTCTTAGGCAGCCTCCAAATGATTATGTTTTAGACCTTAACAAGGTTATAAAAAACACCGCTCCTGTTGATGCAATTTATGTCGATTCATTAATAATCGCCTGGGCAGCTGCTTGGAACTCTAGTCTCGGTGGCAATGAAGTAGCTATAGCTAAGAATAGGATGCTTTTAGGTATAGGCGGTGGACCAGCAACTATAGACTCTTGTTACTCAGCCATAAACAGGGCAAAAAACTGCGGCCATAACTTAAAAAACTCAAGTTTCGCTGCCAATGCTTTTTTTCCTTTTACCGATGCTCCTGCGGAATTAGTTAAATCAGGATGTATATATGGACTTGTTCCAAGTGGAGGGAAAAATTTCGAGCTAATCAAAAAATATTTTACAAGGAAAGGCGCAGGTGTTTTTTATTTACCTGAACAATTTCGGGGATTTTCCCGACACTAACTAATGGATCACGAAAAATACTTTCTTAATTCAATTCAAAACAAAAATTATAGCGTTTTAACTAGCTTTAATTTTTTTATGAATTCGCTAGCTCCGCAAACTCTTTGCCCGTTTGCTGCGCATGCGTTATTTCCTTACGTTTTTAGCTTTAATAAAGGTAGTTGGTTCCGCTGGATGAAAGAAAAGAACACCGTGTTCGCACAATGCCCTAATCCTGCCGTCAATCTCACTTTTAAAATTACAAAAAATTATCATAATTATATTTCTGCTGAGGTAATTAATAAAAAAGTGAGTTGTTTGGCTGGTCATAAAATTGGAGATGTATTTGAACTTGCCGAAGTAAATAGCAATAATTTAAATTATGATTTGTGTTATATTAACAAGATTGAATCTTTAACTGTAAGCATAGTAAGTCATAGTAGATTATGTCGTTACTATTCTAAGCCGGGAAGAATTGTGCCATTTTCTAATTTGGCGCCAAAGGGGTTTTGCCTGGCTGCATATCAAACCGCTTATCCTTATGCCTTAAGCTTACTTTATGACGGGCATAATTTTAAAAAACTAGGTAAAGAATTTGCTGCGGATATTTCTTGCACCAATAGCCCTAATCATATTGATATGCAGATAAAAACAAAAAGAAATATATTCTCACCATTTTTGAATCTAATAGAAAAAATACTGCGGATTTTTCATATTCCAAAAGATGTTTTAGATAAGAAGATTGAGATAAATACTAAAAAACCTAGCGGGGTTTGCTTCAAAGGAATTAACGAAGGGCTAAAAATCAACTTTAATCTTCGTAATAAAAATGAACTTTGCCCGGCAGTTTTTTACAGTATATTTCCTTATCTTGCAATGCTAGACAAAAGAATTTTTCCTTACTGGTTAAAAGATAGCAAAAGTATTAATATTCATTGCCCTGATCCTGGGGCCAATATTGTTTATCGTTTGAGTATAAGAGGTTAGATTATGAAAGATATTTATAGTGGAAAAAAAATTTTAGTTACCGGTGCTTCTTCAGGAATAGGCCTAGAATTTGCTAGGATTTTAAATAAATATGATTGTACTCTTATTTTAGCCGCTAGGAGCAGAGAAACTTTAGAAAAAACCAAACAAAGCCTATCAATGAATGGCTTAGCTAAAATATCTTGCTTTAATGTTAACTTAAGCCGGCTAGAAGAATTAGAAACATTTTACCATAGCTTAGAAGAAAAAAATTTAATCCCTGATATCCTTATAAATAATGCTGGTAAACAAAATTATGGTTACTTTCATAAGTTAAAGTGGCAGGATGAATACAATCAAATTATTTTAAACTGCCTGGCTCCGATATTTTTAATACATAAGATTGTTCCTAATATGCTCAAAAATAATTATGGAAAAATATTAAATGTGGGTTCTGTTGCCGGGACTATGCCTGGACCATTTTTCGCTACTTACGCCGCAACCAAAGCTTTTATAAACAGTTTTTCTCAGTCATTAAGTGGAGAAATAAATAATCAAAATATTCAATGTACCTGTCTTTTACCCGGCGTTACTAATACTAATAACTTCTGGGATTTACCCGTGCTTAAGGAAAAAATTGGGGATGTATCTAGGTTTACTTCAGCTTATAACGTGGCCACATACGGCTTAAGGCTATTAGAACAAAATAAAGAATACGGGGTTTGCGGCTTAAGCAATAAAACAACGCAATTTATTAAAAGATTCACACCTCTTAAGCTATTAAATTTTGCCTTAAAAAAACATAATTACTCTAATCTGCTGGAACCAAAATAAAGAGGAAACGTATGTTAACAAAAACCAGAAATTTAAAATTACTAGATAAACTATGCAATGGCAGCAAGATAGTTATTGATTTATTAAAATACCGGATTCAACATAAGCCAATACCTCTATGTGTTCATATACAAATAACCAAACGCTGTAACTTACGATGTATCTATTGTTACGCAGACCCAGAAAATTTAACAAATACGCTCGACTTGGAATTTACAGAATATACTAAACTAGTTGACGAACTGGTTTGTTTAGGTACTCGTTGGATAAGATTTTTAGGAGGGGAACCTTTAATCAGAGATGATATTGGCCAGATGATTGATTATGCTAAAGCAAAAGGCATTATTACAGAAATGAATACTAATGGATACTTTATAAAAGATAAAGGAAATATAATCAAAAATTTAGACTCCCTGGTTATCAGTATCGATGGAACAAAAAAGACTAACGACCTTTGCCGGGGTAAAGGCTCTTATGATAAAGCTATAGAAGCAATTGAAATAGCTAAGGATTTGGGGATGTCGGTAAGATTACACGGCTGCCTTTCAGAGTACCACCAAATTGGGGATATTGATCACATAGCTAATTTGGCAGTAAAATACGGCACAGCATTTAATTTTTCTGCTCCTTCGCCAGTTTATTTTAAAGATGATCAACGAATGAAAGGCCATCCTGGACAAAAGCAAGTTGGGATACTGCATCAAAGATGCGTTGAGCTAAAAAGCCAAGGCTATCCCTTGACTAATACTAATACGTCTACAGAATACGTTAAAAAGTGGCCTAATCCTCATAGAGATGTATTAACAAAAGATGATTTTAAAAAACTTGCCATTCCTAAAGGAAGTTATGTTGCTTGCACTGCTGGAAAACTTTATTGCACAATTGATGTAGACGGTCATGTCTATGCCTGTGCTTCTCTTTGGAAATACGGCTTAGACTATAAACAAGTCGGTTTTAAAAAAGCCTGGGAACATCTTAATAATTTAGATTGTTTATCTTGTAATTATGTAGCAAATATAGAACTGAATCTTCTTTTAAACCTTAACTTAAAAACTCTTTATGAAGTAGGTTCATACGTTTTAGGCAGGACTGCTAAAATAGGGAAAAAGAAACTCTTTTAAATTGAAAGAACAGAGTTTGTCCTTAAATCTTTA
The DNA here is from genome assembly GCA_026387315.1 of Candidatus Omnitrophota bacterium. Classification (GTDB taxonomy): domain Bacteria; phylum Omnitrophota; class Gorgyraeia; order Gygaellales; family Profunditerraquicolaceae; genus UBA6249. Next base: position 14,994 of record JAPLLY010000014.1, read on the forward strand.
ATAAGGGAAGGGAGGGGGTTAGATGGGTGTAAAAAAAATAAGCGCTATTATTGCTTGTTATAACGACGCAAAAGCAATCCCATATATGTATCAAAGATTAGTAAGTATTTTTGGGGAAATCGGCGTTGATTATGAAATAATATTTGTTAATGATGGCAGCCTCGATGATACGGAAAAAGTATTGTTTGCTATCGTCCAGAATGATCTAAATGTGGTTGCAGTTAATCACGCACGCAACTTCAATTCACAGATGGCATTTACTAGCGGGATGGATATTGCTACAGGAGACGCGGTAGTTTTATTAGATGGAGACTTACAGGATCCTCCGGAGGTAATTGAGCATTTTTATGGAAAGTGGATAGAGGGTTTTGATGTTGTTTATGGTGTGCGGGTGAAGAGAGAGGCGCCCATATTGATGCAAGTAGCATACAGATTATTTTATTTTATTTTTCACAAACTTTCTTATATAAAAATTCCTCTTAATACAGGAGATTTTTCTTTAATGGACAAAAAAGTAGTAGAAGTGATGAAATCTTTCCCAGAAAGGGATAGATTCCTTAGGGGATTAAGGGCTTGGACGGGCTTTAGGCAGGTAGGAGTTTCTTATTTTAGGCCGGAAAGAATGTTTGGTAAAACAACAAATAGCTTTTTTAAAAATTTTAATTGGGCTACAAAAGGGATTTTTTCGTTTTCATATGTCCCTCTTGAGCTAATGACCATTTTTTCTCTAATTACATTCTTTTTTGCCTTTTTAGGGATAGTTATACAAATTGTATTGAGGTTATTGATTCCCGATGCTCCGCGCGGAGCAACTACTATCCTGGTAGTGGTATTATTTATAGGAGCGATTCAATTGCTAGGTATTAGCGTATTAGGCCAGTATATAGGAAGAATATTTGAAGAAGTAAAACAACGGCCAAGGTATGTTGTTAAAAGTATATTTAGAAAAACACTGGTAAGTTAATTAAAGCTAAATGGTAAATTTATTAATAGAAATTTAAGGTAATATGATGAGAGAGCGAACTTTTAGCAAGTCAATGTCTAATGTATTTAAGAAGTTTAATGTAAATGAAAAAGAATAATTTAATTGGCACTATAGCTTTGATTTCCGTTTGTATAGTATTTTTACTTTTTACCTTCATTTTTTTCTCAAAAACAATGAAATTCGACTGGATTTATGTAGGCGATACGCTTAATTCATTGATAGGTTATTCTTTTCAATATTCCGGGATAGCCAGGGGGGAATACCCTATCTGGAATCCTTTGGTTAGGGCGGGTGAGAATGAAATTATTCTTCAAGTATTTGATTTTGCAAACCCCATTTCAAATCTTGTTATTGTAAGTTCACTTTTATTGAATATAAAAGACATCATCCTGTCTTATTCCGTTTTTATTTATATTATGATCGTGCTTTACGTTGCCGGTTTATTTTTACTGGTTTCCTGTTGGACGAAGAATCGTTATGCCGGGATTTTTGCTGCTATTCTAGCGCTGAGTTCCTCCAGCGTAATTTTTTATACCCATTCTGTAAGCTTTGTGCACATATTATATGCAATTCCTTGGATATTATACTCCCTTACTATGTATTTTCGTAACTGTAGATTCAAATATCTTCTTATTTTTATGTTAGCTTTCTGTGTTTTTTTATATTCTTATGAATTTGTTCTGGGGGCAGCATATTTTTTAATTTTAGCAACTTCGTATTTGATTTTTAACTACTGTGGCTGTGAATCAAAAGGGAGGTTGTCGTTAGCGAAAATTAGAATTCCGCATAGCCATTTATTATTACTCTTTGGTATTTTGTTAATTTTATGTTTTCCATTAATACTAGCTTTTTTTCAATACAAGTATGATTTTCTACCAATATCGAGAATAGCTGGTATAACCGTAACCGATAATTATGCTGTAGGTTATAAAAATATTTTCACTAAGATTAGCTTTTTTCCGTTAGTGTCAATTAAATTTTACATTAGTTTATTTACGGGGTTTATTTTTCATAATTTAGATGAATTAAGGCAATACGTTGGGCCGATAGCGATGTTGTTTTCAATAATAGCACTATTTTCGCGCCGGAGGGTTACAAATTCCCTTGCTTTAACGGCATTTTTGATTTGTTTACTTGCAGGAGATATTCCTCCTGTAAATTTATTACTTAAACTTCCGGTTTTTAGTGCTATTAGGAACCTGCATTTTTTTCTGCAATACCTATTGCTGACTTTAATTATTCTTGCCGGGTTTGGTTTTGATTATCTTATAAGAATGCGTTCTTTATTGTCAAAAATTATATTTAACGTAACTGCGATTATGTTTTTATTAATCTGCATGTTCTTATTTTTTATTAAAAATGATTATTTTCAATATAACCAGCAGATAATAGTTATTTCATTTGTTGCTATTAGTTTGCTTTTATTTATTGTTAATTTTTTAATCTTAAGCCGTCAGATAATAATGATTTTGGTAGTTTGTGGCGGATTTACAATTACAGCATTTTTTTTGTCTTCTCAAATACCTGTTTTATCGGGAGGTATAAACAATAACCTCGAATTACTTAATCTTCGCGCACGTACCAACCATTCTCTTAAGTTTATTATGGAGCGACCTGATCAAATTCAGGGTTTAGATCTTTCAGGGTATTGGGAAAAATGGGTAGCTGATTTCGGGCAGGACGAGTATTCTTCCATGCTTACTTTAAAGGATAATTCTTATAAAAGCATGGGAAAGAGTTTTGGTTTTTCATCTTTTCCGTTTTTAAAAAAATATCATCTTTTTTTATCTTTACCTGGCCATGAGATATTAATTGCCAAAAAGTTTTTCTTTTTTAATAAATTCTTTATTTCTAAGGAACCGAAGGATATGCTGGCTTTCCGTAAAGATGAAAACTTATTTAAAGATATGCTGGAAAGGAGTGTGGGAATTATAAATAAGCCCGAAGAGGATTATCCTAATATGTCTCTAGGGTTATTTAATCCGGATATGTTGAAAGATATGCCTTTAGAGAGCAAGGAAAGGCATTTTTCTGTGGCGGTAAAGGAATACAAAGCAAACAGCCTGATTGTGAATGTTTCAACCGATCAAGCGGGTTTATTTACTTATGCCGATATCTATGATAGAGATTGGTATGTTAGGGTTGATGGTAAAAACTCGCCGTTAAAAGAAGTTTTTCGTGCCTTTAAAGGCGTGATTATTCAAAAAGGGAATCATGAAGTGGAATTTATTTACCAAAATAAAGCGCTTTATCCTATATTATTTATGAATATTCTTTTTAGTTTTATTACTTTGGCAATGATTCTGTATTATTTAAAGAATTTTATAGGGTCAAAAAGTTCGTCAATAAAAGGAGAAAAATGACAAAAATCATTTCTTCATCACAAAAAGTTCCGAGCAATGAATTTGAAAAAAAACTGGATAAAATGTTGGATATTAATTACCAGATTATTGTTAAAATAAATAAAAACATTTTTTATTTATTTATTCCCGAACTCAATCTTATTGCTAAAGGGGATGATATTTCTTTGGTTTATAAAAATCTTCAGACACAAAAGATAAATTTGTTTACAGATTATATTAAGATTGGAGTGGATGAATTAGTTCCTTTTCCTTCTGATGGGCCGATTAAAACTGTAAAAGTTATAAAGGACTTTATCATAAAGCCTTTCTTTGGAGTTATTTTAATTCTATTTTTTTTAACTGCGGTAATGGTAGAAATGAGCCGGATGATTAAAAGACAATACTTTAATGTTGGATATGTGGAGCTTTTCGCTCAGCGTTTGAAAAAAATGTCTCCGGAAAGTAAGCAGAGGTTAATAAGTAGCTTGCATGGGATAGTTAATGAATTAAAACCGGTTACCAATGAATTAATGCCTCTTTTTAAGGCGGATGATAATAAATGAAAATTTTGCTAATAGCTTACAATAACGATGCTCATATTTCGGTTTTCCCATTAAGTTTGGCTTATATTGCTTCTTCATGTCGGAATGCAGGGCATAAGGTTAAAATTTATAATCAGGATGTTTATCATTGGCCGGAAAGCCATCTTACTGAGCTATTAGATAGGGAGCATTTTGATGTGGTTGGAGTTGGAGTAATTGGTGGTTACTACCAATATCGAAAACTTTTAAAAATTTCAGATGCAGTTAATAAATCAAAAAAAAGGCCATTTTTTATAATCGGCGGCCATGGTCCTTCGCCTGAACCGGAATACTTTTTAAGAAAGACAAAGGCTGATGCTGTAGTTATTGGCGAGGGGGAGATTACAATCATCGAACTTTTAAAAGCTTTAGATCAAAAAACAGATTTTGTTAATGTCAGTGGCATCGCTTTTGTAAAGGATGATAATTTTATTCAAACTCCTAAGCGCTCGCTAATTAAAGATATCGATACTATATCCTTTCCCGCTTGGGATTTATTTCCGATTGATCATTATGCTTTATTAAGAGAAGCCAACATGAAAAATAGCGAACGTTGCATGATGGTATTGTCAGGTAGAGGGTGTACCTTTAAATGTAATTTTTGCTATAGAATGGATGAAGGTTTTCGCCCAAGGTCTTCCGAAAGCATAATAGAAGAAGTCAGTGTTTTGCAAAAAGATTATAATATTTCTTATATAAATTTTCTGGATGAATTATTAATGAGTTCAGAGAAAAGAACGGTTGAGTTATGCGTTAACTTTATTAAATCAAAGTTAAAATTTAAATGGTTTTGTAACGGTAGATTAAATTATGCTAAGCCGGATGTTTTGAAACTGATGAAAGAAGCAGGGTGTGTATTTATTAACTATGGGATAGAGTCATTGGATGAAAAGGTCCTGCGCGTAATGAATAAAGCGTTGACAGTAAAACAAATCACCGAAGGAATCGAGAATACTCTTGCTTGTGGTATTAGCCCTGGTTTTAATATTATTTTTGGTAATATTGGCGAAACAATAGAATCGCTGAAACTTGGGGTAGATTTTCTTCTGAAGTATGACGACCAGGCCCAGATGAGGACGATTCGGCCCGTTACCCCGTATCCGGGCTCTCCTTTATATTATTACGCAATTAAGAAGGGGTTGTTGAAAAATTGTGCCGATTTTTACGAAAATAAGCATATTAATTCTGATCTTTTATCGGTAAATTTTACAGATTTAACCGACGACCAGTTCCATGAGGCACTCATGGAAGCGAATATGCGATTACTTGATAACTATTTTGAAAAACAGAAAGAATCATACATCAACCAAACTAAGAAGCTATACCTTGACAAAGACGCAAGTTTTAGGGGGTATAGGCACACATAATTAGTAATAATTGGGAGAAGATAAGATGAGTATTTTTATCATAGCAGAAATCGGTATTAATCATAATGGGGATGTGCAAATAGCTAAAAAACTAATTGATGGTGCTATTTTTGCGGGGGCAGACGCGGTAAAGTTTCAAAAGAGGACGGTGGAAAAAGTTTATTCAAAAGAAGATCTGGATAAGCCCAGAGAAAGCCCCTGGGGGACAACTAACCGGGATCAAAAGATGGGCCTTGAGTTTGGCGATAAAGAATACGATGAAATAAACAGGCATTGTCAGGAAAAAGGAATATTTTGGTTTGCATCGGCATGGGATATTGATAGTCAGCGTTTTCTGCAAAAATACAAATGTAAATACAATAAAATAGCTTCCGCTATGCTTACGAATAAAGAATTATTGGAAGAGGTGGCCAAAGAGAAAAAATATACTTTTATTGGTACCGGTATGAGCACTATAGAAGAAATTGAAAAAGCAGTAGGTGTCTTCAAAAAACAAGGTTGTCCTTATGAACTTATGCATTGCAACAGTGTTTACCCCATGCCGGAAGATCAGGCAAATTTAAAAGTGATCCCTGTCTTAAGAGAGAAGTTTAATTGTAAGGTTGGTTATAGTGGTCATGAGGTTGGTTTGATTGTCACTTGTGGAGCGGTGGTTTTGGGCGCAACTTCTATAGAAAGGCACATTACTCTTGACCGCGCAATGTACGGTTCCGACCAGGCTGCTTCAATAGAGATTATGGGATTTTACAGAGTGGTAAGCTATGTTCGGACTCTTGAAAAAGCGCTTGGTAATGGTATAAAAGTAGTTACTAAAGAAGAAGAGAGCATTAAGAAGAAACTACGGAAAGTAAATACCTTATAAACATGGAGTAATGACATGATATATGGAATTATACCAGCTAGGAGTGGGTCTAAAGGTGTCCCGGGAAAGAACATTAAATTACTTGGCGGATATCCTTTGATTGCTTATACGATAGCAGCGGTTAAAATGACTAAAAATATTTCTAGGACCATCGTTTCTACGGATTCTATGGAGATTGCCTCTATTGCCAAAAAATATGGTGCGGAGGCGCCTTTCCTGAGGCCGGTCGAATTTTCTGGAGATAATTCGGTGGATATCGATTTTGTCTTGCATGCAATAAATTGGTTCCAGCAGAATGAAAATAAGGTTCCGGATTATCTGGTGCATTTGCGGCCGACGACACCATTGCGAAATCCGGTAATAATTGACCAAGCGATAAAAGAGATCAAAGGTCAAGCTGAAGCTACTTCTTTGCGTTCAGGGCATCCTGCGGCCGAGTCGCCATTCAAATGGTTCTTGCGGGATGATCAAGGGTATTTTAAAGACTTGCTGTCTGGATATTCCAATGATCAGACAAATGCTCCCCGGCAGTCATTCTCCACGGTCTACATCCCGGATGGCTACGTAGATGTGTTGAAGATCTCTTTCATAAGAGATTCTCATTCCCTGCATGGTAATAAGATGATCGGTTTTATCTCGCCGGTTTGTACTGAGGTTGATACGATTGAAGACTTTAAATTTCTGGAATATGAACTAAAGAACAAAAGTAACCTTGTATATGAGTATTTAAACGAAAATTATCCAAAGGAAAGGTAAATTATGTCAGGTTGGAATTTCAATATGAAACCGGTCAGGGTGCCAAAGATAAATACTAAATACCGGAAAATAATTACTAAGCTGCCAGTGCCGGATAGTTTACCGCTATTTAAGGAGTTAGGCCAGCATGAATCACGTTCGATGCACGGTCAGATGCCGGTAATCTGGGATCGAGCAGAAGGCTTCCAGGTTTATGATGGTTATGGTAACTGTTGGATTGATTTCACCTCGACTATCTTTGTGGCAAATGCGGGTCATTCCAATCCAGCTATTATCAGGGCCTTGGACAAGGCAATTAAACAGAAATTGTTGCATACCTATACTTTTGCGCATAAAAGCAGAGTTGAATTTATCAAAAAACTTATTGATATCTCTCCGCGGCAATTTGAGAAAGCCTTTTTACTTTCTGCTGGCACGGAAGCGACTGAATGCGCAGTAAAGCTGATGAGATTGAACGGGCAGCGTCAGCGGGCCAATAAGGTAGGGATAGTTTCTTTTTTAGGTAGTATGCATGGACGGACGATGGGGGCGGAGATGTTGAAAGGTAATCCTATTTCAAGCGCCTGGATAGGTTATCTGGATCCACATATTTATCATCTGCCTTTTCCTTATCCCTGGGATGAACAATTGCGGCAATTACCGCTGGGTTATGATTGGCAGAAGCGTTTTGAAAGTGATATCCAGGGATTAAAGGATAAAGGAATCGATTTTAGCACTTTGGCCGGTTTCATGATTGAATCATATTTGGGCTGGGGAGCGATTTTTTACCCTAAAGCCTACCTTCAGGCTTTGGCCAAATTTGCCAAAAAATACAATATACTGATTACGTTTGATGAAATCCAGGGAGGTTTTGGCCGGACCGGGAAACTATTTGTTTATCAGCATTATGGCGTAGAGCCTGACTTGTTGTGTTTAGGAAAAGCGATTAGTGGTTCATTGCCTTTATCCGCGGTGATCGGCCCAAAATGGATAATGGATTTGCCGGAAGTTGGTTCTATGAGCAGTACTCATTCTGCGAACCCGCTATCCTGTGCCGCCGGATTGGCTAATATTAAATATTTAAAGAAGTATAATTTAGTAAAAGAATCGGAGCGAAAAGGAAAAATTTTGCATCAGTATTTGAATAAACTAAAGAGCAGATTTCCAGATCGGATATCATATATCTTTGGTAAAGGTTTACTGGCCGCAGTAATATTTAAAGATCCTGGTTCTAATAAACCGGATAGTGTTTTTCCTAGTTATGTGTGTGAACGGGCGATGCAAAAAGGATTATTGATGGTGCATACCGGTCGTGAATCGATTAAGATAGGACCGCCATTAACTATCCCTGATAAGGCGCTAATCGAAGGGCTGGCTGTTTTAGCGGAAGCTATTAACGAAGTTGACCAAGAGGAGAAGCAATGAAAGGGCTTAGGCACGTCGGTATTGTAGTAAAAGACCTGGAAAAGGCGTTGCATTTTTATCGCGACCTGCTGGGCTTTAAACAGATAAAAAAGATGGATGAAAAAGGTAGTTATATTGATGCGATTTACGGTATTAAAAATATAGAAGTAACCACCATTAAGCTGGCAGCCGATGATAATAACTTGATCGAATTATTGTATTTTTCCATTGGCGCCGGGAAGATATCGACAATAAGTAATTTAAATGATACCGGTTTTTCACACATTTCTTGCACTGTAGAAAACATTGTTAATGAATATGACCGGATGAAGAAGGCGGGAGTTCACTTTATTTCTGCTCCGCAGGTATCTTTCGACCGATACGCTAAAGTGGCTTTCTGCCAGGATCCTGAAGGTAATTTCATAGAGTTAGTAGAAGTGTTAAGTAAGAAATAGGAAATTTGTAACGGAGGAGTAAAATGGGGATGTGTTTTAATGGGTTAACTACGGTAAATGTGGAGCTTACCTCTAGATGTAACAAGGATTGTTGGATGTGCGGTAGAAGAAAAGTGGACCGTGAATATCCCAAATTAGCTATGCAATACGGAGATATGGATTTTGCTTTAGTAAAATCGATTGCCAGGCAGCTTCCATCGGGCATAGTTTTACAGTTGCATAATAACGGTGAATCATTGCTTTATCCAAGATTCAAAGAAGCTGTAAAGTTGTTTAATCGCCAAATCCGATGTATTGATACTAATGGCAAGCTTATTGTAGAAAAAGCAGGAGATATAATAGGTAATCTTGATACATTGACCGTATCTACATTTGAAAATGATGAAGAAGCTAATGAACAGTATAAGTTAATAAAGGATTTTTTAAAAATTAAAGGTAATAAAAAACCCAATGTTATAATAAGATGTTTAGGTAAAATGAGTTTAGAGAGATATAAAAAGTTAAATTGTATAATTGCAACTAGAATATTGCATTCGCCCATGGGGAGTTTTAAATATAAAAAAAATCCTACTGTTCCGGAAATAGGTATTTGTCTTGATCTGCTTAGTCATATAGTGATAAGAAGAGATGGTAAAGTTTCTATCTGTGTAAGATTTGATCCGCATGGTTTAGGTATTATAGGGGATTGCGTTACAACGCCATTGGCAGATATCTGGAATGGGCATAAGAGGAAAGAGTGGCTTTCATACCATATTGAAGGGAAAAGAAGAAAAGTCCCACTATGTAGTTTTTGTGAATTTTGGGGAGTGCCAACAGGTACATGAGGTATTAAAACGTAACCCCATAATATTAAAAGCAGAGATTGGTTTAAGTATGCATGAATACAGGTCTTTTGTTAAAGACAATCTTCTAGTTTTAAGTGGCCATATTTTAATTTATCTTCAAGGTATAATTCTTATACCTATTATTATTAAATCAGTTGGTGTTACCATATACGGCGGGTATATATTATTAATTTCGGCAATCGGTTTTCTTTTTGGGATTTCTTCGCTAGGCGTAAGTTTTAGATGTAAAAGATACTTGCCGTCATCTTTAGATTTTAAATCGCGCCGTGAATTATTTTATCCTCAATTATTCTGGCAAGCAGCAGTTATTTTATGCTCGTCTTTAATAATTATATTTTCGAGAGGCTTTATAAACAATTGGTTGCTTTATAATAAAATCAAGTTTGTTATTTTATTGGCTCCGTTATCGCTTTGGATAAATATGCTTTATAGTCAAGCAGCGGATTATTTTCGATATACTGGGAGGGTGAATTATTTCAACTATGCTACTGTAGCGCAACCTTATATTAATATCGGAATCATATTGTTTTTTCTTTATTCGTTTCACAATTTAAATGTAGACTTACTTATTTCTGCTCAGATTTTTTCAATGATACTAATATGTATACCTCTTATTTTTAAAATATGCCGTGAAATCGGTTTCTATTTACCAGTTATTAGGATTGTTGATTTGGCAGCGGATATGAAGTTGGGTTTTCCACTTATTTTGGTGTATCTAACGAATTTTATTATGAGAACGAGTGATCGCTATATTATTGCATTTTTCATATCGGTAACTGCTGTAGGTTATTATAATCCCGCGTATACATTAGGTTCATTGATGATTTTCTTCCCTATGGTTTCCGGAGTCGTACTCCCCCCGTTGGTTTCAAAAGCTTTTGATAGCGGGAAAGAAGTTGAAGCGCGAATTATGATAAATTATACGGTAAAAGGTTTCCTTCTTCTTAGTATTCCTTTTGTTGTTGGCAGCTATGTAATGAGTAAGCAGCTGCTAATTTTACTTACTAATTATGAAGTAGCAGAGAATGCTTATTTGATCGTACCAGTTGTAGCGATGGGGACAATATTTTATGGATTAATTGTTATTCTTAGTAACGTATTGTTTGTGAAAATGAAAACGAACGTAACGCTTTGTGCTAATATTATTGGCGCTATTATTAATTTAGTGTTAAATCTTGTGCTGTTTTATATTGTGCGGGATATAATGATTGCCGCGCTAAGCGCTTTAGTTAGCTTTGTGGTAGCGTTTATTTTTATATATCGAAACATTAATAGATTTTGGGAAATTCATTTTGATATAAAAGTTATAATGAAATCAATTGTTGCGTCTATATTGATGATGATTTCATTGATATTATTTTCTTTATTTTTTCAAAATAACAATCGATTAGTATATATTTTGGGCGGAACAATGTTAGGAAGTATTGTGTATTTGTTTTTTTTATTTATTTTCCGCGTTTTTTCTACTAAAGAGTTGGCTTACATAAAGGGAGTTTTGTTACATGGAAGATAGAAAGAGTAATGTAATTTTAGCGCCAGCGCAGTTGCATCATTTTTGGACAGGAGGCGTATATTATCTGTGGGAGTTATCCAAGAAGTATCGGGTTATTTTGATCGTAGATGAAACTTATAAAAATAACGTTGATTTTAAAAAAGTGATTGAAGCTGTAAACGTTTTAGATGTGCTTTATGCGCCGAATAGAAATATTATAAAAAGGCACTTTTGTTATGCCAATGATTTTAAGCGATTAGTTAAAAAATATCAGCCACAAATAATTTTTCATTATGAAGCTATTTACAGTTCAATGATGTATTTATACCACTGGGGAAATATCGTATCTCCCCCTTCTTTAAGGATAAGTTATTTAACTGGCATGCCCGCTTTTTTTAACTTTGAACAAAACTTTGGATCGGTAATAGAGCATGCCGTTAACGTTATTGCTAAAAAACATTGTTTGCCTAAGGGGTTTTGTAAATTTCTGTTTAGGGCCAGAGGTTGGATTTTATTCTTACTCGATTACTATATATTGCCCTTTTTGTTTATCAGAAAGTTTTTTTATCCTTCCTGCAGTCCATTCACATTTGACAGATTTAAAAATAATGGGAACGCTTGCTTTGATTACTACCTTTTGTACGAAAGTTTTGAAAAAAAAGCTACAGCAAGGATATTTGGCTCCGAAGATCGTATTAGAGAAATTCAACATCCCCTTAAAACTGTTAGCGATGAACTCCATAAAGTTTTGTATAATTTTAGAGAGGAAAATATTGTTTTAATCCTTCCTTCATATGGCCACATAGATGTGTATCAAAATGAGACTAAGAAGTCAGACGAAGAAGTAATAAAATTGATTTCATTAAAATGGATCGAGGCAATCAGTTTATTGAAATTTAAATTTGAAAATTATAATTTTAATTGGAAATTACACCCAGCCCAAAAGCAGGATTACCTATGGCAAGAAATAACAATTAAGGTTAGACGGGCGTATCCTGATATTACGCTATTACCTCCTGATGAAAATGCTCAAAAATGGATTTTAAAAAGTAAAGTCATTGTTGGCGAGGTTTCATCTGTTATTTGGTGGAGCGCTTTTTTTGAAACAAAGATAACTATTAGTTTGGATATCTTTGGGATTTCTTTAATGGATTTTTTTAAAAATTATGAGGGAGTGTATTATTTTGATAGTTTAAAAAGCTTAACTGAAACAGATTTTATTAACAAATGTACTTGTTTGTCAAAATCTAAGCGGATGTTACCCACGCTCTCTGAGTTTCTGGAAGAAGTTCATAAATAAATACTTGAAACTAATTATTAATAAGTTTTAATTAGAAGGTAAACGTGGCATGATGAAAATTAAACATATGAAATTTGAGGTTTGCGGGTCGTGTCAAAATAACTGTGTTTTTTGTGCGCATGGTGGCATGATTTCAGAGTTTAAAGGATATCAGTTATCGATTGAAGAACTTAAAAATTTTATTGATTGCACAAGAAAATCAGACTATTTTATTGAAGAGTTGAGTATACATGGTATTGGTGAGCCTTTGCTATGGAATCACCTTGACGAGGGAATAAAGTTATTGAAGAATTCCGGGGTAATTGGGAAAATTATTCTAACTACAAATGGTCTCTTGCTTGATAAAATTAAAGATGAAACAATGAGATTTATAGATATTCTTAGCGTATCAGTCTATCCGAACTACCCAAAAGGTAATTTATTAGCAGAAAAAAAAACTAGGTATAGCGATAAAGTTGAAATAAACTTTATAACTAAATTTATGGTAAAACCTACAAGGAGATACAATGCAATACCATGTTACTGTATGACTTGCGGCCCGATGTTCGTAAAGGACAAAATATTCTTCTATTGCGGCCCTACTTGTTTTGATGCGGCAAAATTGAGAGGCGTCGATATCTTTAAATATGATGATTTATATACTCAAATACAGCCGAATTATCTTGAAAATTTTCAGAAGAAAAATGTGGGAAATCTAGAATTTTGCAACTATTGTTGGGCCAACAGCAATATTAAAAGAGCGTCTTTACCTCATGGGGCCATACCCTCAAAAGCAACGGTAGTTTTAATGGGCGTGTTCGCTTATTTTGAGCTCAGGATGTTAAAAGATTTTTTAAAAATGATATTGCCTGGGTTTTATGCAGGATTAAAGAAAATAAAAGATGATTTTTACCTGAAAAAATTTACACAGGGAACTAGAAATGTTTAATGATTTTTTAAGATTGTTTAAGAATCCTTTAACGATTTGGTTAAAATGGTTATTGTTGAAATCACTTCTTGAATTAAGGAATAGGAGAAATAGATTAACAATAGGATATCTTGCTTTCCTGAAAGAATGTAAATTTGGTTATTGCAATAGCGTTTATGAACATTCAACCTGAAAAAACGGCGAATCGCCGCGGTTTTGTGATAAAAATATCAACAATGACGACGGAAAACTGTTATAATTTGAGTTTAAAAGTGTCCACTTCATTAACCTCACTGTTAGTGAACTTATTGAAGTATGCTCAGA
>JAPLLY010000062.1:0-7067 GCA_026387315.1 Candidatus Omnitrophota bacterium
TATATCCACCAAAAACTCTTCCATCAGGCACTCGGGAATATCGAACGCTTGAAAATTCGGTAACTTTGTTGAAAACTTACATGGTAACATCGTCGAGACTCGTTTTAAAACACGGCAATTCGCCGTTTTTTCAGGATGAATAATATCGTTTTTGAATTAAATGATGTTTGTTTTTCTTATCTGGGTAAATTTCCCGCTCTTTGCGGGATAGATATCAAAATTATTCAAGGGCAGAAAATAAGTATTATCGGAGCCAATGGAACAGGCAAGTCTACTTTCTTACAGATACTAGACGGCCTGATTTTTGCCGATAGGGGAACTTTAAGTTTCCGCGGGCAGCAATTAAACGAGGAAATTCTTAGCGATGCTAAATTTTCGCGGGAATTCAGGCGTAAAGTAGGGTTTATTTTTCAGAATTCTGATGTACAGTTGTTTTGTCCGACGGTTAAAGAAGATATTGTCTTTGGCCCGCTGCAACTGGGTTTTGCTAATGATGAAATCCAAAAACGCCTGGAAAAACTTATAACTATATTAGGTATTCAGGATTTGCTGAATAGACCGCCCCATCAGTTAAGTATTGGCGAGAAACGCAAGGTAGCTATTGCGTCAACATTAATTATTGAGCCGGAGATTTTGATCCTCGATGAGCCTACGGCCGGACTTGACCCGTTGACATCCAGGCATATAATTAATTTGCTTATTGATGAGAATATTAAGGGGAAGACAATTATTAGCTCAACGCATGATTTGCATATCGTGCAGGAAATATCTGATATAGTGTATATTTTTAGCAGCGAGAAAAAAATAGTAAAATTTGGACAGCCGGAGTTAATTCTTAATGATACTGTTTTACTGCAGGTGAATAATTTAGTGCATATCCATAGTCATAGGCACAAAGATAAAATACATATTCATCCGCACCTGCATTCGGAGCATCATGTTTAAAAAAAGGGACGGTTCTGTTTTTCCCGAAAAACAAGGGGACGGTTCTGTTTTTCTGGAACTGGACCCGGGAAAAACAGAACCGTCCCCTAGTTTCTAAAGCAAGAAAGGGGTAAATAATGGTCAATTCTGAAAAAGTTTTTTGTACGCAGCTTAAAGGCAGGCAAAGATTTTTACGCCTATTAGGAGGCCCTGCTAAGGAAAAAGGACTACGGGCCGGCTTAGTTACTTTAAAGCCAAAAGAATTCATTGGAGAGCATAAGACTGAGAATAAAGAAGAGGCGCTGATCATATTAAAAGGCAGCGCTACTGTTTATTATGGCAGAGGCAAAAGAATCAAAGCGTCCCAGAATTCCTTGGTATTTATTCCTCCAGAAACTCTGCATAATGTAAAAAATTCCGGAAGAAAAATTCTGCAGTATGTCTATATAACTGCGCAAGTTTAAAACAAGGGGACGGTTCTCTTAAAAAAGAGAACCGTCCCCAGTTTTTTTTCTCTTGACAAGGATTGTTTAAAGTGTTAAGTTTATTACGGATACATAAGGTGGGCTTTAGTGTGAGCTTAAAAGTTGGCTTCTTATTGAATTGTAAGTTATAATTATTGGATACCAAAATAAGAGTTAGCTTTAAGTTAACGCAAAAAGACAATTTGACCTTAGAAGGGGGGTTATTTTATGAATAGAAAAGGTTTTACACTCGTCGAAATCATGATCGTTGTAGCCATCATTGCACTCCTGGCAGCTATCGCCATACCTAACTTGTTAAGCGCCAAGAGAACGGCTAACACCGCCGCAGCAAAAGCCAATATTCGCGCGTTATCTACAGCAGCAGAGGTTTTTGCTACTGCTAATAACGGTGCATATCCGACTATAGTTGGAGTTATTGGGCCTCCGGCCACTGGTTTAGCTGCGTATGTTGCTGCGGCTCCGACATTATGCGCCGCTACAGCAGCTGCGCCTGTACAAGGCTATGCTTATAACTGTAATCTGACCGTTGCCGCGTATACTATTACTGCTACTCCTGCAAGCACGGCATCTGGTGATACGACTTGGGTTGTAACTACCGGAGGAGTAATTACTCCGTAACAAGCAGCAAGTTTTAAAGTAGTTAGGGCTAGGGGAGAAGAGAAATCTTCTCCCCTATTTTTTTGCCACCCGTTTAATTCTTCCTGGCTTTAGAATCAAGGGGGGGGGAATTCTGGGGACACGACACTTAATTCTTACTTTAACACTGAACTAGAATTAAGTGTCGTGTCCCCAGAATTCCCATGATTCTCTAGAAAAATAGAACCGTCCCCTTGTTTTTTCAACTAATAAAAAATGATTGCCAATCTTATGCTTTATGCTAAAATAAATCAATGAAAAATAGGAAATCCGGTTTCACTTTGATAGAGATAATAATCGTAGTTTTGATTATCTCGCTCCTATTATCGATAGTGGCTTTGGAAGGGATAAGGTTAAGAAGAATGGCAAATGAGATGAATGCTCAGGCAAATCTCAAGGCCATTGCTACGAGTTTTGAGGTATATTCTGCCGGCCATGACGGATCATATGCTGCCTCATCGATGGATAATTTGCAGTACTTAGTCGATGGTAAATACGCCGCGCAGGATTTTATCGCCTTAGGCCAGGTTGCTAATTTTCGCTATCAGCTTGGCTCAATTACGCCTGCGGGTTACGATATTCGGGCAATGGCAGTTAATCCGGTGTTAGCTGAACATAATTACCGGATTATTACCGGCGCGATATTAAATCGCAGTGATACTTCCGTATCCAGCGATACGGATTTTAAGAGTTTTTAAATATGTTTAATCGCAGAGCTAAAAGTTTTGTTACGATTATGGTCGTGGTGGCGATAAGCGCATTGTTGTTACGCTTGGGGCTGCATCGGATAATTATCTATAGGATCCAGCAGAACCAATTATTGGCTCAAGTTAATCTTAAGCTTTTTTCTACAGCCATGGAGAATTACGCCAAAGATAATAAGAATACCTATCCTGCAAATGTTGATTTGCTTACCAAGGCTAATCCGGTTTATTTAGAAAAGGACTATCTGGCTGCTCCTGCTGTGGGAGGTTATGAATATGATTGTCAGCGCCTGGACGCTGCCGGATATAGTTGCACCGCCTCGCCTGTAAATTGCCAATTTAGCGGGAAAATGGTATATGCGGTGTCCACGGGCGGCTTAATTATGGCGGAGAACTGCGATAAAAGTAAACTAGGGAATTAAATCTAAATGAAGAATATTTTATCAAAAATAAAATTACCGGGTGGCAAGGATAGATTTTCTATTGGCCTAGATATTGGTACGCAGTCAATTAAATCTGTAAAATTAAAGGCCAGCGGCAATTCTTTCGAGCTGGTTGCTTTTGATGTAGAGGAAAGCCAGCTTGATCCTATTGATGTGCTTAAGAAAATTAAGCACGCGCAAAACGCTGACCTAGTAAATATCTCGTTTTGCGGTTCATCTACGGTTATCCGCTATGTGAATTTTCTGCGGATGAGTAAATCAGAATTGCGCCAAGCGCTTAAATTTGAAGCTCAGAAACATATTCCTTTCTCAGTGGAGGAAGTTAATTTGGACGCGGAAATCCTAAGAGATGACTTACCTGAGAATAAGATGCTGGTCTTGATCGCGGCGCTAAAGAAAGAAATAATCCCGCAAAGGATTAAGGTTTTGGAAAATGCCGGATTAAGGCCTAATATTATTGATATTGATTCACTGGCTTTGGTTAATGCCTTTAATTTTAATTATCCTAAAACGGATCTACCGGAGGGCAAATCAATCTGCCTTTTAAATATCGGTTCGACCATAACTAATGTTAATATTCTGGATAACGGACTGGTGCGCTTAAGCCGCGATATCCACTGCGGCGGGGCTAATTTTACTAAAAAACTTATGGATATTTTCGGAATGGATTTTAATGCAGCTGAAGAGCTCAAAATCAATCCTCCGGAAGATAAAGCTAATAAGATTAAAACTTGCGTAGAAAGCGTGCTTACAAATTTAGCCTCAGAGATACGCACTTCATTTGATTATTACGAAAGCCAGAATACCGCTAATGTAGTTAAAATATTCTTAAGCGGGGGCGCCAGTAAAATAACCGGATTAAAAGAAATGTTAACTACCTGTTTAGGTATCCCGGTAGAGGCCTGGGATCCTTTTAACCAGATCAAGATCCCGGATACTATCGATAGGCAGAAATTAAATAAATTTTACGGACAATTTAATGTCGCGGTGGGTTTGGCATTACGATAAAAGATGATCCAGATAAATCTATTACCGGAAGAATTAAGGGTAAAAACAAAAACTAAAAGCGTGGAGTATGAAACTGTCGCCAAACACGCGGCATTTAGCCAGGATCAGTTGTTTGTTTATGCTATTCCGGTAATGCTGGTGTTATTTATTTTGGCGCATTTTTATTTCGCAGCCATCTTGATATCTAAAAATGGGCAGTTGGTTTCTTTAAATCGGAAATGGCTGGATTTAGCAGCGCAGAAAAAGTCGCTGGATGAATTTAATCAAGAGTTTTCTGCCACTTCACAGGATGCCAGCTTGCTGCAGCAGTTAAACCGCCAAAGGTTTCTTTGGGCGGAGAAATTGAATGTTTTAAGTTTGCGTTTGCCTGCCGGGGTTTGGTTTAACCAAATAACTATTAACGCAAAGGATATTATTATTCATGGCTCAGTAATCTCTTTGCAAAAGGAAGAGGTTAATCTGGTTAATAAGCTGTTGGAAAATCTCAAAGCAGATAGTGAATTTTTTAAGGATTTTGTTTCTTTGGAATTATCCAATGTGCAAAAAAGAAGTATTGGGGGGTATGACGTCGCGGATTTTATTCTTACAGGAGTATTAAAAGCAAGATGATAAGCAGTGTGCAATTAAATAAGCAAAAGAAAATATTAATTGTGATTTTTTTTGTTTTGATTGCCTATGTGGATAATTGCTATATTCTGAAGGCGCAGAGAGCCGGATTAAGCAGCCTGGGCCCGAAGATTGCCAGATTAAACAATGACCTATCAAATTTAAACCTAGGCCTGGAAAATATGCGTTCATCTAAAACCAAGCCGGGCGCGGCAGCGCGGAAGAAAGTTTCCAGATCTTCCAGGATCCTTCGTGAGAGCCAGATCTCTGAGCTTCTGCAGGAAATTTCAACCGCGGCGAATAAATTTGATATTAAAATCACTCAGATACATCCCAGCCGCCAGGCGCAAAAGGAAAAATCAACTATTGGCCAGGATATGCTTACTGTCATATTGATTAATCTAGACCTGATCTGTGATTATCACAATTTGGGCAGATTTATCCAGGCCTTGGAGAATTCGCCGGTTTTTATGGGGGTAGAGGAGCTGGAGATTTCAACGCAGCAGCAGCCGGATTATATGAAACAGAAAGTCACGTTAGTGTTAAAAACTTATGTTACTAAATAAGCGGTTATTTTTATTTTTGTTTTTATTCTTTGTTTTCTACAGGGTTGCTTTTAGCGAAGGCGAGTTTGTTTATGATGCCAAAGGCAAGCGCGATCCTTTTATTCCGCTGGTAACTCCCGAGGGAAGGCTGCTAAAGTTAGATAAACCACAAGATACTACGCAGCAGGGTTTGGCAATCGAAGGAATTATTTATGATAAACTGGGCCGTTCTTTTGCTATCGTTAATGCTGCGGTAGTGGGAATTGGAGATATGGTAGGAGATTTTCAGGTTTTAAAAATCTTTGAGAATAAAGTTATTTTTATTAGAAACGGAGAGCCTTTAGAAGTGGAGTTGGCTAAGGAGGTAAAGTGAAAAAAATATTATTAATATTTATTTTTTCTTCTTTTGTTTTTGGTTTTGCATCTGCCGGCCAAGAAGCTTCCAGCTTACCGGTTGAGCCTAAGCTAGAGCCTCTAGCGGCGCAGGTAGCGGGTGCTCCTGAAGCTGCAGAGCCGGCCGCGGCAGAGCCGGAGTTGCCGGCTGCGGGAAACGTAACCTTTGATTTTAAAGATGCGGATATCATCAATGTGCTTAAAATTATTTCCTATAAATCCGGGATCAATATTGTAACTACCCCGGATGTGATCGGTAATGTTTCAGTGCGCTTAAGCGATGTGCCATGGGAGGTCGCTTTGGATGTAATATTAAAGACTTATGGTTTTGGTTCCCAGAGGCAGAGTAATGTGATATTGGTGACGAAGATTGAAAATGTCGCCAAGATTGCCTCAGAGGAAATTTTGCAAACTGAGATCATTACTTTGAAGTTCCTTGATGCGCAGGATGCGCAGAAAATTATCATCCCTTTACTTTCACCGCGTGGAAAGATCTCTGTGCTTTATACCCGTGGGCAAAAAGGTTGGCAGTTTGGTACTTTTAAGATTGGCCGGGATTCTGGTTCTAGCGCTGCCTTGGTAAAAGAAGCATCTGGAGCGACTAAATCTGAGACAGTTTCTTATGAGAAAAATGCTGCCGGTGAAACAGTGATGAAGAAGGCAGAGTTTGATCCGGCGATAAAATCTAAGATGCTGGTAATTACTGATACCGCCAGCACCCTGGATAAAATACGGAATATAATTTTACCTAAGCTTGATGTTAAACCTAAACAGGTTCTTATTGAAACAAAAATAATTGAGGTTAACCGGGATAGATTAAGGGATATTGGTTTGGATTGGGGATTGGGTTCGACTACTGCCGCAACAACTAACGCCGTAACAACACAGACATACGGAAGCACTGCCACCGGAGGCCATACCGGCACGATTACTACGACTTCTAATCCATTGGTGCCGTCTTTATTTGGCCCGGCAACGACTACAATCTTAGGGTATGAGCCTTATAACGCGGGTGCTGAATTTGTTTTTCAAAAACTAACCGGCACTAAGTTTGAGGCAGTGATTCACGCTTTGGAGGATGATGCTAATACTAATACTCTCTCTGCTCCCAGCATACTTACGTTGGATAATCAAGAGGCATCGATGCTGGTGGGTTATCATACACCGATACTTGCATCTACGGTTACCGCCGGTACCGGCGATACCAACGCAACAGTTACCCAGACATTAGATTATTATCAGGAGATCGGTATCCGGTTAAATGTTGTGCCCCAGATAAGCGAAGAGGGCTACATCAACATGATTATTCATCCCAGTATTACT
>JAPLLY010000062.1:7098-26974 GCA_026387315.1 Candidatus Omnitrophota bacterium
CAGTATTACTTCTTCTAACTCTAATGTTACTGCTACCTCAACTGCCGGCAGCGCTACGAATGCCACGACAACATTGTACCCAATTATTGATGTGCGCGAAGTTCAGACTCAGGTTTTACTAAAAGACAAAGAGACGATTGTGATTGGCGGTTTGCTTAAGGATGTCAAAGGTAAAGAAATTATCGGCATACCTTTCTTAAAAGACCTTCCTTGGTTAGGAAAGCTTTTTGGCCGCGAGACAAATACTGTAACAAAAATTGACCTTTTAATTTTTATCACCGCCAAAATTATTAAGGAAGATGAGTATACTCCTGAGGAGTTGGCCAAGCTAGAAAAAAGATTAGGCCGCCCGGCAATTGTTGAAATTAAGAAAGAGCCGTTAGATACTAAGAAAAAGAAAAAATAAAACTTGGGGACGGTTCTATTTTTCCGCCGCCTGATTTGACCGTTGTAGACCTACGCGGTCTACACTGAGTGTAGACCGCGTAGGTCTATACTTGGTATGATCTAAATGTACAGAGTAAATTTTAGTTTTTCTAAAAAAGGGCTGATGCGCTATATTTCGCATTTAGACCTGATGCGCCTATTTACGCGCGCTATGCGCCGGGCGGAATTGCCGCTTAAGATGTCAGAAGGTTTTTCTCCGCATCCTAAGTTAAGTCTGAAAAGAGCCTTAAAATTAGGGTTAGAAAGCGAACACGAAGAAGCTTCTGTCGTTTTAAGGTTTCCGGTTACGCCTGAGGACTTTAAAAATAGGCTGCAAAAACAATTACCAGAAGGGATACAAGTAAAAGATGTCCAAGGAAATTTTAATTAATTCTGACCCACAGGAAAAACGGGTGGCCATAGTTGGCGACGGCCTGTTGTTGGAGTTTCATATCGAGCGCCCGCAGGATCGCACGATTGTCGGTAATATCTATAAGGGCAGAATTGAGGCAGTGATGCCTTCTATCGGCGCGGCTTTTGTGGATATCGGTCTGCCCAAAAACGGTTTCTTGTATTTATCGGAGATTGAATCTGCTTATGAGTCTATCGAGGCACCGCGGCAGACTCCGATCAAAGAGGTAAAAAAAGGCCAGGAAGTCTTGGTGCAGGTAGTTAAAGAATCTTTTGGCACCAAGGGGCCGCGTCTTTCTACGCAGATTGGTTTAGCCGGCAGGTATCTGGTAATTATGCCGTTGGAGAAACAGGGGGGAATTTCCAGGCGTATTGAGGATGAGCCGGAAAGAAGGCGCCTGCGGGATATCTTTAAAAAGCTTAAATTACCTGATCCGGTAGGTTTTATTGTGCGCACCGCGGCTAGCGGCCGTAGTGAGCAAGAATTAATCCGTGACGCGCAGTTTCTTTATAAATTATGGAAACGCCTGGAGAAGATTGCTCAGGAGAAAAAAGCCCCGGCTTTAGTTTATGAGGAGTATGATTTGGCGCTGCGGGCAATTCGTGATTCTTTTACTGAAGATGTTACTAAGCTGATCGTTGACTCTAAACCTGAATTTTACCGTATTCAGCATTTTATGCGCACTTTTTTAAGTTATCTGTGTAAAAAAGTCGAACTTTACCGGGGGGATGACCTTTTTGGCGCCAAGGACGTAGAAAAACAGATTAATCGTATCTTTGAAAGCCATGTTTATTTAAAATCCAAAGCTTATCTGATTATTGAGCCGACCGAAGGCCTGGTGGTGATTGACGTAAACAGCGGCGGCTTTAAGAAAAAGGTCAATCAGGAAGATATGGCTTTTAAGGTTAATGCTGAGGCGGCTGTTGAGATCGCCCGCCAGTTGGTGTTGCGGGATTTAGGCGGAATTATCGTAATTGATTTTATCGATATGGAACACGAAAGCCATCGCCGGGAACTGTTGAATATTTTGAAAAATTCTTTGTCCGGTGACCGGGCAAAATATGATATTTTAGGAATTTCCAAGTTTGGCATAGTGGAAATGACCCGCGAACGCATTCACAAAACAGTGCAGATGCTTTCTTTTCATCCTTGTCCATACTGCAAGGGTAAAGGTAAACTGCGCTCACCCCAGACTCTGGGAATTTTTGCTTTAAAAGAGCTTAAACGCTATCTTAAGGGCAAAACCTTAAAACAGGCCTCACTTACCTTGGCGCCGCCTGTGATTGATGAAATCTTAAAAGATAAGGAGGCCTTGCGCGCGATTGAGCATAAATACCGGATCAAGATTAACCTCATTTCTAACCCCATCGCGCACCTAGAAGACATCAAAATCGCTTGACCCTATAATTTAGCTGATATATAATAATTAAATCAGGGGGACGGTTCTGTTTTTCCGGCGCCTGATTTGATTGAAAAATAGAACCGTCCCCTTTGTTTTACAAGTTTAACTAATTATTAACTTTTTTAGCCTGCCTGCCGGCAGGCAGGGAGACAATCAAATGTATGCCATAATTGAAGTTGGATCAAAACAGTATAGTGTAACAAGGGATGATATTATCCAGGTGAATAAACAGGCAATGGCTAAAGGCGATAATATCAGCATTAATAAAGTTTTGTTAGTCTCTGACGGCAAAAAAGTACAGATTGGCCAGCCTTACGTTAAAGGGGCGAAAGTTGAAGCATTAGTGGTTAAGCAGATGATGGGTGAGAAAACCACCGCTTATAAACACCGTAGGCGCAAGAATTCACATTGGGAAAAAGGCCATCGCGCTCAGCTTACTGAGTTAAAGATTAAATCTATTGTTTTAGGTTTATAAAAAAGTGTTTATCGATGGGGCTAAAATTAATCTCCGCGCAGGCTCTGGCGGCAAGGGCTGTGGCAGCCTGCACCGGGACAAGTATCAACGCCAAGGTATTCCGGATGGCGGAGACGGGGGAAAAGGGGCGGATATTATTATCCGGGCGGATCGTAATTTGTTTACCCTTTTAGATTTTCAGCACCACCGTCATTTTTTTGGTTTACACGGCGGGCATGGTTCGAGCAATCACAAAAAAGGCAGAGGCGCCCAGGATGTAATCATTCGCGTTCCTTTGGGCACCACGATTAAAGATTTTGCTACTGGCTCTATTTTACGCGATCTGGATGTTGATGGTGACCAGGTAATCGTGGCGCGTGGCGGCAAGGGCGGTATCGGTAACTGGCACCGCCAAGAAGCCACCCCGGGACAGGCGGGTGAAGAAAAAATAATTGTACTGGATTTAAAGCTTCTGGCGGATGTCGGAGTTGTGGGATTTCCCAATGCCGGTAAATCTACTCTGATTTCTGCGATTTCTAACGCGCATCCTAAGATTGCCGCTTATCCTTTTACCACTACCGGGCCGATTTTAGGGGTGGCTGCCAGTATTCATCGAAAATTTGTGATTGCTGATATTCCCGGTTTAATTCCCGGGGCATCAGAGGGCCGCGGATTAGGGGATCAGTTCTTAAAGCATGTTGAGCGCACTAAGATTTTAATTCATCTAATCGATATGGCGGGTTTTGAAGGCAGGGACCCGGTAGAGGATTATAAAAACATTAATTTAGAATTAAAGAATTACAGCAAAGCAGTATTTAAGAAACCACAGATTGTTTGTGCTAATAAAATGGATCTTGATGGCGCGCATGAAAACCTGAAGCGGTTTAAAAAATTAATTAAGAAAACAGTTTACCCAATATCAGCGTTAAACAAACAAGGATTAAAGGAGCTTGTGGATGCCGTCGCCGAAAAATTATAAAAGAATTGTAGTTAAAGTCGGCTCCAGCCTGTTTGCAACAGATAAGAGCAAGCTGGATACGGGTTTAGTTAATAAAATTGCTAAGCAGGCTTTTGACTTAATCAAGCAGAACAAAGAGGTGGTGGTGGTTTCCTCTGGCGCAATTGCTTTGGGTATGTCAATTCTAAAACTCGCCAGCCGCCCTAAAAAGTTAGAATATTTGCAGGCAGCCGCGGCGATTGGCCAACATGAGCTGATGCATGTTTATAAGCTCGCGTTTAATAAATATAGATTAAATTGCGCGCAATTGCTTTTAACTTGGGATGATTTTCGCAAGGAACGTTATGCAAATGCAAAGCAGACATTGAATACTTTACTCAAACTTAACTGTGTGCCGATTATAAATGAGAATGATACAGTTGCAACTGAGGAAATTAAGTTTGGCGATAATGACCGTTTGAGCGCTTTAGTTTCCATATTGGTGGGAGCGGATCTTTTAATTATTCTTTCTGATGTCGAAGGTTTATTGGATAAAAATAAAAAAGTTATCCGTCAGGTTGATAAAATAACCGGCCAAATTAAATCTTTAGCTTGTCCGACTAACAAAAAGATTTGTGTTGGCGGCATGGTTACGAAATTAGAGGCAGCGCGCATTGCGGTTGAGGGTGGGGTTCCTTGCGTAATTGCCAATGGACATAACCAGAGAATTATCAGCCAACTAACCAATAATCCTTTTTGTCAGGGCACTATATTCTTGCCCTTAGCGGTGAAGAAGAAGTCATTCCCGCCCCCGTTTTCACGAGGGTAAACTCCAGCGGGAATCCATACACTATTACGACGATAGATTCGTCCCCACGTAAGTGGGGATAAAAGCATTCGGGAATGACGGAGAAGCATGAAGCAAAATCTTGAAATACAAATAGAAAATATTGCTAAACTTGCTCAAGCCGCATCTCGCTCGCTTGCTGCTTTGCCTTCAACTGTTAAGAACGCGGTTCTTGAGGATTTTGCTTCTGCTTTGCTGAGCAATCAAGCGGTTATCTTGAAAGCTAATCAAAAAGATATTTCTGAATCTCCAGGTAAGGGCAAGGCTTTTATTGACCGGCTTAGTTTGGATGAGGCAAGAATTAAGCAGATGGCAGATTCTTTGTTGGATATCGCTAAGCTTAAAGATCCGGTGGACGAAGTTATGCGCGCCTGGAATACGCCTGGAGGTTTAAACATTCAGAAGGCGCGTGTTCCTATCGGCGTAGTGGCGATTATCTATGAATCCCGTCCTAATGTTACCGCGGATTGTATCGGGCTTTGTTTTAAATCCGGCAACAGCGTAATTTTACGCGGCGGAAGCGAAGCTTTAAATTCTAATCTGGCGATTTTTAATGTGGCCAAGGAGGTAATGCAAAAACACAGCCTGGCAGAGGGCGCAATTAACCTGATTGCCACCACTAATCGTCAGGCGATAGGTTATTTGCTTAAGTTAAATGATTATATTGATGTAGTCATCCCCCGCGGAGGAGAAGGGTTGATTAAAAAGGTGGTGAGGGCTTCAGTTATACCGGTGATTAAGCATTCTAAAGGAATTTGCCATGTTTATGTGGATCTAGATGCGGATTTAAATATGGCCCAGAATATCTGTTGGAATGCCAAGTGTCAGCGTCCGGGAGTTTGCAATGCCATGGAAAGTATGCTGGTGCATCGCGATGTTGCCGCCAGGTTTCTGCCCGGAATGCTTAAAAAGTTTAAGGAGGCCGGTGTCCAGATTCGCGGATGCGCGTTGACTCGAGATATCGCTAGTTGGGCCAAGCAGGCTACAGCGAAAGATTACCGCACGGAATATTCAGATTTAATTTTGTCGGTTAAAGTTGTGGATGATTTAGACGCGGCAATCGCGCATATCAATGATTACGGTTCGCATCACTCTGATAGTATTGTTACAGATAATAATGACACTGCGGCGAAATTTTTAAAGCAAATAGATTCAGCTTGCGTTTACTTGAATGCCTCAACCCGTTTTACCGACGGAAATCAGTTTGGCATGGGTGCGGAAATTGGTATCTCAACCGGTAAGCTGCATGCCCGCGGCCCGATGGGGCTGGAAGAGTTGACCACTTATAAGTATTTAGTTTATGGCTCAGGCCAGGTTAGAGTATGAGCCCCGCACCTTCTAATTATTCATCATTTTTTAAAGCATTAAGATTTAAGGGAATAAGTATGAGCAGAATACTGAATACGAAAGAAGGTGTGGGGTGAGAATTGGTATCTTGGGCGGAACTTTTAATCCGGTGCATATTGGGCATTTAATTTTAGCTGAAGAGGTAAGAGAAAAATTAGTGCTGGATAGAATTATTTTTGTGCCCACAGCTTTGCCGCCGCATAAAGATAATTTAAATATTGCTTCGGCTAAAGACCGCTTAAAGATGTTAAAACTGGCGGTGGCTTCCAACAAGTTCTTTGCGGTTTCAGATATTGAGATTAAACGCCAGGGGCGTTCTTATACTATCGACACCTTAAGGGAATTTAAAGCTAAGTATAGCCAGGATGAGCTTTATTTTATTATTGGTTCAGATTTGCTTAAGTATTTAAATGAGTGGAAGGATTTAAACCAGATATTGGGCATGGTTAAATTTATAGCGGCAACCCGTCCAGGGTATCCTCTGGAACAGATACCGCCTTATATTCAAACTTTACCGATTAGAGCAGTGGATGTTTCAGGTTTTGAAGTGCGCCAGTGTGTTGCCCAAAATAAATCCTTTGGGTATTTAGTTACGGATAAAGTTTTTGATTATATAAAAAAAAGAAAGCTTTATAAATGAACCCAACCCTTTCTGATTATTCTACTATTCAAATATTAAAATCGTACGGTTTAAGGAATTAAATAAGAAAGAAGGTGCGGGGTGAGAATTAAGATTGCTCCGTCAATATTATCGGCAGATTTTAGTAAGCTGGGGCTTGAGCTTAAAAAAATCAAGCTTGCCGGAGCGGATTTAATCCACGTAGACGTGATGGACGGCCGCTTCGTACCGAATATTACTATCGGCCCGGTGGTTGTAAAATTTATACGTAAGTCTACCACCCTTGCGCTGGACGTGCATTTAATGATCCAGAATCCCGCTAAATATGTGGGCGCTTTTGTTAATGCTGGCAGCGACATGATTACCGTGCATATTGAGACAGTCAGTTTGAAAGAATTGCAAGCGATCGGGCAAGGATTAAAAAAAAGCAAAGTAAAGCTGGGGATTTCTTTAAATCCGGGCACGCCCTTAGCTAAAATTAAGCCGGCTTTGGGTTTAGTGGATTTTATTTTAGTGATGTCGGTGAATCCTGGATTTGGCGGACAGGCTTTTATTCCGGGAGCAATAAAAAAGATAAGACAGCTGCGCGCAATTTTTGCCAAGGATATCGCTGTGGACGGCGGAATCAATAATATTACTGCTAAACAAGTGATAGCCGCGGGAGCCAATGTATTAGTCGCCGGTTCTTATATATTTGGAGCAAAGAATATTAAACAGGCGATAGACAGCTTAAGATAGATAACACTAAAAACCTAGCCTTTCCCCTTAACGTCATTCTGAGGAGAGGTGAAACCTCGACGAAGAATCTCTTTTGATCCTTCGTCACTTCGTTCCTCAGGATGACGAAGAGGGTGTTTTAGCGTTAGCTAAGATAGGAGTAAAAAGGATGAGCAATTTAGTTTCGCAAATTAAATTTGGTACGGATGGGTGGAGAGCAATTATTGCGGATACTTATACTTTGGAAAATGTTAGGATACTTACTCAGGCAGTAGCGGATTATTTAGGGGCTGGTAAAAAGGCGGCTGTGGGATATGATACGCGTTTTATGTCTGCTAAATTCGCGGAAGCTGCAGCTATGGTCTTACAGAATAATGGTATAAAAGTGGTTCTTTCTGACCGGCCCACGCCTACTCCGGCATTAAGTTTTGTGGTTAAAACACGTAAGCTGGATTTAGGGATCATGATTACTGCTTCGCATAACCCTGCGGAATATAATGGTTTTAAAATTAAGAATGCCGCGGGTGGCGGAGCCAGCCAAGAGATAACTCGTCAAGTTGAAAGCCTGCTTGGTAAAACGCAAGTTAAAGATGCCCCTTTAACTTGCGCGATAAAACCAGTAGATATTATCAAGGATTACATAAAATTTATCCGCAATTATATTGACCTAAAGAAAATCAAAAATAAGAAATTTAAAGTCTTGGTCGATTCTATGTATGGTTCAGGGGATAGTTTTATCGCCCAAGTGCTTAAAGGTACGAGCATCAGAATAGAATTTATGCGTAACACAATTAATCCAACTTTTGGCGGAGGCAGGCCTGAGCCGGTAGAGGGGAATTTAGAAGAATTAAAAAGGCGCGTAAAAAATGAAAAGTTTGATTTAGGTATTGCCCTGGATGGCGATGCGGATCGGATTGCCGCGGTTGCCCCAGGCGGCGTATTTATTCATCCGCAGAAGATTTTGGGCTTGCTCGCACTGCACTTAAATCAGGACCGGCATTGGAGCGGGGGTTTAGTCAAAACTATTTGCGGCTCTACCATGATGGACTCCATCGCAAAGTTTCTAGGGATTAAGCTTTATGAGACTCCCGTAGGTTTTAAATACATCTCAGATCTTATGGAAACCCAGGATATTGTGGCCGGCGGTGAAGAAGCCGGCGGCATGGGGGTTAAGAATTATATCCCCGAGCGCGACGGAACGATGGCTGGCCTTTTATTGATTGAAATGATGGCCTACCGTAATAAAAATATTTTGAAGATTTTGAATGAAACGGAAAAGCAGTTTGGTAAATTTTATTATGTGCGCCAGGATTTTTACCTGGATAAGCGGGTTGAGCCCAAAAAGGAAAATCTGCCTAATGAGTTATTGGGCAAAAGGATAGTTGATATTAAGGATTGCGACGGCATAAAGCTTATCTGTCAAGACTCAAGCTGGTTGATGTTTCGTGGTTCAGGAACAGAGCCAATTATGCGTACCTACGCAGAAGCAAAAAGCTTGGCCCAGGCAAAGAAGTTGTTAGCTTTAGCCAAAGAAATTATTTTAAAGGATGGAGTATAAAATCATAGGTACAAATTCGCCTAGAAAGGGGGAGCCAGATCATGAAATCCAAGCGGATGATTTGGCTATTTTGCTTAACGATTAAAATAAAAAACTAATTAAGACGCCATAGTAAACTTTACTGACCTTTAACGTCATTCCCACCCCCGTTTTCACGGGGGTAAACTCCAGTGGGAATTTTTGTCCCCGCACAAGCGGGGATAAAAACCAGATCCCCGCTTGCGCGGGGATGACAAAGAGAGTATGGAAATGAAGAAAATCAGTATAATTCTTAACAGTGTATAATAATTAAAAGGAGATTTTAAAATGTCAATAGAAACTAGAGCAGAATTAGAATTATTGTATAATCAAAGTATTAAGGTTTTAAAAGAAGGACAGGTGGTTAGTGGTAAAATCGTAGAAATTAAGATCAAAGAAGTTTTGGTGGATGTGGGTTTTAAATCTGAAGGTATCGTCCCGATCACTGAATTCAGCACCGGGGATTTAGAGATCGGTAAAGAGATGGAATTTTTGCTTGAGACCATGGAAAATGACGCCGGGGTGATGACCCTGTCGCGTGAAAAAGCCATGAGAATGCAAGGGTGGGATAAAATTGTTAAGCTATCTAATGATGGAACGCTGGTGGAAGGTAAGCCGGTAAAGAAAGTTAAAGGCGGATTCCTGGTCGATATCATGGGAATTGAAGGGTTTTTGCCCAGCTCACTTTCCTCTTTCCGTAACATTGCTGATAAAGATATCTTATATAAGATATTTAAGTTTAAAATCGTTAAGGTGAATAATTTACGGCGCAGTATCATTGTCAGCCGCCGCGAGGCAGTGCAGGCAGACAGGGATGTGGCTAAGGGTAAAATCTGGGGTGAATTAAAGATTGGCGGTATCTATCCGGGGTTAGTCAAGGCGATTACTGATTTTGGCGCCTTTATTGATTTAGGCGGAGTGGATGGCCTGTTGCATATTACGGATATGTCCTGGTCAAAGATCAGCCACCCATCTGAAATTGTGGCCATCGGAGATAGAATCGAAGTGATGATTTTAAATCTTGATCAGGCCTCAGGTAAAGTTTCTTTAGGCCTTAAGCAGAGATTATCCGACCCTTGGAAAGATATTGAAGGTAAATTCACAATCGGCTCAAAAGTAAAAGGCAAAGTGGTTAATATCCTGCCTTACGGAATTTTTGTGGAATTGGAAAAAGGCATTGAAGGCCTGATCCATGTTTCCGAGATTTCCTGGACCAAACGCGTGAATAATCCGGGTGAGATGTTTGCCGTCGGGGATATAGTGGAAACTCAGATCTTAAGCGTAGAAAAAGATTCCCGTAGGATTTCGCTGAGTTTAAAACAATTAGAGCAGAATCCCTGGCTGGAAGCAGACAGTAAATATCTGGTGGGTACCAGCGTATCCGGTAAGGTGCGCGGTTTCACGGAGTATGGGGCATTCGTGGAGTTAGATTCTAACCTGGAGGGGATGATTCATGTCTCGGATATCTCCTGGACTAAAAGAATCGGCCATCCTCAGGATGTTTTAAAAAAAGGGCAGAAGATTGATGTTTCTATACTGTCGGTTGATTCTGCTAACCGCCGGATTGCTCTAGGGCTAAAGCAATTGCAGGAGAATCCCTGGGCCAAGATTGCCGAGCGATATCCTTTGGATACGCAATTAGAAGCAGAGGTCTTCAGCCTTACTGAATTCGGGATATTTGTCAAGATTGATAATGAACTGGAAGGCCTGATTTATTCCAGCGAAATTGAAAAAGAAACAGTTGCGAATTTAAAACCCGGAGATAAAATAAAGGTGAAAGTAATTAAGGTGGATGTGGAGCAAGCTAAAATTGGTTTGACCGCGCGCCTATAAAACAAGGGGACGGTTCTCTTAAAAAAAAAGAGAACCGTCCCCGGGATTTAGAACCGTCCCCGGATTTAAATATGGATATCGATAGACAATTAGAAATAATTAAAAGAGGCGCTGTAGAGATAATCTCTGAAGATGAGCTGCGCCAGAAGCTCGCGCAGAGTATTAGAACTCGGCGCCCCTTAAAAATTAAAGCAGGTTTTGATCCGACTGCTCCTGATTTACATTTGGGCCATACAGTTCTTCTGCGTAAGCTGCGTCAATTTCAAGACCTTGGGCATGAGGTCTATTTTCTTATCGGTGATTTTACCGGTCAAATCGGTGACCCCAGCGGGCGCTCTGAAATCAGAAAACAGTTAAGCCAACAGGAAGTAGCAAAAAACGCGCAAACTTATAAAAAGCAGGTAGCTGGGATTTTGGATATGCGTAAGCTCAAAATCGTTTTTAATAGCAAATGGTTTGCCAGGATGACCGGAGTGGAGATCTTGAAACTGACTACTCATGCTTCAGTTTCTCAGATGCTGGCCCGGGATGATTTCAAAGAAAGATACACCGGAGGAGAGAATATTTCTATTTTAGAGTTTATGTATCCTCTTATGCAGGGTTATGATTCAGTTGTGCTTGAGGCTGATGTTGAGCTGGGGGGAACTGATCAAATCTTTAATCTGCTGGTGGGCCGCCAGTTTCAAAAAGATTTTAACCAGCCGCAGCAGGTGGTTTTAACTATGCCGCTTCTTGAGGGCACTGACGGCGTGGCCAAGATGAGCAAATCTTTTGGTAATTATATCGGTATCAATGAATTGCCCAAGGAAATGTTCGGTAAGATTATGTCTATTTCCGACGAGCTGATGCTTAAATATTATGAGCTGCTTACTGAAGAAGATTTAAATTCAGTCAGGCAGATGCATCCTAAAGAGGCGAAAGTAAATTTAGCTAAGATTATTATTACCCAATACCACTGCGCGCGGGCCGCAGAAAAAGAAGCGCAGGAGTTTACCCGCGTATTTTCCCAGAAAGAAATCCCTCTGGATATGCCTGAATTCAAAACTGACGGCAAGAAAACTATTCTGGTTATTCTCACCGAAACCAAATTAGCCGCCAGTGGTAACCAAGCCCGCCGATTGATTAAGCAGGGGGCAGTCAGTTTTAACAACGTAAAAGTCCAAAAAGATAATTTTATTCCACTTGAACCCGGCATTCTCAAAGCCGGCTCCCATAGGTTTCTAAAAGTAATGTTATGATTTGGACAATTATCGGCGCCCTAGCTGCTACTCTTACCATGTTTTCTTTTGTTCCGCAGATATTCAGGTCGCTAAGGACCCGGTCGGTTAAGGATGTCAGCCCAGTTACTTTATTCCAACTTTCCGCTGGTGTTTGTCTCTGGATGATTTACGGAATTGCGCGCGGGGATCCTATAATAATATTTGCCAACGCGGTAACTTTAGTAACCTTGTTGATATTAATATTTCTATATTTTAAATATGGGAAAATTGGACAGTAGGGGGGTAAAATGAAGGGGATAATTCTTGCTGGCGGCAAAGCTACGCGGCTTTACCCAATTACCAAGGGTGTCTGCAAGCAGATGCTGCCGATTTATGATAAGCCGATGATTTATTATCCGCTTTCCGTGTTGATGCTTGCCGGAATTAAAGATATCCTGATAATTTCTACTCCTAAGGATACCCCAAGATTTAAGGATTTGCTTGGAGACGGCCATGACCTGGGAATAAAATTTTCTTATATTGTCCAGCCTGAGCCAAAAGGCATCGCGCAAAGTTTTATCATTGCCGAGGATTTTATAGGAGGCGGCAGTGTTTGTCTAATCCTGGGAGATAATATATTTTATGGTTATAATTTAAGTGAGCTATTGCAAAATTCAGCAAAGCTAAAAAATGGGGCAATTATTTTCGGTTATACAGTCAGAGATCCCCAGCGTTATGGCGTAATTGATTTTGATAAGAACGGTAAGGTTGTTTCTATCACTGAGAAGCCTAGGCAGGCAAAAACTAACTGGGCAGTTTCCGGCCTTTATTTTTACGATAATAATGTAGTTAAGATGGCCAAGAAAATCAAGCCATCAGCCCGCGGTGAGTTAGAAATCACCAGCATTAACAATGCGTATATTAAAAAAGGTAAACTAAAAGTGCAGTTTCTGGGACGCGGCTATGCCTGGCTGGATACCGGAACCTATGAAGCGCTAATTGATGCCTCCACTTTTATTAAAACTATTGAAGAAAGGCAATGCCTAAAAATCGGCTGTATCGAAGAGGTTGCCTACCGCATGAAGTATATTAATAAGGCGCAACTTGCCAAGCTTGCTGACGGGGTCCATACTAGCTACGGGGAATATCTAAGAGAACTGCTTAATGATAAATAAGAAGATCTTAATTTTAGGAAAAGGTTTTATCGGCGAAAGGCTGCAAAAAGAGCTTGATTGCAGGATTGACGGCTCAATGATAAATTGCTTTAGCGATGCCGAAAAGCTGGTTAAGAAATATAACCCTAAAATAATCATTAATTGTATTGGCATTACCGGCAGGCGCAACGTGGATGACTGCGAGCTGGAAAAGGACGCAACTCTATTGGCCAATAGTTTTGTTCCGGTAATCTTGGCTGAAGCTTGCCTGCGCGGCAACATTAAGCTTGTGCATATAAGCAGTGGGTGTATTTTTAATTACGATTATAAGAAAAACGAACCGATCAAAGAAAATAGCCAGGATTATTTCTTTAGGTTATTTTATAGCCGCAGCAAGATTTACGCGGAAAGAACGCTTGAGGCGCTGGCCAAAGATTACAATATACTGATTACGAGGATCCGCGTTCCTCTGCTTAATGCTAAACATCCTAAGAATGTGTTAGATAAGCTTATAAAATACAAGAAAGTAATTGATATTGCCAACTCCGTAACCTATATACCTGATTTTATTCGGGCAATTAAACATTTGATAAAGATTGACGCCCGGGGAGTGTATAATGTGGTTAATCAGGGGGGTTTACGCTACCCCAAACTTATGAAGGTTTATCAAAAATACGTTCCGGTATTTAAATTCAAAGTAATTGCTTTAAAGAAGTTAGGCTTAGTCAGGACTAACCTGATTTTGTCCACCCACAAGCTTGAGAAAACGGGTTTTAAAGTTAGAAGCATTAATTCAGCTTTAGAAGAATGCGTAAAAGAATACTTAAAATCTTAATTACCGGAGGCGCGGGTTTTATTGGCAGCGCCTTGGTTAGGCTTGTCATTGCGAAGTCCAAATCGAGATTGCTTCGCCCCGCCAAGGCGGGGCTCGCAATGACGAAACAATGTGAAGTTATTATCATCGATAAACTTACCTATGCTGGCGACCTTAAGCGGCTTGAAGAGGTAGGGGGCAAATTTAAATTTTACAAAACCGATATCTGCGATAAAAATAAAATCGAGACAATCTTCGATAAAGAAAAACCAGAGATTGTGGCGCATTTTGCCGCTGAAAGCCACGTTGACCGCAGTATCGACGACGCCGCTCCATTTATCGATACCAATATTAAAGGAACTCAAATACTGCTAGACGCTAGCCGCAAGTATAAGATCCAGAAATTTATTTTCATCAGTACTGATGAAGTTTACGGAGAGATCGCCAATGGCAAGTTTAACGAAGGTTCTCCAATTAAGCCTAACAGCCCTTACGCCGCATCTAAGGCAGCGGCAGACCTTTTAGTGCAATCATATATCAGGACCTATAAATTTCCCGCAATAATCATCCGGCCGTCAAATAATTACGGGCCCTGGCAATATCCGGAGAAGCTAATTCCTCTGGCTATTCTTAGAATATTGGATGACGGTAAAATCCCGGTTTATGGCCGCGGGCAAAACGCGCGCGAATGGCTTTATGTTGATGATTGCGCGCTAGGCATTATGACGATTATGAATAAGGGTAAAATCGGCCAGATTTATAATTTAGGAAGCGCTTGTGAGAGCAAGAACATTGACACGGTCAAGTTACTACTAAAAACCCTGGGTGTTAGCCAAGATAGGTATGAGTTGGTTAAGGACCGTTTAGGCCACGATATAAGATACAGCCTTAATTCCAGAAAAATTATTAGAGAATCTGGTTGGAAACCAATCGTTAAGCTCGCCGGAGGCCTTAAGCTTACAGTGGATTGGTCGCTTAAGCATCAAGTTTGGCTTAAGAGCAAACTTAAAGATATCAACAAGCTTTATAAATCGAGGTAGGAAATAGAAGGATAATGTCAGTTATTATAGTCACAGGCTCTTGTGGTTTAATCGGCTCTGAAACCGTGAGTTTCTTTGCTGAAAAAGGGTTTGATGCCGTCGGGATAGATAACAATATGCGCAAAAGCTTTTTTGGCGCAGATGGCTCAATCCTCTGGAACAAAAAACGCCTGCAAAGGCTTTATAAAAACTATTGGCATTATTCCGTAGATATCCGCAATCAGGGTAAAATCAGTTCAATATTCAAGAAGTATAATAAAGATATCGCCTTAATTGTGCACGCCGCGGCCCAGCCATCTCATGATTGGGCGGCTAAAGACCCCAAAGTTGACTTTAGCGTTAACGCCACCGGAACTTTAGTTTTACTTGAGGCAACGCGCCAGTTTGCCCCGCAGGCAGTTTTCATTTTTACTTCAACTAATAAAGTTTATGGTGATACTCCCAACCGCCTTCCTTTGATTGAAAAAGAAAAGCGCTTTGAGATATCTAGCGATCATAGATATTTCAAAGGCATAGATGAAACAATGAGTATTGATAATTGCCTGCACTCGGTTTTTGGCGCTTCGAAGTTAGCCGCGGATATTATGACGCAGGAGTATGGCCGGTATTTTGGCCTTAAAACCGGAGTATTCCGAGGCGGTTGCCTGACCGGCCCGGCGCATTCCGGAGCGCAGCTGCACGGATTTTTAGCATATTTAGTTAAATGCGCGGTAACCAAACGCGGATATAAAATTTACGGTTACCAGGGTAAACAGGTCAGGGATAATCTCCATGCCTTTGATTTGGTAAACGCGTTTTATTATTATTTCCAGAATCCGCGCGGCGGCGAGGTTTACAATATAGGCGGGGGCAGATTTGCCAATGTTTCGATGCTGGAAGCCATCCAAATGTGCGAGAAGTTAACCGGCGAAAGATTTAATTACGAATATATTGATACGCATCGGGTTGGCGACCATATCTGGTGGATTACGGATCTCTCTAAATTTAAATCGCATTATCCCGGATGGCAATCTAAGTTTGGCATAGAGGAGATGATTAAGCAAATATACGAAGCGCAAAATAGCAGCGCCCCCCTAATTTAAAAGGAGCTGGCATGAAATATAAAAGCCTGCTGGTTACCGGCGGTGCCGGTTTCATCGGTAGTAATCTTGCCGTGGGATTTAAACAAAAATATCCGAAATTAAAGGTTTGCGCCCTGGATAACCTTGTACGAGGCGGCAGTGAACTTAACCTTCCGCGTTTAAAAGAAAATGACATTAAATTTATCCGTGCCGATGTTAGAAACCCTAAGGATCTGGTTCTGGATTTTGACTTGGATTTAATGATTGAATGTTCCGCGGAGCCTTCAGTGATGGCTGGCTTGGATAATCCGCTTTATATCATAAATACCAATTTAGTTGGCACGGTCAATTGCCTGGAGTTATGCCGCAGGCAGAAGGCAGATATAATTTTTCTTTCGACCAGCCGCGTCTATCCTTATCAGGCAATCAACAAGATTAAAAGAATTGAAGCGGATACTCGCTTTAAGTGGCTGCCTGCCGGGCGTATTTTTGGCTGGTCGCAAGCTGGCATTAACGAGGATTTTACAATTGGCGGGCCAAAAACTTTATACGGAGCAACCAAACTTTCTTCAGAGCTGCTTTTGGAGGAGTATGTCGCTAACTACGGGATAAAAGGCGTAATTAACCGTTGCGGGGTAATTGCCGGGCCATGGCAGTTTGGTAAGGTTGATCAGGGGGTATTTACCTACTGGATGCTGGCGCATTATTTTAAACGGCCGCTTAAATATATCGGTTTTGGCGGAAAAGGTAAACAAGTGCGCGACCTTTTGCATGTGGATGATTTATTTAAGTTAATTGACCTGGAGGTTTCCCAGCTTTCTAAGGTTAATGGCCGGATTTATAACGTGGGCGGCGGCAGGCAAGTAAGCCTTTCTTTATCTGAGGCAACTAAATTGTGCCAGCAGATCACCGGCAATAAAATAAAAATCGGCAGCGACCTAAATACCCGTCCGGGAGATATCTCAATTTATTTAAGCGATAATCGTAAGGTGGCAGAAGAGCTGGGGTGGCGGCCCCAGAAAACCGTTAAAGCAATTTTGTCTGATATTTACAGTTGGATTAGCAAAAATAAAATATGCCTATGAAATTTTCGCTGGGTTGCCGTAAAGATCCCCAAGACTCCCGCGATATCCCGATGGGTTTGGTTTTACCTGTAGTTACTGTTCCGGTTAGTTTTGATTTTACTAAATTAATGAGCCCGGTTAGAAATCAGGGAAGCGAAGGGACTTGTGTGGCGTTTGCTTCGGTTACCGGGGTTAAGGAATTTCAGGATAAAAAAGAATATCATAAGTTAATCAGGCTATCCCCGCGTTTTCTTTATAATCTCTGTAAAAAATTTGATGGTATCCCCTTTGAAGATGGCACCTATCCGCGTATCGCGATGAAGGTTTTATTGAATTACGGCGTCTGCCATGAATCATTCTGGCCGTATGCCGCGGTGAAAAAATCTCTTCCTCGAGCGGGCGCGGATCAGGATGCCATAAAGTTTAAGATTAAGGCCTATGCCCGAATTAAGTCTGGCCTTGAAATGAAGCGCAGTTTATTA
The DNA here is from genome assembly GCA_026387315.1 of Candidatus Omnitrophota bacterium. GTDB lineage: Bacteria > Omnitrophota > Gorgyraeia > Gygaellales > Profunditerraquicolaceae > UBA6249. Next base: position 24,483 of record JAPLLY010000062.1, read on the forward strand.
GTTAATGGCCCTTTTGTTGCCGGAGTAGAGGTGTTTAAATCTTGGTTTACTAAAAAAGTCCAAAGAAATGGTTTTGTCCCCATGCCTAAACGCAACGAGGATGCAGTTGGCGGGCATGCTATTTGTATCGTGGGTTATGACGATAAATCTAGTATTTTTAAGTTTAAAAATTCCTGGGGCGCGAATTGGGGAAGCGATGGATACGGATATCTGCCTTATGAATATATGAAAAAATACTGCAGCGACTCCTGGAGCGCTACGGATTTAATTGAAAACCCCAAGGCTCTTGTAAAGAAGCTTGCGCAAAATAAGGGACGCTCTTATTTTTCTCGAGTCTAGGTTAGAAAATAGGAGCGTCCCTTATTTTGCTTGACAATTTACTAAAATGGTATATACTCCTAATTAGTAATACTAATTAGGAGGACAATACAAATGAAAAACATCTCAAGAATCTTAGATCTGCGGCTTCCTGATCATCAATCCGCGTTTTTATGGGGAGCCAGAAAGACAGGCAAGTCCACGTACCTGAAAGGAAGGTTTCCGGGTAGCGTAGTCTACGATTTTCTCAAAACGGATTTGTTTCTGGAAATGTCAAAAAATCCGTCACTTTTGCGCGAGCAGCTACTTGTCAAAGATGCGTCCTTGCTTAAAAAACCAATAATACTTGATGAGGTGCAGAAAGTCCCGCAGGTGCTGGATGAAGTGCATTGGTTGATAGAAAATAAAGGTTTAAGGTTTGTGCTTTGTGGTTCAAGTGCCAGAAAACTAAAGAAAGGGCACGCGAATCTATTGGGCGGCAGGGCATGGCGCTATGAATTATTTCCGCTTGTTAGCCGGGAAATCGAAAGATTTAATCTGCTGCGGGCTTTGAATCATGGGCTGATACCGTTTCATTATTTACAAAGCGACTCTGACTGCAGGAAATCTTTAGAGGCTTACGTGCAGGATTATTTACGCCAGGAGGTTTTTGCTGAAGGTTTGACACGCAATATTCCCGCGTTTTCAAGATTTTTTGACGCTTTCGGCTATTCGCATGGCGAGATAACGAATTATTGTAATATTGCTCGTGAATGCGGTGTTGACTCTAAGACGGTCAAAGAGTATTACCAGATACTTATAGATACACTTTTGGCTATAAGAGTGGAGCCTTTTAAGAAAAGGCAATCTCGGCAGGTCATAACAAAAGCCTCCAAATATTACATGTTTGATGTTGGTGTCGCCGGTTACCTGACAAAAAGGCATTTAGTGGAAGAAAAGGGCGCTGAATTCGGAAGGGCATTTGAACATTTCCTGCTTATGGAAATGACCGCTTATAGGTCTTACGCGGGAAAAGATTTTGCGATAAATTTCTGGAGAACAAAATCCGGGGTTGAAGTGGATTTTGTGTTGGGTATGGGGAAGGTTGCTATAGAAATAAAAGGGGCCTCTCGGGTTGATAAAAAAGATACAAATGGGCTGGAATCTTTTATTCAGGCATGCGCACCGAAAAAAAGTATTTTAGTCTGTAATGAAAAGGAGAAAAGGATACATGGAAAAATTGAAATATTGCCATGGAGAATTTTCTTAGAACAACTATGGGCGGGGAAGCTATTGTGAGTCAATTTATATGAAAATTAAAGATACCTTCCGAAAACGTTTTATCGCCGCTGAATCTGACACCCTCGTTATTGAAACTATCCAAACTGAATCTAAAACCAACCGGCAGAGCCTGCGCATACTTAAACTTAAGGGCACCTGGCGCGCCAATGATTACAATGAACTTTGCTTTGAAGTTACCTTGCGCCAAGGCCCTCCTGAGGCCTATACCTTTAAAGGCAGCTGGAAACTAAACAACAACCAGCAGATTGAATATACATCTGAAGATGGCCGCGACGCATTAACTTTTAAAGGCTATTGGGATATATCTTCGGCTAATCGCCTTGTTTATATACTTGAAGGCAGCTTGACCTCGCGCTTTGAGTTCAAAGTTCAGCTTGAATCGCCAATACTTTACCCTAAAAAAGGAGAAATTCGCTATCGTATTGGCGTAGGCATCCGTCAAAACCGCCTGAGCGCGCCCGGCCAGATAATTATTTTCTATGGAGAATGGAAGTTTGGCCGCAATTTAGGGTTAACTTTCCAGATGGATTATGGCCAAGGCAAGGTTAGGGCAATAGAATTTGGGGCAGCGGTAACTTTTGGCCACAACAAAGTTATTTTCGCGCTTAAGAACGAGTTTGGCGAACCTCTAGGCATAACTCTTACTATGACACATAAATTCTTGGAATCCTTGGATGCTGAAACTTTTATAAGGTTGAAATCCCGCCAAAAGGAACAGGCCATAGAAGCCGGAATCAGCATTCCTTTTTAGCGCTAATCAAACGAAATAGGGGACGTTAAATATTAACGTCCCGCATCATATGGGCCGCCCTAAATACGACCCCAAAACTATGTTAAAACTTTTAATTTACAGCTATTCTTACGGAATCCAAAGTTCTCGTAAAATTGAACGC
>JAPLLY010000058.1 GCA_026387315.1 Candidatus Omnitrophota bacterium
GCTATGCTTGTTATCTTATCGTTCAAAATGCCGATCCCGCTAAAGAAATCGTTGCTTTGGGCCAGACTTATTTTGCCGTGCAGACCCGTAGGCAAGAGTTATCCGATGAATTCGGCAACTTTGAAAGCGATGAAGAAAAACGATTATTTCTTCGCCAACAGATGAAAGAGCATAACAAATACTTGGCTTCAGCGGCTAAAGAGGCAGGCGTTGTCAGGCCACTTGATTATGCTATATTTCAGGATCATGGTTATAAGGGGCTTTATGGCGGGTTGGGCCAGGTCGATATCCATAGGCGCAAAGGCCTTAAAAAAGGGCAGAAAGTTCTTGATTATATGGGTAGTACGGAGTTGGCGGCAAATTTATTCCGCGCGACTCAAACGGAGGATAAACTGCGCCGGGAGAATATAAGGGGTAAGGATAAAGCTAATCAGGCTCATTTTGAAGTTGGCAAGAAAGTTCGTCAAACAATTAAAGAATTGGGCGGGACAATGCCGGAAAATCTGCCATCAGCAGAAAATATAAAAAAGATTACGAGTAAAAATAAAAGGCGAGTAGAAAATAAAAAATGAAAAGATATTTAACAGTTTTTATAATCGCCCTTGCCATGTTAGGAATAACGGTAAGGGCTTTTTGTTATCAGGCTGAAGTGATAGATATTAACGGGACTAAATATTTCCCTGCGGTGAAAGAGGCTTTGGCAAAAGCAAAAGAATCAATAAATCTTGTAATGTTCGTAATACAGAAAAGCATAAATTGTCCTGCTGGAGCGGAGAAGATAAGCATAGAAGTAGAAGAAAAGTGAAATTGTAATAAATAACTTGACTTTTATTGATTATTTTGTTAAATTAGCAATATGGCTAAATTAGTGAATTGGTACTTATTTGAGAGAAAAGTGAAGGAAAAAGGCCTGATTATATTCTCACCGTTGGATGTAAGGCGAATTTTTGGCGTGAGTAAGGTGGCAGCGACTTTTTTAGTCCATCGCTACGCAAAAAAGGGATTCATCAGGCGGCTGAAGAGAGGCATCTATGCGCTTTATGACGCCTCTGTTCCTGATATTTACCTCGCGAATAAGCTATATGAGCCGTCCTATGTTTCATTGGAGTTCGCGCTGTCTTTCCATCGCGTTATCCCAGAAACCGTATATGAAATTACCTCGGTAAGCACGAAGCCAACAAGGCAGTTCAACGCTTTGGGGAAAACGTTTTCTTATCATCGTATAAAAAAGGAAGCTTTTACCGGCTATTCTGTTTATCGTCAAGGTGGTGCCAGCGAGTTAATTGCCGACCCTGAAAAGGCATTTGTAGATCTAACTTATCTGCGATTGAGAAAGAAGAAACAATTACTGAGCCGTTTTGATAAAGGAAAAATTAATCCGGCAAAGGCATTGCGCTACGCGAAGTTATTTAATAATGGAAAACTTATTAGTATTATAAAAACGACACTTCGATGATAAGCCTTGACGCTATTAGAAAATTAGCGGCTCAATACCGTACAAGCGAATATCCTAATATAGTTAGGGAATATTTTCAGCACCTTTTCCTTTCGCAATTATACAGGATGGAGAAGTCGGATGACCTTCTTTTTAAGGGCGGCACGGCGCTAAGAATCGTCTATGGCAGCCCGCGATTCTCGGAAGATTTGGATTTCTCAATTTTTCGCGTAGAGCAATATATCCAGAAGAAATTTATAGAAGATTTATTTACCGCGGTATTGGCGGAAATTGAAAAGACGGGGATTAAGGTAGACCTTGGCTCGAAGCCCGGCACGACAGCCGAAGGTTATTACGGAGATGCGACATTTCATATTTACGATTACCAGCCCATTTCCGTATCAATAAATATTTCCGCGCGCAACGGACGCGACATTAAAGGAGAAATAGACAGCGTAGCCAACGACTTTGTACCGACCTATAATATTTTCCATCTCTCTCAGGAATTGTTGGTAGATGAAAAGGTATTTGATGCGCTTTTACGCCGCGGGAAAGTCCGTGATTTTTACGATTTATATTTCATTATGAGAAAAGGGCTTCTTTCTGCGGGGCAGAAAGTGCGATTGAATGAAAAGAAAGATGAGATTATAAAAAGCTCAGGAAAAGTAGACTTTTACGCTGAGCTATCCGTATTTTTACCTCAAGATCAGCAAAATATTATACGCGATTTTAAGAATAATTTAGTTAATGAGCTTAACCGTCAGTTGAGTGGAATAATGTAGAGAAGCCCAATCAAGTAATAATAGCTATCAATATTAAATGAAGAGATATTCAAAGATTTTTTTAATAGCCCTTGCTGTGTTAGGAATAACGGCAAGGGCTTATTGTTATAATGCCGAAGTAGTAAATATCAGCGGTAACAAATATTTTCCTGCTGTAAAAGAAGCTCTGGCAAGAGTAAAAGAATCAATATATTTGGTAATGTTTACAATTGAGTTATCCGCGGAAAAGCAAAATTCAAAGGCCCCAAAAGGCGGGGACAGTCCCCGTTTTATCGCTATCCTATGATGATCTTGCCAAGTATCTTGGAATTTATGAAGGGTCTGAAAAATATTGATAATCCCAAGAGAAGCTATGGTTATGTAGTGGGGATAATGGAGAATTTGGATTCCTTTTCGCCATAACTTGTGATAAGATTAGTTTAACAATTCAATTTTGTTTGGAGAAACAAAAGATATTTGGCATACTACTTAAAAGATATGGATAAAGAAGAAAATCAGAAAGAAGAAACATTGGAAAGAATACGTCCTTCGCAAATGAATAAAAAAATTAATTTGAAATGGCTTGAAAAGGAAAATGATATTTATATACAATCAATGATTGCGTTGATTGCTGCTCTAATTGCCTCAAAAATAGAAGGAGTTTCAGTATTAGATCAACCATGCAATTGGGGAATCTCAGTTTCTTTGTTTATATTCTGCCTTCTTTTACGTATCAAATACCATTTAGCAGAACCTAGGTTAAGAGAATTTGATAGTCGTTTATCAGAAAGCCAGTCAGATAGAGAAAAATCGATAGAACAGATACACGAAGAACTATATCTCTATTCTAGTTATACGCTTTGTTTATCCATTCTTCATTTTTATATATTTCTAGTAGCGTTTTCAATATTTTTAATTGTTAACTTATGCTACCATAAAATTTATCTTAATTACCAGAGGTCTGAAAAACCTGATTGGGGCAAAGGTAGATTTAAACCAGAAAGATTATTTAAGAGATGGCTTATTATTGATGGTATCGAAATCTTCTTAATTTCAATTACTATATTTTTAATTGTTATTTCATTTATCGGAACGGCCAATAAATATTTTAATCTTATTGCATATATTTTTATATCATTTTTATTTATTATTGAGATAGCAATAGACTGGATTCTGATGAATGGAGATTTTTATTTGAATTATTTTAAAGATGGAACATAGTATAAATTTGAATGCTTCAGGTATTTTTACAATACAAAAGAAAAAAAAAGTGGTAATCCTATTAAACTTCCAGCCTCGCGGTATAATTTTTTGAAAATAATAGTTATACGTTTTCTGAAGAGTAAGCTGTTTATCGCGGCTGTATTTTTTTTCGGAATCGTAGCCGGCCCATTTCTTCATAAGATCAAAAATTTCCAAGATAAGACAGTTGAGAGTTTTCAGTTAAAACGTTTATTATTAACTAATGGCCATCTTGTAAATCCATTAATCGGAGTTGAAAATCCCGAAGGCGGGGATGTTACTGAGCCTCCAATAAATAATGGGCGCATTGGCTGGAACGATTTTGGAGCGAGACAAGGAGCGAGGACGCCGGCGTAGTCTTGCACTACGCCAAGGACGAGCGACGCAGTCGCAGCCCAAAAGCGGCCAGCCCCTTCGGGGTGGCCTATCTTTGGCCTGCTGCCGCGTTGCTCCCTCCTGGCCGTAGTGCCTTGACTACGGCTTCGTCGTCGCGCCTTGCATCAGGCTCAAATCTAGGCCACCAATGTGCCCATTATTTATCGGAGGCTCAGTAAGCTGGAAGGGATAAAATATAGCATCGGAGAATATATTAGAAGATGCCAAGAGAATGGCGATGTTTCAAATGTATCGGTATATATGAAGGATTTAAATAAAGGAACCTGGATAGGCCTTGATGAAGATAGTAATTTTTCCGCCGCCAGCCTCCTGAAGGTTCCGCTGATGATCGCGTATTTAAAGATGGCAGAACAGGATCCGGCTATTTTAAACCAACAGATAAAATATGGCCAGGCATTGAATTCGACCCCGCAAAACATACTTCCGGAAAATCGCGCGCAATTGGGTAATACCTATACCGTGGATCAACTATTGCGTAATATGATTGTATATTCTGACAATATATCTAAGGAGCTTCTTTGGGGGAATATAGATCATAAATTTATTGCCAGCGTATATTCAGATTTAGGGTTGGCCGCTATGGATCTGACAGAATCTGAACCTCAGATTTCGGCAAAGGATTACGCTGCATTTTTCCGTGTTCTTTATAATGTTACCTATTTAAACGCGAATCTGTCTGAAAAAGCGATGAAGTTACTTAGCCAGGCCGATTTTCATGACGGAATTGTTGCTGGTCTGCCGAAGAATATAGTTGTCGCTCATAAGTTCGCGGAAAGAAAATACGCGGCAGAGGCATATCTGCCCGGGAGCGTGCAATTACATGATTGCGGTATTGTGTATTACCCAAAAAAGCCCTATCTGATCTGTATAATGACTAAAGGCCGTAATTTAGATGCCTTAAAGGAAATAATTAAGGATATATCAAAAATTGCGTATGAATATGAAGAAAAAACGATGGATCTATTGTAAGCTTGTACGATTTCTGTGGAACGCCGAATTTTCTTGCTAATCGCTATAGTCAGTCTTATAATATATACCTGTATATAGTGAGAGGTTTCTCTCGGCTTATACCAGAGGAATCTTATTTTTCAAAGTTGTGATTTTAGGCAGAAAAGTAACGTTGCTTAGTGGGCTTCCAATATGAAAAAATATAATTTTATATGTATTATTTTAGTTTGCATAATAGTAATTTCTATTATTCTTTTTTGCAAAGCTGTTTATGAAGATGAGGACTTTATATTTGATATTTTATGCAATACAAATGATTTGCCGCTATACGCGGAGTTTTTTATCAGTATTTTATTATGCTTCGGGATCTTATATGAGTATGGAATTATCTCGTTTTCTTTTCAGCCAGTTATAGCGTATTTGGCAAGGCATGAAAAATCCCCTCCTGTTAATCCCACATTTTTCGTAACAGTCTAGGCCTAACCAAATATTACTCAAAAAGTATTATATTAAAAAAAAGGATGCTAAGCATGAAAAAAATAACTATTATTTTGTTGGCCTTACTTTTAATATGCGCAACGGCTATCTCGAGTTTTACTCAGGCTTCGCAGGCAGCAGTTGTAAAAAAAGTTAAGGTTAAGACTGAAGTTATTACGGGTAAGATTGTTGCTATTGATATGGCGAATAACACAATAGTGGTAAAGGAAGGTAAGGCAGGCATAGAAAAAACGATAACCATAGATTCAAAGGTTATGTCGTCCCTTAGAGCGAATGAAGAGGTGAAAGTCGCAGTTAAGGAAGGAAGTAATAATGCTACGAGTGTAAAAGAAATTTTTAAAAAGGCTGTATCAACTAAAAAATAATGTAATTAATTATGGAGGAATTAGCAATGAAAAAATTAACTTTTTCACTATTTGCATTTTTATTCGTTAGCACTCTGTGTTTTGCTCAACAGGCATCGGTTCCGGTTAGTCAAACCGTTCAAACACCAGTAGTAATGAAAACCCTTGCTGGTAAAGTTGATTTGGTAACAATTGGGGATACTACGAAGGGAACGAAATCAGAGCTAGTGGTTGTGGCTGAGGATGGGCAATAACTAAGCTTTGTTGTAAAAAGCGTTACTCCCATTATTGGTAAAGATGGAGTGACGGTTATTCTAAGCGATATAAAGAAAGACACCAAGGTTGCTGTAGAGTATACAGTAAAAGCAAGCGGCTCACTCAAAGCGCAGTCTATTAAACTGGTAGAGTAATAGTTCATTAATAACGGATTACGGTAGGCATTATTTATATTTGCGCCTGCCGTAATCTGTTATAATTTTTGGTTTAATTTAGATTATGAAGACAAAATTAGTGTTTTTGATAATAGTAGACAAGGCACCCCGCGCTAATTGGAATTGCGCGGGTGTTGTCTAGGTAGACAAGGAGGAAGCATGACGAAGAAAAATCTAATAGTTATCGGGATAGGCTTAATAATTTTGATTATCGCCGCCGGTATTGCCTATCAAAATTATGAATATGCAAAGATGGCCAGAGAAGAAATTAATACCTTAAACGCTGTAATTCAACAAAAAGATGTTAAGATAGCAAAACTTACTAAAGAAATAAAAGTAAAACAAGATGAGTTGAACGCTGTTAAGGTAGAGTTTGATAACACCAAGAAAGCATTGGATGAAGTTAAGGCCAAAATTAATAAAGTTGCTCAACTGAATGAAAAGAACGAGAAAGAGGAAAAAGGAGAGAAGGTAGAGCCTAAGGGAGACAAGTAATCAGATAAAAATATAGCAAATCTTGCAGGGGGCCGGACTTAATCGGGAAAGGCTATTTATGAAATCATTACGAATTAGAAAGAACCGTTCAGGCAGACGTGGTTTAGAATTTATTATAAAATATGCCGCAAATAATTTTTGCTTAAGATATAATAAACCTAACGCGTAATTTAGAATAGGATAAGAATGGCTTTAAGAAAAGATATAGAAAAGCAGGGAAATTAGTTATTTAGGGAGAGTTAGGGAATGGTTTTATTTAGTTTTTTCCGAAAGAAAAAAGATTTGCCTTTAAAGCCCGGCCTGGTTGAGAAAAGGCTGTTGCCGAGGTGGAAGATTGCGTCACCTGCTAAAATAAAGTGGCAGGGTTCTAAAGATTATGTGGCCTGTGAAGTTAGGGATTTAAATATGAAGGGATTTTGTCTGGCGATGACAGAAAAAATCCCGGAGGCTAACGCACGTGTTGAACTTTATTTTAATGAGAAGTATTTCTTTGATATTGATATTTCCGTTATTTGGCATAAAGAAGTTGAGGGGAAACAAATTTTTGGCATAAGATTCTTAAAAGTCCGTGATTCAGATAAGGAAAAAATCTACCGGATGATGAAAGAGGATTTTTACCGCCACTTTGAAAAATATCTGTAGACGCCTTAGAGGTATCCGTTTTTACCGAGTATACTTACTCTCACCGGGCTGGATTTAATCGCTCAGTCTTTTTTATTACCTTTTCCGAGTTGACTTTTACATACCATCGCGGTATTATTTATGTATACACAAAGCAAGGCAAGGCGGCGGAGCTTTGAGGAAATAAAGGAGAACGGTAATGGGGGTTAAAGAGGAAGGATGAAAAAAGCCAGAATAGGACAGAGCACGATAGAATATGTAATTGTTTTTGCAATGGTAGCCGGGGCGATTATTATGGTGGGGGCGATGCTTAAACCAAAAGTGCAAGGTGCTTATAGTGATCTAGCTACTGCTATGCAATCTAAAGTGAAGCAGGAAATGCCATAGCTGTCTACTAAGAGAGAATAAGGGTTATGGATGTTCGCAAGTTTCTAATACCTAAAAAAATATTATTAACAATAATTTTTGTATCTTTTGTAATAGCCGCATTCTTTCTTTCGCGGGAATTCTCCCTTAATTTATCAGAATCTTTTGCTAAAGATAATCTTGTTCCAACAGAATTATCCCGTCAAAGCGGGATCCCGCCAGAAGCGGGAAAAGAAGCATTATATTGGCTGGACGCGGGCCAGGGTAAGGCGCGATGTTTTTTATGCCCCAGGCAATGTTTAATACCTGTCAACCAGCGCGGTTTTTGCCGGGCCAGGAAAAATATTAAAGGCAAGCTCTATTGCCTTACTTATGGCCAGCCGGTGGCCAGGCATGTTGATCCGATAGAAAAAAAGCCGTTTTTTCATGTTTATCCCGGGACAGAATCATTTTCCATCGCTACCGCCGGATGTAATTTAAGGTGTAAGTTTTGTCAAAACTGGGAGATTTCTCAGTTAGACCCTGAATCAGTCAAGGTGGCATTTGTATCGCCTCAGGATATTGTTAAAGAAGCTAAGGAAACCGGAGCAAAGACAATCGCTTTTACTTATACTGAGCCGACGATTTTCTATGAGTACATGCTGGATATTGCTAAATTAGCCAAGCAGGAAGGCATCTCTTGCGTTATGCATTCGTCAGGTTTTATTAACGCCGAACCTCTGCGCCAACTGGCTAAATACTTAACTGCCGCCAATATTGATTTAAAAGGTTTTAACGAGAAATACTACTCTTCTTTTTGCGAAGGCAGCCTGGCCAGCGTCCTTAATTCCCTTAAAATATTAAAAGAGGAAAGAGTCTGGATAGAGATAACTAACCTTATTATTCCTACTGCCAATGATTCTGATGAAGATATTTATAATCTTTGTTTGTGGATCAAGGATAATTTAGGGCCGGATACGCCGGTACATTTTTCAAGATTCTTTCCGATGTATAAGCTATTGGATTTATCTCCTACTCCGCTGAAGACTTTAATTCGCGCAAAAGCGATTGCCCGGAAAACAGGGCTCCACTACGTGTACATAGGCAATGTCCCGGAAAACGCGGGAGAGGATACAATCTGCTTTGCCTGCAATAAGCTTTTGATTAAGCGCGCAGGTTATACTGTATTAGAGAATAATGTTATCAAGGGTAAGTGCAAATTCTGCGGTGCTAAGATTGCTGGAGTCTGGGAATAAACGCGAAGCACGTAGACCTACGCGGTCTACATATATGTAGACCGCGTAGGTCTCCTGGATTTTTGGGATTAGTGGCGCAGGTTTTTTAAGGCAAAAATCGCGTTTAAGAATATCAAGGTTAAGAGGCTGTCAGATATTCCCAGCAGTGGTATAAGCAGTATCCCGCAAGCTAGCGTTCCTAAAAATGCCCCGATTAAATCCGTGGAGTAGATAGTTATAACTATGTTTTGGTTTTTAAATTTATTTTCCAGTAGGTTCCGGGCTAAGAGCGGATAAGAGCTGCCGGTAAGGAATCCGCAGAGCAAGGCAAAAAAATAGAAGATAAATTCCGCGTAATCGGATCTGCCGATCGCTTTAAGATTGGAAAATAAAATAAAGATTGCGATCATCCAGCAGAGATAAAGATAAAAGAGCAGATTGGCGCGATCAGCCTTGATGGTGTTCGTAAGAAATATTCCGATGCTCACTCCTGCCATAAACAACGCGATGAGCAAGCCCAATTTCCAAAAGAGGGCCGCGCAAAAGAGTTGAAATAGCACAAAGATTATTGAGCTTAGGCTAATTGAGGTAAAGCCAACTGCTCCGATATTTAAGAGGCAGGAAGTTTTTCTGGACAGCCAGCTTATCATTATGATGAGTAAGGCAGAGATTAAAAGAGATATGATTGTGATTAGCCTTATTTTTTTTAAGTCTAGGTTAAGGTTAGGATAAAACTTAGTTTGTTCTAAGATGAGATAATTGAGGAAACCCGATGGATTAAGATCGGAATTTGGCGTGATTTTTCTGTCGAGCATATTTTCCGCGTAACTGCGCAGGGAGGGAGCAAGGTAGTCTTTAAAATGGTAGATGGTGAAAAATTGAGTTTTAGGTTTTGACTTGGCAAAATTCTCAAGCAAGTATTGATCCTCAATTTTTCCCCGGTTGGACGCGATTACAATCATGGAATCGGAGGGGATGATTAATCTGGTGGAGAATACTTTATCCAGGGCGTTGATTATGCTGGAGTTGAATTTGATAAATTGAGGGCTTAAAATCTCCCGTTTGGAAGGGATAAAAAAACAGAAGATACCCTTAGGTTTTAAGCATCCGGCAATAAGCTTAAAGAAATCTTCGGTAAAATAGCGGTTTAGGGCCAGATTAGAAGGCGGCGGCATATTCATTAAGATAGCATCGTATTGTTGGTTAGTTTTCTTAAGATAAATCCGGGGGTCAGCAGTAATAAAATTAATTTTATTTTTTAGCTCAGCTGGTACCGGCAAATTTCGGGTAAGTTTCTGGATAAGGGGATTTATCTGCAGGCAATCTAACGCGTTTAATTTATATTTGGCTATTTCTTCAATCTGCCCGGATAGGGCAGTTCCGATAAAAAGAACATTTTTATCAACCGAGGGGTCCTGCGCGGATAAGCTTATATGGATAAATTCTTCAGTTGCGGATTTGTCTTCGCTGGTGGCTAAAAGAGAGCCCCCTGAAAATAATGAAGTTAGCCCTGCTTTGCGCGCAGCAATAACCGGCCCGTAAGGTGATCCGAGATTCATCAGGATATTGGCGTTAATGAACTCTTTTTTGATAATAAAATTAAAACTTAAACATGAGATAGCCGTAATGATAATTATAAGCGCGGCGGCGGAGGCTTTTTTGTAAAGTTTTTTTATATCCGGTAATAAAATTAATGGCAATAAAGTGAAGATTAAGGGATTGGCGTAATCTTTAAAGAAAAGCGTAAAAGCTACGCCTCCTGAGAAAAAACCTACAGCTTCAAAGGCAAAAAATTTAGCGTAGGTATTTTCTGGCGAGGAATTGCCCGCAACATATTTCTGGACAATTTGCCTGAAGGCAAAGCCCAGAATAAAGGCAGTCGGGCCAATCAGGATCAGGCTTAAGCCTACGAGTTCTCCAGGGCTTGTTGCCTCGTAATATTTTAAACCGATTAATGATTTTGCTAAATGAATCAGGCAGATAGAAAGAGAAAATGAAAGCGAGGCTAAAATTGGAAGTTCTAAATCCCTGAGTTTTTTCAAGGGCTTAAGAATACTGCCTAATGAGCAAAAGATGATCCAGAGGCCGGCAGAGACGACAAAGGCCAGCTCATGCTTGGCGATGGAAAAGCTGAATTCACGCAAGACCACCAGTTGAAATATTGAGGCAATTATTCCCAGAGGTATAAAGATAATCATGGACAATTCCTTGGTTATCATTATATTAATCCTTAGATGAAAGAAAGTCTATATTATTTATTTTTAAGCGGTTTGATTCTTGGCTCGGGCCCGTGCGTAGGTTTTTGCGCGCCGATTTTAGCGGGTTTTATTGCCGCTTATAAGCCGTCGCTAAAAAAAGCGCTCATTTCTTATTTGTCTTTCTCTTCGGCCAAGCTGGTTAGTTATATGATTCTGGGCGGATTATGCGGCATATTCTCGGGTATATTAAAAAACAATTTCTTTATCGGTTATCTTAATCTTGTAAATATAGCTTTGGGGTTTTTCGTTTTGGTTATCGGAATTTTAACGATGATATTTAAAGAACCGTTAGGCAGTAAATACTGCTGGTTTCTCTGGCGAGGAAACTTAAACAACGCGGGTATTTTAGGTTTATTAGCGGGTTTTTCCCCCTGCCTTCCGCTTTTAGGTATTTTAAATTATATAATTATTATTTCGCGCTCGCCGCTGGAAGGATTGTTTTACGCTTTTATCTTTGGGTTGGGTACTACAATTTCTCCGGTTATTTTAATGGTGGGGTTATCGGGTAAACTGGCCGGTGGTTTCTCGGGTAATCATAAAGTTAAGACATTAATCAGGGTTGTCTCTAGTTTAATCCTGATATATTTGGGGTTAAGAATAATTCTGAAATAAGGGGGACGGTTCTATTTTTTTGAATCTAATGCCAGAAAAATAGAACCGTCCCCTGGTTTTAAGGTTAAAACTTTCCTTGACAGGGCGATTTTTTTATGGCATATTGTTAATGGAGTTAATATTTAATATAGTTAAATATTAATACACCCGGCGCTAAGCGGATTTGCGCCGGTGTTGTGTCTCTACACAAGGAGATTTAATATGACAGGGATTTCGATTGCTGATTTCGCGCAAAAAATGGACCAGATTATGCCTGAAATTATGAAGGGGTTTGCCCGCAGGCAGCATAATGATGTATATAAAGGCAAGATTACTTTGCCGCAGCTGCTTATCTTGGAGTTATTAAGCCGCCAGGGCGCGTCCAAAATGACAGATCTGGCTAAGTTTATGCGGGTGACTACTGCCGCTTCCACCGGGATTGTTCAGCGCCTGGTATTGTTGGGTTATGTGCAAAGGGAATACGATCCAAAGGACCGCAGGATAATTAGAATCAAGCTTAGCGCCAAAGGAACAGAACTCTTAAAAAAAATAAACCAACAGCGCGCGCAGTCAGTGACTAAGATCTTTGGCCAAATATCTGAAAACGACCGTGGAGAATATCTGCGTATACTTATGCAGGTAAAAGATATTTTGAATAAGGAAGAGAGCAAATAATGCAGAATCAAGGGGGTGGTTTGGACGAAAAAAGAGAATCAAGGGGACGGTTCTATTTTTTAAATAGAACCGTCCCCTGGTTTTTATTATTTTTTAGTTTAATGATTATTACCGGGTACTCCGAAGAAATTACGCTTACCTTTAATGAAGCGGTGGCAATTGGTTTGAGGGATAATCGGGATATCCTGCTTAAAGCGCAAGATGTCCAAAAAGCCAAGTTAAAAATTTCCGAGGCCCAAGCGGGAATTTTCCCTGCGCTTACCTATACCGGCGATTGGTTTTATACCGCCGGACTTTATACCAAAGATATAAGCCAGCACGCTTCGCAAATTAGCTTAAAACAGTATCTTTATCGAGGGGGCAGAGTCATCAACAGCATAAAATATAATGATTATAAACTCCAGGTAGCGCAATCGCTTTTAGATAAAACAAAACTGGAAATAATTTTTGATTTTTCCCGGGCTTATTACACGCTATTACTTTCAAATTCCTTTGTCCAATTAAATAAAGCAATACTTGATAATAGCCGCCAACACCTGGATTATATCAACGCGCTTTACAAAAATGGCCAGGCCTCAGAAACCGATATTTTGCAGGCGCAGGCTTCTTTATCTAGCGTGGCGCAGGCTGATGAGGCTTCGCAGGCGCAGCAGGAGGCAGCGCGGGCTTTATTAAATAATTTGCTATCTTTGGATAAGGATGTTTTAGTTGTGCCTAATACAGAATTTAAATTTACCCCCAAAGATATTGCTTTTGATCAGGGTTTCTTAAAGGCCATGCAAACCCGCCCGGAAATAAGGCAGTTTGAATCGCAGCTTAAAGCGGATAAGAGCGCGATTGAGGTGGCCCGCGCGGAGGGCCGGCCGGATATTTATGCCTCCTGGAATTATTACGGGCGTTCGCACTCGGTTACCACGACTGTAAATACCAGGAACTGGAATGATTATAATGTTGCCGGGATAACTTTATCCTGGCCGATCTTTGATGGTTGGAAGACCAAAGCTTTGGTTGAACAGGCGATTGTAGATTTAAAGCAGACGCAATTAGGTAAAACTAAGCTCCTTGGAGATATCGCTCTGGAGGTAAAAAACGCGTATTTATCTTTAAAGAACGCGATCGAACAAATAAAAGCCAGCCAGGCAGATACCTTACTCTATAAGAATAATCTTTTGACGGCGATAGGCAGGTACTCTCAAGGGTTAGTTAGCTTATTAGATAATAATGACGCGCAGTTAAAATACGCAGTTTCGGTTTTTAATCAAAAGCAGGCAGTTTATGATTATACCATTGCCAAGTTTAACTTTGATAAGGCCACAGGAGGTTTTAATGAAATATAAGAAAATATTAACTAAAAAACAAGAAAAACTAGGGGACGGTTCTATTCTTTTTGAAACTAGGGGACGGTTCTCTTTTTTATATTATAAAAAAGAGAACCGTCCCCTTGATTCTAGTGTTAGGAAAAGTAGAACCGTCCCCGTGTTTTTAATGATGATCTGTTGCGTTTTTTTGTTAAGCGGTTGCGCTCCGGGAAAGGCTAAAGAGAAGCCTCCAGAGGCTATTCCGGTTAAAGTGGATAAGGTTAAATTGCAGGAGCTTGATGAAACTTTAGACTATTCCGGGGATATCAAGGCTCAGGATGAAGCAGTGATTTACCCGAAAATAAGCGGAAAGATTATTGAGAAAGTAAAAGAAGACGGCGCTTTAGTTAATAAAGGAGAGGCTATTTGTTATATCGACCGCGATGAAGTCGGCCTCAAATTCCAAAAAGCTCCGGTCGAGAGCACGCTTACCGGTATTTTAGGCAGAGTCTATGTCGATATCGGCCAGAATGTTACGGCAAATACTCCTGTTGCTCTGGTAGTCAGCGCGGATAAGGTAAAGATAGAGTTGGATATTCCTGAGAAATATCTATCCAAGATTACTCTTGGCCAACAGGCCCAGATTAGCGTGGACAGCTGGGAGGAGGAGAAATTTACAGGCAGTGTAACCAAGATCAGCCCGGTTATTGATCTGTCTACGCGCACAGCCCCGGTTGAGATTACGGCGGCGAATAAGGAGTATCGTTTAAAATCCGGGATGTTTGCTAAAGTGCGGCTGGTGATCGAAGCCAGAAATAATGTGCCGGTAATATTAAGGGAAGCGATTATGGGCCATGATCCGGATAATTATGTATTTGTAGTTCAGGATAAGAAAGCGGTATTGAAAAAAATAAGCTTAGGTATCCGTCAGGGGCCGTATTTTGAGGTTCGCCAGGGTTTAAAAGACGGCGACGCCGTCGTGATTATGGGCCAACAGCTGCTTGCTGATGGCGCCAGTGTTGAGCCGGAGGCGGAAAAAGAATGAGTTTACCTGAATTTGGAGTAAAGAAGCCGGTTACTAACCTGATGATTTTTTCAGCCATCATTATTTTGGCTCTTTATTCTCTAAGCCGCCTGGGTATAGATATGATGCCGGAAATCGAGCCGCCTTCGATAACCGTGATCTCAACTTACCCCGGGGCGGGAAGCGAGGATGTAGAGGTAAATGTAACCGAGGAGCTGGAGAACCAATTAGGGACCACTCCGGGTTTAGAAAAGATTACCTCAAATTCTTCGGAAGGCAGCTCTTTAATTACTCTAAAGTTTATCTGGGGCACAAATCTTGACGAGGCTTCCAATGATGTCCGCGACCGTATTGAATTAGCCAAGCGATTCTTGCCGGATATTCCGGAGGAGATGGATAATCCTTTTATCTTCAAATTCAATACCGCCAATATTCCGATCATCTATTTTGGCATCACTGCCCAACAGACCTACCCGGAGCTTTACGACTTAGTCGACAAAAAAATCGGAGACGCCCTCAGGCAGTTACCGGGGGTAGGCACGGTTCAGATTAATGGCGGCGGCTTACAGCGCCAGATCAATATCTGGATTGACCGGCAGCGCTTGGAAGGCTATGGATTTTCCGTTCTGGATATAGAAAATAAATTAAAACAGGAAAATATTACCCAGCCGGTGGGGAGTTTAAAAACCGGGCTTACCGATTATCTTATCCGCCTTCCGGGGGAATTTGCCCGCCCTGAAGAGATCAATCTCTTAATTTTGGGCAAGCGTAATGGGAGCCCCATATATTTAAAGGATGTCGCCCGGATCGAGGATAGCTTTAAAGAAGTCACTAGCCTGGTACGCATTAATAAACATCCGGGAATCATGGTGATGATTCAAAAACAGAGCGGGACGAACTCCGTGGAAGTTGCCCGTAAAGTGAAGGAAAAAATGGCGCGGCTGGTTAAAACTTTACCCGCGGATGTTAAGGTCAATACTATCTTTGACACCTCCCAGGATATTATTAATGCGTTGAATTCCTTAAAATATTCGGTCTGGCTGGGTATCGTCTTGGTGATTCTGGTAGCTTGGTTTTTCTTCAGGTCTTTGGCGCCAAGCTTGATTGTGGCTTTAACCATTCCTTTTTCTTTGTTGATCGCTTTTATTTATTTATTTTTAAGTAAAGGCACGATTAATACCATCAGTTTATCTTCTTTAGCCATTGCTACCGGGATGGTCGTGGATAACGCGATTGTCATCGTGGATAATATTTTTAGAAGGCTGGAGAGAGGCAACCGGCCGACGGAAGCGGCGATCTTTGGAACTTCAGAGATGTACCTGGCGGTAGCCGCCTCAACCTTGACCACGGTAGTAGTATTTATGCCGATGTTGTTTATCCCGGGAGTAGTGGGGGTAATTTTTGGAGGCCTGGCAATAATTATTATCGTAACTTTGACTGCTTCTTTATTTACCGCTACGACCTTTACTCCGATGCTTTGCGCCCAATGGCTGCATTTCAATAATACCCGCGAAAAATCAAAGTTCTTTCTTAAGTTTTACGCGATTTCAGAGAGCTGGTTTAAGAGTTGGGAAAATTTTTACGGCCGGGCCCTGGGATTTTCTCTAAAGCATAAAAAATTAATTTTGATCGGATTTATTATTGTTTTTATTTTAAGTTTGCTGCTGGTGCCGTTTGTGGGCAATGAATTTATGCCCGAGGAGGATTCCGGAGACTTGCGCGTTACCATTAATTTACCGATTGGAACACGCCTGGAAGAATCGGATAAAGTGGCTAAAAGGGTGGAGGAGATCTTTGATAAAAATGTCCCGGAAGCAAAATATTATTATGTTCGCAGCGGCCAGGTTAGCGGGGTTGGCCGGATGATTGGCGGAGCCAGCGGCACGCATATAATTTCCGCCGGAGCAAAACTTATTCCTAAAGATCAGCGCAAGCGCGCGGTGAAAGAAGTAGGCCAGGCGGTGAGGAATAAGATCAAGCTTATTCCCGGAGTATTAAGGACGGATATTTCTACCGGAAATCCTCTGGGCAGCCTGATTACCGGAGGAGGCGGCAAGGCGGTGCAGCTAGAAATAATTGGCCATTCATTTGAGGAAACTAATGCCTTGGCTAAAGATATAAAAGCGATTATGGAAAATATTCCCGGGGCTGTAGATGTGAGCATCTCCCGGGAAGCCAACAGTCCGGAGTTAAAGATCGATGTGGACCGGGAGAAGGCCGCCAGCCTGGGGCTGGATATGAATACCATCGCCTCCACTTTAAAGGCTTTTATTCAGGGAACGTCCGCGACAAAATACCGTGAAAATGGCAAGACTTATGATATTTATGTCAGGCTTCAAGAATCCTCGCGCACAAAATTAGAAGACATAGAAAATTTAACGATCATGGCGCCGCTGCCAACTGAAAATGCTCCTTTCGTGGGCTTAGAAGCTTTAGCCAGCAGGCAAGGGGTCAAACGGGCTCAGATTAAACTAAGCAATATCGCCAAGATCTCTGAGGCCAGCGGCCCGGATAGAATCGAGCGTAAGAACCGGGAAAGAATGGTGAGGGTTCAGTGTAATGCTTATAAACGGTCTAGCGGAAAGATCGTAGAGGATTTAAACAGCCAAATCAGCAAGCTGGCGTTGCCGGCGGATGTTACGATAAATATCGGCGGGGAAGCCGAGGAACAGAAAAAAGCTTTTGGCGACCTGACGCTTCTGCTTATTCTGGGTATCGGGCTGGTATATATGGTGATGGCGGCGCAGTTTGAATCGCTGCTGGATCCTTTTATCATCATGTTTGCCATACCTTTTACTTTTATCGGCGTGATTTTAGGTTTTGTTTTAACCGGGACTACCTTAAGCATCAACACTTTCTTAGGGGTCGTCATGCTGATGGGGATAGTAGTGAATAATGCCATTGTCTTGATTAGCTACATTATTATGCTGCGGGCGCGGGGATTTTCTATGCAAGAAGCGGTAATCACAGCCGGAAGCAATCGTTTACGTCCGATACTGATGACCACGATTACTACCATTGTCGGCCTTTTGCCGTTGGCGCTTTCCCGCGGGCAAGGTTCTGAGGTTTGGCAGCCTTTAGGTATTACCATGATTGGAGGCTTGACGGTTTCCACTTTGGTTACTTTATTATTTGTTCCCACGCTTTACGCGGTGTTTCACAGGAAATCAGTTTGAAACAAGGGTAAAACATGGGGACGGTTCTCTTTTTAAAAGAGAACCGTCCCCATGTTTCTAGTGTTAGGAAAAAGAGAACCGTCCCCGTGATTTTGGAGGTGAATAAAACATGAAGATGGTTATGCTGGTGTATAATGAGGCCTTAGATAATGAGGTGATGGAAATTTTAGAAAACTGTTTGATGAAAAATTATACTAAGATTACCGGAGTTTTTGGCTGCGGCACATCCAGCGGCACGCATTTAGGCACGGATATCTGGCCGGGGAGGAATAATATTCTGTATGTTGCCTGCGAAGAAGCAGTGGGTAAGAAAATAATTGCCGCGGTTAAACCGCTGCGTAAGAGTTTAGGGGTTGAAGGCATAAAAGCTTTTCTTATGCCGCTGGAAGAGTTGACTTAGAAAAAGGGGATAGTTTTATCTCTATTTTTGAGGTATACTTTAGTATAGGCAGATCGGCATTGTTTCTTAGGAAGCAGGTTGAAAATGAAATCCAGATCTAAAAAAGGTTTTGTTTTACCAGAGGTGATGTTGGCAGCGGCAATCGCGGCATTTGCGATATGCGGCATATTGTTAATGTATATTAAGGCCATGGATTTAATTAGAACCTCAAAAAATGCCAGTGTCGCTACGAATTATGCTCAAGGGATCATGGAGCAGGTAAGGAATACCCCCTTTAAAAATATACCTGATATGGTATTTGAGGTTGAGGTAGGCGGCGTAACAACAAAATATTTTCCGATTGTAGTCAATTCTAACCTTACCCGCTGGAGTTTTCCGCTGCCTGTGGTAACTTTACCTGCGTCCAGTTGCGCGGTTTATGTTGATGCTACAGATTCGGACTTACTACTGGTAACCATTAGTGTATGTTGGCGCCAGAGCAATAGAACTGTTGATTCAACTGTGGAGTTAGCCACGCAAATGGCTAATCGGAGTTATTGATTTACTGAGCCTCAGTAACTGTGGAGTTAGCCACGCAAGCGGCTAATCGATAAAAGATGAAAGGTTTGACGATATTTGAAGTTTTGGTTTCCATATTAATTTTTTCGATTATCGCGCTGGGTTTAGGTTATGCTGTGGTTGCCGGAAAGAGCGCTTTGTTGGTCAGCGATATACCCACCCAGCTTCGGGGCAATGTGTTATTTGCGATTATGTCGATGGATCGGGAACTGCGCCAAGCTGTCCCGAGTAAAACAGTTCCTAAGGCCGAGGAATCGAGTAATTCGATTACTTTTCAAGTTGCGCGTTATAATGAAGCTACGGGTGTTATAAATTTTGGCCAGCCAATTACTTATCAGTGTAACGGGTGCAGCTCTACTGTTCCAGGCCAACTTACGCGTATTTCCGGGGGGGCAACTTTAGTGATAGCGCCCAACATTGTTACCCCTAATGGATTGCCAATATTTAGCCGGAAGGATGTCGAGAATAGCCTTATAATAATTGATATTAATGCGCAGAAATCGGATGGCCAGGGGAGGTTGTATCACGATACAGAGCAGGCGATAGTAAAAATGAGGAATTAACATGGGTAATTCTGGTAAGATAATTATCAATAAAAAAGGAGTTGCGCTGATTACTGCTTATATGGTGATAGCGGTATTGTTGGCTTTTGGAGGGTTTGTGATTGATGTAAGCAACTCTCAAAATAAGACTGCTAATACTTTTAAGCGGCAGGCGCAGGTAATTAATATTGCTGAGGCGGGCCTTGATCAGGCATTGGTTACGATTAGGTCTCTAGGCACTCCCCCATCAGGAAGTATTACTAACTCCACTATTGGCTACATCGTTACCTATACTAAACTAGCTCCCCTGGTTGGAGGAGATCCTAATATGGTAAGATACAAGGTGCAATCTACGGGTACAATTGGAACAATTTCCCAGACAATAACAAATTATCTGCGCACAGACAACTATGCCCGGTATATTTGGTTTACTGACGGTGAAAACTATCAGGGTACAAATGTCTGGTTTTGGGATCAGGATCACTTAAATGGGCCAACTCAGACCAATGGACATTTTAATATTAAAGGTGACCCGGTATTTGGAGGAGTGGTGCGTTCCGTGGATGATTATATTAGATATTATAATAATGGAAACAATATTAATTCATCTAATTTAAGCAATCCTCCTCATGACCTGCCTGATTTTCAAGATGCAGTTACTTTGGGTTCTGACTCAATAAAAATGCCTACGCAGGCTTTAAACCTGCGCGCCGCGTCTACTGCTGCCGGAGGCCTTAGGTATACCGGAAATACAACCATTCTTTTAAACTCAAATGGCACGATGAATTTAACTAACTCGGGGCATACTTACAATAATATGTCTTTACCGGCTAATGGGGCGCTTTTTGTTAATAATGGTAATTTGAATATTTCGGGCACACTTAGCGGAAGGCTGACGGTTGGGGCGAGCGGGGATATCAATGTCACGAATAATATTATTTATGCTTATGACCCACGCCTGCCCGGATCAACATCGACGGATACTTTGGGCCTTATTTCAGAAGGAGATGTAATGATTGATAAAGACGCGTCGCATACTAACTTGGAGATAGACGCATCAATTATGGCCCTGAATACGTCATTTATGTTAGAAGACTGGTGGGAAGGCGGGGCAAGAGGAACTCTTTCTGTTTTTGGAGGAATAATCCAGAAGCAAAGGGGCCCGGTGGGAACTTTTAGCGGAACCACTAAGGTATCCGGTTATTCTAAAAATTATAATTATGACGCGCGGCTATTAATTTATCCGCCTCCGTTTGTCCCGACCACCGACGATTATATCACCATAACCTGGGAGAACTAGGGAATGAAAAATAAATGGTTGATTATTTTATTTATGTTTTTTCTGGGAGTAATACTCTTAAGCCTTTGGATCGCTCAACAAAGCCAAAAGGCCGTTTCTCTATCCGAGAAAGAAATTCCGATAACTGAGCAGGTAGAAAGCAGAATTCCACCAGCCTATTTACCGCAGGTAAGGCCAGCGCCAATCGCCAGGCTGCCTTTAGGAAGAAGCGGAATCACTATAATTAAAGCGCCTGCCAGCGAACCGGAAGAAAAAAGCATCCGCGCTTCTAAAATAGCAGATGAGGCTGTAAATAATGTATCTAGCCAAAATGCCGCATCAAGTACTGAAGCAGAAAATAATCCGCAGGCCGGAATTACCAAAATAGGAAAACAGCCTACTCCCAAAGAAGCCCGGGAAATGAATTCCAGCGGTATAGTTATGTATTGATGAATCAAGGGGACGGTTCTCTTTTTAAAAAAAGAGAACCGTCCCCCGGATTTCAATCAGGGGGATTAAATGAACATCTTCGTAGGTAATTTATCTTTTGAAGCTAAGGAAATTGATGTCCAGAGGGCTTTTGCGGCTTTTGGCGTGGTTACTTCGGTGGCGATTGTGATGGAGAAAAAAGGCAAGAAATCCCGGGGGTTCGGGTTTGTCGAGATGCCTGATGAACAGGAGGCACTGGCGGCGATTGATCAGCTGCAGGGCAAAGAGATTTTAGGCCGGCCGATTAATGTTATGCCTGCTGTATCTAAAGGGCCCAAAAAAAATCCAGGGGACGGTTCTACTTTTGATTATCGTCGGAACCGTAGCGGAGGTTTAAACCTCCGCTACGGCCTGGGAAGAAAAATAGAACCGTCCCCAGATTTTAAGCGCACCGGAAAATATAAAGAAGGCAGGCGTTCCCTTAGTTATGTAAAAAAACGAACGGATGCTGGAATTACTACCCCGGTTCCTGAGAGTAGATATAAATCTAATCCTATGCGTTGGCTTAAGAAGCCAAGAACGCCAGCGCGTTTCGCCAAACCCGAAGGAGAGCTTAAACCTTGGCAGAGGCCTCAAACTGAATCAAAACCGTGGAAAAAACCTATAATTAAATCAGGCTCATGGAAAAAACCCGAAGGAGAGCTTAAACCTTGGCAGAGGCCTCAAGGGGTATCTAAACCTTGGGAGAAAAGCCAAGGTGGATCTAGGCCTTGGATTAAAACTGAAAGCAGGGAAACTAAACCTTGGAAGAAAGCTGAAAGCGCCGTATCTAGGCCCTGGAAAAAGTCTGCCAGCGCGGCTAAACCTTGGCGTAAGAGCAGTGCTGATCGTCAGCAATCCGGAAAAAAACCTAGCCGTTTTAGTAAGCCATAAAATATGAAATTAAAACTCAATCTTTTTCCGGTAGTCCCGGATATGGAAGAGAAGATAGCGGTTATCTTACAGGAGGCGGTGGCGGGCCGCGCCAGTATCGTGGAGATTGCTTACGGGACAGCCGCGGATAGCGTAAAGAAGCGCATCCTTAATTTTTTAAATAAAAAAGAGAACCGTCAGCTTTATTCCAGATTAGAGAAAACCGATAAAGGCTGGGGAAGAATTTACCTGCATTTTAGGTGGAAGTAAAAATAGGCCATGGAAAAAAATAAACTGATTGACGAATTTTATTCATTAGTCCAGGTTGATGACCTCGATGGGCATTACGCTAAGGATATCAAGAATAGCGATTATTTTGGCATGCCTCTGGAGGCGATTGTCAAAGCGGAAAAAAGATTGCGCTCAAGGCCTGAACGCTGTATTGCTTATTTTTCGATGGAGTATGGTTTAGCCACCAGCTGTTATAATAAATTCTCCAGTCAATTACCGCTTAATTCTTCGAATAAGGTTCCGGAAAACGCGGTTTTTTCAAATTTTCGCGTAGCGGATTATTTTTTTACTTTGCATCAAAACAATATTATTGATCTGCCGATTTACAGCGGAGGCCTGGGTGTTTTAGCCGGGGATACGGTGAAGACTATGGCCGACTACAAACTTCCGGTGGCAGCCATCGGGATACTCTGGAGCTCCGGTTACTTTAGGCAAAAGTTTTGGTTTAAATACGGCCAGGCTCCTGAGAAAATGCGCTGGGATCCGTATACCTATCCCGGGTTAATCCCTTTAAAAAACAGAATTAAGATTTCTCTTAAATCTGAAGATGTCTATCTTAAGTTGTGGAAATATTATGTTTATAGCCATAAGCATGATGCGGTGGTGCCCTTGATCTTATTAGATTCTAATGTTGAGCCTAATAGCGAGCGCGCCAGGAATTTGACGGATCAGCTTTATCGCAGCGATAATGTATTCTTAAAGTTATTACAGAGGGTGATGCTGGGGTTCGGCGGGGTAAGCGCTTTAGGCGAATTAGGTTATAATATTGATATCTATCATCTTAATGAGGGGCATGCCGTGTTTGCTTTTATTGCTAAGGCCAGGGGCCTGAGCAAAGATGAACTGGAAAATTTAAAAACCAAATTTGTTTACACTTGCCATACTCCGGTTGAGGCTGGCCATGACCGGTTCTCTTTTGACGATTTGAATAAGGTACTTAATAAAGAAGATACGGAGATTATCGAGAAATTCGGGAAAGAGCGTTCGGGGCTGGCTAATCTTACCTTGCTTTCAATGAATATTTCTTCCGCGATTAACGCCGTTTCGCGCAGCCACCAGAAAGTAATGCACATTCAATTCCCCAATTATAAAGATCAAATACAATATGTTACTAATGGCGTGCATCCGTATACCTGGATGTCGCAGGGATTCCAGGGCCTCTTTGAAAAATTTCCGGCAACCTTTCCTGACTTTAAGGCCAATCCGATGATTTTATCCCGGGCCGCCGAGCTTAAGGCGGATGCTGATTTTCGCGCGCAGTTATGGCAGGCGCATCAATCCAACAAAACTGATTTGTGTAAATTCCTAGAGAAGTGGAAATTGGATAAAAATTTCTTTACTATCTGCTGGGCCAGGAGAATGGCGGCGTATAAGAGGCCAAGCCTTGTTTTGTATGATATTAGCAGGTTAGTACGTATTGCCGATAAAATCGGGCCTTTACAGATTATTCTTGCCGGCAAGGCGCATCCGAATGACAATTTAGGTTTTACTTATATTAATGAGATGCTGGATAAGGTGGACAAGCTAAATGTTGATTATGATAAATTAAAGATTATTGTGTTGGAGAACTATGATATTTCTCTGGGTAAACTGCTTAGTTCCAGCGTTGATGTTTGGTTGAATAATCCCTTGCCGCCTTTTGAGGCTTCCGGGACCAGCGGAATGAAGGCGATCTTAAATGCTGTTTTGCAGATGAGCACGGTTGATGGCTGGGTAGCTGAAGCCACCGATAGAAAAATGGGCGCTTTTTTTGGGTATAAGAATAGCGAAGGCAGCGTGGGCAATGAATCTGATTTGCATATGAATGACGATTCCGAAGAATTGTACCGCGCCCTGGAGGGAATGGTTAGTTTGTATTATAAAACTAACTCCAGCGGTAAAGTTGATGTTTCTTCCGCGTGGATAGATATGATGATTGAATGTATTTGTGCCGCGGCGCGATTTAACACCTATCGCATGATTGATCAGTATAAACAGCAAATCTGGAAGATTGCTTAAAAACCATTGCGCCCATAGCTTCCCGCCACGATTTTTTTTGTTTAGGCGGGATCCCGTTTCCTAAATAAATAAATCTAGAGAAACGGGACAACTGGATTAATGAAGTTTGCGCCCATAGCTCAACTGGATAGAGCACCAGCCTACGGAGCTGGTTGTTGCTGGTTCGACCCCAGCTGGGCGCATAATTCCTAAAAGGGACTGTCCCCGCAGGGGACTGTCCCTGAGATTTTAAATTGTGATTAAAAAACACCATTTATATATGCAGGAAGCGTTAAAAGACGCAAGGAAAGCCTCTCTAGAAGATGAGGTTCCTGTGGGGGCGGTAATTGTTCATCAGGGGAAGATTATCGCCCGCGGGCACAATCAGATTGAGCGCTTGAAAGACCCCACTGCTCACGCTGAAATAATTGCCATTACCAGCGCCGCGAATTACCTGGGGACAAAGTGGTTGAATGAGGCTAGCCTCTATGTTACAATTGAACCGTGCAGTATGTGCGCCGGGGCGATGGTTTTGGCGCGGATAAAAAACCTATATTTTGGCGCCAGCGACCCTAAAACCGGCGCTTGCGGTTCGGTAGTTAATATTGCAAATCACAAAAAATTGAATCACCGCATAAAAGTTACCGGTGGTATTTTGCAGGAAAAATGCAGCAGTATTTTAAAGGACTTTTTTAAAAAGAAACGCGTTAAGCTGAATTGAAATTCTGGAGGCGTGTATGGTTTCAGGTCCTTCATATGCACAACGAGGGCGTTTAGGCGCCTTGCGGCGGAACGAATTATATGGTAATCCCGGCACGCCGGAAGGAAGAAGTAAAGGTGGCCGGCGCACTTGTGAATTTTTTCGATTGCATCCGAATCTTGCTCGGCAGCGGAGTTTTACTACTTTGAAAGAAATAAAAATACCTCCACGAAGCGTTGAATTGGCTAAGTTTATTGGTATAATGTTGGGAGATGGGGGTATTCGCAGTAAATATCAACTCACTATTTCGTTTAATTATAAGACGGATAGGGAATTCGCGGAATATGTTGCTAGGTTTATTAAACGTTTATTCGCTGTTGAGCATATAATTTCAAAGAGAAAAGACAGCCTGGGAGCTGATATAATTATCAGCAGCGCGAGTGTAATAGATTTTCTTTTGGAACAGGGGCTAAAAGCAGGCAACAAAGTTAAGAATCAGGTAGATATTCCCGCGTGGATTAAGAATGATGTGGAATTTCAGAAGGCCTGTCTTCGCGGGCTAGTTGATACAGACGGAAGCCTTTATTGTCATAAGTATAAAGTTAATAATAAATGGTATAAATATCTAAAGTTGGATTTTACCAGTTGTTCCAAACCTTTGCTTAGATCGGCTTATGCGATTTTCTCAAATTTGGGGATTAGGGCTTTCTTGAAAGGCGTGCATATTACCGTTTCCGCGAAAACGGAAGTTAATAGATATCTTGCGATAGTTGGCTCAAGTAATACAAAGTTTTTAGATAGATGGAAAAGATTTTAGGAGAGATGGCTGAGGGGTCGAAAGCGAATCACTGCTAATGATTCGACCTGAGTAATCGGGTCCCTGGGTTCGAATCCCAGTCTCTCCGTAAAATTTTCCGATAGAGGAAAATAAACGGATACCGTAATGAGCGCCGCGCGGCCAGATCTTTCGCAAAAGGCACTCAGGATTAAGCCGTATAGAAGAAATATAGAGCGAATTAACAAGCTGCGCAGGGAGCGGAAGTATTCTTTTTGGCCGGTTAAATAGATAAAATGTTTATTTATGAAGAGATATTACGTGCGTTCCAAAAATATAAAGTTCAATATATGGTTATCGGTGGTATTGCCGTTAATCTTTTGGGGGCTTTAAGAAGTACTGCTGATTTGGATGTATTGCTGGAAATGAGCGAAGATAACCTTAAGAAAGCCCTGGCTGTTCTAAAAAAATGTAAATATCGTGTCAAGCAGCCCATTGATTTGGTTAAGATAGCAGACAAGAAAACCAGGGAATATTTGATATCCCAGAAGAATTTAAAAGCAGTTAATTTTTATAAAGATGGAAGCTTTGAGGAAGTGGATATAATAATAGAGGCGCCAGTTACTTTTAAAGAAGCAAAGAAGGACATAACCTGGGCCAGGGGCTCAGGCATAAGCATTCCGTTAATATCAATCGACGGTTTGATTAAAATGAAGAAAAAGTCCGGGCGCATTGTGGATAAGCTTGATATAGACGCGTTAAAGAGAATAAAAAGATTAAGGGAACCTAAATGACATCTAAGTGGGAAACTGAAGATGAGCGCGCGCTTAGGTTTATGAGCATTCCCGTAAAAAAGAAACTAACCTGGCTTTATGAAATGAATAAGTTTTTAAATAATTTCTCATCTGGAAAGACTAGAAAAATCAGGCAGAATTTAAGAGAATAAGGAGTAAAGAGATGAAGATGTCTATTGGATTGACTTTTCCGGGGTCCCTGCAGGATGAGTCCATAATTTGTTCTCTCTGCAAGAACTTTAATATCAACTTAAACATTATTGAGGCCTCTTTTTCCATGGCTGCGGGATGGTCAATTCTTACAATCGAAGGCCAAGAGGATGAAATTAAGCGGGTTTTTGAGTATCTGGCAGAAAAAGGCGTAAAGGTTCAGCAGATCCAGATAGATAAAAAATAATAACTTTTCTACTTAATGGCTTATACAGTTTTTGCATTAAAATGGCGTCCGCAGGATTTTGAAAGTATTATCGGACAGGATCACATTGTTGGCACTTTAAAAAATGCCATTCAAAAAGATCGTCTTGCCCATGCTTATCTTTTTGCCGGGCCAAGGGGAGTAGGTAAGACTTCAACCGCCCGCATTCTGGCCAAGGCGCTTAATTGTAAAGAGGGGCCTACTCCGGAGCCCTGCCAAAAATGCCCCTCTTGCCTGGAGATCAACCAGGGCCGGTCACTGGATGTGATGGAAATTGATGGCGCATCTAACCGCGGCATTGACGAGATTAGGGCTTTACGCGAGAATGTAAAATTCTCTCCTACGCACGGCAAGTATAAAGTTTATATTATTGATGAGGTGCATCAGATAACCCCCGATGGTTTTAATGCCTTGCTTAAAACCCTTGAGGAGCCTCCGGAATTTGTAAAATTTATTTTTGCTACTACTCACCCGCAAAAAGTTTTGCCGACGATTATCTCCCGCTGTCAGCGCATGGATTTCCGCAGGATTACGGTAATTGAAATTATCGCTCAACTTGCCAAAATCGTCCACCAGGAGAATATCGTTGTGGATCAAGAGGTGCTGGCGGCAGTTGCCAGAAGCAGTGATGGTTCATTGCGGGATGCCGAATCCGTTTTAGACCAGCTGGTATCTTTTTCCCAGGGAAACATATCCTTAAAAGACGCGATCTCGGTTTTAGGTATGGTAGAACAGGATGTTTTGTTCGCGCTTACGGATAAGATAATTCAAAAAGACCCCGGAGCTGCTTTGAAACTTTTTAATGATATTATTGACGATGGCAAAGATCCCGGCGTGTTTCTGGTTAATCTGATTGAGCATTTCCGTAATCTAATGGTGGCTAAAGTTTCTCAAGGAGATGCCAAATTGGTGGATTTACCGCAGGAGATCTGCGACCGTTTATTTAAGCAGAGCCAGTCGATGAGCCTAGAGGAGATCTTTACGGCTTTTAATATTTTGATCGCTACGCAGGAGATGACTAAACGCCTGGATTCTGTGCGCATACCGCTGGAGATAAGTTTAGTCAGGCTAGCGCATAGCAGGCCGCAAGGCAGTGGTTTGGCCTCCAATGGCCAAAGCCATAAAAATCAACACAACTCGCCGATTAGCGCGCCGGTAGAATCCAAAACAGCTGTCACGCTTACTGAAAAAAAAGAGCAGTCTATGCCGGCCCAGGAAGAAGTAATTAAAAATATTCCTAAGCAGATCGTTTCCGTTTCTTTAGAGAGCGTAAAAGATGCTTGGGGCAGTATTGTAAATAATTTATCCAAAATTAAGATGTCAGTATCTACTTATCTAAGCGAGGGGGAGCCGACGAAAGTGCAGGGTGACTTAATTACTGTAGCTTTTCCCAAAAGCTGTTCTTTGCACAAGGAGTCTTTGGATAGGAAAGAAAATAAAGCGATGGTTGAAAAAGCTGTTTCTGAATTATGTAATGCGGATTTAAGGTTAAATTTTATTTTAGTTGCGGATATGCAGCACAATACAGACGCGCGCAGTAGCCCGTTTGTTAAATCCGCTTTGGAGATGTTTGGAGGAAGGGTGGTTAAAGAGGATTAATGGCTAATTATACGGCTTCTATAGAGAAATTGATTGAATGTTTAATTAAGCTTCCTGGCGTTGGCCGGCGCAGCGCTGAACGCATTGTGGCCCATGTTTTAGGAGCTTCAAAAGAGGAAATTAAAATTTTATCCGAGTTTTTGTATAAAGTAAAAGAGAGTGTGCGTTCATGCCAGATTTGCAATAATTTAAGCGAAGAGGAGACTTGCAAGATTTGCCAGGATAGCAGCCGGCAGAAGGATATTGTCTGCGTGGTTGAGAAACCCAGCGACGTTACGGCTATTGAAAAAGCGGGTAATTTTCACGGTTCTTACCATGTCCTCCTGGGTTCAATATCTCCGCTTGAAGGAAGGGGCCCTAGTGATTTAAAAATCGACGGGCTGATCCAAAGGATAAAACAGGGCAGCCTTAAAGAAATAATTATTGCCACCGACGCGGATACGGAGGGCGAAACTACCGCCATGTATCTGACGCAATTACTTAAGCCGCTAGGCGTGCATTTAAGCCGCATCGGTTTAGGAATACCTGTAGGCTCGAACCTGGAATATGCGGATGCCACTACTCTTTCAATGTCTTTAGAATCTCGCCGAACAATTTAATCCTGATGATTAATATTACGAATCTTTCAAAAAATTACGGGCCTAAAATTCTTTTCAAGGATGTTTCTCTGAATATCAATCAGGGGGAGAAGATCGGTTTGATCGGGCCAAATGGCACAGGTAAGAGCACCTTATTTTCTTTAATCCTGCGGGAGATTGAAACTTCGCAAGGAGAGGTAAGGTTAAATAAGGGCGTGCATATCGGCTATCTTCCCCAGGAGGCAAGTTTCACTTCGCAACGCACGGTGCTTGCGGAATTAACCGAAGGCGATGAAAGGATTATGCGTTTTAAAACAGAAAAAGAAGCTTTGGAGTCGGATAATCAGGCCGGGACAAAGCGCTATGGCGAGATTTTACATGATCTGGAGACTTTAGGTTTTTTTGAGCTGGAGCATAAGGCTAAAAAAATTCTTTCCGGATTAGGATTTAAGGAAAGAGATTTCAATCGGCCGATCGCGCAAATGAGCGGCGGCTGGCAGATGCGCGCTCTTTTAGCCAAGCTGCTTACGTATCATTACGATCTTTTGCTTCTGGATGAGCCGACTAACTATTTGGATTTGAACGCGGCTTTATGGCTTAAGGATTATCTGGCGGGTTTCCAGGGAACATTTATTATGATTTCTCACGATAAGGCTTTTTTGACCGATGTTACTAACTATACATTGATTCTGGAGAACGGTTCAATTGCTAAGGTGCATGGTAATTACGAGCACTACGAAGAAATAAAAGCGCAGAAGCGCGTGCACCTGATTAAACAATCCAAGGAGCAGGATAAAAAGATGGAGCAGTTAGAAAAGTTTGTGGCTAGATTTCACGCTCAGCCGAATAAAGCCGCATCCGTGCGCGCCAAGCGCCGGGTTTTAGAAAAAATGGATGAGGAAAAAATTGTTGTCCCACCGGATCCTCGGCAAAGCATCGGTAATTTTATTTTCCCACAGACGCGGCGCTCTGGGTATCGGGTGATTAAGCTAGAAGGGGTCTCTAAAGCTTATGGAGATATCCGGGTTTATGAGGGGTTGGATTTTGAAATAACTCAAGGGGAAAAAGCAGTTCTAGCCGGAGAAAATGGAGCGGGTAAATCTACTTTATTAAAGATATTGGCGGGGATTGCGCAGATCGATAGCGGCAATAGAGTTCTCGGCCATAACGTGGATATCGGGTATTTTTCGCAGACGCGCACCGATGTTTTAAATATTGAAAATACTGTCCTGCAGGAGGCTTACAGCGCGGCGCCGGGTTATGCGACGGAAGAATCGATCCGGACTATTTTAGGCGCATTTTTATTCAGCGGCGATGACGCGGAGAAAAAGGTCAAGGTGCTTTCTGGAGGAGAAAAGAGCCGGCTTATTTTGGCCAAACTCCTAATTAATCCGCCAAATTTTTTACTTTTGGATGAGCCGACCACGCATTTGGATGTGGATGCGGTTGATGCCTTGGTACGGGCGCTTAAAAATTACGAAGGGACAATTGTGTTTATCAGCCATGATATTTATTTTGTAAGTTCGGTTGCCAACAATGTTTTTGAGGTTAAATTCGGCAGAATCAGGAAATTTCCCGGGGCATTTGATTATTATCTACAGAAGCGTGATACTTTAACGGATACAGAAAGCGCGGCTAGATCCAAGCCAAAACCCGCTAGACAGATAAATGAAGTAAAAGAAAAGGCCAAAGAAGAGGAGCAGTTACGTAAGAACCAGGAGAAGAAACGTAAGGCCAATAATTCCGTAATTCGCGAAAGAATCAATAAAATTTTAAAGAAAAAGGAAGATTTAGAGCTGGAAAGTTATGCCAAGGCGCGTGCTTTGTCAAATCCGCATTTTTATCGTGATGAAGAAATAGCTAAGGAGTATGGCCGCCGGATGAAAGAAATCGAAAGGTTTCTCCAGGAGGTGGATGCCGAGATAAAAGCTCTTGAAAATCAGATTATTTAGTGTTAAAATGCCTCCACAATTTGACCTTTTATAAAATTATTCCCCCTTAGCTCAGTTGGTAGAGCGAGAGACTGTTAATCTCCAGGTCCTAGGTTCGAGTCCTAGAGGGGGAGTTTTAAACCTCTCTCAAATTTTCCGTCGAGAGATAAATAAATCTTCAGTTATGTGATGTAACTGGGGATTTTTTATCCAACGACAACACAAAGCTTTAGAACGATAAAAAATCATGTATCCGTCGCATAATAGGTTATTTTCGATTTCTCCATGCAATCCCTTTGATAAATCATCCAAAGCTCTCTTTTGTTTATCTCTTTATCTCAGAAGTGCCACCTAGTAAAGGCTTCGTAGTAAATGGATAATTGGCGAAATTCTGCGTAATATAAGGCCTCAATTAAGTCATTTACTAGGAGTCAATGGATTTATGCTGGAGACATAGCTTAATTTTTGGAGAGTCTCTTTGATGTTCCGCTAGATTTAGCGAAAAATTTCGCTTGATATTCAGCCGTCACTTCATTATAATGAACATGTGTTCAATTTAATGAACGGAGAAAACAGATATGTTAAAAAACATTTTTATTAGAACCGTAGAACAACGCGTCTTAAGCTTGTTTGTGGCTAATCAGGATAAGGTTTTTTATAGCAGAGAAGTCTCAAGAAAGCTAAAAATAAGCATTGGAGCTATAAGCAATGCGTTGCGATTGCTAGAGAAGAATAATGTTCTTATTTCCGAGAAGAAGGGAAAAACGAATCTCTATACCTTAAAATTGCCAAATGAATATTTAGAGCGGTTTAAGATCCTGAATACCTTGCTTACCTTGGAACCTTTGGTTGAGAAACTAAATAACATTTCTAGGCGTACTATTCTATATGGCAGCTATGCGGCCGGTACTTTTACTCCCGACAGCGATTTGGACCTGTTTATTATTTCAGAAAAGAGAGATGAAGTGTTGAAAGCGGTATCTAATTTTAAGGCAAATACAGCCTTCGAGATTAAACCGGTAATCAAAAAACAGATCGAATGGATGCAGCTTGAAAAAAGCAACCCGGAATTCTTCGCCGAAGTTAATCGGGGGATCATCTTGTGGGAGAAGCCGATAAATGAATCAGGCTTTTAAGGAAGCGCTTGAAAAGAAAAAGATTTTTCATTTTTCCAAGGCAAAAATTCTGGTAGATAAGGAATTAAAGGTTGCTCTTGATGATCTTGCCGAGTCCAAGGATAGATTTAAGAATGAACGTTATAAATACGCAACGATAAACGCTTATTACGCGACTTTCCATGCCGCTCGCGCGTTATTATTTTCCAAGGGATACCGCGAAAGAAGCCATTACGCGTTATACATTGCTATCGAAGCTTTATTCGTAGAAACAGGCATGCTGGAAAAACGTTATTCCCACATCTTAAAAGATAGCATGTCATTAAGAGAAGACGCTAATTATGGCGGAGAGTTTTCTAAAGATGGAGCAGCTTTAAGTATAAATAATGCCGAGGAGTTTATAAAGAAAGCCAAAGAAGCCCTCTCTAGGGATGCATAATAATAGAAACGGTCACATTGTTTTTCATTGATTATCATTTTATATCAAAGTATAATAACGCTCAAGACACAAAAAGGAGGTGGTTATGTCCGCCAAATTTTTGTTAAAAGGCGCTGGGTCTCACTATGATTCACATAGCACGCTCATTATAGATAGCGGAAGACTTAGGCAAAGCGCCTACCAAATAAATATTAGACCCTGATAAAGAAAAGGCGTGAGCTATGTTGCGCCTTTTTATTTCTTGAAGAAATTGACCGGATTTTAAAGTAAAAAAAGGAGCTGTGCCAAGTGAGCTGGGTAATCAATCTTATTTTTTGGTTAATTGCTTTCTCGCTTAGTTTATTCTGGGGATTTTATGGGTGCAAAGTAACAGATAAATACATAAAAAAATTAAAAGACTTATTAGATTGGAAAAACTGGAAGAATAATATAGAGCCAGGAGGTATTTTTCTCTCCGAATTTATAGGATCTTTCGCAGGATGGTGTTGTTTTTATATTTTTATCTATCGTATACAATACCGTACTTTTATTGGGCTTAATGGTGTAGATGTATTTTTGATAATCGGCGCAGTTATAGGAATGGCTGGGTATTCATATAAGATAGCAGAAGTGGTAAAGAAGTTAGGATAATCAAATTACATTAGAATTTCGGTTCCCAGAATTTTTTACATTCAGAAGAGGAATAATCAAATGGTTAAGTCAGAGCATTTAGTTTGCCAACATCTGGAGAATATTTCCAGCAATGCTTTAGAAAAATATCAAAAAATAATTCGTCAATATGTGCGCCGTCGAAGTGGTATTTATGCCCTTTACCGAGGAGACCGGATTTATTATGTCGGCTTAGCTTCTAATTTGCGTTCCAGATTAAAAGGCCATTTAAGAGATCGTCATAGAAATTTGTGGGATCGGTTCAGTGTTTATCTCACTATTGGGAATGATTACACAAAAGAACTCGAATCACTAATTCTCCATATTTCCAAGCCCATCGGGAATAAAGTTAAAGGGAAATTTAAACATTCTGAAAATTTATATAGGTTGTTTGCGAAAGATATTCGAGTAGTTCAGAAAAAAGAGCTTAATCAAATCCTCGGTCGAGAAATGACTCAGTTAGTTTTAGATGGTAAATCTAAAAAAGGACGGAAGCCCACCCTTGCGAAATATGTTCAAAGGAGATTGAAAATAAGGACAAGATATAAGGGCAAAATTTATAAAGCTCTTGTGCGACGTGATGGCATGGTTTTATTCAAAAAAAGGAAGTTTTATTCTCCATCAGTTGCGGGAGGTTCTATTGTTGCGAAAGGAACAGCGATTAACGGATGGTATTTTTGGGAATACGAACGTGCTCCCGGAGATTGGGTGCGTTTGAATGAATTGAGGCGTTGAAAGGCTAACAAATAGCCAATGCGTCTTTTAAAGTAAAAAATATCGTTGCTTCCTCTGAAGATAACCAGTTGCGAAATGCGTCATATAGGGGGAGGGTTCTATCTTTGGACTTAAAATCTTTCCATAAAACAAAAGGCCCCGACTTTCGTCAGAGCCTTTCGCCGACCGGGAATCCCCAGTCCTTTGTTTCTAAATCTAATTAAAGTATAGTCGAGCTTTGTCGTTTTGTCAACCGATTTTATCATTTTATTATTCGATATTTGCTTGACATCATTACGTATTTGACATACAATTGTATATACAATAAAGAGGTCGAATGAAGGATATACGCTGGAGCCAATTAAAGAGCGAAAGGCTGAAAAAGACACGAGGGGTTTCTTTTGAGGAGATTGTCTCAGCAGAGTTCGTTAGCATTAAAACTCATCCTAAAAGACTGGATCAAAACATCATGCTTTTTAAGCTAAAAGGCTATATCTGGATTGTACCTTATGTTGAAGAAAAGGATTATATATTCTTAAAGACACTATATCCAAGTAGGAAGTTTACAAAACTTTACAAAAGAGGAGAATTAAAATGAGAAAGATTAATCTAACACGACAAGAAAAAGCCATTGAAAATAGTCTTCTAAAGGGCGAATATATTAATGTTGGCAAAGATAACTTTACTGCTATAGCTGAGGCTATCAGTGCAAGGAAAAAAGATGCTGTTTTAAATGTCCGCGTGAACAGCCGTGATTTAGCTACTATTAAGCAAAGATCCCAGAAGCTTGGGATTAAATACCAGACTTTCGTCTCTGAGGTTATCCACAGGATTGCTCAAGCACACTAGTAGTGAAGTTCGAGCCCTTGCGGGGGCGGCGAAGTAGAGATACAGTTCATACGTAGTACGAGTCCTAGAGGGGGAGTTTTAAACCTCTCTCAAATTTTCCGTCGAGAGATAAATAAGTTCTCAGTTATGTAATGTAACTGGCGATTTATTTATCCAACGACAACGCAAAGCTTTAGAACGACAAAAAATCATGTATTCGTTGGAAAATAGGTTATTTTAGATTTCTCCGTGCAATCCCTTTGACAAATCACTCCAAGCTCTCCTTTGTTTATCTCTTTATATCAGAAGTGCCATCTAGTAAATTGATAATTGGCGAAATTCTGCGTAATATAAGGCCTCAATCAGAAGCGCTCTCTCGGAGTGAATAATAATTCATCCTGAAAAAACGGCGAATTGCCGTGTTTTAAAACGAGTCTCGACGATGTTACCATGTAAGTTTTCAACAAAGTTACCGAATTTTCAAGCGTTCGATATTCCCGAGTGCCTGATGGAAGAGTTTTTGGTGGATATA
>JAPLLY010000052.1 GCA_026387315.1 Candidatus Omnitrophota bacterium
GGTGATGACCAAAATCCAGTTTGGACAATTAAATTTATCAGTTTGGACATTACTAATTGGACATTACTAATCTTAAACATCGAAAAATTTGTTCTCCAATGAATATTTTATCAGATCGCTTGTTTTATGTAAATTCAACTTCTTAAGTATGCTATTTTTGTAGTTTTCCACTGTCCTGCGGCTGATAAAAAGAATTTCAGCAATTTCTTTGGCAGTTTTACCTTCAACTACCAGCCGCATAACATCACTTTCCCGCTCATTCAAAATTGCCGCGGCCTCATTTTTCTTCTTCGGCTCCTTTACCGAATCCGCCAAATATTCTGAAATTGCTTCCCCCAGATAAACTTTACCCGCGCCTACTCGGCTTAAGGCTAAAATTAATTCTTCAGCCACATTATCTTTATTTAAATAACCGCTGACCCCCTGGCGTAAAGCTTTTAAAACATAGGCTCCTAACTTGTGCACTGAAATAATAATAATTTTTGTCCGCGGAGAAACGCGCTTCAGGCGCGAAATTATGTCCAAGCCGCTAATCTTAGGCATGGAAATGTCCAGAAGTAAAATATCCGGTTTGAATTCCTCCACGCGCTCCAAAGCCTCATCTCCATTGCCAGCCTCCGCGCAAACTTCATATTCCGAATGCGGCTTAAGCACGCTTTTAATCCCAGCGCGGATAATATCATGATCATCAACAATTACGATTCTTATGGCCATAGTTAGAAAATCCCGGGAACGGTTCTCTTAAGAAAACCGTTCCTAACCAATTTTCTCATCTTTTGCCTTTTATCATCCTGAATCCTGCTACCTAACCAACTTCAATCCCGCCAACTTCTTTACTTCACGCTCAAAATACCTTTTTATCTCTTCCCACTTTGCGCCCTTGAGCATCTTGGGCATCTTTTCAGGTTCAGCATCATTAAAAAATACCAGGCTTTTTTGAATATGAATAATATTAGCCGCTGCCGCCTTGCCGTATTTCTTATAGTAGAATTTTAAAATATCACTTAATGTATAACCCGCCCCGCAAATAAAATATAAATCAACAAAATCTCTTTTTGCCCCTCGAGAAGCTATGGCGTCTATTTTCATCGCCGCGATATCCCTGATATCAGCTGCTCTTAACGCTAAATAGTTCAAAGGTGGAAAAATCAAAGGGTATTTATAACTAAAAAGGCTAAATTTCACTCCTTTGAATGTGCCTAAAACGGTTCCTTTGTCTGCCTGCTCTGTGCTAAAAGAGCCTAATTTCGACAGATTAGCGGAAAAAACTTTTGGCTTAAACTCCTTAACCGTAAAAAAATCAAAATCCACGGAAACGCGGTGCCCTAATTGCAGCGCCGCCGCCGTACCACCCGCTAAATAAGCGTCCCGTAAGATATCCGAACGGCCTAATGCGGCCAAAATACCTTTAGCTCCCCTGACGAGCGTTTCTTCAAACATAATACTTCCTTTCTGGGCACACCTAATATAAGAACCCAATAATTGGCGCTTTTCTGAGAATAGCCGCGAAAATTAGCTAAAACGTTTTTTATTTCTAACTTTTTAAAATTATCAAACATCCAGGTGACGGCTCTCTCATCACCATAATTTAAAATTCGCTTGAGAACATAAGCCCTATTTTCCTTTGGATCTATCTCTTTAAAATCCGCGTCCCAAAAGTAACTCTTTAGAAACTTAGGCAGCTCTTTCATCTTTCTCTCCTGCTTATCCCATCATCCACTTGTAAATCCAAGAGACGGTACTCTTTTTTACTTAGATCTCCCCCCTCCCCTAGCCCCTCCCACAAGGGGAGGGGGATTTCATTTTAATTCTTCTCCGCCGTTCCCTCCCCCCGCGTGGGGAGGGTTAGGGAGGGGGGATTTTAAATCGGTAATGCCACCATAATGCTTGTGCCTTTGCCGGCGCTTGAATTTATTTGCATCTGTCCGTCAAGCAATTCCACTCTTTCTTTTAGGCCCAGAAGCCCATGCCTAAGCTTGTCTTCGCGCCTGCGAAAATGATGTTTAGTTACCGCGTTATAATCGAAACCCCGGCCATCATCCGTATAAGATAATTCCGCGCTGCTGGATTTTTGGGCTAATTTTAATTCCACGTGTTTGGCGCCGGAATGTTTGGCCATGTTCGTTAAAAGCTCCTGGGTGACCCGGTAAAAAAACAAACTGTATTCCGCGGAAAGCTCAAAAAAAACTCCCGGTTTCTGGTAATTATACTCCACGCCGGTAAGGTGTTTGCATTCTAAAAGCAGGGCCTCCAGGCTATCCACTAAACCCACTTCGTCCAAATCCGGCGGGCGCAGAAGAAAAGCGATATTAAGGCTTTTCTCAATTAATCCGGTAATAATCTTTTTGCACTGATTAATTTTATCTTGCGCCTCCAGCGGCAAATTCGCTAAACCCTGCTGGATAACCCCTAAATAAATTTTTAACGCGCTTAAATCCTGGCCCATCTCATCATGCACGGCATTAGACAGGCGTTTGCGTTCATCCTCTTCGACATTAATCATTTGGTTAAACATATCCTGCCGGTAAATCCGCTCTTTGATCCTGCGCCGGTAAACCGCCAGGGCAATTAAACTTCCGACAATTAGCGCCATAGCTAAACTAATCTTTAAGAAAAAAATCGCCCGCTCTTTATCCGCTCTGGCTAAAACCATCTGCCGCCGCGCTTCTTCCAAATTAGATTTCCCCATAGAATTATCCAAAAATTCATCGATCTTATAAATCCGGTTTTCAAAGCTCATCAACAAACCATTTACTACTTCAGAGACTTTTCCGGATTCTTCCTGATCCACCTGCTGAATAATCTTTTTTCCTAAAACAAACAACTCATCAAAGGCCAGCTGAGCCTGGCTGGCCCATTCTTTTTGCTGATTTAAATAGGCATTTTGTCGGTAAAGTTTTAATTGCTGCTTAAAACTTTCTCCCGCGGAAAGGATTTTATTGGCGCCGACGGCCATGGGCACCGCCCCCAAATACCGGGACAAGCGCCAATAAACATAGTTGCGGATCCCCATGGCGTAATTAGCGTTTTTTATGCGCATCTCCAGGACCGCGGATTCCAAACTTAAATTATTCTTGCCTAAAACTTCAATTTTACGGGTCAATCCCTGAATCTGGGATATTCCCACCAGCCCAATCACCAGCGTAAGTGAAATTAAAAAACCAAAAGCCAAAAGTAATTTTTTTTCTTTAAAATTTATAATTTTATTATTCATGATTAAAATACCTGTCCAATTTCCCCTCCCCTAACCCCTCCCACAAGGGGAGGGGGATAAAGAGGGGGATTTCAAATGATCATTCCATCTCTACCGTTCCCTCCCCTCGCGTGGGGATTTCAAATGATCATTCCCTCCCCCCGCGTGGGGAGGGATAGGGAGGGGGGGAAAAAAAGTTTAAACCCATCCTACTGTTGCTCAAGCTCCTTTACCCTCCGCGCGGCTTGTTTTGTCCATTCGTTATTGGGATCACCGTATAAAACGCGTTTCTTCCAATATTCCAAAGCCTTGAAAAAATCTTTCCGCTCCTCGCAGAATAATGCCAAATTCGCGTAAGCCGGACTAAAATGCGGGTCAACCGCGATTGCCTTTAAATACATCGCTTCGGCATCCTGGAATTTAAACTCTTGCTCATAAATTATCCCTAAATTATTATAGGCCGCGGCATATTTATTATCTAACTCCACAGCCTTGATAAAATTACGAATCGCCTCTTTCGGATCAGAGTCCGCCTGAGCCCACAGCCCTTTTTGATAATAATCTTTAGCGGTTTCTTTCGGCAATCCGCTAAGAGTTTTTTCAATTGCGGCTTCTTTCGGCAATCCGCTAAGAGTTTTTTCAACAGGCGGCGTTTTAGGCGCTTTTTCTATTCTAGGCTGATTATCCAACTTAGCCTCTTGCTCATGCAATTCTTTTTCCTGATTAGGATTTTCTTCAGTTTTATCACGAGCATTAATTAAGGAACTGTCGATTCTTTGATCTCTGGCTACTTTGGCCTGTAAATTTTCCGGCAAATGCTCCAGAGGGATAATCTTGGTGATATCATCTCCGCGTAAACCCACATCCCCGCTGGATAAATGCGGAGTAAGGAAAATAATTACTTCCGTCCTCCTTTTCGTATTCAAATGGTAACCAAAAAGTACGCCCAGATATGGAATTTTAGCTAACCCCGGCCAGCCTTTGACCGTATCGATATCTTCAGTCTTAGTCATTCCGGCAATCATAATCATCGTGCCGTCTTTAATTTTTACCACGGTTTCAGACTGCGAAGTCTGAACTATGGGAATCCGGCTGCCCAAAGCGGTTTCGATCGTTTCTTTAACTGAACTGACCTCGGGTTTAATTTTCATGGTGATAAAACCATCCGCGCCGATCTTAGGGACAATTTTTAATTTCACGCCGACATCAATAAACTCAACCGATTCAGAAGTTACCGTGGTTGAGGTTGCCTGGCTTTGAGTCTGGGTGATATAAGCCTCGCGCACGCCCACCATCACATTGGCCTCTTCATTATTCACTACCGCGATTCTGGGCTGAGAAATAATATTAGTCTTGCCATAAGTGCTCAAAAATTTTAAAATCGCTGAATAGTTAGTGGAAGCCAGAGTCCCCACTGAAATTTTTTGATAGGCGGCAGTCAGCGTGGCGGGAAAATATCCGGCAAAAGCCAGGCCATCCGCGATCGCCTCGTCAAAAACCTTTTGCCAGTCGATACCCCGTTCGAATTCATCACTCAAGGTCAACTCCACAATATCCGTTTCCACGTAAACCTGACGGGACGGCTCATCCAGCTCCCGGACTAACATATTCATTCTCTGCATCTTCTGCGGTAAATCCGAAATGATCGCTTTTTGGCTGCGCTCATCAATAATTATTTCACCGGTTCCCTGGGTAATCGCCGCGCTAAGCTGCGCTTTGGCGTCAGCAGGCTTAATATAATTCAGGTCATAAACCGTCGTCGTGGTTAATGGCCGGTCTAAATCTTTAATCATTTTATTTAATACCTCCAGCTTCTCCGGGATATCGATTAAAATTATCGTGCCAGTGGCTTCATCGACCACGATTTTTCCCACATCGGATTTCAATTGGCCTAAGGCTGCCAAAATCACCGAAGGTTTAGCGTAAGTTAACTTCACTGTCTGAATTTTTCTTTGATCGATATAACCCTGGCCAAAAATTTTCCGGTATTCAGCTTCACTCATCACATAATAAACATTATCTTTACGATTTAAGGCCAGTCCTTGGGTTATAAGAATGATGTCCAAAACGTCATTAAAAGCAACATTACTCAAATACACGGTAATCCTGCCGGTAACTTCCTTACTGGGAACAATAGTCTTACCGGTCTTTAAAGAAACAATCCGCAGCAGCTCCACGATATCGACATTTTTTAAATCTAAAGAGATCTTGTCATTAGCGCTTTCCTGGGCCTGCGGATTTTCCTGCGCGCAATATACACTAAGCGGGTTAATTAAAACTACCACAATTATAAATAGGGACAGCGCCCATTTTTTCAATCTCCCCTCCCCTAGCCCCTCCCACAAGGGGAGGGGAATTACAAATAATCGTTTCATCCGTCGTTCCCTCCCCCTGATGTCGTTCCCTCCCCCCGCGTGGGGAAAGCTATCCAATATTCGTTCCCTCCCCCCGCGTGGGGAAAGCTATCCAATATTCGTTCCCTCCCCCTTGTGGGGAGGGCCAGGGAGGGGGGAAAAACAGCTGTCACCTTATTATTATCATTTACTTTCATTACTTACCTCACGGCCGATATTGCTGGTTCCGGTGATAATTGTGGGAGTGATAAATATAACCAGTTCCGTTCTTTTGTTTTCTTTAGTTTTATTGCCGAACAAATACCCTAAAACCGGCATGCGCGATAATTTCGGCAGCCCGCTGGAATCATCCGTGTTTTCTTGTTTTAATAAACCGCCAATAATCAAAGTGTGGCCATCCTGCACTCTGACTACGGTCTCAGATTGAGAAGTCTGCACAATCGGAACCACCGTGCCGGCGGTAGTGGTTAAGGTACTTTTTACCGAACTAACTTCCGGTTTAATTTTCATGGTGATAAAACCATCAGCGCCGATTGTCGGCACGACCACCAGTTTCAAACCAACATCGATAAATTGCACACTTTCCGCGGTAATCGTGGTGGACTCACCCTGGCTCTGGGTAGAGGTGACATAGGCTTCCCGGGTACCGACCAAAATTTTAGCTTCTTCTTTATTTACCGCTACAATTCTTGGGCGGGTAAGTACCTTGGTAGCCCCATATTCACTTAACATATTTATAACAATATTATAATCATTGCTAGCCAGTGTCCCCACGCTGATTTTTCCATAACTGGAGAGTGCCGGAGTAACCGGAAATTTTGCCACAACATCCAGATTATTCAGAGAGCTAAAAATTTTATCCCATTCAATCCCGCTTTGAAATTTATCAGCAATATAAACTTCTAAAATCTCACCGGTAATTAATACCTGCCGGCTTTGTTCATCAAACTCCTTCATTAATTTCTTGATCCGCGCCAGGCGTTGGGGTAAATCA
Source organism: Candidatus Omnitrophota bacterium (assembly GCA_026387315.1). Taxonomy (GTDB): domain Bacteria; phylum Omnitrophota; class Gorgyraeia; order Gygaellales; family Profunditerraquicolaceae; genus UBA6249. The sequence goes on from JAPLLY010000052.1 coordinate 6,542, forward strand.
TAAACCACTACTTTTGAGCTGCGCTCATCTAAAATAATCTGGCCGACTCCCGGAGTGATCAAATCATTTAAGAGGTTTTTAATATCCGCGAAGCGCGCGTAATTGACATCAAAAACTACCGTTTCCAAAGGCTGGTCTAATTCTTTAATCGCCCCTGCCATCACCAGCATCGATTGCGGGGCATCCATAATAATAATTGTTCCGGTTGCTTCATCAGAAATTATTTTACCGATATCCGATTTTAAAGAATTGATAACATTCAAGACATTGGCCGGTTTAGCGTAAGCTAATTTAAAAGTGCGCGTTACTTTAGGTTCAGAGAATTTCTTCCCGTAGAGCTTCTCATATTCAGAGGCGGTCATTACCTTAACCACATTTCCCTTGCGTTCATAAGCCAAATCCTGCATACTTATAATCACATCTAGAGTATCATTAAAACTTAAATTATCAATGAACACGGTAATCCGGCCCTTAATTTCCGGGGAAGTAACAATAGTAATGCCGCTTTTAGTGGAGAGCACTTTAAAAAGCTCATTGATATCTATCCCTTTAAGATCCAAAGAAATTTTATCGCTCAACCCGGTATTCTGGGTATTGGCGGCTTCCGCGGGTAAAACTTCCTGCGCAACTTCTGCCTGCTGAGAATCTTGCGCGAAAATTGGTTTTGTCATTACCAGCATAATTAACGCTCCCAGAAAAAAATACCCGATTCGTTTCATCTTAGTTCGTAATCCCTAGTGCCCGAACCTAGGTTAACTTCTAAAATCGCGGAATTACGCGAAATCTCCTTAATTTTAAACTGCTCGTTAAAAGACTCACCTTTCTTTAAGGTATAGGTCCGCGAATCTTTGGCATTTTCAATCATTACTTCCGGATTTTGCGACCAAATAATCCCCACTAACTTAAAATCTTTAACCTCTTCCAAAACATTGGCGCTATCTTGCGCCGTAACGCTGTCCACCTTAAAATTAACCGGCAGAAAAAAATTCCTTCTTAAGCTTTCTGTGCCAATATTTTTACGCATTAATCCTTGGGCCTGGCCCGCGGAGATAAATTTTAATACTGCCGCTGAATCAGCCGAAGTAAAATACGCGGCGTTAGATTTAGAAATTGCCGGAGCGCTAAATAAAGTATAAATAAAAATTAAAGTTAAAAAAATCCCCAAACCGATTAAGGCAGTATTTATTTTAGCAAGGTTAAGCTTTAAATCTTTAAAAATATTCTTTAAGCCAACTAAATTAAATTTATAAAGGCGGCTGTCGCGCTTTTTGCGGCTGTCACCTTTGGCCCCGTCAATATTTACCTGGGCCCTGCGGGATTCATTGGAGCCTTCGATAATCTTAAGTAATCTTTCGTCCGAAGTTTGTTTGTCCATAATTAAATCTCCCCACCCCCAGCCCCTCCCACAAGGGGAGGGGAATCGCATTTTAATTCTTCCCCGCTGTTCCTTCCCCCACC
>JAPLLY010000004.1 GCA_026387315.1 Candidatus Omnitrophota bacterium
AGGTGATGCCGGTTTCGGGCCTAAATCGAATTCATTCAAAGCCGCCTTTAATTTCTTAAAAATTTCTCTACTTATACAAAGAACTTTCGTTAACTTTACCTCACAGGGGAGGGGGTAATGATGTATGGTATCATTCCCATAGGAATCGATTATTTCTATTGCCAATTGAGCGGCTATTTTATATAATATAACTATGATGGAGGCGTTGAAACCCTATATACTTAGCTTTATTCCGCTGTTTGTGGCTGTGGATGCGATTGCCAATATTCCTATCTTTTTATCCCTGGTTGAGCGCTCTTCTGGAGCCCGAAGAAAGAAGATCATTCTGGACGCGGTGGCCACCGCAACCGCGGTGGCGATTATCTTTATGTTTGTCGGTAAGTGGGTTTTTTCATTACTCGGTATAACTATTCCTGATTTTCAGATTGCCGGCGGCGCGCTTTTATTTGTTATTTCAGTGCGGCTTTTATTGCCGGGTGCTCAGAAAAGCGTATTAACCAGTTGCCAGGATAAAGACCTGGGTGTATTTCCCTTGGGCACTCCGCTGATTACCGGCCCGGCAGTTTTAACCACTACGCTGATGATGATGAATAGCTATGGTACCCCGGCAACTGCGGTGGCGGTAGTGTTAAATATGTTTTTTGTCTGGATTACTTTAGTTAAGGCTGATGGAATAATGAAGGTGATCGGCCCCAACGGCACGCGGGCATTCTCTAAAATAATGTATATATTATTGGCAGCCATTGCGGTGATGATGATCCGCCATGGCATAACCGGAGCCCTCCTTAAATGATGCGTAAAGTTTTAACTTTTATTATGGCCGGCGGAAAAGGGGAGCGGCTATTACCTTTAACCAGAGACCGCACTAAGCCGGCAGTTCCTTTCGGGGGAATTTACCGGATTATTGATTTTACTTTAAGTAACTGTATTAATTCAGGGATGCGTAAGATTTATATCCTTACCCAATATAAATCCGCTTCCTTGCAAAGGCATATCCGTTTGGGCTGGAATTTTCTTCCTTCAGAGTTAGGCCAGTTTATCGAGCTGCTTCCCGCGCAGCAGCGGATTGGAGATTCCTGGTATCTGGGTACTGCGGATGCGATTTATCAGAATCTTTATACTTTAGAAATGGACCGGCCGGATGAAGTTTTGATTTTAGCCGGTGACCATATCTATAAAATGAATTATTATTCGATGATTGATGTGCACCGCGAGCAAAACGCGGATTTGACGGTGGGGGTGGTTGAGATCGAGAAGTCTAAATCTAAACATTTGGGGGTGGTGGAGGCAGATGCCCAGGGCCGGGTTACCGGTTTTCAGGAAAAGCCGGTAAATCCTAAAACCATTCCCGGAAAACCGGATAAGATTTATGGCTCAATGGGGATTTATGTATTTAATCAGACGGTACTTATGCGGGAATTATTGGAGGATGCTAAGAATAGCAAGTCCTCGCATGATTTTGGCAAAGATATTGTCCCGCAGATGTTAAAAAAGGGGATGAAGATCGTGGCCTATAATTTCCTGGATAAGGATAAGGGCCAGGAGTATTGGCGGGATATCGGAACCATCGATGCTTATTACGAGGCAAATATGGAATTAATTCAGGTTAATCCCACGTTTAATCTTTATGATCAGGAGTGGTTGATTCGAACTTTTCAAGAGCAGTATCCTCCGGTTAAGACGGTGCATTCCGGCGACAAAGAAGAGGGAAGGGTGGGGTTGGTGCTGGATTCCATAGTTTCGGAGGGCTGCGTAGTTTCCGGCGGCCGGGTGCAGCGTTCCATACTTTCACCGAATGTCCGGATCAATAGTTTTTCGGAGGTTTATGATTCAATTTTGATGGAGAGTGTTCAGGTGGGCAGGCACGCTAAAATTAAACGGGCGATTATTGATAAGGATGTGAGTATACCGCAGGGAATGGTGATTGGTTTTAATTTAGAAGAAGATAAGAAGAGGTTTTTTGTCAGCGCGTCGGGGATTGTGGTAGTGGCCAAGGGCACGGAATTTAAATGATTAGAAAAGCTAAAATTAAAGATATTAAGCAAATTCAGGAGTTGATTGGGTGTTTTGCCAAGCAGGATCTGATGTTGCCCAGATCGCTGAATGAGCTTTATGAGCATATCCGCGATTTTTGGGTTTATGAAGATAGGGGTAAGATATTCGGTTGTGTTGCTTTGCATATTTCCTGGGATGATTTAGCGGAGATTAAGTCTTTAGCCGTGGCTAAACCAAGCCAAGGAAAGGGCTTGGGGCATGATTTAGTTTCGGCCTGCCTTGCTGAAGCCCAACTGATGGGGGCAAAAAAGATCTTTGTGCTCACTTATAAGCCGGAGTTTTTTAAAAAGTTAGGTTTTAAGAAGATTAAGCACGAGGCTCTTCCGCATAAGATTTGGGCGGAGTGCATTAACTGCTGCAAATTCCCCAACTGCCAAGAGATTGCCCTTCTAAAAGTATTGTAAAAATAAATTTATATGCTATAATTTCAGCTTCTCAATTATAAGCAAAAGCTTTAAGCCGCAAGTGTTAAGCTTTAGGCTTACAGCTTATAACTTATAGCTTAACAATTAGGAGGAAACAATGGATTATTTGTTAACTGAAGAACAGAAGATGATCAAGGACCTGGCGCATAAGATTGCCGAAGAGAAGATCCGCCCGGTGGCGGCTAAATATGATATCAGCCAAGAGTACCCCTGGGAGGTGTTGAAGGTGATGGCGGAGTCGGATATGTTTGGCCTGTTTATCCCCCAGGAGTACGGCGGATTTGCCACCAGCGTATTTAACTTATGCCTAGCCACTGAAGAATTTTCCCGCGCCTGCGGAGGGATTGCGGTTTGCTATGCCGCCAGCGCTTTGGGAACATTTCCGATTGTTTTGTTTGGCACTGACCAACAGAAGAAAAAATATTTGCCGGCTTTAGCTAGTGGTAAAAAGGTGGCGGCTTTTGCCATTACCGAACCGGAGGCCGGAAGCGACGCTTCAGGGATTAAGACCGTGGCTAGAAAAGCGGGGGATCATTATGTCTTAAATGGCCTGAAACATTTTATTACCAATGGCGGCGATGCTGAAACTTACGTGGTGATTGCCATGACGGATAAGACAAAAGGGGCGCGCGGAGCTTCCGCGTTTATTGTAGAAAAGGGTACTGCCGGGTTTGGTTTTGGCAAGAAAGAAGATAAGTTTGGAATCCGCGCCTCAAGTACGCGGGAGTTAATTTTTACGGATTGTAAAATTCCTGCGGAAAATTTATTAGCTAAGGAAGGGATGGGTTTTATTGTCACCATGAGGACTTTTGATATGTCACGTCCGGGAGTAGCTGCCCAGGCATTAGGGATTGCTCAAGGGGCGTTGGAACTGGCGGTTAAATATGTACACCAAAGAGTGCAGTTTGGCAAACCTATCTCTAGTTTTCAGGGAATTCAATGGATGCTGGCGGATATGGCCACGGAAGTTGAAGCAGCGCGCGGTTTAGTTTATGCTACTGCTAGAATGGTGGATGCCGGAATTAAGGATGTGGCAAAAGAATCCGCTATGGCTAAGATGTATGCTTCGGATGTGGCGATGAAGGTGACGGTGGATGCCTTGCAGTTATTCGGCGGTTATGGTTACATGAAGGATTATCCGATTGAGAAATATGTGCGGGATGCTAAAATTACCCAGATTTACGAGGGGACAAACCAGGTGCAGCGCGGGATTATTGCCCTGAAGTTGATCAAAGAAATGGCTAAATAAGCGGTAAGTTATAAGCGGTAAGTTTTAAGCTTACAGCATACGGCTTATAACTTATAGCTTAAGACTAGATATGAATATCATTGTTTGTATTAAACAAGTTCCCGAAACTACCGAAGTAAGGATTAATCCTGAAACTAACACCTTGATGCGTGAAGGGGTTAAGTCGATTATTAACCCTTTTGATATGTACGCGATTGAGGAGGCGGTGCGGCTTAAGGAAAGATTTGGCGGTAAGGTGAGTGTAATTACCATGGGCCCGCCTCAAGCAGATGCCGCGTTACGCGAAGCAATTTCCATGGGAGCGGATGAAGGGTTTTTGGTATGCGACCGGGCTTTTGCCGGAAGCGATACTTGGGCAACCAGCTATACTTTGGCCGGGGCGATTAAAAAACTGGGCCAATTCGATTTGATTATTTGCGGTAAGCAGGCTTCGGACGGAGATACGGCGCAGGTTGGCCCGGGTATATCCACGCATTTAAATATTCCGCAGGTAACTTATGTTAAAAAGATAGAGGAGGCAACGGATAAGTTAGAGAACAATGGTTTGGCTTCCAATAGCCAAAGCCATAAGTTAATGCGTGTAGAGAGGATGCTGGAGGAAGGTTATGAAATTATCCAGACTTCGCTTCCGGCGCTTTTGACTGTAGTCAAAGAGATTAATGAGCCCAGGATTCCTTCTTTAAGAGGTTTGATGCGCGCGAAAAGCGCTAAAATTACCATTTTGACTCAGAAAGAGTTGGATTTAGACCCGCAGCAGATTGGCTTGTGCGGCTCGCCAACCCAGGTGTTAAAAATCTTCACTCCTACGCCTAGAGTTGGTGGCCAAATACTTAAAGGAGAGATTCCTGATATTGTTAAGCAGCTAGTAGATTTAATTAGAGACGAAATTAATTAAAGATGCCGATTTCTATTATTATTGAGAAATGTACGGGTTGTACTTTATGTATTAAGGCCTGCCCGTTTGATGCCATCCGCATGATGGACAAGAAGGCTTCAATCGATTTGCATAAATGCACGCTCTGCGGTGCTTGTAAGGATGCCTGCAAGTTTAAGGCGGTGTTGTTAGAGAATGCCCCGGCTAAATGCGTTTTGCCGGATATTAAAAATTATCAGGGAATCTGGGTTTTTATCGAGCAGAAAAATGGCCGGGTGCAGTCGGTTTCCTACGAATTATTAGGCAAGGCCCAGGAGCTGGCTAAGAAATTAAATTGCCAGGTGAGCGGAGTTTTAATCGGTAATAAATTAGAAGACCAGCTGGATGAGCTGATTTTTTGCGGAGCGGATAATATTTATTTGGTGGAAGCTTGCGAGCTAGCCAATTTTCAGGATGAATCCTATACTAATATTTTAGTGGAGTTAGTTAAGAAGTATAAGCCTGAGATTCTTTTGTGTGGTGCCACCAATATCGGAAGATCCTTAATTTCGCGCGTGGCGATTAATATTAAAGCCGGCTTAACCGCGGACTGCACGGGCCTGGATATTGATTTGGATAAAAAGATTTTATTGCAGACGCGCCCGGCTTTTGGCGGCAATATCATGGCGACAATTATTTCTCCGAATTACCGTCCGCAAATGGCTACTGTCAGGCATAAAGTATTTGCGCCGATGGCTGCGGATAAAAAACGAAAAGGTAAAATTATTAAAGAAAGTTTTGACCCCGCGCTGTATGTTTCGCGTACTAAGCTCTTAGATATTATTGAAGAGATTGAGTCTACGGTAAATTTATCCGAAGCGGATATTATTGTTTCCGGAGGCCGTGGAATGGGGGGGCCGGAAAAATTTAAACTATTAGAAGATCTGGCCCATGTTTTAGGGGCAGCGGTTGGTTCCAGCCGCGCGGCAGTTGACGCCGGATGGATGCCTTATTCGCATCAAGTTGGCCAGACCGGGCGCACGGTGGGCCCGAAAATTTATTTTGCCTGCGGAATAAGCGGCCAGATTCAGCACCTCGTAGGCATGCAATCTTCAAAAATTATTGTGGCCATTAATAAAGATTCCGAAGCCCCGATTTTTAAGGTAGCTACTTATGGAATTGTCGGCGATCTCTTCCAGGTTATTCCTGCCTTAACTTTAGCTTTTAAAACATCTCTGCGAAAATAAAGTTAAATCTAGGGGACGGTTCTCTTGTTTAAATTTTAAACAAGAGAACCGTCCCCATGTTTTTGATAGTATTTGTATGTATATGTCAAAGAATGTAAAGATTCTCCTTGACAAGATCTACCTGTTTGTTTATAATAATTTCATTATGGTAAATAGTAATTTAATGACGATAGAAGATCTGGCGGATTATTTAAAGGTGACCCGGCGAACTATTTATGACTGGTTAAAGCATAATAAGGTACCGGCGCTAAAGTTGGTCGGGCAATGGCGTTTTAAAAAAGATAAAATTGATGATTGGCTGGACAGCCAGACGAGGTTGAGTTAAATGTAATTTAAGTTGTAAGTCGTAAGTCGTAAGTCGTAAGTTGTAAGTTGTAGGCTTAAAGCTTATAACTTACAACTTGTTTAGAATTTAAAATTTAATTTACGGAGGATCATAATATGTACTTTAAAAGATTAGAGCTTATTGGTTTCAAATCATTTTGCGATAAGACCACCCTTAATTTTGAACCGGGGATTACGGCGGTAGTCGGCCCAAACGGCTGCGGGAAAAGTAACGTCTTCGATTCTATCCGCTGGGTCTTGGGTGAGCAATCCGCGAAATCATTGCGCGGCTCTGAGATGCTGGATGTGATCTTTAATGGCACGGATCAAAAGGAGCCGTTAAGTATGGCCGAGGTAAGCCTGGCTTTTGATAATACCAGCCGCTTTTTTAATCTGGATAATCCAGAGGTCCTGATTACCCGCAGGCTTTTTAGATCCGGGGAAAGCGAGTATATGTTGAATAAAGCCACGGTACGGCTTAAGGATATCCTGGATTTGTTATTAGGCACCGGTATTGGCGCGGAAAGCTATTCTATAATTGCCCAGGGGAAAATTGATTTAGTGTTAAGTTCGCGGCCGGAAGACCGCCGGGTGGTTTTTGATGAAGCCAGCGGAATAAGCAAGTATAAAACCCAGAGGAGAGAAGCCAGGCGTAAGCTGGATGAGACAGAGCAGAATCTTTTGCGCGTGAATGATATTGTCTCGGAGGTCAAGCGTCAGATTGGTTCCCTGGAACGCCAGGCCAACAAAGCGCGCCGTTATCAAGAGATTTTCGAAGAATTAAAATTAAAAGAGATAGATTTAGCCACTCTGGATAAGAAGAATTTATGGGAAGAGAAAAATGGGATTGTTGGGCAACTGAAGGATTTAGGAAAAGAGGAATCTTCTTTAATAGAATTAATTGGCCAAGAAGAGGCAAAAATTGCCAACCGTCAGTCAGAGCTAAAAAGTTTAGAGGAAGCGATGATGGATGCGCGCGGCCAGGTGCTTAATTTGGAGAACAGCTTGGTCCGCAATAATGAGCACATTAATTTTAATCAGCAGCGCATTGATGAATTAACGCAGAATAGTCAGGTTCTAGAAGGCCAAATTGGCCAGGCAGAAGCCAAACTCGTTTTAGATGAAGAAAAATTACAGCAGGTACGCGGTGAGTACGCTAACCTTAAGCAGAATATAGAAGTCAAGCAAGCCAGCCTGGCACAAAGCCAAGAGGAGATTGATAAGCTGGGCGCCAGCATTAAGAATTCACTTGGCTTAATCGCTGAATGTAAAAAAACAATTCTAGATTTAGAAACCGCGATTTCTAATACTCATAACCAAATCGGAGATTTTAATTCCCGGCATCAGGTATATCTAGCGCGCAAAAAGAGGCTAGAGATAGAAAAAGCCAAGGTTTATGAGGACAAGGTAATTACCCAAGAGGCTTTAAATAAAATTACCCAGGAATTAGAGGATACGCGAACACAGGTAGCGGAATTTAAGCGGAAGATTTCTGAGGTCAAGGCCAGCCTGGCGCAGGAAGGGTTAAATTTAGAGGAAATTAATAAACAGATCGTGAGCCTGGGAAATGAAAAGCTCACTTTAGTTTCGCATAAAGATTTTTTAGAGAAATTAAAGTCTAAGTATGATGACATCGGCGAATCGTCAAATGCCGTCATTTTTCTGGATAAAATGCCTAAGGAGAGCTTAACGGGTTTGGTGGTAAAGATTAAGGATCAGCAGCCTTTAAGCCCAGAGGATCGCCCGCATTCAAGCACTGCCGCTTTTAAAATAAGCGGGGAGGCCAAGCCGATTGAATTAGACACGCGGAAAATTGATGAGAAGATTGCCAGGCTCCAAGAGTATCTCGGTGAGCTAAGAAATAGAATGGTGCTGCGGCAGGTTTGTATTTCGGAATTGACCAAGGCCTCCGCTGGCTTGGAGCTAGAGTTGCGTAATTATGAGATTACTTTAGCCAACAAAGAATCCAACCACGCCGCGATTACGGAGCAATTCGACAAAATTAAAGAAGAAGAGGATGTGATTGTAATGGAACTGACTGATGTTGCCCGGGAGATTTCTATTCTTGTGCAAAATTTAGACAGCGCCCAAAATCAGCTGCAGGAATTAAATAATCAAGAAAGGCAAAGGCTTGATACAATCGCGCGAGAAGAGGATGCCATCTCTTTGAACAGTAAGTTACGTGAAAAGGTTTTAGTTTTTATTACCCAGACTAAGACTGAAATCCAAGCTCTGCATAGGCGTTTTAGTTCTGACGCGGCAACTTTAAAGATCTTAGAGCAAACTTACGCGCAGGATAAGGCGAGCCTGGAAAATATCCAGCGGCAGATTAGCGAAGCCAAAGAGCGAAGTGAGATTTTAAAGATTGAAATTACGCAGTGTCAGAATACCAATAAACAAGGCCAAATCCAGATAGAGCAGAAAAAAACTGCCCTGGAGGAAATTGAATTTAAATATAATCAGGTCTCCAGCGGCACAGCCGGGGTGGTAAAAAAGATTGAGGCTGACCGTAAACAATTGGATCAGATAAAAAACCGTTTGCATAATTTCCAGATGCTGGATAAGGACCTGGATTATCGCTATACCACGCTTAAAGAGAGGATGTCATCGGCTTATAAGGTGGATTTAGGCCTTTTAACCGGGCCGCTTAAAGAATTAGGCCAAGAGGCGCTAGCCGTAGAGATCAGTGAATTAAAAAGGAAGCTGGATGCCTACGGCACGGTAAATTTAGTGGCGATACAGGAGTATGATGAATTAAAGCAGCGCTATGATTTTCTTATTCAGCAGCAGACGGATCTGGCGGATGCCCAAGAGTCTTTGCGTCAGGCAATTTTAAAGATTAACCGCGCCAGCCGGCAGATGTTTATGGAGACATTTGAGAAGGTAAAAGTGGAGTTTAAGAATTATTTCCGCCTGCTTTTTAACGGCGGGGACGCGCAGCTTTTTCTGGTGGATGAGTCGGATCCTTTGGAGTCGGGAATTGAAATTATCTGCCGTCCCCCGGGAAAGAAATTGCAGAATGTCCTTTTGTTAAGCGGAGGCGAGAAAGCCATGTCGGCAATCGCGTTAATTTTCGCGATTTTTAAAGTCAAGCCATCGCCATTTTGTATTTTGGATGAGATTGATGCTGCCCTGGATGAGGCAAATGTGGATAGATTCTCCAGAGTTTTGCAGGAGTTTGCCAAGACATCGCAGTTTATCGTAATTACGCATAATAAGAAAACCATTGTGAATGCCAATATCATGTATGGGATTACCATGGAACAGTCGGGAGTCTCTAAGATTGTTTCGGTGAAATTATCGCAGAATAAAGAAAGAGAGTTACAAAGCCAGAAGGAAAACCAAGAGCAGGTAGCTTTGTCATCTTAACCGCAGTAGGTATTATTTTTACCTTTGTTTTTAGCTTGGTAGAGTGATTTATCTGAAGCGGTAATTAAATCCGCGGCCAGCAAGCCATTTTCAGGAAAAGTGGCAATCCCTAAGCTTACCGTTAGTTGTTGATTCGGAAAGATCTCTTCATTCAGGAAAGGGTATTTTTGAATATCCATTCTGATGCGTTCAGCAATCAAGAAGGCTTCTTTTTTATCCGTATGGGGCAGGATAATCGTAAATTCCTCTCCGCCATAACGGCAGACCTGATCCATCTTGCGGGATTGATTGCGTAAGAGGTTTGCCAGAGCCCTCAATATTTTATCTCCTGCTTGATGCCCAAGCGTATCATTATAAATTTTAAAATCATCAATATCGATCATCATTAAAGTAAGAGAATTTTTAGTGGCTTTAGTTTTTTCCAGTTCTGTTTGCAGTAGAAACTGAAAGTATCCGTGATTCCAGAGATTGGTCAGGTAATCCGAGTGCGCGCGTTCTACGGTCAATTCAAAAAGCTGAGAATTTTCAATGGCCAGGCCTGCCTGGTTAGCCAGCATGGTAAGCATGTGGATATCGTCTTTGGTGATCGGGTCATTGGTGATAAAATTATCCGCGACAATAATTCCGTTTACCCGGTCTTTGGCTTTTAACGGAATGAGCAGGAGCTCACGACTTCCCAGTATTTTAATTACCGGTGAGTTATGGTATTTAAGGATAGCTTGGCTGGTTAAATGCAGGGGCATGCCTTCTAATGCTGCCAAAGATAGCGGATTTTCACTTTTATCAAGCAGGGATACTTTTAAATTTCTAACCTGGCGATTAAAGCCTGACTCTAGTACCGCGTCAGAGTTTTTAAAGACATTGATTAAATCTTCCAGGTCCATTTTTTCCTCTTCAATCTTGGTCCAGGCAATATTAGCTTCTTCTCCGTTTTCCGGCCCAATGCCCATTTTTCCTTCAATAAGCTGTTCTTTCTCGTTGACCAAAAAGAGTATCGCCCGGTTAAATCCTAATCCGGTATGCGCAGTTACACCCGTAAGGATGATATAGAGGATTTCATCCAGCTTTAAAGTGGTGCGCATGGCATTGGAAACCTCATAGAGGATCTTTAGTTCAATCTTAGTGCGCTCAAGCTCAACTTTTAGTTTATTGGAGTCTTCCATAATGGTTAAGTTTAGCACATTTTTTGCTAATGTCAAGAAAGCGGTAAGTTGTTGTAAGTTGTAAGTTGTAAGCCGTAAGCCGTAAGCTTACAGCTTATCGCTTACAGCTTATCGCTTTATCGCTTATCGCTGTAAAATTCGTTTGACAGAACAAAATCAATGAATTATAATAAAAATATAACCTTGGGGGTGGCCATGTTTAGATTATTAAAAAGTATTTTTTTAATTTCTTTTCTTTTGTTTTTTTGCTCGACTTTTGTTTTGGCTGAAGATATTACTATCACCACTTATTATCCTTCGCCTTACGGGAGTTACAGGGAATTAAGGGCGCAGAGGATGGGTATAGGAACTACCTATTATGATCGTGCTACCGTATGTTGGGATCCTCCTTGCCCGGTTGGTTCTGTCAATGTCAGTGCAGCAAACCCATCTTTGTTGGTAGAAGGCAACGTCGGCATTGGGACGATGACGCCGGGTTTCGGAAACAGTTATGTTGGCCTTCATGTATATAAGATTAGCGGTAACACAGTAGCCGCCCGGGTTCAATACGTAGGTATGAATCCTATAGATGTATTTTCAAATTCTACTAATGCAGCCGGCTTGAGACATTGGGGAGGCCCTCTTGAGTTTCGTACAAGCGGAGAAAATGTGAGAATGAGCATTTTGGACAATGGCTACGTCGGTATCGGGACGCAGTCGCCTTTATCAAAACTTTCTATTAATGGCGGACTTCACGTTGGAGGGGACAGCCAAGCAGGGGATAATAATTTATTAGTTGATGGTAATATTTCTGCAATTGGCACTGTTTGCGCAACGAGCTCGCGTAAAAAGAAAACCAATATTCAGCCGCTTTCTAAGCAAGATTATCAGGGTATTCTGAAAAAAGTTGAGGAAATAGAGGTGGTGCATTTTAATTTTAAGGATCAAAATATTTCCGGAGCAAAAAGAAATATCGGAGTTATCGCTGAAGATTCGCCTGATGAAATTACTAATTTGCAGAAGGATGCAATTGACATGAGCGGCTATTTAGGATTTCTTTTGGCAGCGGTAAAGGCGCAGAATGAGCAGATTAGTATCTTAAAAAAGCAGGTTGCTGTTTTAATGAAGAGCTCACTCATTAAGAAGTAGGGCTTAAGAAGATACTGTCAAAAGTTTTAAGAAGAATAAGCATAACCTACAGATATGCAAGATTTTAAATAAATTTCCCCTCCCCTTGTGGGAGGGGCTAGGGGTGGGGGAGTACGATGAGTTGACCCCCTCCCTAGCCCTCCCCACAAGGGGGAGGGAACTCGTTTTTTCAAAACTATCTGTTAACAAAGAAGATAACAAAATTAAGAATAGAAACTTTTGACAAAACGCTTAAGAAAACCAGGGGTTTTATATGGCTAAAATGATAAAATATGGATTGTTGATATTTATTGTAACAAGTGTTTTAAGTATATGTTCAGTTGATAATGCGTTGGCAGGTCTTGTTGCATGCGGTGGCGGTTCTTGTCCCGGTGGTTATTGGGCATGCGATCAGGCTACTACTAATTTTGATGTTAAAAATTTGCCTTTTTCAGGTACTAGTGTTCCTACTTATTATACTACTCCTCCTCTTGCATGCGCAGATACAATGGACGGACGGGTAATACCCCTTTTGCCTTTTACTGTGGATACAACTGAGTATAAGTGTATACCAGCAAGAGTAACGCATGTCTATAATACGTGCCAATTTCACCCTTGTTGATACTAGTTGTTGTCCCCCTCCCACTAAACATTTTCTAGAGTATCCTTTTTTGTAGAATTCAGCTGTAAGTCTTAAGCTGTAAGCTAGAAGCAATATAGCTGATAGTTCGTTAGAAGAGACAAAATATCATCTGCTTTTGGCTCAGGATTTAAAGTATTTAGATGAAATCAGTTATGGGCGCCTATCAATATTAGCCGATGAAATCGGCCGGATGCTTTATGGTTTTCAAAATAAGCTTAAAACTTATAGCTTACAGCTTAAAACGCTTGATTTGTTTTTAAGGTTGTGCTAAACTTTTTTTGGAGGTGAATTGCATGGAAAAGCCATTAGAAGAAGTAGTATTTATTGTTGAAGAGGCGCCTGAAGGTGGTTATATTGCTAAAGCCTTGGGGGTTAGTATCATTACTGAGGCAGATGATTTGGAGGCGCTACGTTCTCAGGTGCTGGATGCTGTACGCTGCCATTTTGGCGATGAAAAACAAAGGCCGCGTATTATTAGGCTGCACATGGTCAAGGATGAGGTATTGGCCTGCGCGTAGGAACGTTGAGCGCTATTTTGAATGAAGTGGCTCAGCACCTAAAACGAAACAGGCCAGATTTAATCCAAGAATTATGGGGTTAGAAAAAGAAAGTAAGTAATCGTAATTTTCAGATTTATATGTTAGATTCCCCTCCTCTGTACGTCTATTGAAGGTAGAAAGGAGGGATTTTTTTTGCAGCTTAATATTAGCCGATGAAATCGGCCGAATGCTTTATGGTTTTCAAAACAAGCTTAAAACTTACAGCTTATAGCTTACAGCTTATAACTTAAAACTGTTTAGGATTTAGAGTTTTAAAGTATTCGTTTGACAGTATAATAGGCGCGGGTTATAATATTTATTTAAATCTCAAAAGTGGAGGGTTAGCATGACAGTTGATAAGAAAAAAGAAGAAGAAAAAGAGATAGCGGATCGTCATAAAGCGCTGGAGCTGGCGCTGGCGCAGATAGAAAAGCAGTTTGGCAAAGGCTCGATTATGAAGCTGGGCGCGCACACTAAGGTTAATATTGAATGCATACCTACTGGCGCGCTTACTCTGGACCTGGCTCTGGGGGTTGGCGGGCTTCCTCGGGGAAGGGTGGTTGAGATATTTGGGCCGGAAGCTTCTGGTAAAACTACCTTGACTTTAACCACAATCAGGGAAATTCAAAAAAAAGGGGGAGTGGCGGCATTTATTGACGCTGAACATGCTTTTGATTCAACTTATGCTAAAATTATTGGCGTAAATTTGGATGATCTTTTAATATCTCAGCCGGATACCGGTGAGCAGGCTTTGGAGATTACCGAAACTTTAGTGCGCTCTAATGCTGTGGATTTAGTGGTGGTGGATTCGGTGGCGGCATTAACTCCGCGCGCTGAAATCGAAGGGGAAATGGGGGATTCGCATATGGGCCTTCAGGCGCGCCTGATGTCGCAGGCCTTGCGTAAGTTAACCGGCGCTATCAGTAAATCACGCACCACTGTAATTTTTATCAATCAACTCCGCGAAAAAATCGGCGTGATGTTTGGTTCGCCGGAAACAACTCCGGGAGGACGGGCGCTTAAATTCTATTCTTCGGTAAGATTGGATGTGCGCAGGATTGCTTACTTAAAAGAAGCGGATAAGGTTATTGGCAATCATGTCAGGGTTAAGGTAGTTAAAAATAAAATTGCTCCGCCGTTTCGCGAGGCAGAGTTTGATATCCTGCATAATGAAGGGATTGCCAAAACCGGCGCAGTGATTGATGCGGCGGTAAGCTTGGAAGTAATTGCCAAAAGCGGCACCTGGCTTTCATTTCAAGACAAAAAGCTGGGCCAGGGCAAAGATGCGGCGGTAAAGTTTTTAAAAGAAAACCCGAAATTACAGGAAGAGATTGAAAAAGAAACACGCAAGAAGTTTAGCCTCGCTGAATAAGGTTTCCAATAGCTATAACGCCGAAAAAGCCAGGGCTTATGCTTTTTTGCTGTTGAAGTTTCGCCTGCGCAGTGAGAATGAGCTCAAGGCACGGTTAAAGCAAAAAGGTTTTTCAGAAGAGCTGGCTCAAGGAACGGTTAGTTTTTTAAAAGATAAAGAGTTTATTGATGATCGCGTTTTTGCTCGTGGTTGGGTGGCTTCGCGGCTTAGGCGGCTATTTGGCTTTAGAAGGATCAAACAGGAATTAATTCAAAAAGGCTTAGATAAAGAGATTATTGAAAATTCTTTATCCCAAGCAAAAGAGCATTACAATGAAAGCCAAGTCGTTAGCCAATTAGCTAAGCAAAGATTTTCTAAGATTAAAGGCATAGAGCCGCTTAAAGCCAAGGCGCGGGTTTATGGCTATTTGCTGCGCCGAGGGTTTTCTGCGGAGGTTGTGGAGGATGTTTTTGATAAGCTATAAGTTATAAGCGGTAAGATGTAAGCTTATAACTTACAGCTTATAACTTACAGCTTATAACTTACCGCTATTTTCAATCATGACTGCTGATATTTTAAGAGAAAAATTTTTGGCTTTTTTTAAAGCCCGAAAGCATAAGATTATTGAAAGCGATTCTTTGGTTCCCAAGGATGACCCTACCGTATTATTTACTCCTGCTGGAATGAATCAGTTTAAGCATGAGTTTATGGGGCGGGATTCCGGATTTAAGCGCGCCGCGACAGCTCAGCGCTGCTTGCGCACTGATGACCTGGAAAAAGTCGGCAAAACCAGCCTGCACCATACTTTTTTTGAGATGCTGGGAAATTTTTCTTTTGGAGATTATTTTAAGCAGGAGGCAATATCCTGGGCCTGGGAGTTTTTGACACAAGAACTAAAGATTTCTTCAGATAAGCTTTGGGTTTCCGTATATCAGGATGATGATCAGGCTTATGCTATCTGGAAGAATGTAGTAAAAATTCCGGTAAATAGAATTATCAGGTTAGGAGATAAGGATAATTTTTGGCCGGCGGAAGCTAAAACTAAAGGGCCCAATGGCCCATGCGGCCCATGTTCAGAAATATTTTTTGATTTTGGAGAAGATGTTGGCTGTAAGAAATCCAGCTGTACGCCGGCTTGCAGCTGTGGCAGGTTTGCTGAAATTTGGAATTTAGTATTTACTCAATTCAACCGTAAACCCGATGGTTCTTTAGAGCCTTTGCCTAATAAAAATATTGATACCGGTATGGGGCTGGAAAGATTAACTGCCCTGATGCAGGGGGCAAAAAGCAATTTTGAAACTGAGCTGTTCCAACCGATAATAAAAGAGATAATTCGGGGACAGTCCTCTCCCGCCACTGGTGCGTCGGCGGGCAGGCCGGGGACAGTCCCCTTAGAAACATTTTATGCTATTGCTGATCATGTTCGGGCAGTGGTGTTTTCTATTTCTGACGGGATATTGCCTTCCAATGAGGCAAGAGGTTATGTAGTAAGAAAATTAATCCGTAAGTCCATTTTACATTTAATCAGCCTGGGAATTAAAGAGCCTTTTCTTTACCGTTTAGTGCCAATTGTAGCTGAAATAATGCGCAAAGCGTATCCGGAGTTAACTAATCGGCAGGAAGATATTGCTCAGATGGTTTTAGCTGAAGAAAAAAACTTTATTAATACGCTTGGCGCAAGCGAGGAATTATTCAAAAGTAAGTTCACTGAATTCATAGAAAATCCAAATCCTGAAACTGTGGGAAATATAGTCTTTTTGCTTCATGATACTTATGGAATTCCTGTGGAGCTAACTGGCCAGTGGCTGGATAAACATAAGATAAGTTTCTCAGAAAAGGCATTCCAGCAAGCCATGGGGCAGCAGAAGGCCCGCTCAAAATTAGGCAGTGCAATGCAGGGCGATGTATTTAGCGCTAAAGGCCTGGATATTAAAGTTAAAGATACTAAGTTTACCGGTTATCAAGAAAATTCTACAGAATCAAAAATTTTGGCAATTTTAAAAGACGCAAAAGAAGTAACCGAGGTTTTAGCAGGGGATAATTTGCAGATTGTTTTAGACCAGACTCCCTTCTACGCGGAATCCGGAGGACAGGTAGGTGATACCGGGGAATTAATAAATGGCAGGAATGTCTTTGAGGTGCGGGATACTCAAAAGATGGGTAATGTTATTTTACATATTGGCAAGATTAAATCAGGTACTTTTAAGAGCACAGATACTCTAACCGCCAAGATTGATATTGCGCGTAGGCAAAATATCGCCAGAAATCATACTGCAACACATGTTTTGCAGGCAGCTTTACGAAAAGTTTTAGGAAACCATGTCCAGCAGCAGGGGTCTTTGGTTGGCGAAGAAAAATTTCGTTTTGATTTTACGCATTTTAAAGGGTTGTCCGTGGAGGAAATTTCTAGGGTTGAGCAGGCAGCGAATAGCTTTATTGCTAAAAATCAGGCAATAAATTGCCAGGAGATGGCTTTTAAAGACGCAAAGAAAGCAGGGGCATTAGCTTTTTTTGAGGAAAAGTACGCTGAAAATGTGCGCGTGGTTTTCATCGGAGATATTTCAAAAGAGTTATGTGCGGGAACGCATCTTAGCCAGGTCAGTGAAATCGGCCTTATCAAGATACTTAGCGAAGGTTCAGTTGCCAGCGGTGTAAGGAGAATTGAAGGCGCTACTGCTGGATTTGCCCAGCAGTTTATTAAGGAGCAAGAGCAAAAAGCGGCCAAAGAAGCTGTTAAAAAGCAGAATTTAAAGGAATCCAAAGAAAAAGAAAAGAAGCGTAGTGTTGAAATAAAAAACAGTTTGGTTGATGCCTTGCCAAGGCTTATAGCGAAAAGTGTGAAGATTCGCGATATTAATGTTATTTTTTCGCTGGAGGATGATTTGGATATGCCTGCTTTGCGGCTTTTGGCGGATAAGCTAAAAGAGAAGCTATCTTGCGCAGTGGTTGTTTTAGGCTCGCAGGATAAAGAGCAGAAAAAGGCTTTTTTGGTTATTGCCGTTACGCCGGATTTATTATCTAGAGGGATGGATGCCGGAGCATTAATTCGCCAGGCTGCTCCAATTATTGGCGGTTCAGGTGGCGGCAGAGGAGATTTTGCCCAGGCAGGCGGAACCCAGCCTGAAAACTTTACATTGGCTTTTGAGCAATTAAGAGATATAATAAAAAATTCGCCATAAATAGGCTAAAGTTGAGGTTAAGATGAAGATAATTCGATTTACCAGTAAAAAATTAGAGAAGATTTATAACCGCGGCCAATTGCGCCAACTTCGGGTTGAGGATAAGGTTAGAAAGATCATTGATGATGTGCGTTTGTTTGGGGATGAGGCGTTAATTAAATATACCAAGAAGTTTGATGGGGTAAAATTAATGCCTAGGCAATTAAAGGTTTCAGAGATTGAAATCAGCGGCGCTTATGCCAATATCAGCCCGCATTTTGTCAGTTCACTGAAAGTGGTTATTGAAAACGTAAACCGTTTTTATCGCAAACAGCTGCGTAAATCCTGGAGGATGAAGGGAACCGAAGGAGTAGTGTTGGGTGAAAATTATACTTCTTTAGAAAAAGTTGGTGTTTATATTCCGGCCGGGACTGCCCCGTTGGTTTCTACTGTTTATATGACGGTGCTGCCGGCTAAGCTGGCCGGGGTGAAAAAGATTGTTTTGATCAGCCCGCCGGATAAAAACGGTTATATTAACCCGCATATTTTAGTGGTTGCCGACCTGCTCAAGGTTGATGAGATTTACCGAGTGGGAGGGGCGCAGGGAATTGCCGCCTTAGCTTATGGGACCAAGGTTATTCCCAGGGTGGATAAGATTGTTGGCCCGGGAAATATTTACGTTAGCGAAGCCAAACGGCAGGTTTTTGGCAGGGTGGATATTGATATGATTGCCGGCCCCACGGAACTGGTGGTGATTGCTAATCGTTTTAGTGACCCGAAATTTATTGTCGCTGATTTAGCCGCTCAAGCCGAGCATGCTAAGGGCTTAGCGATATTAATTACCAATTCCAAAGGTTTAGCTAAAGAAGTGAAATCGCAAATGGATGGGTTTAATGGGTATATTATTTTAACCAAGAATTTAAAACAGGCGGTTGAAATTGCCAATAAGATTGCCCCTGAGCATTTAGAAATTCTGGTGCAGAATCCAGGGAAACTGCTTAAGGGTATAAAAAATGCCGGAGCAATATTCTTAGGCCCTTATAGCCCGGTGGCCCTGGGAGATTATGTTGCCGGCCCCAGCCATGTACTGCCTACGCAGGGCACAGCCAGGTTCTTCTCTGGTTTAAGCGTTACGGATTTTATTAAGAGCAGCCACATTATTAGTTATTCCAAAAAGGCGCTGGAGAAAATACGCGAGCCTTTAGAAAAGATTGCCGGCATTGAAGGCCTGCAGAAGCATGTGGATTCGGTAAAGAGCAGGTTTGTGTAAAATCCAGGGGACGGTTCTGTTTTTTCCGAGAAACCAGGGGACGGTTCTCTAAAATAAGAGAACCGTCCCCATGATTCCCGTGATTCTCTAGAAAAGTATAGCCCCTTTAAGGAGAGAAATGGAAAAAAGAATCGCGGAAGTTAACAGAAAAACGAACGAAACAGAAATATCGATTAAATTAAATATTGATGGCACAGAAGAAAGAAAGATCAAAACCGGTATCGGCTTGCTTGATCATATGTTGGATCTATTCGCTTACTGGGGCCATTTTGATTTGGAAGCGATAGTTAATTGGGGGGATTTTAATATAGATATTCATCATACCAATGAAGATGTGGGTATAGTTTTAGGCCAAGTTTTTAAGAAGGCGCTAGGTGAAAAAGCGGGAATTAATCGTATTGGTTCAGCGTCGGTACCCATGGAAGAAGTGACGGCTAATGTTACAGTTGATATAAGCGGCAGGAGTTTTTTTAAAGGGATTCAAGTTCAGAGGCCCGCGGGTTTTTTGAGCCCTGAAATTTCTAAGACAGAAGAATATTCCTTGGAATACGCGAATCATTTTTTTGAATCGTTCGCGAAAAATATGGGCCTGAATTTGATAATTGAACTAAAAGGCGGCAATCGAGATTTACATACTAATTTAGAGCCGGTATTTAAAGCTTTGGGTATTGCTTTGGATCAAGCCACTGGAATTGATCCGCGTAGAAAAGGTATCCCTTCGACTAAAGGCGTGATTGACTAATGAAGATCGCGATTATCGACTATTGTATGGGCAATATTCATAGCGTGGCTAAGAGCATTCAAGTAAGCGGCGCTGAGCCGGTAATCACTAATAAAAAAAGCGAAATAAGCTTGGCGGATAAAATAATTTTACCCGGAGTGGGCGCTTTTGATGACGCGATGGTGGAATTAAAGAAGCTGGATTTAATCAGCGTTATTCACCAACAGGTTAACTGTAAAAAGCCGTTTCTGGGAATTTGTTTAGGGATGCAGCTTTTGTTGGATGCTAGCCAAGAGGCCAAAATTAGCCGGGGGTTAGGTATTTTAAAAGGCCAGGTGGTGAAATTTAGTTCTGGAGGCGGCTTGAAAGTTCCGCATATGGGATGGAATGATTGTAAGGTGGTTGCCCAAGACTGCCTTTTATTAAGCGGTATCAGCGGCAACGCCCAAGTTTATTTTTGTCATTCCTATTATCCTCAACCCAGCGATAAATCCGTGATTGCCGCAACAAGCGATTATGGGTTAGAGTTTGGTTGTGTTTTACATCAAGATAATATTTATGGGGTGCAGTTTCATCCGGAAAAAAGCCAGGCTGTGGGATTAAAGATAATTAATAATTTTGTGAATTTATGCTAATTATACCCGCGATAGACTTAAAGTGCGGTAAAGTAGTCAGGCTTTTTCAGGGTAAGTTTAACCGCCAGAAGGTTTATTCGGCCGATCCGGCCAAGGTGGCCAAACATTGGGCTAGGCAGGGAGCAAAATTTTTACACATTGTGGATCTGGATGGGGCTGCTAGCGGCGCGCCTAAAAATTTAGAAGTTTTAAAAAAGATCATCACTCAGGTTGGCCTGCCGGTAGAATTTGGCGGCGGAGTAAGGAGCATGGAAACAATATCTAAGCTGCTTAGTTTGGGGGTGCAAAGGGTTATTTTAGGCACTAAGGCAGCTAGCGACGCGAAATTCTTAAAGCAAGCTTGGAAAAAATTTGGAGAAAAAATTATTGTAAGCATTGATGCTAAACGCGGAAAGGTCCTGACACAAGGGTGGAATTGCGGGGCAGGCAAAACTACATTGGTTTTTGCCCAGGAGTTAAAAACAATCGGTTTTAAGCAGTTAATTTATACGGATATTTCCAAGGATGGTACTTTGGCTGGGTCAAATATTTCAGGGATTAAAGAATTGCTTAAGTTAACCGGGCTAAATATCATTGCTTCTGGAGGGGTCTGTGGCCTACAAGATTTAGTAAAACTTAATCAGCTTAAAAAACATGGATTGTCAGGGGTGATTATTGGTAAAGCTTTGTATGAAGGTAAATTTACTTTAGTGGAAGCCTTGAAATTAATTAATTAACGTTTAATTTATTCAAAACCAACGGAAGGGGGAGAGAATATGGTAAAGAAAGGCTGGTGGTTAGGGTTAGTAGCGGCGGGTATTTTTGTTTTAAGTGGATGCGCTACGATGAACAAAAATGATGCATTGTTAAATCAGGGATTACGTAATAAGGTTTTAGCGCTGGAGACGCAGTTAAAGGAAAAAGACGATGAAATTAATAGTTTAAAAGAATCTCCGGTACAGAGCAGTGAAGATGTTAATGTGAATGTGAGTAAAGCCGGCGAAGTTAAACAACAAGCGGATCCGAAACAGATTCAAACCGCTTTAAAAAATGCTGGTTATTATCAGGGGGTCCTCGACGGTAAGATGGGGAAGAAAACACGCAAAGCAGTAAGGGGATTTCAGAAAGCGAATAATCTTCATGCGGATGGCAGAGTGGGCAAGGATACCTGGATGATTTTAAAAGATTATTTGGAGAAGAAGGTTAAGTAAGGAAATATAGAGTAGGTAGTATACAGGATATGTCATTCCCGCGAAAGCGGGAATCTCGGCAAGAATGCTTTTTTGATGCCCGCTTTCGCGGGCATGACAGTTTTGATATCTTGAAATTAATTTCTCGCCGATGTATAACGATTTATTTGGACACGTATGATTTATTATGTTAAGTAAACGCATAATTCCCTGCCTGGATATTAAAGAAGGCCGCGTAGTCAAGGGGGTAAAATTCCTCCAATTGCGTGATGCTGGCGATCCGGTGGAGGCGGCCAGGGCCTATGACCAGCAGGGCGCCGATGAATTAGTGTTTTTGGATATTACTGCTAGTTTTGAAAATAGAAAAACTTTAGTGGATCTGGTTGAAAAAATCGCCAGGAATATTTTTATGCCCTTTACGGTTGGCGGAGGCATAGGGGAAATCGGCGATATCCGTGATCTTTTAAATGCCGGAGCGGAAAAGGTTTCGCTTAATACTCAGGCAGTAAAATTCCCGGAGTTAATCAGTACTGCCGCGAAAAGATTTGGCAGTCAATGCATCGTAGTGGCTATAGATGCGAAAAAACAAATTGATCATTGGGAGGTATTTATTAACGGCGGCCGGACGCCTACGAGGATTGACGCGGAGGTTTGGGCCCAAAAGGCCGCTCGGCTTGGGGCAGGGGAAATCCTCCTGACGAGTATGGATTGCGATGGAGCTAGGGATGGTTATGATTTGGAGTTGACCCGGGCGATTACCCAAAAAGTAAATATTCCGGTAATTGCCTCCGGTGGAGCGGGGCGCTTAGAGGATTTTTATAATGTTTTTGTCCAGGCTAACGCGGACGCGGCTTTAGCGGCTTCACTTTTCCACTATCAGGAGCTTAGTATTAGGCAGGTAAAGAGTTATTTAAAAGCAAGAGGAGTAGCAGTGAGGTTGGATTGAGAGCGTTAAATTCTGAATAAGCCGTAAGCTTATAACTTACAGCTTAAGACTTAAGACTAATATTTGAAAAGGAAGGGATAATTTAAGTGAAAAAGACATTATTTAAATTAGCGAGTTTAAAGTTTGACCAGAATGGGCTGATACCGGCAATTATCCAGGATTATAAAGATAAAGAAGTATTGATGTTGGCTTATATGAATAAGGAATCGCTGCGCCGTACTTTCGCCCTAGGAAAAACTTGTTTTTGGTCGCGTTCAAGAAAAGAGTATTGGGTTAAGGGGGCAACCAGCGGGCATTTCCAGTTCGTTAAGTCTGTGGCTTATGATTGCGATTTGGATGCGCTTTTAATTAAGGTACGCCAGGTTGGTAAAGCATGTCATACAGGAAACAGGTCGTGTTTTTATAGAAGAATAAAATAACAAAAGTCAAAAGTTAAAAGTAAAAAGTCAAAACTACAAGTCAAAATTAAAAAGATTTAACTTTTAAATTATAGTTTTACCTTTTGCGTTTTTACTTTTAAGTTTATGTATAAACCAACATTAAAAGAGTTTTTAAAACTAACAAAAAAGGGTAATGTTATTCCGGTCTATAAAGAGATAAATGCCGATTTGGATACTCCGGTTTCTGTTTTTTTAAAGATGGAGAAAGGGGATTATTCTTTTCTTTTGGAATCGGTTGAAGGCCAGGAAAAGATCTCCCGTTATTCATTCCTAGGCACGAATCCTGGCTTGATTTTTAAAAGCCAAGCCAGAAATATAGAAATTATTTATCCACAGATTAATAAGAGAAGGAGTTTTATTACCCGGGGAACGCCAATTGACGAGATTAAAAAAATAATGCGGGATTTTCGAAGTGTAGAGGCAGCGGGCCTGCCGCGTTTTTATGGCGGCCTGGTGGGTTATATCGGATATGATATAGTAAGGTTCTTTGAGAATATTCCGGATAAAAATAAAGATTATCTGAAAATACCGGATATACTTTTAATCTTAACCGATACGCTTTTAATTTTTGACCGGCTAAATCAATCGATCAAAATTTTAAGTAATGTTATTTTACCAAAAAACTCCAACCTGTTTAAGAAAAAGCAACTTTACCAAGAGGCCATTAGAAAGATTGAGGCAATTCACGGTAATTTCAATAAGCGCGTTATTCCGCAAGATGGCAGAAGTCAGCTTGGCCAACTGCAAGTAACTAGTAATCTTAAGCAGCCAGAATTTGTCCGGATGGTTAAGCAGGCTCAGGCGTATATAAAACAGGGTGATATTATTCAGGTAGTTTTATCTCAGCGTTTTAAGGTTAAGACGCGAAAAAATGATTTTGCGATCTATCGGGCTTTACGCAGCCTTAATCCTTCACCTTATATGTATTATTTAAAACTTAAGGATTTTTCTATCGTCGGTTCAAGCCCGGAGATGCTCGTACGCAGCGAGAACGGTCTAGTCCAGACGCGTCCGATTGCCGGTACGCGCTGGAGGGGAAAAAACCAAAAGCAAGATTGCGCGCTGGAGAAGGAACTCTTGGCTGATGAGAAAGAAAGAGCTGAACATTTGATGTTAGTAGATTTAGGCCGGAATGATTTAGGCCGGATTAGCAAGCTAGGCCGGGTTAAGGTTGATGATTTTATGCGCGTAGAAAAATATTCTCATGTTATGCATCTGGTTAGCCAGGTAAGCGCTGTACTTGACAAAAAAAGGTTTGATATCTATGATGTATTAAAAGCAGCGTTTCCGGCTGGCACGGTTTCCGGAAGCCCGAAGATCCGTGCCATGCAGATTATCGATGAGTTGGAGAATTTAAGGCGTTCGTTGTATGCCGGGGCAATTGGTTATTTTAGTTTTTCGCATAATTTGGATACTTGCATTGCCATTCGCACAATAG
>JAPLLY010000030.1 GCA_026387315.1 Candidatus Omnitrophota bacterium
GGAAAAGACCCGAAAAGAACTGGCGGTTATTAAAAAATCCGCAGATGAAGCCAGCGAATTCGCTGAGAGTTTCATCAACACGGTGCGCGAACCCTTGATTTCTCTGGATCAAGACCTCAGGGTGGTCACGGTCAGCCGCTCCTTTTATGAATTCTTTAAGGTAAAGCCTGAAGAGACCGTGGGGCAGCTTATTTATGACCTTGGCAATAAACAGTGGAATATTCCCAAGCTGCGGGAACTGCTGGAAACCATTCTTCCTCAAAAGACGACCTTTGATAACTATGAGGTTGAACACGATTTCGCTACCATCGGCAGGCGCATAATGCTTTTGAATGCCCGGCAAATTGAACGAGGGACGGGCAAGGAGCGGATTATTCTTTTGGCTATCGAGGATATTACCGAGCGCAGGGAGATTGAAAAAGGCCTGGAAAAAGCCCATGAAGAGTTACAGGAGTTGGCCGCTGAGTTAAAACGTGCCACCCGGGCAAAATCCGAGTTCCTGGCAAACATGTCGCATGAGCTCAGAACCCCGCTTAACTCCATTAATGGTTTCTCTGAGATATTATACGACGAGACTTTTGGATTGCTTAATGAGAAGCAGAAAAAATACGTTGAGTATGTTTTAACCAGCGGAAAACATCTTCTTTTACTGATAAATCAGATACTCGATATGTCAAAAGTTGAAGCTGGAAAGATGAAGCTGGCATTATCCAGCTTACCCATGAAAAGCCTGTTAAATGATATTTCACTGTTGGTAACGGATATGGTTAGTAAAAAGAAACTTCAAATGTTGCTTGAAATAACCGAAGATCTGCCGAATATTGAGGCGGATGAGCTCAAAGTAAAAGAGATACTTTACAACCTGCTTTCAAACGCGGTTAAATTTACCCCCGAGGGTGGTAAAATCGGCCTGCGCGCGAAGAAAACTGATTCCGAGATAGAAATAGTGGTCTGGGATACGGGGGCGGGTATAGCGGCTGAAAACATGGAGAAAATATTTGAAGGGTTTTTTTTTTTTTTTACAACATATTCACGGGTAACTGAGGGGACCGGGCTAGGTTTGCCGCTCTCTAAAAAGCTGGTTGAGCTGCACGGCGGGAAGTTTTCCGTAGTGTCAGAGGGGCTAAGTAAAGGTACCCAAGTCAGGTTTACTTTTCCGATTATATCTAGAAAGGTGGTATGAGATGGATAAAAGAGCATTAATTGTCGATGATAATGGAAACAATCTGCTGCTGGAAAAAGACCTTTTGGAGGTCGCTGGCTTCGAAGTATTTGTAGCTCAAGATGCTTCCAGCGGAATTGCCGTTGCCAAGAAAGAAAAACCGGATATTATAATTATGGATGTGCGGCTTCCAGATATGCGCGGCAGCGAAGCCGCCAGGATATTGCGTCAAGACAAAGAAACAAGCGATATTCCAATTGTTTTCGTGACTGCTTCTGTAATGGTAGAAGGCAGAGAAGAGATAAAAGACATATCTAATTCCGGATTTATTGGTAAGCCGATAAATACGCGCACTTTTGCGAAAGAAATTAGTGAATTTATTAAGTGATTTTTCTGAAGCGCTGAAAAGTCAAACTCAAAAGAGGTAGAGAATGAAAGATAAGCCAGTAATTTTAGTTGTTGATGACCAATTCCAAAATATTGAACTTCTTGAAGCATACCTTGTTCCGCAAGGTTATGAAATTGTCAAGGCGGTAAGCGGCCAAGAAGCGCTGGAAAAACTTTCTGGTAATCAAATCGATCTGATTCTGTTGGACGTAATGATGCCCAATATGTCCGGCATAGAAGTGTTGAAGAAATTGCGTGCTGATGAAAAGACGCGGCTTATCCCGGTGGTGATGGTAACTGTGCTTAAGGAGACGCAAGATAAGATAAAAGCCCTGGAGGCAGGATGCGATGATTTTATCTCCAAGCCTTTTGATAAGGTTGAATTATTAGCAAGAGTTAAGTCCATGCTCAAGATAAGTTATTATCTGCGGCAGTTAGATGAAAACGAGAAATTTAAAGTAGTGGTTGATAAAATAAGCGATGGCATTGCTATCTGCAGCCCAGATTATCTAATTAAAGATAGCAACGCGGCAATATTAAAGTACTTAAATATTACTGATCCGGCGAATGTTAATTTGGTCGAAAAGTTATTTACGAATTATTCTGTTTCTATAAATAAAGAAGCGCTTATGGATTTAACGATTTCGCATAAAACATTTGATATTGTGCGCCGAGAATCAGAAATGACAAAGGTATTATATCTAGAGGCGAATTTGGATCTGATAAAAAATTCTGCCGGAGAGCTGCTAAGTATTGTTTTTATTTTACGTGATGTTACCGCGGCGCGCAGTGAGGAATTTCTAAAACAGGATACTTTAACTCTTATCTCGCATAAACTGCGTACGCCGTTGGGAGTGATTAGTGGAAACATATCATTACTTCAAGACGGGTCATATGGCCATCTTAATGAGGAGCAAAAAAAGGCAATTGATACCGTCTCCAAACAATCTGTTTTGCTTGTATCAATGGTAGAGGAACTGCTTGGGTTTACCATAGTATGTAGTCACTCCTCATGACACATATAGAGTAGACAGTTTACATAAGTGCCTGATAATAAATTAGTTATAAAACAAAATATTTGAGTAAAAGGTGAGGAAATGTTTCAAAATAAAATGAAGGCTATTGAACGGATACGGTCGATAGCCTTCATTTTATTTCGCTGTGTTAAAGACTTAGGGCATTATACTTATTGGCCATATATCGAAAGCTTCCGCATCACAAGCTGTTTAAAAAGCCTCTCTGAATTGAACCACTTTATCGCCTAAATAGGCCAAATTCTCTCTTAGTTTATGCCGGCAAGATAATTATAGACTACCAGGTTATTTTTTGCTAAAATAAATGTAATTATTTCCTTAATGCTGCATTTCGAAATAAGACATAGCATGTTTTTGACGAAGAGCGATATAATAAACATATGCCTCGCACAGCAATAATTATATTGGTTATTTTTCTGTCATTTGTTCTACTGCCTTTACAGGCAAACGCGGAGAATCCGTCTCCTGGCGATGAGGTTGGCGCGCAGGCGGAGCGTTTTAAAGCGCAGTCCCAGAGAGAGCGGGAGCAGCTGCAAAAAGCCAAGTCTCTAAAGGTAGAAATTGAAAAGAAGAAAGCGCTTGTGCCGCATAAGCCAGCGTTTATTTTAAAAGGAGTAGAAGTTATTGGTAATACTATACTTAGGCCTGAGGACTTTCGGCCTGTCTATGAGCCATACCTCAGTAAACAAGTAACCTTTGATGATCTGGATGTTATTGTTGAAAAAATAAATAAGAAATACGAGCAAAAAGGATATCTCACTACCAACGTTTTCATTCCCGAGCAGGAGATAAAAGATGGCATGGTTGAGATAAAAATTGTAGAAGGCGGAATGGGTGAACTGACTATTGAGGGGAATAAATGGTTTCCCGCATCCTTGATCAAAAAATATTTTCACATCAAAAAAAAAGAACCTTTGAATGTCCAAAAACTCCAGGGTGATATTTTGCGCCTTAATAAAAATCCTGATCTTGAAGCTAAGGCCGTTATTTCTGCCGGTAAGGAACCGGGGGCCTCGGATATAACACTGAAAATAAAAGATCATTTTCCGTGGCATTTTGGCGTTGGTGAGGATAATTTAGGAACCCGTCTGACCGGAAAATATCGGACATCTTTTACAGTGCGCGGCATCAATGTAACCGGAAACGGCGATAAGTTATTTTCAAGCACAATTCTTTCAAAAAGCTCTTTTGGCCAGTTCGTCGGCTACAGTATCCCGGTTGATACGTTTGGTACAGAAGTTGGCATGGATATGACTTATTTTAGGATGAAGCTCGGTAAAGAATTTGAGCCTTTTGATATTACCGGCGAAACCCAGATGTATACGCCGTATTTAGTTAAGGAATTATATCTGTCCGATGATTTAGAAACTACTGTAAAAGTAGGCTTGGACATTAAATCAATAAAGAAAAAAATAGACGGCGATATCACCGCAAATGATCAGTTGCGTATACCATATTTTGAATTCAACTTTATTTCCAACGATAATTTTGGTCAGACTGTCTTTACGCCAAGATTTAATTTTTCCACGCAAAATTTTTTAGGCGCGTCATCGCGAAACCATCCAACATCAAGCCGAGAAGGAACAGGCGGGTTTTTCTTTAAATACGAGCAATTCTTAAGCCGTACCCAACAAATGTTCTTTGATAGTTATTGTATTTTGCGTTCTGGTTTTCAGTGGGCAACCCACACGCTTCCATCGTCGGAGCAATTTCAGTTGGGAGGGATGAATTCAGTGCGTGGTTATCCCGAAGGAGATTATCTTGCTGATATCGGCGGGAATTTAAACTTTGATTGGGTGTTTCCCCTGTATCTGATACCTGCTTCTTGGAAATTCCCGCATTCTGAAGTGCCGTTACAGCGCCAGATTCAACCGGTGTTTTTTGTAGATATGGGCGGCGGGAGAAATAGAAAGGCCTTGTCCGGAGAGAGAAAAGATAAATTTCTTATGGGAATCGGGGGTGGCTTAAGGATACGTTTCAATAATAACTTTAATCTTAGGCTTGAATGGGCTAAGCATGTGGGGGATAAGCCTCAAAGTGGTTCAGGTCCGTCTACATTTTATTTCACGTTTCAAGGCGAAATATAGTTTCTTAATATTATGATTTTAATGTGCAAAAGAATATAGTCTATGCGGAATAAACGGGTTAGATTTTATGTAATTCTCTGTGTAGCTGTAATTTTTGTTGCTTTCAACGGTATTATTTTTGCTGAAGAAGGCAATGGCGCCCTCTCGCCTAACGAGCTTCCAGTTATCAGCGATGCTGGAGGAGCGCAAGTTAATATCGATCAAGCAGCTAACTTAATGACTATAACCTCTGCAAGTACAACCAGCGTCATGAGCTTTTTGTCTTTTAATGTTGGTAGTAATGCATCGGTTAATATAATGCTGCCATCCGCTGATAGCAGGATGCTGAATAAGGTGGTTGGTAATTCGCCGTCTAATATTTTCGGTGGTATTAACTGTGATAAAGGTTTATGGGTTTTTGTAAATACGAACGGTATTTATTTCGCCCCTAGCGCAAAAGTCAATGTTGATAATATGGTTGTTTCTACTCTGGATATCTCCACAAATAATTTTGTAAATGGAAATTATGTTTTCCAACACCGCGAAGGAAGCACGTATGCGCAGGTGCTGAATGAAGGAAGGATTGAGGGCAATAATATTGGCTTAATGGGTAGCGCGGTGCAAAACACAGGTATCATACTGGCTAAGGCTGGCGCTGTTCATTTGGCATCGGGTGATAAAACTACAGTGAGTTTTGACAGAAGAGGTCTGATCGGAGTTGAGATAAACGAAAATACAAGCGGCGAAGTTGTGGATATGCAAGGAGAAAAAGTAAAAGATGCTGTGGCTAATTCCGGAAAGATTGAAGGCGTCCAGGTGGCCATGACCGTAAAAACCGCGCGTAATATTTTCAAGAACGCGGTAAACCAGACAGGGATGGTGAAGGCAACGGGCATAGTAGAAGAAGGTGGAGTAATCAAGATAGTGGCAAATAATAATGTGAATATTTCTGGAACGTTAGAGTCTATTTCGCAGGCACCGGCTGAAAAGAAAGCAGCTATTATTATTCAATCGCAAGATTTCATAGGTGTCTCTTCTGAATTTATAAGTATCGGTAATACAAAGATAGAAGCTGCTCAGGGTATTACAGTAGATGCGGATGTTATCACTTATTCAGGTAATCTTGATTTTATTGCGGATAGCGATTTGGATGGAGTTGGCGCGTTTAAGCAGGAAAAAGTCACAACTATCGCTACCGTTGAATATGGCGATATTACAATTCAGGCATCAGGCGAGAGTGCGCTTGCCAATGTTAACTCTGCCGGAGACCTAGTCCTTAGGCAGGGCGGCGCGCCGGCAATTTTCAATCAATGGATAGATTCGCAGATTATAACCAAGGGGTCTCTGCTAATAAACCCCGGAGTTACCCTTAATGCCAATAATACGGTTTATGAAATCGGCAAGGATTGGGTTAATTTAGGAAATTTTAATCCGCAATTTTCCCGGGTTTTGCTAGTGTCTGCCCAAGACGCCTTGGTAAGAGGCAGCAATATTTTTTATGATTTTTCCATTACTGAGCCGGGAAAAATTGTCAGATTCGATTCCCAAAATACCCAAGTGATAGTGGGGAATTTAACTTTTAGAGGCGAATACGGTAGATTGCTTACTTTAACTTCTATAGATCCCGCAAAACAATGGAGCATTAATCCTCAAGGTCAAACTGATATTCAATATTCTTTAATCTTTAATTTAAATAATATCCGCGGGCCTCCGCTAAAGGCAATACATTCTAGTTCACTCGGCAATAACTTCAATTTGGACCTTGATCCATACTGGACTGGGCAGGGTCTATCTTCTTTTTGGTCTGATCCCAATAACTGGGATTCAGGCACAGTTCCTACCGTGTTTGATATCGTCACTTTTGACGGCACCACTGGCATCAATCCCAATAAAGACTCTTATCTTGATGAAAGTTTTGGCGGCACGATTGCCAAGCTAACCATAGATGGTTATACCGGCAAAATTACACTGATCCGCGATCTCACCGTCAAAGGCGATATCACCATAAATAGCGGTACCTTAGACGCTGGTTCCAATACCATTACTGTGGGCGGAAATTGGACACATGGAAATGGTGATTTCCTTACTGGTACCTCTAACGTGGTTTTCTATGATGCCTCAAGATCCTCAATAATTAGCGGCAATAACACATTTTATAATTTTAGCTGTATTACCTCCAATAAAAACCTCTACTTTGAGGCAGGAAAAACGCAGACGATTATGAATACTCTGTATTTAGCGGGCAGGGAGAATACTCATGGCTCACTTGATAAGATCTTACTTAGATCAACCCAAGAAGGAACCCGTTGGTATATAGATCCGCAGGGAGCATTTGAAGTTTCATATGTTAATGTATATGATTCATATAATCTGAACTCCAGGCTTATTGTCGGTGATGGCATAGACCACGATGGTAATAGTTATAACTGGGATGCTTCCCGTACAGCGAGTGTAACCGGAAACTGGAACGTTATTGCGACCTGGGGCGGATCTTCAGTTCCTATTGCTGGCGATACCGTTACAATTAATAGCGGTGTTACTGTAACAGTGACTGCTGATGCGGCTTGCACCTCAATACTTATTAGTGATGGTGGATCGCTTATCGTGGGCGGCTTTACCATAACCGTATCTAGCACGGCCACTGTTGGTCAGGGGACGAGTGGTAACTTGACCATAAATAATGCTGCAGGTACTAAAACTTTCGCTGGTTTAGTAACGATTAATGCCGGCGCTACCTGGAACAACTCAGGTAATTCAACCTGTACTTTCCAGGGTGGGATTACTAACAGCGGTACCTTTACCGCTGGCAGCGGTGTGCAGACTTTTAATACGAATGCACAAGCATTAACCGGAACGTTTTCGATCCCGAGTGTTACGGTTACAGGAGTCACTCTCGCAAACAATGATGCCCTCACCGTTGCGACTGCATTGACAGGAACAGGCGGATTAACCAATACAGCTACTGGTACTTTAAACATCGGAGGCACTTCCACGATCACCACAATTACGGCAACTGCCGTTGGCAATACAGTAAACTTTAATGCGGCTGGTAATCAAACAGCATGTAAGGTTACTACATACAACAACCTTACGTTAAGCGGCACTAGCGTAAAGACATTCGCTACTACACCAACTGTAAATGGCATACTTTCTATGGAAGGAACTGCAACAGTTGTCGTAACAACCGGAGTTGTGACATATGGCGCAAGCGCAAC